>NZ_CBFHHW010000083.1:0-1050 GCF_965655755.1 Methylophaga sp. | reverse complement strand
CTCGTGATGTTCCAGCGCATTCTCAATTTCTGTCAGAACGGAATCGGTCAAACCACTGTTTCCAACCATCACAACCGGTTTTAGGGAATGTGTCAACCCTCTCAGATAGCGCTTTTGTTTGTCAGTCACTGCCATAAAAATGCTCTTGTATATTAAAATGGAAGATTATATCAGGAACGGAATATGGCTAAACAATACAAGTTCACAGTTACCGCAGCGAGAGGCATGTTGCCGCTACTTGCAGATGAACTCAAACAACTCGGCATCAGAAATACAAAACAGGATGCGGGTAATATTCGCTTCACTGGTGAATTAGAAGATGCTTACAAAGTCTGTTTGTGGTCTCGTGTGGCGATACGCGTATTGATGCCGATAGCTCATATTCAGGCCGAAACGCCAGAGCAGTTATACGATGGTGTGAAAGAACTTGCCTGGGAAGATCATATTGATGCTGAGGACAGTACTTTAGCGGTTGATTTCAACAGTTTTCGTTCCAAAATCAAACATAGCCAATATGGTGCCCAGAAGGTTAAAGACGCCATAGTTGATCGCTTTCGGGAAAAAACCGGTTTAAGACCGTCGGTGGAGCTGTATCAACCTGATCTTAGAATCAATGTTTATCTGAAACATAATCAGGCTATTATCAGCATCGATTTGTCTGGAGAGAGCCTGCATAAGCGTGGATACCGCACCCACAACACTGCAGCGCCACTGAAAGAAAACCTGGCAGCAGCCATTTTACTGAAAGCCGAGTGGCCAAGGCTGGCTAAACAAGGTTGGGCTCTGGTAGACCCCATGTGTGGTTCAGGCACGTTTTTGATTGAAGCGGCTATGATGGCTGCTGATATTGCTCCCGGTATTGCCCGTGATTATTATGGTTTCAGTTTCTGGAAGCAACACGATAAAGAACTCTGGAAACGACTTAAAGCCGATGCCGAGAGACGCCGTCAGGCTGGCGTATCAAGGTTGCCGCTACTGCAAGGTGGTGACAATGATGCTAAAGCCGTTGCTGCAGCAAGAGAAAACATTGCCGAGGCCGGCTTAGCTGAC
>NZ_CBFHHW010000082.1:0-1069 GCF_965655755.1 Methylophaga sp. | reverse complement strand
GCTGAAGCGTGTCTGGCACGCACACCGGCCTGTAGATTCAGGTCGGCGAGCAGCAACCGTTCATCGTCGTCCTCAATAAGTTGGCAGCCTTCGTTGAGATGGGCAACGATGTCGATAAGACGGTCATCCGGCACATGATCACCGGTATGCTGAAGCATCAAGCGTCCGATGGAAAGATGCACTTCAGGCAGTCGCTGTGCCTCTATCAAAGAATAAGCAGCCTGCTGCACGCGGTCATGCTGAAACCGGTAAGTCGGATTAAAATCCAGCGGTTCGTCACCACTCCCTACCAGTCGGTAATCCGTGTGCAGCGGCACAACCGTGTGTTGTTTAAGTGCCGGCAACAACGCTGTGGCGGTTGCCGAAAACGATTGCTCATAGATGGTAGAAAGTGTGTGCAGGTCAAAGGTACCGCCGATACAAGCCGCCAATTGCAGAACTCGCTGGGTCTCGGGCTGCAAGCGCCGCAGATTATCCACCATAAACTCAACAACATCGTTGCTCACGTAAGACCAACGGGCGGCATCCAAATCCCAGTTCCATCGTCCGCTGTTGAGATCAGGGGTAATCGCACCGTCCTTGTGAAGCTGCCGCAACAACTCTTTGGTAAAGAAAGGGTTGCCCTGCGCCTTATCATAGAGCATATCGCTAAGTGGACGAGTCTCATCCGGCTCACGGCACAAACCGTTGCCTACCAGATTCGCCACAGCATTCCTGTCCAGCGGACTGAGAGGAAGGTGACGGATATTTTTCTGGCCTTTCAGATCGTCGAGCAGCATACGCAATGGGTGTCCCGGTCCCACCTCATTGCTACGATAAGCGCCTATCAGCAGCAAATGACTCAGCTCATGGGAAGTCACCAGACGGCGTAACAACTCTAAGGTCGGTGCATCACTCCATTGCAGATCGTCCAGGAACAACACCACGGGGTGCCCCTCCCCCGCAAACACTCGGAGAAACGCTGTAAGTACGATCAACACGCGGTTACGCGCCTCCGCTGGCGGCAACTCTGCCACAGCAGGTTGATGTCCAATAACCAACTCCAACTCCGGTACCAGTTCAACCACCA
>NZ_CBFHHW010000081.1:0-1078 GCF_965655755.1 Methylophaga sp. | reverse complement strand
AGGGATTCGTTATAAGCGCAATGCTTGATATTGATGACTTTCAAACACTTAACACAGTTCTGGGTCATGACGTTTGTGATAATGTATTAAAATCAATTGCAGAGCAACTAGAGGAAGTTGAATTCCAGCAGAACTTTTGCACTTATCGTGTTTCTGCCGACAGGTTTGTCGTATTCAAAGTGGAAAGTGATGAAACACAAGCTTTTTCACAAAAACAGTTTCTTATGGACCAACTCGAAGTTGCCACTAAAACTGTCTATGAGAATCATAGTTTTTCTGTCTCAATAACAACTGTCGGCTATATTTCAAAACTCAATAAGTTAAAACAAACCCCCTTATTAGAACAACTTGAACTGTCGCTGGAAACAGTTCGTTTAAATGGACTGAAAGGTCAGCTTGTCCGAGCCAGTGAGTTAGATTACAAGGTAGCTCTTCAGTCGGCTGCCTTGAGGCTCGAGTTGGCCTCAGGGGTAAAAAAGGCCAATTTAACGATCGCCCTGCAACCCAAAGTAAATCATGCCAACCAGATATCTTCGTTCGAGGCATTATTACGCTGGTGTGATGAACGCTACCCAGATCTGCACTTAGGCCATTATATTTCAGCCGCTGAAGCGACAGGTGCGATTATTCAAGTGGGTTATTTTGTTATTGAACAAACATGTCTGTTTATAAAAAGTCTGCCCAAAGCATTGCGAAAACCAGTTTACGTTAACCTCAGTATGAGACAGTTATCTGCTGGAAACTTCATCGAACGGACGACTGACTTGTGCCATCTACATGAGATTGATAACCATTTAATCGGAATGGAACTGACAGAATCAATGGTCGCAGACGATATTGACTTAGTCAGAAAAGAACTTGAGCAAATCACAGCGGCAGGCTTTAAAATTTCCATTGATGATTTTGGCACAGGCCAGGCTAACCTGAGGTATCTGAGCAAACTTCCACTCTCTCAGCTTAAAATTGATAAATCCTTCATTGATGACATTACGAATAATGCGTCTAAAGTGCCTATTGTGGATTCGGTTTATGCGATTGCAAAGTCAATGAATCTAACAGTGGTGGCCGAAGGAGTCGA
>NZ_CBFHHW010000080.1:0-1131 GCF_965655755.1 Methylophaga sp. | reverse complement strand
TTTAACGCCGATAGAGTTTAAGGCGGATGTATTAAACAATCCGGAGATTTCGGTTTCCTATGACAGTATGTTCATGGGGCCTAAGTAAGTGAGAACAACATGAAAATTTCACAAGAAAACCCACAGGCATTACGCAATCCCTGGGTGATTGGGATGTTATTATTTTTGCTTGTCTTCCTGTCAGCCAATGCCGTCTTTATTTATCTTGCTTTCTCAGCGCCGCCGAACCTTGTCGTGGAAGACTTCTATGAGAAAGGCGAAGCTTATGAGAAAACGCAGGAGAGAATTCAACAGGAAAAAGCCTTGGGCTGGTCAGGTATGCTTATGGTGCCAACCGCCACGCGTGTGAATCAGATACAAACCTATGAGGCGCTCATTACAGGTAAAAACTCAGCAGGTTTATTGCTGGATTCTGTCACGATGTTTGCCTACCGTCCGTCTGATGCTGATGCGGATTTCCAAGTTGCGATGCAAAAATCTGGACATGGAAGTTATATTGCTGATGTCAGTTTTGACTTGCCTGGCACCTGGGACATCATCATTGAGGCGAAACGGGGTCAGGATGAGTTTGTCATCACACGAAGAATAAGGATTGATCCATAGCACCTGTTACGTTTATTCATTTAATCTTCTGGCCCACATAACGTTGTCTGAATCCTGTTATCACTGTGGTCTACCTGTTGAGGCCCCGGGTGAATTTACTGCTATCGTGGCCCAACACGAGCGTGAGTTCTGTTGTCACGGCTGTCTGACCGTCTGTCAGACCATTTATGCCGCTGGGCTTCAGAGTTTTTATAACAAAACGCCAGAAGGTGAAAAGCTAGCCCCGCCACCTGATATCCCTTCTGAATTAGCGACCTATGACCTGAATGAAGTGCAGGCAGATTATCTCGATACCACACAGGCTGACCGGACCATCCATCTTATGGTGGAGGGAATTCATTGCGCTGCTTGTGTGTGGTTGATTGAAAATGCCCTATCAAAACACTCCGGTGTAACTCAGGCAGAAGTGAACCTGACAGCAAAACGTTTAAAGTTACGCTGGAATAATGATCAGATAAAACTTTCACACGTTCTACATAAACTCGCGGAAATTGGTTATTCGGCTGTGCCGTTCGACCCTGAAACCGC
>NZ_CBFHHW010000079.1:0-1143 GCF_965655755.1 Methylophaga sp. | reverse complement strand
ACACCAGCACCAACTGTGCGGCCGCCTTCGCGAATAGCAAAACGTAACCCTTCTTCCATCGCAATCGGTGCAATCAAAGTTACGTCCATTTTGACGTTATCACCAGGCATGACCATTTCTACGCCTGATGGCAGGTCACATGCACCTGTCACGTCGGTTGTACGGAAATAAAACTGTGGACGGTAACCATTAAAAAATGGTGTATGACGGCCACCTTCGTCTTTCGACAAAATATATACTTCCGCTTCAAACTTGGTGTGTGGGTTTATCGTGCCAGGATGTGACAGCACTTGACCACGGTCTACGTCTTCACGCTTCGTACCACGCAACAGAACACCTACGTTATCACCGGCTTGACCTTGATCCAGCAATTTGCGGAACATTTCAACACCTGTGCAGGTTGTTTTCTGTGTGTCTTTGATACCGACAATTTCTAAGTCGTCACCGACTTTAACGATACCGCGCTCTACACGGCCGGTTACAACTGTACCGCGACCTGAGATTGAGAATACGTCTTCAATCGGCATCAGGAACGCACCATCAATCGCACGCTCTGGCTCTGGGAAGTAGCTGTCCATTGCTTCTGCTAGCTTCAGGATAGACGGCATACCAATGTCGCTTGTATCACCTTCTAACGCTTTCAGAGCTGAACCAACAATAATCGGTGTGTCGTCACCTGGGAAATCATAGCTGTCCAGTAATTCACGGACTTCCATTTCAACCAGTTCGACTAACTCTTCATCATCAACCATGTCGGCTTTGTTCAGGTAAACAATGATGTAAGGTACGCCAACCTGACGTGACAGCAGGATGTGTTCACGTGTTTGTGGCATCGGACCATCCGCTGCGTTAACAACCAGAATCGCACCGTCCATTTGTGCCGCACCGGTGATCATGTTTTTAACATAGTCGGCGTGACCTGGGCAGTCTACGTGAGCGTAGTGACGTGCTTCTGTTTCATACTCAACGTGCGCTGTCGCAATAGTGATACCACGCTCTCTTTCTTCAGGTGCGTTATCAATATCCGCGTAATCTTTGAATTCACCACCAGATGCTTCACCCAACACTTTGGTCAGCGCCGCTGTCAGTGTGGTTTTACCATGGTCAACGTGACCAATGGTACCCACGTTGACGTGGGGTTTT
>NZ_CBFHHW010000078.1:0-1218 GCF_965655755.1 Methylophaga sp. | reverse complement strand
ACCTTGCCCCATCCTTGGGGTCGCCGTCTTTAGGAAGCTACTGAGCCGATTAAATTCTTTCTCCAGGGTTTTAGAGGCTTTTTCTAACTGCTTTTTACGTTCACGCTCATTAGGCTTGCGACCATCAAGTTTTTTATGTTCCGTCAAACAGTGGCGAATTCTTTTCCGCAGCTTTTCGCGTTTCTGTTCAAGTTCAGACAATGTGCCAGAGTGCTCCTTGGCGGCATTGGATGACATCTTGCAGCCATCGATAGCCAGCAATTCATTCCCTAGCAGTCCCTGTTGATCGCAGACCAAAAGAACTTGCTCAAAGACTGACTCAATCGCATCGGGATAACTGCTGACAAAGCTGGCAATGCTCGTAAAGTGAGGCACTGCATCACAGGACAAGGCTTTGAAGATGATATTGTGTTCACACTGCCATTGTATTTCGCGACTGGAGGTAATGCCCTTGGAATAGGCAAAGAGAATAATCTTTAACAGGATCGCCGGATCATAGGCTGTTCGACCACCAGCGTCATTATTGTATTTATCATAAAAAACAGACAGATCAATGTGATTTTCGATCAGATGATGGAGGGTAAATTCGAAGGTGTCCGGCTGTAACTGTTCTTCGAAATTGATCACAACCATGGCGGTTTGGTCGTAACTGTATTTTTTGAAGTTTGGCATGGCGTCAGTCCCTTTTCGATGCCCAATTTTATCAAAAAACGTCTATTTTTTGGAGTTTTGCTACAGTTTCAACGCCTTTGTAACGGGCAGCCTTGTGGCGAAGCCACGCTTAAGGCTGTCCAGCCCGAAGGGCGATCGTTGACAAACTTGTTAAAGGTTGCCTGCTACGATGCCCGCTATTATTAGAATTGCTATACCTAGCATGAACCAATTGCCAAACTTACGGCTGGCATTAGATTCTTCACTGCTGATTGGCTGCAGAGGGAGCGAGGCTAACTCGCCGAAATGACCTCCAAGCCAAATAAAGGGTACGGCCACTAAAACATAAATATTATTGCTGACATAAAATAAATAAATTGTCAGTGCTATTACCAGCCAAGAAACCAGAAATGGCCAGGCTGATTGAAAACCAAACCGATACTTTGAGTGAACATAGCTCAACTTACCGCAGCTTCTACACTTTGCCGGCGTGTCGGATCCGCACCAAAATTTGGCCCAGATGCCTATACCATTATTCTTGCAGTGTGGACACTGAAACATGAGTGA
>NZ_CBFHHW010000077.1:0-1302 GCF_965655755.1 Methylophaga sp. | reverse complement strand
AGGCGCGTCCTTTGGTTGCGAGCATATCCTTTGTTGATAACATGCCTTCTTTCGCGGTCTGTTTCATGTTTTCCAGTGTGTTTTCTATCGCTTCATTATTAGCGACATCGTGTTTTAATGATTCATTGGCAGGTATTAAGGTATCGAGCATGGTTTTTTCAGCAATACCTGCTTTGCCTCGCTGTTTTACTGATTCCACACCGGCATCAAAAATCGCGGCAATATTCTGAAAGTTCATTTCCTTATTTTTAGCCGTTTTACTCATTGCCAGGAAAAAACTGCCAAATAAGGAACCGGATGCGCCGCCCATAGTGGCCATCAAGGTCATCCCAATTTTCATCAACGCAGCTGACCAGTCCATCTCAGCCAGCTCTGCTTCAATCTTTGTAACAGCGTCAAGTCCGCGCATCAGATTGGTGAGATGATCGCCATCGCCAATAGCCTGATCTAAGGCTGTGATTTCTTCTGCATTTGTTTCAAATTCATTTTTCAGGGCAGTAAAGAACTCTGGCAGATATTGAGTTGAGAGTGTCATAAGCAAGGCTTTTTATATTAGGTGTTAAAAGGCTAATCAATCTGCATGAATAGGTCAATCGGAAGGTTGAATAGCCCAAACAGTGAGGCAAAAAAAAGCCCCAACCCGAAGGCTGAGGCTTTTTTAATCTTCAAAGAATCAAATCGTAGATTTGATTCTTGAGTGATGACAAGTTCTTAGAAGAACATGAAACCACCGATAGCGAAGATGTCTTGATCAAGAACGTCGCTGTCGTCGTTCTCAACTTTTGTGTACTCAGCAACCAATTTCAGGTTTGAGTTCACGTCGTGGTATACGCCCAGAGTGATACGCTCTGATTCGTCAGCACCATCTACTGCGCTAGAAGATTTATCTTCTAACTCTGAGTAGTTAGCTGATACCAGAGTAGTACCTGCGAAACGGTAACCGGCTTGAATGACATACTGATCCCATTCAAGTTTTTCTGAAGCCACTGCAGGAACCGCAACGAATGCACCAGTTGATGTGTCGAAGCTAGCAGCTGAACCTGAAGTACCATCTTCAGAATCTGAGTATTGAGCCATAAACTCAAAACCAGCTACTTTCAATGTACCACCAACAGTCCATTGACGCAGGTCTTCTTCAAGATCGTCACGATCTTCTGTAACACCGCTCAACCATGCAGAGTATGAACCACCATCAAATGCGCCAGCATAAGACAGGTCAGCTTCATAACGGAATTCATCTGTATCTGCACCACTTGCACCAGTTTGCAGTGAAGAGATTGGCAGATTACCGTTACCCGCAAA
>NZ_CBFHHW010000076.1:0-1464 GCF_965655755.1 Methylophaga sp. | reverse complement strand
GCCTCGCCTAAATAACCGCACGGACACGGATTCATCGCAGCGACAAGTTGGAATCGCGCTGGAAATTCTGCCTGGTTCGCTGCGCGAGAGACGGTGATTTTGCCAGATTCTATTGGTTCTCGCAGTACTTCCAACACGCGGCGGTCAAATTCGGGCAATTCATCCAGAAATAACACACCATGATGCGCAAGTGAGATCTCTCCCGGTCGTGGTTGGCTGCCACCACCGACCAACGCAACAGCGGAAGCAGTGTGATGCGGCGCTCTGAATGGGCGTTGCTGCCACTTAGATGCATCAAACCCACTGGATGCCACAGAATGTATCGTGGCGCTTTCAACCGCTTCCTGCTCTGTCATTGGAGCGAGTAATCCCGGCAGACGACTGGCCAACATCGTTTTCCCTGTTCCCGGTGGTCCCGAGAAAAGCAGGCTGTGATTTCCTGCTGCCGCTATTTCGAGTGCCCTGCGTGCATGCGCCTGCCCACGGACATCGATTAAATCAGGATAGGCAGGCGCTGAGTCATATTCTTCTTTTGTAGAAACCGGCAATGCTTCTTGCCCATGCAAATGCGCGCAGACGGCTAATAAACTGCTGGCACCAAAACTCTCAGCCCGCTGAATTAATGATGCTTCAGCCGCATTCTCTGCTGGTAGAATTAATATTTTATTTTCTCTTGCTGTAGCCAATGCTGTGGGAAGTACGCCCCGAACCGGGCGACATTCACCGGTCAAACTTAACTCTCCGATAAATTCTTTATTCTTCAAAGCAGATAATGGAATTTGTCCGGATGCAGCAAGAATACCCAACGCAATGGGCAAATCAAAACGACCACCTTCCTTAGGTAAATCTGCTGGCGCGAGATTAATCGTAATGCGTTGTTGTGGAAAGGTAAATTGTGAATTGAGTAAAGCAGATCGCACCCTGTCTTTGCTTTCTTTTACTGCTGTTTCAGGCATACCCACTATAGAGAGGCTAGGCAAACCATTGGAGAGGTGAACTTCCACAGTGACCGGCTGGGCTTCAACACCGGTCATTGCCCGGCTATGTATTGTTGCAAGAGTCATAATCCATCCTTGGACAGTTGTCATTGTTGATTCTAACGGCTTCGTTGTTTCTTGTGAAAGGAACATCTTCACACTATTTTGACTTGGCGTGCATGAAGGTGTCTTCGTTTCGAACTAAAACTATCTGTGTTAGTTTGTGTCCAAAAAAATTCCTCAAAATTCACCGGAGATAACATGCTGAATAACAGCTTAAGAACTTTTTTGTTCTTAATTTCAAGTACTTTACCTTTTACAGTGGTTGCCGACCAAGTCGTTTTAGATGATGGCAGCCTGCTCAAAGGTACTGTTAAAGAAGTCGCTAATGGACAGCTTGTTATCAACACGGCATTCGCCGATGACGTCAGCATTGATTACGATCGAGTCAGCAGCCTATCAACTGACAGAAAATATGTCATTGAAC
>NZ_CBFHHW010000075.1:0-1523 GCF_965655755.1 Methylophaga sp. | reverse complement strand
CAAATAAATTTATCAAGGCAAATTCATGGCACAGGATGATAGAAATACTGTCTGGCATGCACACAACATCGATAAGTTCTCTCGGGCTGCACAAAAGCGTCAGACACCGAGTATTCTCTGGTTTACTGGCCTCAGTGCTTCAGGTAAATCTACAATTGCAAATGCTGTTGAACAAAAGCTATACGAACTTAAACACCACACATACCTTTTAGATGGTGACAATGTTCGTCATGGCTTGAATAAAGATCTGGGTTTTAGTGACGCTGCCCGGGTGGAAAACATCCGCCGGATTGGAGAAACGGCGAAGTTATTCGCCGATGCCGGATTAATTGTTTTGAGCGCTTTTATTTCACCATTTCGTGCAGATAGGCAGATGGTCCGAGACTTAGTGGAAGACGGTGAATTTATCGAAATTTATATGTCGACACCGCTCAGTGTGTGTGAAAAGCGTGACCCTAAAGGCTTATATAAAAAAGCACGTTCAGGTGAAATAACGAACTTTACGGGTATTGATTCAACTTACGAACCGCCTGAATCTCCTGAGATTATCGTAAATACAGCTGAATGCGATATTGCTGCGTGTGCAGATCAAGTGATCGCTTACCTGAAACAACACCACATTATTCACGAGTAAGCCATGGCCGTTATTGATGTATTCAATGGTGATGCAGATGGCATTTGCTCGCTTGTTCAGCTTCGCTTGGCTAAGCCGCAAGACTCCGTTCTGGTAACAGGGATTAAACGGGATATCAATTTATTACGTCAGGTCGAGGTTGAAGTTGACGATCAGGTGACTGTTCTTGATATCTCGATGCAGAAAAATCATGATGATTTAAACCGACTGTTAAAGGCTGGAGCGAAAGTCTTCTATGCTGATCATCATAATCCGGGTGAAAAAATAGAGCACCCTAATTTATCGGCCCATGTCGATGTAACACCTTCTGTATGTACCGCTTTAATTGTTGATCGCTATTTGAGAGGGGCATACCACCTGTGGGCGATTACAGCCGCATTTGGAGATAATCTTACGTCAGTTGCACAAACACTTGCATCAAAAGCGGGTCTTGATGCGCAGCAAGTTTCCTTACTGCAAGATCTCGGCATTTACCTTAATTACAATGGTTATGGTGCGAACCTGGATGATCTGTTTTTTCATCCTGCCGATTTATACAGAGAATGCGTTGAATTTCGCTCACCATTCGATTTTATCGAACAAAAAAGCCATGTTTTTGAAACATTGCAGTCTGGCTATAAAGCAGACATTTCATCAGCAGAATCTGAAAAAGCCTTTCATCAAACAGCCTCTTTATCAGCCGTGATTTTACCCGATAAAACGTGGGCTCGAAGAGTAAGTGGCGTCTTCAGTAATCAATTGAGTAACCAAAATCCTGATCGCGCTCATCTAATTCTCACTAATAAACAAGACGGTAATTACCTTGTTAGTATACGGGCACCTCTTAGTCGACTTGAGGGTGCCGATGAGGTCGCTGCTATGTTTAAAACTGGCGGTGGGAGGAAAGGTG
>NZ_CBFHHW010000074.1:0-1760 GCF_965655755.1 Methylophaga sp. | reverse complement strand
GCTTTCCCACGGCTGAAACCCGGGTCTCTACATAGTTAAAACGACGGTAGAATTTTTGATTACAGCTGTTTAAAGCTTCATCAGGATTGATATCCAGGTGTCTGGCTAGATTACAGCAGGCAAATAACAAATCCCCTAACTCAGCTTGAATTAGTGATTTGTCACTATCCTGTCTGATTTCGAGCTTGAGTTCTTCCAGTTCTTCATGAATTTTATCAATAACACCGTTGATATCTGGCCAGTCAAAGCCAATTTCAGCAGCTTTTTTTTGCATGGCGATGGCATAAGCCAAGCTATCTTTTTTATTGGAATCGAGCTGATTGAGTATAAAGTCATCCTCAGACATGATTAGCTCTGACGGGTGAATTTAATGATATGTCGTCGATCACGCTTGCTGGGACGACCTTTTTGCTGACGAAAACCGAGCGGTTCGTTTTTGATTTGTTCACGCAAAAGCGCGCGTTTTTCCTGACTTTCAGTTGTTTCCTGATAAAGCGTTTGTGCCTCAACAGCAGGGCGACGTTGTAAATTAAGCCCGGCTATTATGATTTCAAATTCATAAGGCGGTTTGGAAATAGTGAGTTTGTCGTCAATGCGGATTGTGCGACTGGGTTTAGCGCGCTGGCCATTGAGATAAACTTTGCCGCCGTTGATGGCCTCAACGGCCAGGCTGCGGGTTTTGTAAAACCGCGCAGCCCATAACCATTTATCTAATCGTTGAGATTCAGAACCAGTGTCCTGTTTCGTCATACTTTGCCTTGAAGTTGCAGTAATATCGATTCATTTTCCAGAGTCGACGTATCCTGCGTGATTTCTTCTCCTTTGGCAATAGTACGAAGTAAGCGACGCATGATCTTGCCAGAACGGGTTTTAGGCAGATTATCCGAGTAGCGAATATCATCCGGTTTAGCAATCGGGCCAATTTCTGTACCCACCCAATTACGTAGTTCAGCCGTCAATTCCTCATCTCTGCCGCCTTCCGGACGTTCACCTTTAAGCACCACATAGGCAAATACCGCTTCGCCCTTAACATCATGCGGGCGTCCAACCACAGCGGCTTCAGCTACCTGTGGATGAGAAACCAGGGCAGATTCAATTTCCATGGTACCGAGACGGTGACCTGACACGTTAAGAACGTCATCAATACGGCCCATAATCCAGAAGAAGCCATCTTCATCACGACGGGCACTGTCGCCTGCAAGATAGAACTTACCGTCAAAATAAGGCCAGTAGGTATCTTTGTAACGCTGATCATCACCCCAGATAGTCTGAACCATAGAAGGCCATGGTTTACGAATCACCAAATAACCACCTTGGTTCGGTCTGGTAATTTCTTCACCGTCGTCGTTAACAATAGCGGCATCGATACCCGGTAGGGCACGTGTGCATGAGCCGGGTTTAGCATGGGTCACACCAGGAATCGGTGCAATCATGTGTGCCCCTGTTTCTGTCTGCCACCAGGTATCCACAATGGGGCAGCGACTTTGTCCAATGACATTGTAGTACCACATCCAGGCTTCAGGATTAATAGGCTCACCTACTGTTCCGAGTAGCCGCAGTTTTGATAAGTCGTATTTATTCGGGACTTCGTCACCGACTTTCATTAAGGCACGGATAGCAGTGGGTGCGGTATAGAATATAGTAACGTTGAGACGTTGACAGATATCCCAAAAACGACCGGCATCTGGAACTGTCGGCACACCTTCATAGATGACTTGTGTAGCGCCTGTTGCCAGTGGTCCGTACGCGACGTAGGTATG
>NZ_CBFHHW010000073.1:0-1806 GCF_965655755.1 Methylophaga sp. | reverse complement strand
TTTGGTCAACGCTCCTTGACGATGAACGCCAAGTACCGCCGGGCAACCGACGGGAGAGCAGTGACGGCGCTAAACTAATATGAAGGTACGTGACGTGAGTCAGCCAACAGAAATGCATCAAGGTCTCTATAGACCTCAATTTGAAAGAGATAACTGTGGTTTCGGTCTGATCGCCCAGATGGACGATAAGGCAAGTCATTGGTTAGTTGAAACTGCGATTGAAGCCCTGGGTAATCTGACCCATCGCGGTGCCATCGGCGCTGATGGTAAAACCGGTGACGGTTGCGGCTTATTGTTGAAAAAACCAGACAGCTTCTTCAAAGCGATTGCTGAAGAGTTGGGTTTTTCTTTGGCCCCTATCTATGCGGTCGGTATGGTCTTTTTGTCGCATGACGAAGCGAAAGCCAAATCGGCACAATCCATCATCGATGAAAAACTGGCGGCTAAAGGACTTGAAGTTCTTGGCTGGCGCGATGTACCTGTTGATCCAAAATCAGCTTGTGGCGAACAGGCGATGAAATCTATGCCAGTAATGCGTCAGGTCTTTGTTAACGCACCCGACGGAATGGCAGATGCGGATTTCGAACGACAGCTTTACATCGCTCGTCGTCTTGCTGAGAAAGCGATTACCGATGATGAAGATTTTTACATTTCCAGCCTGTCTTCACACGTTGTGTCGTACAAGGGGCTGGTTATGCCGTCTTATCTGCCGATTTTTTATAAAGATTTGCATGATAAGCGTATGGAAACCGCGATTGTTGTCTTCCACCAACGCTTTTCTACCAATACCACGCCACAATGGCGATTGGCTCAACCATTTCGTATGCTGGCTCATAATGGTGAAATTAACACCGTTCAGGGTAACCGTAATTGGGCTCTGGCGCGCGGGGCCAAATTTGCCACTTCGCTGATTGAAGATATGGATGAGATTAGGCCATTGGTCGGCACGACAGGTTCTGATTCATCCAGCATGGATAATATGCTGGAGGCGTTACTGGCCGGTGGTGTTAGCATGTTCCGTGCAATGCGTCTGGTGATTCCACCTGCTTGGCAGAATGATCCGACAATGGATCCAGAACTGAAAGCCTTTTACGACTATAACTCAATGCACATGGAGCCATGGGATGGTCCTGCAGGTGTGGTGATGACCGATGGTCGTTTTGCCGCCTGTACCTTGGACCGTAATGGCCTGCGTCCGGCCCGTTACATCATTACCAAGGACCGTCATATCACATTGGCATCTGAAGTGGGTGTCTGGAAATACGAACCAGAAGATGTGGTTACCAAAGGACGTCTGAAACCGGGGCAAATGCTCGCTGTTGATACCCAAACCGGCGAATTATTGATGCCTGAAGACATCGATAATCAGCTCAAATCAGCGCAGCCATATAAACAATGGTTAGATGATAACCTGCAACGTCTTACTGACAGTGATGATGATGAAACTGGTCCCACCATCGAAGGTAATGAATACAAGACCTACGAAAAACTCTTCAATATTACCTTTGAAGAGCGTGATCAGGTTATTCGTGTCTTGGGTGAAGCAGGTCAGGAAGCGATTGGCTCAATGGGTGATGACACCCCATTCCCGGTTCTGTCAAAACATGTCCGTTCTGTTTACGATTATTTCCGTCAGCAGTTTGCGCAGGTAACCAATCCGCCAATCGATCCGCTGCGTGAAAACATTGTTATGTCGCTGGAAACCTGTATTGGTGAAGAGCGGAATATGTTTGAAGAAGGTGAAGATCATGCACAGCGTGTGGTCTTGCCATCACCGGTAATCTCTGAGAGCCAGTTCCGTCAGAT
>NZ_CBFHHW010000072.1:0-1862 GCF_965655755.1 Methylophaga sp. | reverse complement strand
GAAACATTGATTGGTCCGTTCAATAGCCGTGAAGAAGCCGACATTATGGCCAGTGAGGTGAGTACTGCGGCAGGAATTCCTGTCTGGACGGTACAGGTGTCGAGTGATGCGCTGTAATTGGTACCTCAAATGACAGACAAAAAAAAGCCGGAACACCTGTTCCGGCTTTTTTGCATGCAACAAAAAGAATTATTTGCTCATTGCTTTTTCAAACATACGATCGATTTTTGCACAGCATTCTTCGACAGTAGCTTGTGCTTCATCAGCAGATTTCTGGGCATTCATCGCAGCCAGTTCTGCATCTGTAGCAGTGCGTTGTGCTGTGTCAGCAGTGCTTTGAGCATTGCGAGCAGCTACCAGTGCAGAGTCAGCAGTTGATTGAGCAGATTCTACAGAGGCTTTCAACGCATCCATTTCAGCTGTGTTGGCACAAGCGGTCAACAGGGCTAATGGCAGGATTACAGCACTCAGTTTTGCTAATGGTTTCATATTATTCTCCTTAATAAGTACCAGTTATATAATTGGCGTGGGTATTATATTGCTAATTAGCTAATTCGCAACATAAATCATACGCTAGCAAGAAAAAAAAATAATGTCTATCAAAGCACAGTAAAAATGCGAACTCTATCGACAAAGCTGCATCTTAAAGAGTAAATATTTGCTATAATCTTTCTTTTTGATGAACGCTGTTTATAACAGTGCTGTTTCATCATGCTCAATCGCTCTGGAAAAATTTATCTATGCACCCTATGCTGAATATCGCTATTCGGGCGGCCCGTAATGCCGGCAGTCTGATCATGCGATCATTGCAACACGTTGAACATCTTGAAGTGACCACGAAAGGTCGTAATGATTATGTCTCAGATGTCGATCGCCTTGTTGAACAAGAAATTATTAGTGTTATTAAAAAGTCTTATCCTGATCACGCCATAATGGCGGAAGAGTCGGGTAATACCGGGGAAAATGACACTGTCTGGATCATAGACCCTATTGATGGCACTACGAATTACCTGCATGGATTTCCGCACTATTGCGTGTCTATTGCCGTTCGGGTCAGAGGCCGTGTCGAACATGCTGTAATCTATGATCCACGCCGTGACGAACTATTTACTGCTAGTCGTGGCGAGGGTGCCAAGCTCAATGACCATCGCCTGCGTGTCACAAAACGTCGTGAGCTTGATGGTGCGTTACTGGCCACGGGCTTTCCGTTCAAATACCCACAGCACCACGAGTGTTATCTGCAAAGTTTTAGTGCTGTGTTCCCGCATGTGGCTGATATCCGGCGTGCCGGTTCTGCGGCGCTTGATCTTGCTTACGTTGCTGCTGGCCGTGTTGATGGCTACTGGGAAATAGGCTTACAAAACTGGGATCTGGCTGCCGGATTGTTACTGGTTGAAGAAGCTGGCGGTCTGGTGACAGACTTCGCTGGTGAAGATAACGTATTCGATAAAGGTAATGTTGTCGCCGGTGGTTTTGGCGTTCACAAAGCGTTGCTGGCTAAACTGCAACCTCATCTGCAAGAACCTCTCAAATAAGTGCCTGCGGGCTTCATTTTTATCGCATGTCAGACATGCTTAAACAGAATTCAAGATAATGACTAACAATAGAGATATTTCAAAACTGCGCAATATTGCAATCATCGCGCATGTTGACCATGGTAAAACGACTCTTGTTGACCAATTACTGCGTCAGTCAGGCACTTTCGGTGAACATGAAGAGCTGACTGAGCGCGTGATGGACTCCAATGATCTGGAACGTGAGCGTGGCATCACTATCCTTTCTAAGAATACAGCTATTCGCTGGAATGATTACCATATCAATATTGTCGACACACCAGGACATGCCGACTTTGGTGGTGAAGT
>NZ_CBFHHW010000071.1:1510-2329 GCF_965655755.1 Methylophaga sp. | reverse complement strand
CACTGTTTAACTCCGGCACATTACGTCCACAGCTGTCTTCTTGCTATCTGACAACGGTTCCTGACGACCTGAGCGGCATTTATAACGCGATGCGAGACAATGCCCTGCTGTCTAAATACGCCGGTGGTCTGGGTAATGACTGGACGCGTGTTCGTGGTCTGGGCGCACACATCAAAGGCACCAACGGTAAATCACAAGGTGTTGTGCCATTCCTTAAAGTTGCCAACGATACAGCCGTTGCTGTCAATCAAGGTGGTAAACGTAAGGGTGCGGTTTGTGCGTACTTAGAAACATGGCACATCGATATCGAAGAATTCCTCGATATGCGTAAAAACACCGGTGATGACCGTCGCCGTACTCATGATATGAACACAGCCAACTGGATTCCGGACATGTTCATGAAACGTGTTGCCGAAGAAGGTCAATGGACGCTGTTTTCTCCAGAAGAAGTCTCCGATCTGCACGATCTGACCGGTCTGGCATTTGAGAAGGCCTACACCGAGTACGAAGAAAAAGCGGCACGCGGTGAAATTCGTAACTTCAAACAACTGCCTGCCACCGACTTGTGGCGCAAAATGCTGGGCATGCTGTTTGAAACAGGTCACCCATGGGTCACATTCAAAGATCCATGTAACCTGCGTAGCCCGCAACAACATGTTGGCGTCGTTCACAGCTCAAACCTGTGTACAGAAATCACGCTGAACACCTCAGACAAAGAAATTGCTGTCTGTAACCTCGGCTCCGTCAACATGGTTAAGCACATCGATGAGAACGGCAAACTGGACAAAGACAAACTCCAGAAAACCGTCCGTACCGCGA
>NZ_CBFHHW010000071.1:0-1475 GCF_965655755.1 Methylophaga sp. | reverse complement strand
CACGTAACTCTAACCTGCTGCACCGTCCGGTTGGTCTGGGCATCATGGGCTTCCAGGATGCACTGTACAAACTGCGTATGCCCTACAGCTCAGAAGAAACCGTTAAGTTCGCTGATGAGTCAATGGAAGCCGTCAGCTACTACGCGATTGAAGCCTCTTCTGATTTGGCCGCTGAGCGTGGTAAATACCAATCCTACGAAGGCAGCTTGTGGAGCAAAGGCATTCTGCCGATTGACTCTATCAAACTGTTGCAGGAAGCGCGTGGCGAATACCTGCAACAAGATGATAGCCAAACTATGGATTGGGACGCGTTGCGTGACAAAATTAAACGTCAGGGCATGCGTAACTCCAACACCATGGCGATTGCACCGACAGCGACCATTTCCAACATCTGTGGCGTCAGTCAGTCAATCGAGCCGACCTATCAAAACATTTTCGTGAAATCGAACCTGTCAGGTGAATTCACCGTCATCAACCCCTACATGGTTGAAGACTTGAAAGCACGTGACCTGTGGGACGAAGTCATGATCAATGACCTGAAATACTTCGATGGCAGTCTGCAAAGCATCGACCGTATTCCTGACGAACTGAAAGCGCTCTACACCACTGCATTCGAAATGGATGCGCGCTGGTTGATTGAAGCCGCCTCTCGTCGTCAGAAATGGATTGATCAGGCACAAAGTCTCAACCTGTACATGGCTGAACCATCAGGTAAGAAGATGGACAACCTGTACAAACTGGCTTGGGTACGTGGCCTGAAAACCACTTACTACCTGCGTTCAATGGGTGCGACCGGTGCTGAGAAAACAAGCTCTGCCCCTACTCCGCCACCCTCAGCGCAAAAGCCAACTGGCCCAACACCGGTCGCTAGCGGTCCATCAGCATCGCCTGTTGCCAGCAGCCCGGCGCCGAGTGCCCCATTAGCCAGTGCAGCCGCAGATCCCGAGGAATTCCTGGGTGAAGGTATGGAAGCACCGCAAGCGTGCTCAATTTTGGAACCAGATTGCGAGGCATGTCAGTAATGTTGAATTGGGACGATCCATTCTCAGCACCGATAGCCGGTACTGAAGAAACAAAACAAGAAGAAGCCAAGCCGGCAGAACCGGCGGCCAATGATCTCAGCGAAGCCCCGGCCAGAGCTGAGGTCACAGAAATGCCGCTGAACAACGCCAAAGCGATTAACGCCGACGACAAACGCGTTATCAATGGTGAAGCCGATATCAATCAATTGGCACCGTTCAAATACCCTTGGGCATGGAATTACTTCCTCAATGCCAACAAGAATCACTGGACACCGCTTGATATCAACATGGCACAAGACGTTCATGACTACCGTCATAAACTGACGCTGGAAGAACGTCACGTCTATGAAAACGTGCTGTCTTACCTGACTACGTCCGATATTCTCGCCATGCGTAATATCGGTCTGGCGGTCATGGAAAAAATGACCGCACCTGAGCTGCAAATCTATCAGG
>NZ_CBFHHW010000070.1:0-2369 GCF_965655755.1 Methylophaga sp. | reverse complement strand
AACGCTAAAATCCACCAGCGTTCAGGCGTGAAGTCACCATGGCGTTGTTGAACTAACCACCAAACGACAACACCTAACAACAGCACAGCGCCTATAAGCCCCACCTCAGCCAAAAGTTGAAAGACGATATTGTGTGCGTGATTGGCCAACCCTGTATGAACAGGATATTGATCGGAGATATTAAAATTATACCAGCCGAATTCTCCCCAACCGGCCCCTAACACTGGATTTTGTAGAAATAATTGCCACGCCTGTTCAAGGTAGGTCAAGCGTACGGATTCTCCTCCCATTGTTGCCGTGACACGATCAATAGGCGTCGAGGAGACGTCAAGAAAAGTCAGCAATGGCATCGCTAGTTCTGCAAGAATGAAGACAGGGATGATCCACAAGAGATACTTGGCTCTATTTCTGAACTCTACTTGCGTGCAACGCGTTGCCAACCACCAACCGAGAATGGATAAAACGGCAATGTAGATTAAAGACATACGTTGCCCGGTATAAGCCAACCCTAGAACAAAGAGCACAGCCAAGATGCTCGCCATAGGCAGTCTAAGGCGATAACTGATAAACAGGTAAATAACCGACGCAAGCCCCAATGCCAGATAATTAGCAAGGTGATTTATCTGGCCAATATGCGACGCTGAATAATCACGAATAAAAAAAGACCAGGGGGCCTGTTCAGCTAAACCCAGTTTTGCTAAGACGATAATCGACAGTGAGATTATGCCACCGGCAATAATAGCCCAGGCTAATGTCGGAACGATTCGGTTTAACGCAACCCTTTCTCTTAAATTTGCCCCTAGGATCATCATCAGCGACGCTAATCCGAGATAGAGCATTATCAAATAATGATTCTGCCAGTAGAGCGCTTTCCCCACTAGAATCTGCACAACTAAAAGCCCGAGCAAACCCAATGGGACGATGGCAATGAGGGGGAAAACAAAATTCGCTGGCGGTTTTCGCAACAAAAAAATCGCAGCTACCAAACCGAACAAGGCTGCTAACCACTCATTATAAAAAGTAGCTATAGGTGGGAAATGGTGTGGGGAGAGAAAGGGTATTAAGCACATCAATGCCAAACAAACTGAGCTGAACTTAACCAGCAACGGTATATTTTTGGCTTCTAAATCCGTTGTCATTATTGACCATCTCCACATTTTTTACTGGGAAAATGGTCAATCTTAGATTTGTGATGAAGCATTCGCATTAGGAAAAAATCCTAATCTATCTTCTGGAAAACCAAACTGATGCGAAATAATTGAATGATCGGACTTAGTTTTGGCTGTGACAGGAACAGGAATTATTCCTATGGTTAATTTAAGCTCGTACCGCCAATATGAGCTGCGAGATTCATTTAATCTCGTGCACTACTTAGCTTGTCATGATCTGACAAGCCTCCCCTTTAGAGCTCTTGTCTGTGCTCACTGTGGGTGAACTTTCACCCACAGTTATTTTTCATGTAAAAAGAATTTGATGAAGAATCACCACATTCTCCAATAACATGTTTTGGACTTATTAGGGAACAACCAGCCGCTCATCTGGAGACTCAAGTGAAGTCCCGACACGGAAATTATCTGGGTCTATTTGCAGTAAGAAGTCGAGTAGATGACACTGTGAAAAACTGAACTGGCTGAAATACTCATTAGGCTGAAAGCCATAAAAATATGGCGCGCCCGGCAGGACTCGAACCTGCTACCCTCGGCTTAGAAGGCCGATGCTCTATCCGGATGAGCTACGGGCGCATTGATTTTGTCTAAGCGAGGACATTGAATTTAGGAAGTGGTCGGGGCAGAGAGATTCGAACTCCCGACCCTCTGGTCCCAAACCAGATGCGCTACCAGACTGCGCTATGCCCCGACTTAATTCGAAGAAGTCATCCCCGAAGAAGGCGAAATAATACGTGGTTACCGATGAGGAGTCAATCTCTGTTTGGATATTTTTTGCTGTTCTTCTCGCATCATGCGATCATAGCCGCTTTTGCATGACCGGGAATCATTAATGAGCGCAAAGATTATCGATGGCAAAGCCGTCGCGGCTGATCTCAAACAACAGCTTAAACTGGCAACAGAACAACGTTTGGCAGCTGGTAAGCGTCGCCCTGGTCTGGCAGTAGTCTTGATTGGCAGTAATCCGGCATCGAAAGTCTATGTTGGCAGCAAACGTCGAAGCTGTGAAGAAATCGGCTTTAAATCGGAAGCCTACGATCTCCCGGAATCCGCATCACAGGAAGAACTACTTTCTCTCATTGATAAGCTTAATAACGACGATGAGATCGATGGCATTTTGGTGCAATTGCCCTTGCCTGATCATATTGACAGTGAAACCGTGATTGAACGTATTGCACCTCACAAAGATGTGGACGGTTTTCA
>NZ_CBFHHW010000069.1:0-2378 GCF_965655755.1 Methylophaga sp. | reverse complement strand
CTCAGCAAAATAATCAATGGAAAGCTAAATTAATTGATTTAGAAAAGCTTAAAAAACGTGTTTTTAAGAAACATGCCATGCACCGTGATCTTTCTACCTTGTCACGTCACCTTTCGAAAGACTGGTCGATGACCGATCGCATGCGTTTTTTCAAAGCGTATGTTGGCGAAGCCAAGCTATCGGGCAATGCAAAAAAAACATGGCGCACTCTGGCTAAAAAAATGCAGCGTAAACGACGCTAGTCCACCCTCCTGACGCTTGTTATACTTAGCGTTGTTTAAACATAAAGACATACTACATAAAATGATTGTTTTAGGCCTATCCGGCGCTGTAAACCATGACGCATCCGCTGCGCTTTATATTGATGGAAAATTGGTTGCTGCCGTCGAAGAGGAGCGCTTCCTTCGTGATAAGCATGCCAAAGGGAAGATGCCATATGAAGCAACAAAGTTCTGTCTTGAGCAGGCTGGCATCAAACCTGAACAAATAGATATTGTCGCCTTCCCTTACGCTGAAATTGGCTTAAAATCGCCCGCCCGCTGGCACTATGCTAAGCGTCATTGGTATGCACCGGATCGCGCTTTGACAGCCTTGTTTAGCGGTAACCGCCGCTATTGGCGTAACCACCAGAATGTAATGAAACTACTTGATGACCTTGGGATTGGTGCTGATAGAGTTAAATTTGTTCCTGTTGAGCATCATTTAGCGCATGCCAGTAGTGCCTATCATCTAAGTGGTTTTAAAGAAAAAACGGCCATCATTGGTATTGATGGTAAAGGCGAATATGCCACCACCTTTTTCGGTTATGGCGAAAACGGCAAAATTCATAAAATCAAAGAGTTCTATGACCCAGACTCGCTCGGCGGTATGTATGGTGCTTTAACAGAATATCTTGGTTTTGAAATGCTCGACGGGGAGTTCAAAGTAATGGGCATGGCACCCTATGGCGACCCGACACGTTTTGATTTTTCACGCCTCATTGAATGTAAAGACGGCGAGTTCAAAGTTAATAATAAGCTGGTAAATACAGTAGGCCTTCGTCGTCATAAAAAAGACGGTAAAGGTTACTTTTTCAGCTCGGATCTTATCGATTGGCTGGGTCCAATGCGTGAAGGGGATGAAAAAGACGAACCCTACATTGATTATGCTGCCAGTATTCAAGATCTGCTTGAGAAAACGGCATTGCAACTGATTGACTATTACTTAGGCGACATTATTAAAGAAACCGGTAAAGTCGCTTACGCCGGGGGCGTTGCACTCAATGTAAAACTCAATCAGCGCATTATTGCCATGCCCGGTATAAAAGAATTATTTGTTCAGCCTGCGGCGAGTGACGCTGGAACAGCCATCGGGGCGGCCAGTTATGCATCACAAATGGCGGGTGTGCCGGTGGAAAAAATGGAGCATGTCTATTTGGGACCATCGTACTCTTCGGAGCAATGCATAGAAGCCTGTGAGACATATGAACAGCCAGTGAAATGGCAGCGAATGAATGATGTGACTGCTGAAACGGCACAAATATTAGCGGATGGAAATCCTGTCTCTTGGTTTCAGGGACGTATGGAGTTCGGCCCGAGAGCCCTCGGTAATCGCAGCATTCTGGGGTCACCCAGTCATTCAGGTGTGGCTGATCGTATTAATGCACAGATTAAATATCGTGAGCGCTGGCGGCCCTTTTGCCCGAGTATTCTTGATACGATTGCGCCAGAAATCTTACAAACGGATCACCCCAGCCCGTATATGACATTCACTTTTGATGTCGCAGAAAATTGGAAATCACGTATTCCGGAAGTCGTCCATGAAGATGGAACCGCAAGAGCACAGATCGTAACGCAACATACTAACCCGCGTTATTACAGCCTGTTGCAGGAAATGGAAAAACGGACCGGCAACGGCGTCGTCTTGAATACGTCATTGAATCGCAGAGGTGAACCGATGGTCTGCAGTCCAACAGATGCGTTAAATATGTTTTTTGGTTCTGATCTCCAGTATCTGGTGATGGAAAACATCCTGATAACCAAATAATAAATATGTTGCAACTGACTAAAGAGCAGCTTATTGGGAAAGGATGGCACCGTGAATGCTATCAACATCCTGAGGATCGCCATTTATGTATTAAAGTGGTTGTGAACGGTGATGATACTGAAACCAAGCGCGAACAGGCTTATTACCGGCATCTAGGTCGTCATCTCACTAACTGGGAGGCCATCCCTCGTTTCTATGAAAATGTAAGCACAAACCTTGGCCAAGGTGCTGTTTTTGATCTGATTCATGATAACGACGGCAGCGTCTCCAAAACGCTGGGGTATTACCTTGAAGAGCCTGAACGGTTCCAGCTTCATAAAGTTAAGCTTAAATCAGCATTGGCACACCTTAAG
>NZ_CBFHHW010000068.1:0-2804 GCF_965655755.1 Methylophaga sp. | reverse complement strand
TGCTCAAACCACGCTACGCTCAGTTTTGCCACTTTCGCGAAGCAGACAATACGATCATTGATAGTGGTATCGCACTGTATTTTCCGGGGCCGGCTTCCTTTACCGGTGAAGATGTCGTTGAATTGCAGGGGCATGGCAGCCCGCTTGTGATGGACAGGCTCTGTCAGAGAGCGATTGAGCTTGGCGCCCGTATGGCACGTCCGGGTGAGTTCTCAGAGCGTGCATTTCTCAACAATAAGATGGATCTGGCGCAGGCTGAGGCCGTTGCCGATCTGATCGAAAGCTCTACCGAGCAAGCTGCACGCAGTGCGATGCGCTCTTTGCAAGGTGATTTTTCTAATCGTATTAATGCCTTTCTGGAAGAACTGACGCATCTGCGGATGTACGTCGAGGCATCCATCGATTTTGCGGATGAAGAAATTGATTTTCTTGCCGAAGCGCAGGTTGATAAGCAAGTCCAGGATCTTCTGACCACATTAGAGGGCATTACGGGCAGTGCTCGGCAGGGACGGCTGCTACGTGAAGGTATTAGCGTGGTACTGGCAGGTCAGCCTAATGCCGGTAAATCCAGTCTGCATAATCAGTTAGCGGGTCACGATGCGGCCATTGTTACCGATGTCGCGGGGACGACACGTGATGTCTTACGCGAGCAAATCCATCTGGAAGGTCTGCCATTACGTATTTCTGATACGGCCGGTCTGCACGAAGCTACCAATGATATTGTTGAGCTGGAAGGCATACGCCGCACTCAGAAAGAGTTGTCTCAGGCGGATCATATTCTTTTGATTATCGATGACAGTCAGGGCATGACTGAGCAGGATAAGAAAATCCTTAATGATATGCCTACCGATAAACCTTTAACGGTGATTCGCAACAAAATTGACCGTAGCGGTCATGACAGCGGCGAAACGGTAGAAGATGATCGTCACACGATTTTCCTATCGGCTAAAACCGGCGATGGGATGGATTTACTCAGACAACACTTATTCAAGGCTGTCGGATATCATCCTGAAGAAGAAGGTGTATTCATTGCCCGTCGCCGTCATCTTGATGCGCTGGCAAGAGCCAGAACCGCCATTCAAAATGGTTACGACTGCCTCGCCGGGCTAGGTGCAGGCGAGTTGCTGGCTGAGGAGCTTCGTCAGGCACAAAATGCCTTGGGCGAAATAACCGGCACCTTTACCACTGAAGATCTACTCGACCATATCTTTTCCAGTTTCTGCATCGGTAAATAAAATCACTTCCTGAGCATTCCGCTCAAATCCACCTAATTGTTGCGCCCAAAATTAAGCTGTTGCTAGAAAAGTTTGACGCCTTGTGTGGCGGTCGTTGTTATTAATCGGAGCGAAATAAATTAGTCCGAGTGTTCGAACACCAAGGCAATCAGCCTGAGTTTCCCTCAATTTAACGGACACTTTTCATAAGCATGTTTTAACATGAAAGAAAAAGTAGAAGATGAATCAAGTGGGTCAGACACCTTTTATATAGGCACTGGAATACGGTATAGCGCCAACAACGGGCGAGGGAGTTGATCAATTGGTAATGTTGCTGTCTGACTCTCCGTCTATTAGAGATGTTTTGCTATTTTCGCATATGCGGCCAGAGTAGCTTATAAGTTTACAAAGTGCTCAATGGACTTTTGACCCCCTGAGCACCCTGTTTGAGTACATGCGTATAAATCTCAGTTGTTTTTACATCGGCGTGACCTAACTGTTGTTGAACCGTACGAATATCGGCACCAGATTGCAGCAAGTGTGTTGCAAAGGAATGACGAAGTGTGTGACTTCCTACTTGTTTTTCAATCCCGGCTTTCTGGCTGGCTGTTCGTAATATCTTGTTTACATTTGTTTCATCGAAATGATGACGACGTAAGTTTCGTGTGCCGGGCTCATAACTTAGTCGGCTGGATGGAAACAAAAACTGCCACACCAGATTTTTTGGCGCAGAAGGGTATTTGCGTGCCTGTGCATCTGGCATCCAAACACCGGCATATTCAGGATGAAGGCAATCCTCTTCTAATAAGGCTTTCACCCGTGATTTTTGTCTGATGATGGCTTCTTTCAACTCTGGGGCAAGCGTCACTAGACGATGTTTGAAACCTTTGCCATTCCAAACTTGTATTTGCAAGTTATCAAGATCGACATCCTTTACTCTCAACCGAACCAGCTCCATTCGTCGCAGGCCGGAGCCGTAAAGAATTGAAGCCATCAATAAGTGTAAACCCTGAAGTTGGGACAATAACCCGGATACCTCATCACGAGTCAGTATAGTTGGCAGCTTTCGTTGTCTGGATGAACGTTTGAAATCGCCGATTTGATTAAGAGGTTTCTCCAATACTTTGTTGTAGAGGAATACTATTGCATTAAGTGCAATCCCCTGTGTTGCAGCAGCCACGTTACGATGAACAGCGAGATGCGTCAGAAATGCCTCCACCTCATTGTCCCCCATTTCTCGAGGATGTTTTTTCTTATTGAAAACTATGAAATACTTAATCCAATAAAGGTATGAGTCAATGGTTCTGAGGCTATAACGCCGAACGAGCATAAATTCACGAATGGAATTGAGAAATGGTGATGACGACATGGAAATGACCTCCTCCTTGAAGTTCTGGATATACGAAGCCAACCATGGCTATCCCAGAAAATTAATCGTGAATCATTCACGATTAATTAATCAAATAAAATATTACCTGAAAAAAAACATATATTTCAATATCTTATTTATTGTGAATTTTGTTCGTTATATTTATGATTCATTCACGTTAATAATTATTATGAGGTCGCAGACCTCATTAACAGACTGTT
>NZ_CBFHHW010000067.1:0-2939 GCF_965655755.1 Methylophaga sp. | reverse complement strand
CGAATCCAGCTGGAGGACATCGGTGGCGTTACCGCAAGCTTGGGTGTAGCGGCCTTTCGGACCACAGACAGTCCGGATTCATTCCTTCGGCGCGCAGACGACGCCCTTTACAGGGCCAAAGATACAGGGCGCAACAAAGTGATGTTGGAACAGATAAAGGACAAGGCGCCAGCGTTATAAAATCAGTCAAAACAAGCCAGATTCAAAATCAATTGGGTCTATGAAGCGTAACCGTCTCTTGCCATTGATATGAGCCGTCGCTGCGCCCACTCAAATCCTGTACTTCATAAAGACTATCACCGAGCTGAACCAAGTTATTACCACATCGGTACGCGTTAGAATCAGAACGTGCAAAGGCACTCTGACTTAACAGAACCAAAAGTATAATCATCCCCAACCACATAAAACCGCCTTTCGATAGTACAACCATAATGATAGGCCCTTTCGGCAGCACGACTCTTGGCTGAGTTATTTACATACACACAGCTCAATTCATGTGGATTGAATTTCACTCGTTTCCATCAGGAAA
The DNA here is from genome assembly GCF_965655755.1 of Methylophaga sp. GTDB lineage: Bacteria > Pseudomonadota > Gammaproteobacteria > Nitrosococcales > Methylophagaceae > Methylophaga. The sequence goes on along the minus strand of NZ_CBFHHW010000067.1, from coordinate 2,410 downwards.
ACAACGAATAGATATATTCCCAGCATTTTGAATGCTTAGCGTGTGATTATATCTTGGTTAAATGCTTAAATTTGTTCCATTGTGCGGGTTAATACAATACGATCAGATCCTAGTTACTTGCCCTCTTAAAGGTTCATTTTCAGTGTTTTCAAATTTTCTTCGGCCGAACAATCTCTCCCAAAAAATGATGCGTGTTATTTTTGTCATCTACTTTGGTGTAGCGTGCTTAATTACGGGCATACAGTTTCTGACAGAATATTTAAAAACGCAGGACTCGATATTAACTGAACTAAAACAACTGGAAGAGACTGTTAAAGGTCCTGTTTCAACAAGTTTATGGCAATACGACGACAAGCAATTGGACGTGTTAATTGATGGCTTAGTCACGATGCCCATTATTGAGGGTATCGACATTAGGGATAACCAAGGCAATACCATCGTTTCTAAACGTCTTTATAGTCTAGACGCTGAACCCTTCTCAATTTTTGATACCACAGCAGACTTAAGCTGGACACTTAATGGTGAAAATATTGCGCTTGGTACGATGGCGCTATATTCATCATCAAAAGTCGTTTTAGCTCGCGTATGGTTTGGCTTTGTATTGATTGCGATTACAGCAATCATAAAGTTATCGGTTTTATTTGGGCTATTTATCTGGGCTTTTAATCGCTACCTCGCTTTGCCACTTAAGGAGCTTATGTCACAAGTAGATGAAGTGCAGCTCAATCACACCTTAAACAAACGAATCACACTATCCAATTTGGATAACAATGAGCTTAATCAACTTCAAGCTCACATGAATGCCATGCTCACCAGCATGGAAAAAGATAGGCAGCGTCTATTAAATGATGAAAAAAGTAAACGCGAATGGTTAGAAAAAGCGGTAACAGAACGTACCACTGAGTTACAAATATTGAATGAACAACTCAAAGATGTTGCAGCGAAAGATTCGTTAACTGGCGTTCTAAATCGCGGTAATTTTTTTGAAACTGCACAGCGCCTTTTTTTGCTTTCCCAACGACAACATTCTCCTGCTTCATTCATTTTGATGGATTTAGATCACTTTAAACGCATTAATGATGAGTATGGTCATTTCATTGGTGATCACGTTTTGATTCACTTCATACAGACTATTCAAGGTTTATTGAGAAAATCTGACCTGCTCGGACGTGTCGGTGGCGAAGAATTTGCACTATTTCTATCGAATGCAGACAAGGATGAAGCCTATGTGATTGCCAACAAAATAAGACGGTCCATTAAAGCATCGACAGTAGAAATCGATGGCCAAAAAGTGACTTACACCGTCAGCCTAGGTATCGAATCCATGGGCCCTGAGGATCGCAGTATTGATCAACTATACAAACGTGCTGATGTAAAACTATATCAAGCAAAAGATAAGGGCCGTGATTGTGTTGAAATGTAAAAATATTGCCCTACTTTTATTCCTGATACTGCCCTTGGCAAAGGCCAACATGAGCCAGGCTGATACATTAAAAGTATGTTATGACCAATGGGCTCCAATGACCATTTTTCCAACTGAAACCTCGCCTGATCGGGGTGTTGTCATCGACATGCTGGCGCATATTTTCTCAGAAAAAGGCTATGAGATTGAATACTATGAAGTTCCTTTAGCGAGAGGCCTTGATATGGTCGCAGAGGGTCTATGCGATATGTTACCGGAATACTTACTTTCTCCCAGTTCTGGAAATGACTTTGTTTATGCTTCTGAGCCAACTTTTTCCTACTCAACGGCTTTTGTTATTAGGCGTGATGACCCCTGGCGATATGATGGGGTTGATTCCATTGAAGGCAAGCGTATTGCAACAGGGCCTGGCTGGGATTACAGTTCGGTTAGTGTCGATTACCAACACTACATAGATGCTCCTAAGCACTCAGGCTTGGTTGAAGTCATTGCCGGTACGGATGATGTTGTTGACCGAATCTTTCAAATGATTAAAGCGAACAGAGTCGACTTGTACGCCGATAATGATCTGGTGCTTCAACATACCTTACACAGACTTAATCTAGAGAATGACCTTCAAATCATTCGTCCCGGTTTTGACATGAAATTAGTTGAAATACCGATCTTCTCAACAGCTATACCGAAGGCAGAACGACAGAAACTTATCCAAATATGGAATGAGGGTCGCGTAGCAATGAGAGGTGAGAAAGAGACACTATTGCTAAAAAAATATAATGTCATTATTCAATGATAAATTCTTTACCGTCGACCAACTCAAGAATCACAGCAAAATCAAGGGGTAAGATACCTTTACTCTATAAATACTGACCGGCATTTTATTAAAGTGTTAGCAGCTCTTCATTAGGCATTCTAGTAATTTATCGTGCGGAGAAAATGGAATGAAAATCAATGACATCGGTTCTAACTCTGATTACGATGAGGAGGCAT
>NZ_CBFHHW010000066.1:0-3405 GCF_965655755.1 Methylophaga sp. | reverse complement strand
AAAGAGCTACTTTCAGGCCATCAGGATATTGAGATTATGGCCACAGTGGCTGATCCGATATTTGCCATGAAGCGAATGAGTCAAGCATGGCCAGATGTTATTTTGCTTGATATTGAGATGCCCAGAATGGATGGCATGACTTTCCTGAAAAAAATTATGCAGGAAAGACCCACCCCGGTAGTTATCTGTTCCAGTCACACTGAAAAAGGTGCTGACGTAACTCTGGAAGCCTTGAAGCATGGTGCGGTCAGCATCATCACCAAACCCAAAATTGCTTCACGGGATCAGATAGAGCAGGCCGTATCAGAAGTACTCCACGCGGTGAGGGCTGCATCACAGGCCAGTGCGTCTAAAGTGCTGAGGCTGACTAAAAACAATCTTCCACAGAGAAAAAATGCACCCGGCATAGCGAAAAAAACGCCTCCCAGAATCATCGCCATCGGTGCTTCAACGGGTGGCACACAGGCGATAGAACTCATTTTGTCTGGCTTACCGCCGTCGGTGCAAGGCATTGTGGTCGTTCAGCATATGCCAGTGCATTTCACGGCGCTGTTCGCGAAACGATTAAATGACCTTTGTGCTATCGATGTCAGCGAGGCATCTGATGGCGACAAAGTGAGGCCGGGGACAGCATTAATTGCCCCCGGCGGCAGGCATCTGCAAATAAAAATGCGAGGCAATGACTACTTCGTTGAGGTGGTTGATGGCAAGCCGGTCAACAGGCATAAGCCATCTGTTGATGTCTTGTTCCATTCGCTGGCAGGAAATAAGGCAAAGGAGGTTGATGCCTATTTACTGACTGGCATGGGGGATGATGGTGCAAGAGGTTTGTTGTCACTCAAAAATGCAGGTGCTCATACCGTAGCCCAAGATGAAGAGTCGAGTGTGGTATTTGGTATGCCAAAAGCTGCCATAGGAATGGGAGCTGCAACCCAAGTGATGTCGCTTGACCAGATTTTGCAAAACATTGTTATGCAGTCATAGAAGCAAATGCAGTCAACAACAATAATTAGAAAATGATGGAGCAACAATGTTTGTGAGTACTCTGGCAGTGCTGACCATCTTGGCACTGTGGTTTATGAAAAAGCGTCAAAAAGTTAGTTCTAAATCATCAATCAAGAAGGTCAAGGGACCTTTTGCCGCGGTAAAAATAAAGCGCTGTATGGAGGCGTGTGCTCAGGTGATGACTCATTCAGATAAACTGTTTCTCATATCCGAAGCACCTGGCTTACCGCTTAAGGATTGTGACCGGGTTTTTGATTGCAATTGTCGGTTTATTCACTTTGCCGATAGGAGACAGGGCGAGGATAGAAGATCCCATAGCGTTGTGCTTCAGAGTGTCTTCAGGGGAGAAGAACTGAGGGGTAATAAAAAAAGAGGTCGGCGTCGGGATGATTGAATATAGATGGTTATTCGCTACGGAGATGTAGAGAATTATTTTTCTTAATTACCAAGACAGCCAAAAGCTAAAACTTTTGTTTTGTATGCTGGTTTACTATACTTTGTGACCTAATTTAGCCTTATTAAGATTAAGGGAATGAAAGCGCTAACTCGACAGAAAAAAGAAGTTTTATGGGCTATGGTGGCATTATCCGCAGGCCTTTTAATGGTCGCCATTCTGGTAAGCTTTCAGATTCAACAGGAACAACAAAAGCTTCAGTTCAGAGTTGAATTAAAAGCGCGAAATATTACTTCTCTTTTGAATGCTGACATTGACTCACGCTTCAAAGCTTTGAAGAGACTTGCCCAAAGATGGGAAGTCAATGGCGGCACATCGAAGGAAGCCTTTCTTAAAGACGCTTATGGATATACTCAAGATCATCCAGGTTATCAGGCTATTGAATGGGTCAATTCAGACTTTATTGTAACTTGGGTGGTGCCCAGTGAAGGGAATGAGGCTGCGTTGGGACTCTCTCTACCAACCGAGCCCAAAAGACTCGCAACACTTGAGCGAGCACTTGATAGCAAAAGATTAAGTGTTTCCGAGCCATTAGAGTTGATTCAAGGTGGCAAAGGCTTCCTTGTTTATTTACCGCTTTATGTGAATCAGGAGTTTGATGGCTTTATTCTGACAGTATTCCTTTTTGACAGTTGGATTGAAAGTATCCTGAACTCAACATCATTCACTGGAGCTCTACTCGATTATGAGCATATTGGTCTAAAGCTATACGTTAATGGCGAAGATGTTTTTGAAAAAAAAGTAGCAAAGCCGAAGGGTAATAAATTTGATGCTTCTGCTAGTTTTTATGTAGATCAAAATCAGTTCACTATAGTTGCAGAACCAAGCCAAACTTATTTTGAAAAAAATCGATCTACATTACCGTTATGGGGAGGAAGCATTGGTCTTGCTTTCTCAATATTCTTTGCCGTTTTTGTTTATCTTTACCTCAGTACCAGAAAGGCAAGGCTTCTAGCTGAGCAGGCTAATCGAGCCAAGTCAGAGTTTCTTGCAACAATGAGTCACGAAATCAGAACGCCAATGAACGGAATAATGGGCTTCACTGATATATTACTGATGGATAAGAAGGCTACGCCGGAACAGATGAATTGCTTAGGCCGAATTCAACAAACCTCTAAGGCATTGCTGAGAATAATCAATGATATTCTTGATTTATCAAAAATAGAGGCTGGAAAGCTGGATCTTGTATTTGAAGATTTCAATCTTCATGAAGTATTGTCAGATGTGCGAGTTCTGTTGGAAACGGAGGTGAATCGGAAAGGTATCGATTTTGTCACCACCATTGCTCCTGATGTCCCCAAATTTATTTACTCTGATCCTGCTCGTATTCGTCAAATATTGTTAAACCTCGCAGGTAATGCCGTCAAATTCACTGATGATGGCAAAGTAGAAATGCAAGTTCTGAAAACAAACAGCAAGCTGGAATTCCTTATTGTTGATTCAGGTATCGGTATTGAACTAGAAGACCAGGCCAAACTTTTTGAAAACTTTAGCCAGCTTGATTCCAGCGTTTCAAGAAAATATCAGGGAACCGGACTCGGCTTATCGATTTCCAGAAGGCTAGTCGAAAAGCTTGAAGGTGAAATAAAGGTTGAGAGCCAGCCCGGCAAAGGAAGCCGATTCAGTTTCTCAATTCCATACAAAAAAGGTTTGGAGATAAGCACAAACTCTTTAGACAAACCAACTGAACATAACCCCAGAATTGTGCCCGACTCTCTCAACATACTGGTTGCAGAAGATGATGTGGTCAACCAGCTACTGATTTCTGAAATGTTAAGTGAGTTAGGTCACCGTGTAACGCTGGCAGAAAATGGCAAAAAGGCGATAGAGGTAGCTAGAGAGGGGAACTTTGACCTTATTTTGATGGATATTAGGATGCCAGAAATGAGTGGCGATCAAGCCGCAAGAATCATTAAAAAAACAGACTCCCAAAAGCTGCCGATTAT
>NZ_CBFHHW010000065.1:0-3413 GCF_965655755.1 Methylophaga sp. | reverse complement strand
AGGGCGTAAGCGGTTTGTTTAGAATTTCAGCATCATCATTCAGTGACGATAGTTGTCTAAAATAAAGCCGCTGAAATAATCAGCGGCTTTATTTAAATCAGTCTTTATTCTTTTTCCATGCCAATTTCGTACAGTTCGATGTTCGCTTCTTCTATTTCACCAGTCACAGCGTCTACATCTACTTTCACTTCGTAGCCATGAACACTTTGAATATCAAACTCATAGGTTGCATCGCCATCAAAGCCGAGCTCTAATTCTGAAGCCACTACTTCGCCTGGATGGAATGACAAAGCAACTTCTCTAGCTTCGCTCTGAGTAAATTTTGCCATTTTCTTGAAGACTGGGTCATTCTCACTAACTTCACGCTCAATTTCAGTGACAAAGCCGTCTTCAGCATTACACTCTACATTGTAGGTGCTGCCATCTGCTCTTGCTTCAATATCAAACTCATATACAGGATCATCACCTTCCATTTTCAGCTCTACTTTACGAGCATCACCAGGAATAGTGTCGAGTGCAGCATCTAAACATGTTTCGATTTTTACAATATTCCAATCACGAATATCATCAAGGTCATAATTATCTTCTGCCAGAACAGCATTAGATAGAGAAAAAGCCACTACGGCAGGTATCATTTTCAGGATATTTTTTGTCATCTGAGGTCCTTTTTGCTTAAGTAATTTGTTCCAAAAAAAACCAACCTCTACCCTCAAGAGCGATGATCTTACTTTAGGCTATAGATTATAAAGCAATTTCTTCGATACAGATGCTGATGGTATGAGATCGTTTCCTTAAAACGCCTCAGCTGAAGGTGTGCAAAATTTTTCTATGGCTTTATAACACCTAATACCACCGCAATATTGGCCAAGTCGGCAGCAGTATTGACATTCAATTTACTTTTTATTTGGGTGCTGTAATTGGCAACAGTTTTATAGCCAAGATGAAGATCGGCAGCTACTTCATGGGCAGTCATCCCTTTAGCCAGGCGACAAAAAACATCGAACTCTCGGGGTGACAATAAATCGAGCATTTCACGATAAAAAGCAATATCTACATAACGAACATCATCGACTTCAGGTAGAAGTGTCTGCTCAATGTATTGCTTGCCTCCGGCAACCGTTTTCACAGCTTCAGCTAATACTTCTGCCGCACTGTTTTTACTCACATAACCTTTTGCTCCAGCTTGCAGTGCACGCTCTACATATATGGTCTCATCGTGAATGCTATAAACGAGTATGACTGCTTGAGCATCCTGCTTATGCAACCTGCGTATAGTTTCCAGCCCACCCATGCCTGGCATCGATAAATCCATAACAACCACATCCGGTTGCAAGCGTTCATAAACTTGTCCTACCAACTCACCTCGATTAACGTCCATGATTTCACCAATAAAGGTTTGTGTAGACAACAACATTCTGAAACCGGCGCGGACGACTTCATGATCATCAACTAAAAGAACACTTATTTTATTACTGCTCATCCACTCTCTCGATAAATGGCATCCAAGCTCTGACTCTCACACCAAGCTCATCCGTAGATTCAAATATAAATTGTCCCCCCATACTTTCTACTCTTTCACGCATACCTAACACACCAAAACCTTCGCCTTCTGCGGACCCTCCGATGCCATTATCTTCGACCCGTATAGCAACCTGATTCTGATCTTTTATAAAATGCCGTTGAACTATCACCATCGCCTGTGTTGCTTGAGAGTGACGCACCACATTAGTCAATGACTCCTGGACAATACGATAAACATGAATGGCTACCTCCTCATCCAACCAATCAACAGCCTCGTCATAATTCAACTCAATCTTCAATACCGGGTGCCGGCGCTGCCATTCACTCACTAGATCTGTCAGTGTCGCAGCCAGACCCAAGTCCGCTAAACTTAATGGGTGTAGCGTTCTCATCATCGATCTGACCACCACAGACAAATGATTACAAATGCCTATAATCGAATCTGATATTTGGTTGATTTTGGCTTTCGGTTGTTTGATTGCCACAGCCATCGCTTTAACGGCTGTTAGTGATTGGCCCATTTCATCATGTAATTCTCGCGACATAGTCTGACGTTCATTTTCCTGAATGTGCATCGTATGTCTTGCCAACGCTTGGTTATTTTGACGAGAGGTTTCCAATGCTTGTGAGAGGTTATTTACTTCTGCGGCAATGGCATCAAACTCGCTAATTTTGAACCGAGGTAACTTTTTACCATACTCACCACTCTCAACGCGTCGAAGACCATCTAAAATAGCGTGTACTGTTCTCAACATTGAGTGAAACACGATATTAATCGCAATGAAAATTACCATCATCATCAGAACAATGGACCAGAAAAACGCAAGTGATTCACTCCAGGCTTCAGCAATCTCATCAATCGGATCAGCACGTATCAAGAGCGCTTTGGTTGAACCATCCAGAAGACGAATATCATAAGTGGCAGAAGGATAATCCGTCGTAACAGCCTTTTTGAACCAAAATGGTGGCGTATCTTCCTGAACGGCCATTTTTTCGTCGGAAAGCCATTCACTCTCCGTACCATCCTCATTCACCAGGGTAATGTGAATATGTCGGGTTTTTTGAATTGTGCTGAGCTGGCGCATCCAGTGTTGCTCACTGACCATGCGGTTAGCTGGGTAACTAAAACTCAGATCGAGTATTTCAAGTGCAAGGTTAAAGGAAGAGTTAATCTCTGTTTGTACCGACTGCCTCGCCTGCCATATGGCCATTAGGCCACCGATAATGAGGATCAATACAACTGATAATACAATCCGAGTATTTATTAGGCCTCGTAAACTCATCGCTTAGGGTGATGCTTTTGAATATCAAAAATCATAATTAAGCCCTAGACTGAAGCTATAACTTTCCCAGTCAGCCTCATTAAATTTAAGTCTGGCTTCACTGCCGTTAGAGAAATATATTTTGTCGACCCCATTCCTATCTGCAAGCCATTTTTGATACTCAAAGTCGAAAGTCATTGCAAGATCGGGGGAAAAGTACCATTTGCTGTTAATACCCGCTACCCAACCGCTTCCATCAGCCTCATGCTCAAAGCTCACAGGCTGAGCAAAATCAGACCTTAAGTTCCATTCAGCCTCAGCATCATAATCTATGTAGTGATATTCCAGATTTAAACCCAGCTCGAATTTATTGTGTTTGATAAAAACTGTCTCTAATCCGGCCCATGGACCAAACCACGTTGTGTCGTAGCTTGAATCAAGGCCCGCAAATGCGCCGTTCGCCGGTATTGTCTGATAGCCATCTACCGCCTTTAAATTCTGGCTATGATAACCCAACCCTAGTTTGGGTCTTAACTCAAACCTTGAGGAATTAGCTTGGTTGAGAGGCCACTCAAAACGGTGACCAAAAGCCACTGATATGTCGAGCACATTTCCTTCATCTGCCCCGTT
>NZ_CBFHHW010000064.1:0-3644 GCF_965655755.1 Methylophaga sp. | reverse complement strand
TAGGGGAATGGCTATCTATAGAAAGTGAAGATAGGACATGTATATCTTATCTATTAACGATAGTGGGTTTTATCGTTTTCAATCAAAAAATAGATACGCCGGAAATGATTGGTATGGCCATGATTATTTGTGGCGTAATCGTGATGAATGTTTTTTCTAAATAGCTTGCATAACAGAACCAAGATGGCAGCGACTTGATTTGGATGATCTTCAGCCAGATTTTCAGTGAAGGTGCTGCAATATGGTCGGTGAAAATAACCTTGAAATAACGCTGACAGAGCGAGTTATGAATAAATAAAGCTCGACAAGTATCATCAAACGCTATACTGTAGACTCCGCTAAGAAACATTTTCTGATTTACATCCTACATTTCGCCGTTTTATTCGTAATACCTCGTCCTGCAGTTTTTAAGTTCCAGTCTAAATTTCCATGCAATTCAAGCCTCTTTGAAGGCGTTATCTTATTAATTTTCAGGATTCTATTATGTCTAATACAACTACAGGAACCGTTAAGTGGTTCAATGAAGCGAAAGGTTTTGGTTTTATCGAGCAAGCATCTGGCCCAGATGTTTTTGCCCACTTCAGTGCGATTGTAAGCTCAGGCTTTAAAACGCTGATGGAAGGTCAAAAAGTTGAATTTACAGTGACAACTGGTCAGAAAGGACCACAAGCAGAGAATATTGTTGCTGTATAAACAATAGCTCTCGCTATTTAAAAGGCAAGTCTTTCGGGACTTGCCTTTTTTTTTGCCTGCTGAACAGACATAATCAATGCGGTCAGATACGCTTGAATTTAATCCGTTTTAATTTCATGACAAAAGCGAGATAAATGATAGGGGCGAGTATCCTTTTTGTAGTGTTAGCTGCTTTTTTCTGGGGCTTAGCCGGTGGTATCGGCGCTATGCTGATGGCCGATGGATGGGGACCCTTTGTGGTGTCATTTTACCGGGCTGCGATTGGACTGCTTTTTGTTTTTGTCTGGCTGAGTCTTCGCCCTCGGAATAGTGGACTGACTAGTTTTAAAGTATGGTTCTGGTCTGCGGTTGCCGGTCTGGGATTTGCTGGTAACTTTTCGTTCTACTTTCTCAGTATTTCTCATGGAAGCATCGCGGTCGCGGCTACATTGATGTACTGCGCGCCGGTTTTTGTCTATCTGGTGTCATTTGCATTAAAGCTTGAACGTCCCACCGCCACGAAGTGGGGTGCGATTGTATTGGTCATGGTGGGCATCGGCTTTCTTACCCAAATTCATGATATTGAGGCCAGTGGTCTTTCTTTCATCAGCGTGGGGGCCGGATTACTGGCAGGCCTGTCTTATGCCTTATTTATTTTCGGGTTCAAGTATGCCGTTCCACATGGCAGCCCGCCGGCAATTCTTTCAATTGCATTTCTGGTAGCGGCGATCGCTCTGATCTGGCCTGCTACTGCTGAGCAATTGCTTGAAGTGACCCGCTCTGAAAAGTGGCCATTATTTCTATCTCTAGGGGTGTTCGGTGCGGGGATATCCTTCGTTTTTTATATTATCGGCCTGAAAAATACGTTGCCGTCTATAGCTTCAGTGGTGGCAATGGTTGAACCGGTTACCGCATCCTTATTCGGCTTTGTGTTTTTAAACGAAAACCTGATTGCACCGCAAGTTTTGGGGATGGGGCTGATATTAATTGCAGTGACCACACTGAGCATAAAGACAAATTACGGACCTTCATCTTCGAAACATACGAATAGCTAAAAAGTATTCTGGTTAAGGATTTGCTGCTACGTCGGGTGATGACTCTAACGTGTTAAGGCGTCCTCATCGTTATCATGAGGATTCATAAAATCCGTTTTGGGTTGTGTGTCGGGGCCATCAAGCAATGCGCCGGCGCGTTCCGGAAGAACACGTTGATCCGAATGATTGCCCAATTGTTCATAACCCACAGATAAGTGGTCGAACAGTTCTTTATACGAGCCGGCCATGTTTTTGAACACGGTGGCTGTCTTATCGTAGTGATCATGCACTTTCTGCTGATACGCTTCCAACTCGAGTTGTTTCTGAGCCAGTTCGGTTTCGTGCTGTTCCTGAACGTCTTTTAATTGTGCTGTACCGCCCGGTGCCTGACGGCGTCCAAAAGCGAAACCGATTAAAGCGGCAAAGATCACGGCAAGCGTAAAGAGAGTCCAGATTGTGGTAGCGGTCATGTGTCATTCCGTTTTTGGTTAATAGGTCTAGTCTAGCGAGGCTACTACTTCATGACAATGTATTTTCAATCATGTTCCGGTTCCATTCTGGATGACCTTCATGAGCAATTAACAAATTGTGTCTGTCTATGAATACCGTAGAATAGGCTAAGACAAGACTTAAAAGGATAAATGATGATTGATACCAAGAAAATCGAGGAAGTAGTTCAAAGTATCACCAATGCTTTACCACCGGGTTTGGTGCAAATGCAGGAAGATGCTGAGAAGAATATTCGTACAGCATTAACGGCCACATTCAATAAGCTGGATTTGGTGACACGTGAAGAATATGATGTGCAAACGCAAGTACTGCATCGTACCCGTGAAAAGCTGGAAGCGCTGGAAATACGCGTAACAGAACTGGAACAAAATAAATAAGAGAACATTTATGTCTGAATTTAATGGTGTCACGGTCACTCGTGAAGCAAGCGTGTACTTCGATGGTAAGGTGACCAGTCGCAAGGTGACATTTACTGATGGAAGTTATAAAACACTGGGTATTATGATGCCTGGTGAGTATACATTCGGTACTGAAAAGGCCGAGTTAATGGAAATTATGGCGGGTAAATTAAGTTATTGTCTTAAAGGCGATACCCAGTGGCATGATATCCAGGCGGGTGAATCGTTCAATGTGCCTGCTGACTCATCGTTTGATATCAAAATTTTTGAGCTGGTGGATTATTGCTGCACTTATCTGGGCTGAATTAAGTTCAAATCAGATTTGTAAAAAAGGCGCCAGAGGCGCCTTTTTTAGTTATGAAAACCGGAAAGTGAGTAGCCTTAGCTATCACTGTCGTCGGTATAGCCTTCACGAAATTCAACCGCTGTGTTTTTCGGCTGTTTGTTGAGCACCATGCTGTTACCGGCTATGGCGATTTTGAAACTGTTATCCGTGACGTCTGAGACGGTATAAAGGGTTTGATCCAGCGATAAAGTATTGCCGTTGAGTACAGTCAGGCTGTCATCGGTTTGATAAATATAAGTCATATCATCTTCAAAGTAGGTAACTAACTCAGAAAATGTTTCCAGTCCCTTATCAGTCTGTGTGAATGTAAGGGCAAAAGTGTATTTTCCCTGATTGCCAATCCAGGTGGAATCAACCAGCATTTCTCTGTCTACTGCTCGGCTTAAGGTGAGCGATTCGGAAACCAGATTACCAGTCTCCGTCACCTTTAGCGTTTGGTTCGGTAAAATTTCATCATTAACTAAAGTGATGGATTGATTACCAGCATTGTATTTATACTCGGTCGTGATTTCATTGGAATCAGTGATGATGTGTAGCTCGCCGTCAGGACGAAACTCAAAGTTTGTAACACCCTCCGGATCGGTATAGCGACCCTCAAAGTGGTCACTGCCACAGGCCGTGAGAAATAGGGGCACAAGAAGAGCGAAAAGGTAGAGGAAGTTTTTCATGCGGTTGTGTTCCTTA
>NZ_CBFHHW010000063.1:0-3659 GCF_965655755.1 Methylophaga sp. | reverse complement strand
CGACAGCAAGCTTTGACTTCAGTGGCTTCTTCACTGGTGCCTTTGGTGCTGATGGCCCTGCCGGTGATGATAGTGAAAGCTACAGCCTGAATCTGAATGGTTCAGATGTTGCCTCAGGTCTGTTTACGGTGGATAACACGGATACCGATGCTGGCGATGGTGATGGTTACGGTCAGGGCATAGAAATTGTGCTTAACGAAGTCGGTGGCGAAATCGTCGGCTCTGCGGGAGGTGTTGATTACTTCACTATCAGCGTTAATGACGACGGTGAAGTGACACTGACGCAGTTAGAAAACGTTTGGCATGCCGATACCACAAATCCTGACGATAGCCAGGGTATGGTGCTGGATTCAGAACTGCTGACTCTGGTGAAAACCATTACAGACGCTGATGAAGATAGTGCTGAAGCAACGCTTGATTTGGGTGGTGTCAACTTCAACTTTGAAGATGACGCACCGACTATTGCTGCTGAGCAACCGACTCAGCCATATCTGCTGACAGTCACCAATGAAGGCGGTGACGCTGGTTACAACAACACCTATGGTTTCTATATTAAAGGTGAAGATGGTGAGCCAGTCAGTGGCGAAATTATCTGGTCTAACGTTAAAGACAACGCGTCTGGTGAAATCACTGTCGAAGTGACCGACCCATCAGATATTGGTTTCTTTATTATTCCTGACGGTGCCGATCTGAACACGCTTAACAATGGTGATGCAGTGACCTTCGAACAGGATGGTGACGGCAACTGGCAAGTTGTTCTGGATGGTGAACCATTGACCGGACAAGGCACTAATGTCCTGTTCGACAATGCCGACCTGAATCCAGGTGACGCGGATGCAATGCAGGATAACGGTGCAGCCGGTAACCAGAACTGGGAAGACATCATTGGCGGTGATAATGACTTCAATGACGTTAATATTAACGTCAGCATCAACCAACTGGGTGCTATCACGGTCGCTGAAACTGATATCGGCAATGGGGACCCAAGTAATGCGACCGCAACGCTAGACTTGTCAGGTAGTTTCACAACTGACTTTGGTGCAGATGGACCGGGTGCTGTGGGTTATAATCTGACAGTTGATACAGACGTTGAAACTGGTCTGGTTGATACCTTGAGCGACAAAGCTGTTCAACTTCGTGTGAACGATGATGGCGAGGTAGAAGGGTTCATCACAAGCGATGATGACCAAGACTTTGTGGTCTTCACAGCCAGTGTGGATGAAAATGGCGAAGTCACGCTGACTCAACTGCGTGCGGTTGAACATGATGATGTGACTGACCCGGATGAAGCGAACTCTCCGGCGACACTCAATGCGGGTGCGATTGCACTGACCGGTACTATCACTGACGCCGATGGCGATAGTGCAGAAGGCAGCATTGATGTTGGTGTGTTGTTTGCCTTTGAAGATGATGGTCCGGTTGCAGTTGATGACGTCGACTCTATCGTTGAAGGAAGTGCTGAAGGCAATGTTGTTACGGCTGATAGCACAGACGGCGGAGCCGGTGTTGATAGCTACGGTGCCGATGGCCCTGGTAGCGTCACTTCAGTCACTTTCGGTGACACAACCGTGGATGTTCCAGCTGAAGGTTCTGTCGAAATCGATGGTGACTACGGCACATTGAGCCTGAGTTCAGATGGTAGCTATACCTACACCACTAACCCAGACAGCTTGCCGCAAAATACTGAAACGGTTGAAGGATGGACTAACACTGGTAGCAACATGACTGCCTTCAACATGGGTGAGTCGTTCCTGAACGCTGATGGAACATTCAGTGATAGCGGATCGGGTAGTGTCACTACTGGTGGCAATGCGCCAGGATTCGGTGTGGCTGGCACATCAGGTGCGAACACAGCAGTACCTGCACAAATCAATCAGTCAGGTAGTGAAAGTGAAGCACTGGCATTCAAATTTAGCGGTGATGTCACCTCAGCTACGGTTCAGTTCTCGAACTTGTTCCAGAATGAGAATGGTGGTGAGGCCATGCGCTGGCATGCGTTTGACGCGGATGGTAACCGGATTGACAGTGGTATTGTCAGTGACAATGAAAATGCCTCAGATCCTTATGCCAACAGTACGAATGTAGACTTTAGCAACAACAATGTCGGTTCATTCACGCTGAGCGATATCGGTGCCTTCAGCACCCTGGTGTTTGAAGGTGTGCCATACAGTGATGATGGCAGTGCCGGTTCTGATGATTCCGACTTCTTTGTCAATATCACGTCTTATGATGTGTTTGATACTCAAGCCAACGATTATCAGGATGAGTTCGGCTATACCATCGTCGATGGTGATGGTGACAGTGCTTCAGCAACATTGACGCTGAATGGTAACAGTGAACCTCAAGAAGGTCAGTTGGAAGCTATTGCGCCGGTTGCTGCTGATAACACGTATCAAGTAGATGGTGTCACAACAGGTAATATCATTACTGATGATGATGATAATGGTGGTGCTGCAACCGGTCGTGATTACGATAACGACACACCAGTCATTAACCTGTCTATCAACTCAGTTATCTTCGATGGTGATGAAACCTTTATTACTGAAGATAACACTGAAATCGAGCTTGATAATGGCACGTTGGTTATCAATCTGGATGGTAGCTATACCTATACTCCTGCACAGGATGCCGATGGTGGTGATGAGTTTGAATACACTTTGATTGACCCTGATGGCGAGATCAGTGAACCAGCGACAGTGACATTGCTTGAGACACAAATCGTTGATGTCCTTACTTTAGATGATGTGAGTGTCAACGAAGGTGACGGCACAGCGACTATTACCGGTAGTGTGGAAAATCCTGTTACGGGCAGCCCGTTGGTTATTACGTTGGATAACGGTGCCACTATCACGATTCCGGTCGGGCATAGTAGTGCGGTATCAACTCCGTTCCCTGTTCAAGGTGATGATCCATATATTGATGCTGAAAACTATACAGTTGAAGTGACCGGTACCACAGGTGGAAATTATTCGTCTCTGGACATCTCTGATGACGCGACAGTGACTATCAGTGACACCATTGATACCACGACCGTAACGCTGAACGACGTGAATGTAGCGGAAGACGGAACTATCACCTATAGCGCCAGTGTGGATAATGCACCACAAGGCAACTTAACCATTACGCTGACCAATGGCGTTGAGATCACCATTCCTGATGGGGCAACCTCTGGTAGTTCTGCCCCTCAAGCGGCGCAGGGTGACGATGTCTATGTTGACGGCGAGAGCTTCAATGTGGGGATTCAATCAACCAGCGGTGGTAACTATGAACAGCTGGATACCACTGATACCGCAGCAGTGACTATCAGTGACACCACAGATACCGTTACAGCGACATTAAGCACTGCAACTACCGATGTATCTGAAGATGGTGGCGACATCATTTACACAGTCACATTGACAGGTGGTCCTGGTGCTGTTGATCCGGATGCTGATCTTGTTATCGACCTGGCTAATGGTGAGCAAGTGACCATTCTGGCAGGTCAGACCTCTGGTTCAGTGACAGCAACATATACCGATGCTGACATTACTAACCAAACAACTATCACCAATAGTATTAGTGGTGTTGCGTCGGGTGGTACAGAGTATGAAAACCTGCAAACAGCCGGTAGTACCTCGGTTGATGTGGACTACGGACCTGTAATTGAAGACCTGACACCA
>NZ_CBFHHW010000062.1:0-3819 GCF_965655755.1 Methylophaga sp. | reverse complement strand
AATAATGGCGTTGCTTACTCAGTGGCATTGCCTAACGTTAATTCAGTGCCACGCAGTATCATCGAATTTCAATATTTTAAGTCTGATGACTTGTTAATTGGTGAAGGTGGGCCCCCTGCTGGGACAGTCTATTATCGAATCACAGGTCAGGGAACCGGCGGCACTGATATGGCCCGTTCTTTATTACAAAGCACGCTCGCTAAGAGGTTTTAGTCATGATTTCACGTACAGCACTAAAATTTTATGTCGCTCTCGCTTTATTCAGTATCCATACTTTTGCAAACACTGCCCCGCTCAGCCTCAGCAAGACACCTCTGTATCTGGGGGGCGGTGTCGAACCCAACATCATGTTCATTCTCGATGATTCCGGTTCGATGGTATTTGAAGTCACACCGGACGATTTGGCTTTCCCGGGCAGCTCTTATTCAGCCATGCTCTTTCCAAGCCCTGACAGCGTCTATGGTAGCGGTACGCCTTATCCAAGCTACTCTAAATCGCTATTACAGGTTGTCACTGTTGATGACAATAATGCCTATAATGCCACCTCTCGCTCTCCGCAATTTAACAGCACTTACTACGACCCTTCCGTAACCTACCGCCCTTGGGTCAAGGAAGATAAATCGCTCTACCCGGATGCGGATCCAGACTGTGCCTGGCATAATCCTGAAAATACCGGTTCTTGTCCATACGGAGATGTCAATTCTGTAGCACGTGATCTCACCACAAGCAATGATCGATACAATAGTAATCGCTGGCGAGATTGTGACAGCGGCGGCTCCTGCTCAAGCTCGACATCAAATAAATCTTTCTGGCCAGCGACTTACTTCTGGCACAACGGTGGGGCTCAATGGAGTTGGAACAATTACACCCGGGTCGAGATTCGCTCCAGCACTCCTAACTATAGTGGTCATAATCGAAGTCAACGTGATGATTGTGGCGGCGATGGCATCTGCTCCTATGATCAGGAAATTCAGAATTTTGCCAACTGGTATACCTATTATCGCTCGAGAATTCTGACAGCACGGGCAAGTATTGGTCGAGCCTTTGTTGATCAAAGCAAAAAACGTATCGGTTATGCCACTATCAACAAAGGCTCATCTGATGTCGATGATGTTTCAACCGGCACTATCATTGATGGCGTTCGTGATTTTGATACGTCACGTGGAGATTTTTTTGATAATTTGTACGGACGGGACATCCCGCCCTCAGGAACACCGTTAAGAGAAGCGCTGGATGATGTCGGTCAATATTTTTCCCGAACTGACGAAAAAGGCCCGTGGAGTTCAACCCCAGGACAATCAGGCGGTACCGATTACACCTGCCGCCTGAATTACAGCATCATGATGACTGATGGTTACTGGAGTGGCGGTAGCAGTTATGATGCCGATACCAGTGCCGCAAGAGCCAATGTGGATAATGCGGCAGGTTTAGAAATCACAGGACCGGAGAACCCATCCTTCGAATACACACCGATTGGTCCATTCCGAGACAGTCAGAGCAATACGCTGGCCGATGTGGCGATGTATTACTGGAAACGGGATCTGCGTACAGATTTGGAGAATGATGTTGCCACCTCGCCCCTTGATCCGGCTTTTTGGCAACATATGAGCACCTTTGGCATCAGCTTCGGCCTAACTGGCTCAATTAATGCCGACGATGCATGGAACGCCATCGATACTGAAACTGACATCAGTTGGCCCGATACGAATCCTTCAAGTTCTGGTAACTGCAGCGGTAGCGATTGTCCAGCCCGACTCGACGATCTGCTTCACGCCTCAGTCAATAGTCGGGGTGGATTTTTTAACGCTTCAAATCCGAAAGACCTCGCCGATGCTATTGCGGATGTACTGGCATCTATCTCAAAGCGTCAGTCCTCGGCATCTTCAGTGGCATTAAACACTGGCACCATTTCAACGAACAGCCTGGTCTACCAAGCAAAATTTAACAGTGAGGACTGGAGCGGGCAGTTGCTTGCCTACAATGTTGACTCTGATGGCGCATTGAGCAGTACGGCAAGCTGGAATGCCGGTGATCTGATTCCTGCACACGGCAGCCGTAAAATATTTACTTATGATGGCAATGCTGGTCTGGAGTTCTCAACTTTCACGGCTTTATCAACGGCACAACAAGCTTCACTCGGTAGTCAGAGTGTTCTTAATTACCTGAGGGGGGACGACAGCAATGAACTGTCAAACGGTGGCAGCTTCCGCAACCGCAATACGCTACTGGGTGATATTATCCACTCAAGTCCTGCCTATGTGAGTATGCCATTGCAGCGCTACCCAGATATATGGGAGTCTGGAGCACCAGGGGTGGCGGAAAATGCTGTAAGTGCCGAACGCTACTCAACCTTTAAACTCAATAACCAAAGTCGCCAAGCAGTAGTCTACGTGGGTGCCAACGACGGCATGCTCCATGCCTTCAATGCCGAAACAGGCGTTGAACTGTTCAGTTATGTCCCTGAGAGTGTTTATCACAACCTGAGCGACTTAACGGTCTCCGGATACAATCACGAATATTATGTTGATGAATCACCAACGATTGTGGATGTTTTTATTGCTGGCAGTTGGAAAACCGTTCTGGTGTCCGGACTTGGCGCTGGAGGACAAGGCATCTTCGCCTTGGATGTGACAGACCCTGAGAATTTTGATGAAAATGACGTG
Source organism: Methylophaga sp. (assembly GCF_965655755.1). Taxonomy (GTDB): domain Bacteria; phylum Pseudomonadota; class Gammaproteobacteria; order Nitrosococcales; family Methylophagaceae; genus Methylophaga. The sequence goes on along the minus strand of NZ_CBFHHW010000062.1, from coordinate 1,156 downwards.
TTATGGGAATACACTGACAGTGATAATAGTGACCTGGGCTATACCTTTGGCAAACCCAGCATCGTCAGGATGCATGATGGCAGCTGGGCAGCTATTTTCAGCGGTGGTTATAACAATACAGCAGATAATGCGGGTGATGGGGCAACCGCCGATAGCACCACAGGTAACGCCAAGCTCTATATAGTTGACTTGGCCAGTGGTGGCCTCCTTACTACGCTACCCCTTGATACCCAGAAAGGCACAGCTCAAGACCCCTCGGGCCAAAACCGTCCCAATGGCCTGGCAACACCGGCTGTTGTAGACATTGACGATGATGCGATTGCTGACTTTATCTATGCCGGTGACCTTTTTGGCAATATGTGGAAAATTGACATCACATCCGATAACCCAAATCAGTGGGATTTCGCGATGAAAGATGCTGGTAAACCTCAGCCATTGTATACAGCTTGTTCAAGCACACCCTGCTCGACTACCAATTCACAACCGATTACCACGCAACCACAAATTATTAACCACCCCACAGGTAATGGTTACCTGGTTTTGTTCGGCACGGGTAAATATTTTGAAGTGGGTGATAACAGTGATACCAACCAGACTACTCAAAGTTTTTACGGACTCTGGGATAAAGATCTGAACTCATTCAGCACGTTTGACAAAACTAATCTGCTGCAACAATCAATTACCAACGAGTTAATTCAGTCCGGTTTTGAACTCCGAGTCACATCTGAAAACACCATTGACTGGTCTACCCATATGGGGTGGTATATTGATTTAATTGACCCAGACACCGCTGCAAACCACGGCGAACGTCAGGTCAGTGAAGCTATCGTCCGTAATGGCCGAGTTATTTTCACAACGCTGCTTCCTTCCGAAGACCCATGTGGTGACGGTGGCACAAGTTGGCTTATGGAACTGGATGTCAACTCAGGCAGCCGATTGCCTTATTCACCTTTTGATATCGATGGAGACAAGCATTTCACAGAAAATGACTACGTCAACCTTGGAGATATTGATGGAGACGGAGAAGACGATTATGTGCCAGCAAGTGGTAAAAAGTCGAAAGTTGGTATTACCGACACTCCTGGAATAGTCAATGATGACGATGGTCAAAGAGAGTTCAAATATAGTTCCGGTTCATCAGGTGAAATCGAAATAA
>NZ_CBFHHW010000061.1:0-4659 GCF_965655755.1 Methylophaga sp. | reverse complement strand
TGCCTCGCTATCGAACCTATGCAGCAATTGAAAAGGCCTTATTTGAGAACCCTGATTTGCACAGTGTTTTCCTCACTCAATATCAGCAGACCCAATATCAACATAGTTTTGGGTTGAACCCGGATAATAATTTTTTATTGCCAGTCTGTGTCGATGCGTCTTTTCATTACACGGATGAAAAATTTCAGGCGGCACGAGCCTGGCGTAAGCTAAATGAGCAAGAGGCTGGACGTATTTTGCTCTTATTTGTGGCTGCAGATTTTAATACTAAAGGGCTGGACAGAGTTATTGAGGCATTGATGGGGCTGGAAGAGCAAAAACAAAGCTTGTTTGAGCTCTGGGTTGTCGGAAATGGCAAACAAGCCAGTTACGAAAACTATTTGAAACAAAATCGTCGGATTCGTTATAAATTCTGGGGGGGGCAGAATGAGCTTGCTACATTTTATCTGGCAGCTGATTATCTCGTGCATCCTGCCAGAAAAGAAGCGGCCGGTATGGTTTTAGCTGAAGCAGCAGCAGCGAGGTTGCCGATGTTTATCAGTGATGTTTGCGGTTATCGCTTTCTTGCTGAGCATGATGCTGCTTCAACGATTTTGAATGAAAAGACGATTGTGACTGAATTAATAACCGCTTTAGCAACTGTGGATATGGTTCCTCATCGTACTGAAAAAAATACTGAGGTGTCGGCTTTATCCCGCGGTGAGTTGTGTGCAGATCAAATCGAAGCCTGGTGCCAATGATGAAACAGACGGTGTATATCCGTAAAGACCTGGAGACAGCCTGGCAGAACCAAGACTGTTTTGATCTGCTTGCCAAGCAACAGGGTGATATATACCGAGACAAGGAAGGGCGTCGAACACTCCGATTTACTCTGAACGGTCACAGTTATTTTCTTAAATACCATGCCGGTGTGGGCTGGGGAGAAATTGTTAAAAATCTGCTCCAATTCAGATTACCCATTATCAGCGCGAAGAATGAATGGCAGGCTATACAACGTTTTCATCAGCTAGGCATCGGCACAATGACACTTGCCGCTTATGGAGAGCGCGGTTCTAACCCGGCTAAAAGACATTCTTTTGTCGTTACTGATGATTTGGTCAACACTATGAGCCTGGAAGATTTGGGCAAGCAATGGCGGTATAACCGACCTGACTTCCAAACAAAACAAATCTTGATCGAAAAACTGGCCACAATGAGCCGAGCGATGCACCAGGCGGGTATTAATCACCGTGATTATTATTTATGCCACTTTTTGCTTACCGATACGTTTGCTGATACCAATGTGATTGAGGCTGATACGGCGGTTTTTCTAATCGATCTGCATCGGGCCCAACAGCGCAGGAAAGTACCCAGACGCTGGTTGGTGAAAGATTTAGGCTCTTTGTATTTCTCTGCCCATGAAGTGGAGCTGACTCAACGTGATTTATATCGTTTTATGAAGACATACAGCGATAAATCGTTACGAAAAATAGTAGAACAAGATCTGGCTTTTTGGCGAAAAGTAGAACAGCGAGCACAGGTCCTGTTTGCTAAATGGCAAGGACAAAACGCCTCGTGAGTAAGGAAATAGAAGCCTTCCTGGCCGGTGAAGCAGTCTCTGTGCCATTTGATATTGGCCATAGCAATGAGCGTTATCATTGTCAGCAAATTCTGAGGTACTTACCAGGAAGAAGGCTGGTGGTCAGGGCAGAATCTAAAGGACGATCTTTATTATTGAAACTATTCAAGCCGAACAAAAAAGGACGGCGGGAATTAGCCAGAGAAATAAACGGTTATCAGGCATGTGAAAAAGCCGGTGTTCCCACGCCAGAACGGCTGTCGATTAGCGAAAATATTGAAGGTTGTCTGGCAATTGCTTATGCCTTCATTTCAGATGCAAAGACGTTTGAAATGCCTTTTTCTGAGCACTCAGACTCGATCCAAAAGTTAATTGATTTGATGCTTTTGTGCCATCAAGCAGGTATTTATCAAGAAGATATTCATCCTGATAATCTCTTAATGACCGAAAACGAGCTATTTCTAATCGATCTGGCATCAGTGCGAGGTAAAGTCGGCAAACCGCTTGCCAAAAATACCAGTCTTAACAATCTTGCTTTACTCATCGCTCAGTTCCAGTCAGATCAGCAGGATCGATTACTACAACATCTGGAGAGGTATTTTGATAAGCGTGGCTGGATCTTTGATTCAAAAACGCAACAAGCGTTTGAGAAGCGACTGAAAAAAGTCTGGCAGAAACGAAAAACAAATTATCTGAGAAAATGCTTTCGTTCCTGCACCATGACAGCCTATAAAAAGACACTGAAGTTTGAGTATGCGTTTAAACGCTCTTTTTTTGAAGCCGCAGAAGTTGATCTTGTCAATCAGATTGATTCGCTGGTCGAGCATGGGCGAATTTTAAAAGCAGGTAATTCAGCCACCGTTGTATTGGTAAAACTCGCTGGAAGGGATGTTGTTGTCAAACGATATAACATTAAATCTTTTAGTCATTTTCTGAAACGTTGCTGGCGACCAAGTCGGGCAGCTAACGCCTGGCGCTATGGAAACCTTATGACATTGATCGGAGTACCAACCCCGGAAGTATTAGGCTTCATCGAGAAAAGGAATTATTTACTCAGGACAACAGCGTATTTGTTGTGTGGCTACTCGGCGGAGACACAGGAGCTATCAAAGGTCTATCCATATGAGCACCCAACAGGGAATGTGCTAACGCAAATCAAACGAATTTTTCGTTTGATGAAAAAATATAGAATTAGTCATGGTGATCTAAAAGCGAGTAACTTGCTTCTAAAAGCTAATGCGATTGTAGAATTGATCGATCTTGATGCGATGCAGGAACATCAATATGAAAGCTTGTTTAACCGTGATTATGAAAAAGATAAAGCCAGATTTTTAAGGAATTGGAGGCTTGCTGAAAACCCTACTCAGATTTTCGGTAAGTTATGATTCACAAACTCATTTAATACTTGGGCGTTCGATGCAAAAAAAACATATTCACATTGTAGGCTGCGTACCTAGGAGTGGTACCACGTTAATGACCGAATTAATGACAACATGTTTTGATATTGATGGATATACAGAGCATGAATACAGTGTTTTTAAAGAGTTTACATCACCCTGTGAAATCCTCTGTACTAAGAACCCTAATGATATTAAGCGGATATCATATCCTTTGGCGATAAATCCAAATCTTTATGTGATTTACTTGCTCAGGGATCCGCGGGATGCAATCTCAAGTCGTAGTCATAAAAATAACAAAAATGATAAAAAAATATGGAGTAATCTCAAGACATGGAAAGAGCATCACGAGATTGCTCAACACCTGGAAAAAAATCCTCATTTTATTACGGTAAAATATGAAGATTTGGTGACCGAACCAGATAAGGTGCAACGTGAACTTCAAAAAAAGTTACCTTTTCTCGAAGTGAAATGCCTTTTCAGTGAATACCATTTACAAGCAAAACCTTCGAATAAATCTGAAGCGGCCTTAGGTGGTTTAAGACCAATCAGCCCCCAGAGTATTGGTAACTGGGCTAAAAATAAGCCTTATTTAAAAGCCCAAATTGAAAAATATGGTGATATATCCGACCTACTGATTCAGTTGGGGTATGAAGCTGACACTAAATGGTTGTCAGAATTAGATGGTGTCGTCCCTGATAACCAGGATGAGATTATCAAACAAAAATCGTGGTTTAAATTGTGGAAAGAAAAAAACGTCACGCTTAAACGAAGACAGTGGTTATACAAATTGTCACTTTCGCCCACATATGGCAGAGCCATTTCTTTAGTCCGTAGAGCGCTTAGAATCTTTTAAGCCTTTTCCTTGAAAGTAAAAAAACTTAAATTGAGCCTTTTGATGTAGTTTTTGAGTTTTTTGAGTGAATGATGAGATGTCTTGAAAATCTAAAGAATCGAGCTGCTTTTTATCTAAGTTCCACCATTGTGATGACAATAGTTGTTTGATGGTGGCTTTGTTGAAGCGAAAACGAATTGATTTAGCAGGGTTTCCAGCAACAATTTCATACGGTAAGACATCTTTAGTGACAACAGCATCACATCCAACAATGGCACCATGACCGATTGTCAATCCTGCCATAATGACTGCATTATCTCCGATCCACACGTCGTGCCCGATTTGAGATGGGGGCACCAGTCTAGTGTAGTTGCGACTAAATTGTGTACTTGTCGATACCCAATCTAGTGGGTGATTACGTGGGTTTAGACCTAAAGTTACATTACGACCGATCGAGCAGTAACGCCCTATTATAGAAATATTCAGTAATTTGGAGTCACTTCTCACATAACTATAGGCGCCAAGTTCTAATATTTTCGAGGTGGATTGTCTTTGATCAATTAGAACTTTACCGAGACGTGAAAATTCTTCAAGTCGTAGTTTACAATTGTTAACGAATTGTTGTGTTGTGCTTATTCTGACATTGAATTGTTTGGCTTTACGCTTAGCTAAATAATCATACAGCTTAAACATAATTCAAATCGCCTCAAGGTCATCATTGATATAGGGATAAGAGCTTTCAAGAAGAGCTAAAAATCGTGACCATTTACGATTTATTTTGGCTCTACCTAAGAAAGGTATGAAGTTGGCCAGTGGTAAAAAATCAGCATTCCCTAAGTTGTCTATGATGTAAGCTGCATAAGTCCCAT
>NZ_CBFHHW010000060.1:0-4811 GCF_965655755.1 Methylophaga sp. | reverse complement strand
CCTTCGATAAAAATGCCATTACCAGGAAGCAGTTCAATATTCATCATTTCAGATGGGCGACAACCCGTTAGCCATAACACCGTTAAGGTGCCCACCAAATTCACGTCCGGTTTTCTTTTGGCCATGCAGCCAGCGAGTAACTTCTGAAGGTCTTCATTTGAAACTTTTTTCATGACGGTTCCGGTTTTTTTCTTGATGGCCCCTTCAGGAAACTTTGTCGACTTGATAAATATAGCCTCATCCGTAATGCAGCGATCAATGTAGTACTCTTCAAGCGCTCTTCTTTTTTTATTCCACGAGTTCTGCCCCGGAGGGTCATCATCAAAGGCATGATCGATCAGAGCTTGTCTCAGTTCTTGAACATGCGGGTTATCTGTTCCTAGTCGACTTTGGATAAAGTGCTTGGCTTGCGAGATGTATTGTTGCCGGGTTTTTTCTTTCATAGCGGATACCTGAAACTTGGTTGACTTGGTATCCAGAATAGCTTTGATGGAGAGACCACTTTGTCGTTCAGGTCACAGATTGATCATCCAGGTATCTTAAAATTGAAGATATGCCTGAGTAGGCAGGCAGTCTCCTGAAAATCTATGAGAAGATGCCCTCGATATTAAGCTGACTGATAGGGCTCGCCAGTAACGTTGCCAGCAACGCTACTGACGCAGGATACCTCCTGACGCCCTACATACTTCCCCGTTAATGACACAAATTTTCAGCGGGGAAGTATGTAGTTTAAAGTCAGCTGGATTGATGTCTGGCATCTGACGGGGTAGGGAATTAAAAGATACCTGTTGGCTTTAATTGTTCTTCCGTTTTGCCTGATGGCGTGTCACAAAGTGCATTTACTTTTAATTACCTTTGAAGGCCTCAGCCAGTTTTTTTTCATCAGCAAAAAATAGCTCATCAGATGCTTTCTTCACTTTGTCAGAAGTCAGCTTTGTATAGAGTGCTTCAAATTCAGGTCTTGGGTCACTCTGTTTTGAAGTCTTATTTTGCTTATCATCTTCAGTCATAGATACCTGCCTTAAGTGAGTATCAATCGGTCTGGTTAGACAGCTTTTCATCAATATGAATGACTGCCGGTTGGTAAGCTGTGTTTGTCACTGCTTGCAGGTGAGGATAGCCTTGAGCGTGACGACATATTCTGGTTGTCCCAATATTAAATGTGTTTTCACCATGCACATGGCCATAAATCCAGGCATCTGGTTTATGATTTTCAATCAAGCTATCAAGTCGGCTGGCATAGGCCGCAGAAATCAAATCAGATTGTTCATGCATCGGAATGCATCGTAGGGAGGGGGCATGATGGGTAACAACCAGTATGCTCTTAGCATCAGACATCATCAGTGCCTCCTCAATAAACTGTTTTTCAAGTTTGTGCCAAAGAAGGGTGTCTCTGACGGTCAGCTTTGGCGAAAACGGTTTATCGGGCAGCCGAATTTCGGCATAGTCAGTCATATTAAAACTGGCATGACTGATTGTCAGATGGTGCTTCGCTTCCCCAAACAACATAAAGTCAGTCCAGAGTGTCGCGCCAATAAACATCACATCATCAATAATGACTGAGTCACCATCCAGAAAGTGAACATCCGTGTTTCTGGTCAGGCTCTCTACTTTATCCTTAACGGATAGGCTGTCTGACTGGTAAAACTCATGATTACCGATCACATAGATAACAGGCAGCCCAAGAAGCTCACTTTGCCGAACAGCATAGTGAGCGCCATACTCCTGGACATCAATATCACCAGCCAGAACCAGCACATCAACAGGTTCGTTAAGTTCTATATCAGGTACGGGTAACCCGGCTTCACGCAGAAACTCATTGTGTAAATCACTGATATAAGCAATTTTCATATGTGCCCCTTATCCCAGACTGGCCAGAAAGCCGATGCCTGCCGGTTTATGCTGTTTGTCCTGCATGTTCACATCATCAGGCAGAAGATAGATGGGTCTGGAATCTGACGGCGTTCTCGAAGCCGAATGAGCCAACGCCTTTTCCAACCCCAGCTTCATCAGCCTGGGTGGTACGGCTGCAAAAGCATCAATAACACTCTCGTCCAATTCTTTATCAAAATGCTTTCCCCAAGCGTTGGCTTCAAGCAACTCCCGGTAAATGGCTTTTACAATATCCCGGGATTGCGCCGCACTGGGCGGTTTTATTTCTATATCAATCATTCTTGACCGGATAGGGGCCGGTATTCGCTCAGGCTGATTCGCTGTCGCGACCCACAGTACGCCACTCAGGTCCATCGGAATGTCGAGATATTCATCTTTGAACTGACGTGCTGTGTGCGATTCAAACAAACCGTAAAAAGCGCCTAATGGGTCGAAACGCAGATCAGCAGAGACTTTATCGATTTCATCGAGCATAACGATGGGATTGGCATAACGGCTCTTTCTGATGCTCTCGCTGATAAAGCCTGGTTTACTCTCGCTCCATGAACTGCTACCTCCGCTAACAATAAACCCTGACGAGAGTGTCGAAAAATCGAGGGTGAAAAAATCAGTCCCAAACACTTTGGCAAGCTCGGACATGAAACGGGTTTTGCCGACACCCGGTGGTCCCGATAACAATAACGGGGGAAAGCTGATGACCTCAGGTGACTCCAGACTGAATAACTGCAGGTTACGCTTACAGAGTTCAATCACTTCACTGAAATTAGCAAACTGTTCAGCCAAATTATCCAACTCATCAACCAGAGTTTCTCTGATCAGGGCAAAGGGCTTCCAATTGCTTTCCTTGCTCAGTTCTTTGAGGATCGCTTTGCGTGTCTGATTGAATTCACGTTTATGCGCACTGATGACATGATCTTGTTTGTAGATATAGAGGCCGGTACCGACTGCAGGAGGCTCTTCCTCCAACTCACGAATGTGAAGCTCATCAGACAGGTTGGTGCCGGTGGGTTTTCCAAGGTTGTCATCAACAAGTTCTCTAAGTGATTTTTTAGACATAGTTACTCCGAAGCTGAGGTTGATCTCCCTCCATTCGCCCGGATGGAGGGAATGATGTATCTACTTCAGTCTCGAGAGCTTTTGTGCCCATTTTTCACGAATTTCATACACCTCTGGTGGCCAACCCTTGGGACCAGGGCGTTGCCCCATTTTGCCCTCTTCCCACATTTTCTGGGCGACTTCAGCTTCATATTGCTTTCGACGCAGGAAGGGAGCTATCTTCTGTATGGCACGCAGTGCATGCGCACCGTCATAAACTAGTGAGTAGCCTTGCCGATTACTTGAGCTGTCACGTTTTTGTTTTGAAATAAAACTTTTTTCAGCAATGATTTTTTGGATTTCTTCCAGCACTTCAAGGTTATTTTGCGCGATGCTGAGCTTGAGGCGATGACAGATATTGTCGCGTCCTTTGTAACGCTGTTTTGCAACGCCTATACAACCATCAGCATCCGTGAAACCACCAACATACGAATCATCCATCAACTTTTTATGTTGAGGGTTCAAGTCAACGTTTGTTGTCAGGGTGTCAAAGTTTACATTATCAATAACACACATAGTGTGCACTCCTTGGCAAAAATAATGGCGGGTGATTCCGCCACTTGCCTCTATTTATACACTATGTGTGGCCCATCTGCAAGTACTTTGTATGAAATATTATGCTTTATGAAAAATAACTCAAGAAGACCTTCTTGTATAACCCTATGATTTTGCATTTCTTTTTCTGTTTCCCAGTTCTGCCATGAACGTAAGGTGACATATATACTTTTTGCTGCTTCCTGCTGAGTAAGGCCGAGGCTTTTGCGCAATTTTTTTAACTCTTCAGGTGTTATTGGCATGAATAAAACTCTCTTGCTCCATTGGCTTCATTTTGGATAACTATTGATGAATCTAATTAGTATTATGGAGGGGCGATACTGATATTACTAACTAATTTGCAGTGTTGCGACTGCCGTCAAAGCTACAGTTAAGTGAAAGCATTCTATGGATGCTATCTTACCGGAATAAGGAAGAGAAATTTGTGTCAATTATGAAGCTCTAAGAAGCTATTTCAGCCTAGTCTAGGTTAAAGAGAGCTTTCATGTTTAGCTAGAAATGACAAATCTTCGGCTGCCTGTGCATTTTCCCATGGCAACCTGAGAGAATCTTTATTTTCATGATGGCTTTTATGTTGGTAAAGGTTTATGAATTGGGAGAAATCATCAAAGTTTTGTTCCAAATCTATTAGCATTCTGGTCATTCTATTCACAACAAATTTTAAATCATGGACTTCGAGTTCTAAGAGTCTAACTCGCTCTTCTACATTCATTTTTTAGCAACCAATTTTGTGATGGCGTTACTATTGAATAAATGCTTGAAAATTTTTGTGAAAAGTTAAGGTTAGGCAAACCATGCAACTTGCTTCGATTAACGATTTTATCAGCGTTACAGTGTTTTATAATTCTCCGGTGGGTTCTCGTCGTAAAAGTGACGATTAGTTCGAACCATAGCTAAAGTTAGTGTGTCTATTAATGTGGTATAGATATATCAGTACCATACTGTTACGGTTCGCCAGGCCCAGCCTGGCGTTTTTTTGAATCGCAGGATAATAAACTAGTCTGTTTTCTGCCACTGTTCGAGCACGAAATTACGGTAGGATTTGAGAGATAAGGAGTTCTCGAGGCCGCATTGAACCGAGAGCACTGACCCTTAGGGATAAGCGGGGATTGTGCTTATCATGCTATCCCAGACAGCGGTTTCTGGGCGCAGGGTCTGTTCACTGGCTGAACCTCGTAGATGGTCATGATCACTCTAATGACTAGTTTTTAGACAGCTAGACTCGCTTAGTCATGTTTCTTACCTGAAGGCACATCATTATCTTCAGA
>NZ_CBFHHW010000059.1:0-4923 GCF_965655755.1 Methylophaga sp. | reverse complement strand
CCAACATAACCATCTGCGAGGTGCCTCTCATGTTGGCGCCATTAATGCTTTTGGCACAACCATGCATGCACATTTTGTGACTGTCGTTGGCGAAGTGCCAACGGTAACAGTTGAAAAGATTGGGAATGCAATCACTCACCTTGCGGCACAAGAATGATTGAACAAAAAGCGACTGTAATTAGACGGGATGCTCACCAGGTCTGGGTTGAAGCAGAACGGCAATCGACCTGTGGTCAGTGTCAGGCCAGGAAAGGGTGTGGAACAGGCCTTCTTGCAAAACATATCGGGCAGCGGTTTTCACGTATCGCTGTGAAAACCAACAAAAACCTCAAAATCGGACAAAATGTAGTTGTATCTATTCCCGAGCAGGCACTCCTGTCTGGTGCATTCATGATGTACTTAGTGCCCCTATTGATGCTGTTTGCATCGGCAACTCTGGCCAGAATGGCAAACTCCGGGGAACTGGTTGAAATCATAGCTGGTCTATCAGGACTATTAGCTGGATTTTTTTTAGTCAAAAAACGACTCAAAAATAAAAATACCGGTGTACAAGTAAAAACAACAGAGGATTTATGATGAGACAATACAAAACCTGGTCAGCTTTAATGATGCTGTTTGCATGGGTCATGATAAGCTTTAATGTTCAAGCTCGTAATCTACCCGATTTTACGGACCTCGTTGCCGAGAATGGCGAGGCTGTGGTTAATATCAGTACCCGTAACAAAAATGCACAAACACCGACATCAATGCTACCTCGTGGCTTGGATTTACCAGAGGGGTCGGGTATTGACGACTTCTTTAAGAAATTTTTTGAGGGTCCTGGTGGCATGCCACCATCACCACGAGAAAGTGAATCTCTAGGCTCAGGTTTTGTTTTGTCTTCGGACGGTTTCATCCTGACAAATCATCATGTCATCAAAGATGCGGAAGAAATTATCGTTCGTTTCAGTGATCGAACTGAAATGGAAGCTGAGCTACTTGGCAGTGATGAACGCAGTGACGTGGCTGTATTAAAAGTTGATGCAACAGGCTTGAAAGCGGTCAAGCTCGGTGATTCGAACAAGCTGAAAGTGGGGGAATGGGTATTGGCTATCGGTTCTCCTTTTGGTTTTGATTATTCGGCGACAGCCGGCATTGTCAGCGCACTGGGTCGAAGTTTGCCAAGTGATAGCTATGTACCTTTCATACAAACGGATGTAGCAATCAACCCAGGTAATTCCGGCGGACCGTTGTTCAATCTGAAAGGCGAAGTCATTGGTATTAATTCGCAGATTTACAGCCGCACCGGTGGGTTTATGGGGGTCTCTTTCGCTATCCCGATAGACACTGTTATGAATGTGGTTGCTCAGGTTAAATCTCAAGGTTATGTCAGTCGTGGCTGGTTAGGTGTAGTGATTCAGGATGTCACTCGTGAACTGGCTGAATCGTTTGGTTTGGATAAACCTCGTGGTGCGCTTGTTTCTCGCGTGGTAGCGGACAGTCCTGCTGCTGCGGCAGGCTTTAAAGCCGGTGATGTGATTCTTGAGTTTGACGGAAAAGATGTTGAAGCTTCATCTGACTTGCCTCCTATTGTAGGACGCACGATTGTAGGCAAAGAAGTTGATGTTAAGATCATGCGCAATAACAAACGCGACACTATCCAGGTAACAATTGAAGAGTTGCCAGAAGATGAAGAGCTTGCCAGTAACAGTAACAAGCAAGGTCGTTTTGTTGATACCCGTTTGAGTCTGGAAGTAACTGATCTCAAACCGACGCAGCGCGATAAGTTAGGTATTGAAACCGGCGGTGTGATGGTCATGAAAGTGGAGAAAGGCCCTGCTATCAATGCAGGAATTCGTCCAGGTGATGTGATTTTGAGTTTAAATAATGTCGATCTCAATGATGCACATCAATTCATTGAAGTCGCTAAAGAATTACCTGCCGATAAACCGATTCCAGTATTAATCCAACGTGGTGGTGAATCACAATTCTTAGCGTTAAAGATAACTGAGTAACGTAAATACTCTTCTCTTACTAAAAGCAGCTGACTTGCTTGAGTCAGCTGCTTTTTTTTTAATTAATGAAAAGAGTCAGAATCACTTTATAAGTTTGTTTACAACGCGTTTTGACAAGCTACATCAGAGAGACGCATTTTCGTGTTGTACCAGTTAAATGCGTATAATATTCGGTCATTTGCTGAAAGCGTGATACACAGACCCATTTCTGCTGTTAGCGGTAAATCTTTAGATTTTGTAAATGAGATAAAAACGCTGGAGCTATTGCACGGTGTCACCAATAAAATTGTAACTAAATGAATAAAATACGTAACTTTTCAATTATTGCTCATATTGACCATGGGAAATCTACGATTGCGGATCGTTTCATCCAAGTCTGTGGCGGTCTTACCGATCGTGAGATGTCCCAGCAAGTACTTGATTCGATGGATCTTGAGCGTGAACGCGGAATCACGATAAAAGCGCAATGTGTGTCACTTGAATATAAAGCACGTGATGGTGAAACCTATCAACTTAACTTTATCGATACCCCAGGCCACGTTGATTTTTCCTATGAAGTATCACGTTCATTGTCTGCATGTGAGGGGGCTTTGTTGGTGGTAGACGCAGCACAAGGTGTCGAAGCACAAAGTGTAGCCAATTGTTACACGGCTATTGATTTGGGATTGGAAGTCTTGCCGGTGCTGAATAAAATCGATTTACCTTCTGCTGAACCGGATATTGTGGCACAGGAAATTGAGGATATTATTGGTGTTGATGCGATGGACGCCGTTCGTTGTAGTGCCAAAACAGGTCTGGGCATTGAAGATGTACTAGAAGAGCTAGTCGCCAGAATACCACCACCTAAAGGTAATCCAGACGGTCCGCTTAAAGCGCTGATTATTGATTCCTGGTTCGATAGTTATGTTGGCGTCATTTCATTGGTCCGTATCGTCGATGGTTCACTAAAAAACAAAGACAAGATTAAAGTCATGTCCACCGGACAGGAGTATCAGGTGGATCAGGTTGGTACATTTACGCCTAAACGAACACCTTGTGATGTCCTTGATTGTGGTGATGTGGGCTATGTCATTTCTGGCGTCAAAGAAATTGATGGTGCCCCGGTTGGTGATACATTGACTCATGCGCGTCACGGGGCAGACACTATGCTGCCAGGGTTCAAAGAAGCTACACCCCAGGTTTATGCTGGTATTTTCCCTGTCAGCAGTGATGATTATGAATCCTTTCGTGAAGCGTTATCAAAGCTGCGACTTAACGATGCTTCATTGTTTTACGAGCCAGAAACATCACAAGCGCTGGGCTTTGGTTTTCGTTGTGGTTTCCTGGGCTTACTTCATATGGAGATTATTCAGGAACGCCTTGAGCGTGAATACGATCTGGATCTTATTACGACGGCTCCCACAGTTGTGTTTGAAGTTCTGCAGAAAAATGGTGAGATTGCCAGAGTCGAGAATCCGTCGTCATTACCCGATGCCGGTACAGTAGATGAAATTCGTGAACCTATCGTTTCAGCAGATATTCTGGTCCCGCAAGAGCATCTTGGTGCGGTGATAACATTATGTGTTGAAAAGCGTGGGGTGCAGAAAACCATGCAATACATGGGAAAACAGGTTGCGTTGAGTTATGAGCTGCCCATGAACGAGGTGGTTATTGATTTCTTCGATAGAATTAAATCGGTCAGTCGTGGCTATGCATCACTCGACTATCATTTTGTGCGCTTCCAGCCAGCTGATTTAGTGAAACTGGATATTTTAATTAACGGTGAGCGCGTTGATGCGCTGTCATTAATTGTGCATAAAGAAACCAGTGTCAGCAGAGGCCGCTTATTGGTCGAAAAAATGAAAGAGTTGATTCCGCGGCAGATGTTTGATGTCGCTATTCAGGCAGCAATCGGTGGTCATGTCATCGCACGCTCAACCGTTAAAGCGATGCGAAAAAATGTTTTGGCCAAATGCTATGGCGGTGACGTTTCTAGAAAGCGTAAGCTTCTGGAAAAACAAAAAGCCGGCAAAAAACGAATGAAATCTGTGGGTAAAGTAGACGTACCGCAGGAAGCATTTCTGGCAGTGTTACAACTGTCCAAGAATTCATAAAAGGAGCAGTGCCCAGTGAGTTTTCCAGCGTTAATGGTGTTATTGGTTGTCCTGACGGGGTTTATCTGGCTAATCGATAAACTTTTCTGGGCTCCAAACCGTGATAAAGAAGCGAAAGAACCTGTCGTTGTTGAATATGCACGATCATTTTTCCCTATTATTTTGCTGGTTCTCGTTATCCGCTCGTTTATCGCTGAACCATTCAGAATTCCCTCATCATCTATGGTACCGACGCTCCATATCGGTGACTTTATTTTGGTCAATAAATTTTCATATGGTGTGCGTTTACCTGTTATCCACACTAAAATTCTCGACACCGGCGAGCCCGAACGAGGTGATGTGATGGTATTTCGCTACCCTAAAAGCGAGGTCAACAAAGATAAACCGGATGTGGATTATATTAAGCGTGTTGTTGGCTTGCCTGGTGATAAAGTAGGCTATTTTAATAAAACCATTTATATTAATGGTGAAGCTGTGGGGCAGGAAGTTAGAGAAAAAACAGCTGATTTAAGAGCTATTTCTGAACCTGGCTCAGAATTACGCTTTGAACATTTAGGGGAGAATGGTCATTTGATTCTGGTGGAACCAGGAAAACGTCTTGTTGAAGGTGAGACGGTGGTACCGGAAGGCCATTATTTTGTTATGGGCGACAATCGTGATAATAGCAATGACAGCCGTTATTGGGGCACTGTACCTGAAGAAAATCTCGTGGGGAAAGCTTTCTTTATCTGGATGAGCTGGGATTGGAATGCTGGCGGTATAATGTGGAACCGGTTGGGGCAGTCAATTGACTAAGGAGATAAACATGCAAAATCAAAAAGGAATGACGTTAATTG
>NZ_CBFHHW010000058.1:0-4974 GCF_965655755.1 Methylophaga sp. | reverse complement strand
GATGGAATGAGAATGCCATTAGATTTTACAAAACGTTGGGTGCAACTGTTGATGCGGTAGAATCGAATTGTGATCTCATGTTAACTAACAATTAGTCGTTCTAAACCAAAGGGCATAATACTTGACAACAAGTAATACATTAAGTACCTTTACTATAACATGCAAACAGAAAACTCATACAATAAAATAATTTCCAACGGTATCTTTGGTATGATATTCCTTCTGTTTGCGCTTTCTTTTTCAGCTCAAAACACCAACAATTCTATTCAGCGTGCAGACACAATGCACGAGGCAACAAACCACTTCAATAACGAGGCCACCCCAACTAGTGTTTTCGACTACTCTTCTCACCTGCTTAAATCACAATATTTACAAATTCAAAAGTTTAAATATGCATTAAACAAGGACAATTACTCTGCGGCTAATGCTTTCTATAAAAATTTATTCATCAGCGAATTATCTAAATATTTAAACATTAAACCCGAGATGGCAACCAAACGTTACCTTCGGTTAAAACTCCCTTCAAAGAACGACCCTCCTCTGATTTCATAATCTCTTTATTTTCAAAAAATCATTACAAAAAAGTTGTGTTCATTCTTTCTTTCTTGAATTCAACAAGATTATCAGTACCAACTCTTTTACCAGCATACTCAGAAGCTTCTTGATGAGACTCTAAAATACCACCAAACATTTTACCAATATCTTTAACTAATGCAGCAGACTTATCGGCGCAGCTGATTAAGGCGTTAGGCATGCAAGTTCTGACAGATGTTTTACAGATCACGAAAGAAAACATAACAATCAAGCAAAGGAGTTGTTTATGAAGTTCATGTTATTTCCGAGTTACGTTTTGGTGGTATTACTCGTTTATGGTAATACAGTGTTTGCAGACACACTTTCTTATCGGGACAAGGCAGACCAATGTATTGAGCACGGATACAAACTCTGTTGGCGCTATTGTCTTGCGGCCGCTAAGCAACAAGAGGCAGATCAAACGGCTAAGCTTGGAGAGCAGTGTGATGCTGAACACAACAAAAAATTTACGAATACACCCTATCAATCGAAAGCCGATCCAGATTATCTTCCTTCAGGTTCGTGGTGGTTTGGTAATGATGTTGTAGGCATATATCGACATAATGCTGGCAGGGCTAGACATATCATTGACGCACCATCACATCCGAAATGGAAAGAAAAATGTGCAAGTACAGCGCGTATTGAGCCATCAATGATCAAGTCACTGATGGAAAACGGAAAAACGTTACAAAAAGGAATGAAAGTTCATTTGAGCAAAATACAAGTTAAGGCAATATCCAGTAATCGGTTTGAATGCAAGGCGGTGAAGGTTGAGGTGCTTGATTAACCATGAAATGGACTGATTTTGATAAAATGCCTAACACTGTGCTGTAGCCGGAATAATTGGGGTCAGAGTAAAATTAAATATTCAATCTTTTGAAACTTAAGTTAAATCAAAAATAACTTTACTCTGCCCCCGATGATTATTAGATTCGTATTTGCACTTACTAAAAACATAACAATTCACTCAATCCGACCGCGCTAACGCACGGCCGGTTAGCTTAAACGTTAAGCTGAGTGAGATGATTTTACCATCACACCAATTCAGTTGAGCTGTTTCTGAGTTTAAGTTTGTTTTGAGAAAACAGGATGTTATTAAAAGAAAAATTGCTTCTTTCAAACTGTGACTCCGTTAGATGCCTCTCTCCAGGTGAGCTAAGAAAACGCTTCCTTACAGGTATGACATTTGGCGAGGGCGTTGTAATTTCTCCGAACATTCTGATCGACAATCTTGAGTTTCATCGTCTGCTGTCTCGAAGAAATATAGTTAAATATTTGAACGAAGAGGGTCAGGGAGCACTTGTTCTAAGGGGCTTTAATCTCAGTGAAGGCATGTCTCTGTTGGATTATTATGAGGCGCTACCCAGTGATTTCATTCTTTCGAGCGTTGAGGGCAGTCCCACCAAATCCAGCTTAGGTAAGTGGCAGGAGAGTGATCTTATCGACCGTATAAAGGCTACTCAAAAGGCTCTGGCCGAGCTCGAATATCTTACCGAAAAACTTGAACTATCGCCTGATAGTTTGACCAGGGAAGTTAGCCGACGTCTGCATGATGATAGTTGTATAGGCCATTTTTTTGATGATGATGGTGAACGTACTCTTTTTTATAACTTGGTAAAAGACAAAATATCCCGTTCAGAATGGTATGGTATTTCTGATGACTATTTCGGAAAGAAAAGTGAATTAACCAGTCGTCAGTTCAAGGCAGAAGTTATCGATCCGGCATACAATTCTCTCTTCGCAAAAGAAGGTGAAGGCTTTCTGCAAGATAATATAAAGTATATTAATGATGTTCCAGAGATTATTCTAGACGCTAGTGTTTCTTATAGATCCTTGCGGAAGGAGATAGAACTTGTTGAATATGCTTTTAAAATTTTTGAAATTATTTCAACTATGGGTACGACAGCGCTTTCTAAGTTGATAACTGATCAGGCGATGGATTATGTAGAAGGAAAAATGTCTGAACGTGGAGAAGACTACTTTAGTCGAAAAAATTGGTTTGGTATGTATCAAAAAATGCAGCGTGCAATAGGCTTGGAGTTAAAGTGAAAGCTGTATATGAGAATCCTTGGTTTAGTGTGATTAAAGATGGTCAATTTCACTACATAAGGGAGTCTGGCTCCCAAAATGGCGCAGTGGTACTGGTAAGATCTGCCCAAGGCTTTGTATTTGTGGAAGTTGAACGTAAAGCAAACAAAGGAGTTTTTATTGAGGCTCCACGAGGCTATGGGGAGCCCGGTGAAACAGCGCGTCAATGTGCTACCCGAGAGCTGGAGGAAGAGACTGGTTTAAAAATTAGTGAAGATTGGCTTGTCGAGCTTGGAACGCTTCAGCCCAATTCAGCCATTTTAGCCTCAACAGTGACCGCATTCTTCGTGGACGTTGGTCAAGCAACTCCCTCTTCATCTACAGATAGTGAAGTCCAAGGCCCCGTTGTAATACCTGAGGATCAGATCAAGGCCGTCATCGGATCAGGCCGTATTACTGATGGTTTTTCGTTATCTGCTTTTGCGTTGTTGTGGGCACGATAGGCTTTATATTTTTCCGTGTTTGGTGGCAGGCATCACAATTCACGTAAGGTGGACGTTCCTGTCGGGCCGCCGCTTCGCTCCGCGTTATTTTTCTAGGAATACGCATGGATATCATTAAAATCGCAGAAAAATCAATGTCCATGACTGACGAAGTATGGATGAGGCATTCCAATCCATGGAGCGTATACACTAGATTTACTGCATTGCCGATAATTTCCATTGCATTTTGGTCGAGAGATTGGATTGGGATCTATTCCATCGCTCCAATATCTCTAGCTTTTTTGTGGGTTTGGCTCAACCCTCGCCTGTTTAATGTACCAAGAAAAACAAATAGTTGGGCCTCAATGGGTACCTTTGGAGAACGAATCTACCTAAATCGGGAAAATACAGATATTCCCGTTCGGCATCGTACATTCTGCCGAACTTTACAGTCTTTATCAGCTCTTGGCCTGCCATTCTTTATTTATGGACTGTATGCGTTAGATTTTTGGATCTTAGTTCTCGGCAATTTTTGGATAATGGTTTTTAAAGCATGGTTTGTAGACCGAATGGTGTGGTTATACGTCGATATGAAAGATTCTAATCCCAATTATCAATCGTGGTATAAAACATAACAAATGGTTGTAGGCGCCACGCAAAGCGCGCGGCTAGGACGCCTCCGCGTTCACTCCGGCGCCACTAAGCATGTGCGTTAAGAAGGGAAATGAAGCTATTACTCACCGCCGTGCTTATCGCTGTGGTCGTGTTCGTCTCGCCTCTTATGGTTTTAGTTACAGTTTTTACCAGAAAAGGTGTCTACCCTTGTCAGACATTACCCGTAAGTAGCTTTTTAGTTAAGTCTAAGCCAAATAGATATTTAACTGTCACTCTTTGGTATTTGATTAAATGTGCTCATAAAGACAACTTTACTCAGGTCAGGATGGTTGGGGTAAGGCCTGAGTCCTATTTTCAATATTCTGCATCGATAGTCCATCCACGTCGATTCTTTCCATCTTGCTGGTTCTCTGTTTGACAGTTATCGCCATCTAACATAAGTTCAGCTAGTACTTTTCAAGGAATTGAGCATGGAACTACTGTCAGAGTGGGTGTCTACGTTATCTGGCTGGGTCTGGGGCCCGCCTATGTTGATTTTACTGGTGGGAACCGGTGTTTACCTTACGGTCATTCTCAAGGGGCTGCAGTTTCGTGCGCTTGGTCATGCTTTTCGTCTGGTGCTTGCTAAAGATGATAAGTCAGCGGGCGATATCAGTCACTTTGCGGCTTTGACGACAGCGCTGGCAGCAACGGTCGGTATCGGTAATATTGTCGGCGTTGCTACGGCGATCACCTTGGGCGGTCCCGGCGCTGTTTTCTGGATGTGGATAACCGGCCTTGTCGGCATGGCAACCAAATATGCCGAGGCTTTACTTGCAGTGAGATATCGTGAGCAGGGTGAGAAGGGGATGCGTGGCGGACCAATGTACTACATTGCCAAAGGCGCCGGTCTGCCATGGCTAGGTGTCCTCTTCGCTGTATTCACTGCTGGCGCCGCTTTCGGTATCGGCAATATGACCCAAGCAAACTCCGCTGCCGCGGTCTTGGATGAGGTATTCGGTATTGCTAGCTGGTTAACCGGCGGTATTTTAATGATCATGACTGGGCTGGTATTGATTGGCGGCATTCGATCTATTGGTCGTTTCACCTCAATGCTGGTGCCCTTTATGATTGTGGCCTACCTTGGTGCGGCTTTAGTTGTCATTATTCTGAACATCCAGGAAGTGCCGGATGCGTTCGGATTAATCTTCTGGCATGCCTTCAACCCGATTGCGGCAGGTGGTGGTTTTGCCGGGGCCGCAGTGGCTGCGGCTATTCGTTATGGTGTCGCACGTGG
>NZ_CBFHHW010000057.1:0-5315 GCF_965655755.1 Methylophaga sp. | reverse complement strand
GGTGGGTGCTGAGGGGATCGAACCCCCGACCCTCGCCTTGTAAGGGCGATGCTCTCCCAGCTGAGCTAAGCACCCCAAGAAAGCGAGGCATGTTACAACATCTTTTTAGGATTTGCTCGCTTTATTTCGGCTTTTTTTGAAATTACTGCTGAAAGAGAAACTTAGCACATAGTTATTTGATAAAAGCCTTCAAAATACCAAACGTAAGCATTCAATTGCGGCCAATTCAGAAAGGCCTCAGGCTACAATCTTGCAATAATCGCCCCGCCAGTTGAATAGATAAGGTGTGATCTCTTTATGTAACTCAAGATGACTTTGCCACCATGATTTAAATTTCTCAAATAGCAGTTGCGTTTGATGCTCATCACTTTTTACTTCACACACATCAAGAAGCGAATCCAAAAATGCGTCTGCCTGCTTTTCATAGTTTGCTAAGAGTGGAGACTCATTTTTTTTCAGGATTAGAATTTCAGTTTGAAAATGAATTTTAAGTTGTGAATGGAGCATCATCACATGTTTGATGATATTGGTATCGTCCGCCTTTAGGAAGAGATAATAAATAGAGTTGATGGTACTCAATATCGAACGATGCTGTTCATCTATGATCTCTTTATGTTGATCATAATCATCGTTCCATCCCATCAGCATGGGGGTTTTTCTTGTGTTATTCATAGCAATACCTGACAAATCTATGAACAACAATAAACACTTGGTGCTGTTGAGTTATGTGATGCAGTCAACAATTTAGAAAAAGGGGGATCAGTCAAATACTGATCCCCCTATGATTTGAGTTACTTCAAGGTCTTACACGGGTATTTATTGGTGTTTGATTTTAGCGTAATGTTCTGCTGAACAAGTTCAACGCGAGTTGGTAGCCCAACTGCGCAGTTTGGGCATCATAGCGACCACCATCGCCTTCATCGCGCATAAAAGCATGTTCTGCATTGAACTCATGCCAGGTAAAGGTAATGTCCGTCTCATTCAGAACAGAGTGAATTTTATCGAGCCCTTCGCGAGGCACGTGATTATCCTGCTTACCCCAAATCATCAGCAACTCACCTTTAATATCATCCAAACGTTCCATACTGTGCTGCCCGGGCTTATTGGGAATTTTTTGAATGTGTAAGTCAGTAGCATAAAAACAGGCCGTTCCTTTGACTTCAGGCTGCAATGCAGCGCGGAAAGCCAAGTGACCACCAATGCAATATCCCATTGCGCCTATATGGCCGTTACACCATGATTGTTGTTTAGCATATTGAATCATCGAAGCGTTATCAGAGTCGTAGTCCTGCACATCTTTCGCTTCTTTGTCTGCATTACCTTTATCACGACCAGCATCGTCGTAACCCAGAATTGTGCCTATTGGGTTCAATTCGTGGAAGACCTCAGGAACCAGGACGGCATAACCATGGCTTGCCATCAGTCTAGCAGCACGTTCAATCGGTCCTGTTTGTTGGAATATTTCTGAATAGAACAAAATGACTGGAAAGCTTCCTTCACCAACCGGACGATGAATATAAGTGCGCATAATGCCGGTTGGCGTATCGAGATCAACAAAATCGCTTTGAATTTTCATAGTGAGTGCGTTCGCTTATTCAGGTTAGAAATTAAAGAGCGCTATTGTACAACGACTCCACTATGCAATCACCAGCTGAAACGCATTACAGTGCGACTGCCTCACAACGTTTTTCTCTCTTGTTAAGGATAGGAGCGCGAACGGTTTTCATTCATAATAGTCAACTTTGTGCAGAATATACTCAAACAGCGCTAATGCATCAGAACAATGAATAGGGTCATCATTCAGGGGAAAACCTTAATTATTCTGACTGCACATCGTTATAAATAGTGACAGGCTGGTTTACCTTGGTAATAGAAATGAGTATTATTATCAAGAAGATTAAGTTAATTGAATGACGCTAATTTCCGGGAGAAGAAAATATAATGAAAATCAATTGGATTAAACGCCAGCACATGATCGGTCTAGTTGGAGCGTTGGCATTATTCACATCACAAACGGCTTTTGCCACCGGTGCTGTGGGAGAACATGTCAATCACCTTACAGACAATCTTGATAACTACAGTCAGGAAGTAAGCTGGCTTAATAGCAAAGTAGATGACATGATCGCCCGTTATCAAGAGGGAGGCGTCGAAGAAGCCAAACCTGATTTATTAGTCGAACACTGGGAGGCAGTAGATTTTCATTCAGCTATCGAAACGAACTATGTCCCGGTTTATGCCTCTATCTGGCAAGGTCTGTTTGGCGTGAAAGATGCTATCGAAGAGAATGAGCCCGTTGAAACGGTTCGTATGCAACAACACCTTCTTCAACAAGCGCTGTGGCAAGGACTGGGCGCTGTTAAGTTAGCGGCACAGTATCAGGACAAAGGTCTTACTGAACATGTAGCGACCACTGAGGAAAGCCCGACTAACTCTATCGAAGCACTTAATGTTATTGATAATAACCTGAACCGGGTTGTGGCGAAGTATGCCGAGAAGTTACCTAAAGAAGCCGTATCAATTGTGCATGACACCTATCTGAATCTGTTTGAAGGTGTCGAAGGTGAGTTAATCGCAATCGATGCTGATCTGGTTGAAGATCTTGAAAAAGACTTCAACGTGACGTTGCCGACCATTATTCAGGATGGCAAAAGCGTTGATGATGTCCGCAATGTCGTCACAAGCATGCAGACGAAACTGGATAAAGCTTCTTCTTTGCTTAAAGAATCAGCAGAAGAGAGAAAGGACGTTTTCTAAATGCAACGAAGAACATTTGTACAGTCACTCGCAGCGCTGGCCGCTGCCGGGACATTACCATTCAGCATCAACCGTGTACTGGCTGATCCAACCAGTGCCGTTTCAGTCGATGTGTTGCCAGAATTGAAAGGTGAACTGACGCTCTACCTGGGACGAGGCGAGGGTGGTCTGTATGAAAATGTGATAAAAGCCATAGAAGAACGTAACCCCGACTTCAAGCTTCGTATCCGCCGTGGACCAACGGCCTCATTGACCAATGCAATACTGGCAGAGGCCAAAGCCGGTGTCAGGCGCGCCGATCTTTTCTGGGGCGTTGATTCAGGCGCTATCGGCATGGTCACAGCCGCTGGGCTGGCAGAGAAATTACCTGAAAATCTTACAGGACAAATGCGAGAAGATTTTCGTTTCCCTGACTGGGTGCCAGTCACCGGTCGCATTCGAACCATACCTTTCAACACTAAGCGTTTAACGGCTGACAGAATCCCACAGGACATCATGGCTTTGCCTGACAGCGATCTAACTGTTGGCTGGGCACCTGCCTATGCAGCATTTCAGTCTTTTGTCACTGCTATGCGATTGCTGGAAGGGGACAGTGCCACGTCTGATTGGCTAAGGGCTATGGACAAACGTGCAAAAACCTATGCTGGCGAGCTTGGTGTGGTGATGGGCGTAGAGCGTGGTGAAGTCGATATTGGCCTAGCTAATCATTACTACACCTTACGCCTTAAGTCCGGTAAGCCTGATGCTAATGTCGATCTAGCATTTACCCGGGATGATGCCGGATGTCTGGTAAATGCTTCGGGTATTCTGGCCCTTAAAGAGGGCGAGCTGCCCGTTAACTTCATTCGTTATCTGTTATCAAAAGAAGTGCAGTCTTACTTGGCTGAAGAAGCCTATGAAATTCCACTGGCAAACGATGTTGCCTCACCAAAAGGGCTACCTGAGCTTGAAACCATTAATCCACCCAAGGTTGATCTGACACAGTTGTCTGACTTGCGCCCAACCATTGACTTGATGCGTAACGTCGGCATTTTATGAAGCGATGGTCACCGTCCTACCCACTGGCTTTCATTATTGCCTTAATGGCATTAATGCCTGTTGTCGTTCTACTGTCTCTGGCAGCAGACAGCCCGCAATTGTTTGATGCCCGTAACTTAGAAATTTTCACAAACACAATCTTGCTGATGGTATTGACCGCCATAGGTGCTGTCATTATTGGCGTGCCTTTGGCGTTACTGACGGCTTACGTCAAATTACCCTGGTCACGTTTGTGGCTGATAGTGCTGGCTGCGCCTCTGGCTATTCCCAGCTACATTGGCGCGTTTACCTTATACGCAGCTTTTGGGCCGGGCGGAGAAATTGAGCAGCTCACAGGATTCAGTACTCCGAGTTTTGATGGTCTGTTCGGCTCCAGCGTTGTCATGGCCTTGTATACTTATCCCTTTGTAATGCTCACTGTAAGAGCCTCTCTGCTCAGTCTTGATGCCAGCTTAGTCAATGCAGCCCGTACTTTAGGCATGTCTTTGTTCAGCAGTCTGTGGTCGGTGGTATTGCCAAGAATCACCAACGGTATCGCAGCCGGTGCCTTACTGGCAGCAATGTATGCCTTATCGGATTTCGGTACACCTGCAATCATGCGACTGGATACCTTTACGCGCATGATCTATGTCGAATACAACAGCTTTGGTCTCAGTCAGGCGGCCATGTTGTCTTTGCAACTACTGGTCATTGTCGGATTGATTCTATTTCTGGAATCACGTGTCATGGGCACACGTGAACGTCCCGGTAAATCCCTGACTTTGTGGCCTGGCCGTCTGCGCAGCTCATTGATGCTACTCGCCTGTTCGCCTGTAGTTATTCTGGCGATAGTGTTACCACTAGCAGTGTTCGGTGTCTGGTTATGGCGTGAAGGCGCCGGTAATTTCGAGTTGATCTACGCCTGGAACTCGGCTTATGCGGCTTTATTTGCTGCAATTGCCACCGTCATTTTTGCTTTGCCGGTGGCGCAGGCAGCCATCAGCGGTAAGTTTGGTCGTCTTATGGAGCGCGTCAGCTTTCTTGGTTTTGGTGTCCCGGGCATTGTTATGGGTACGGCACTGGTTTATGTGGGGTTACAGCTTTCAGTGCTCTACCAAACCTTGACGTTACTTGTTCTGGCCTATGTTATGCGCTTTTTACCCTTGGCGGTGGGCGCTATTCGTTCGACATCCGAGCGTCTCGACCCGAGTCTGGTTAAAGCGGCACGCTTGTTGGGTGCCAGCCGCAAAGAAGCGTTTCGACGCATCACACTGCCACTAAGTTTGCGCGGTATTGTGGCGGGTGCGGCTTTAGTGTTTCTTGAAGTCATGCGAGAATTACCGGCTACGCTGATTCTGAGTCCGTTGGATTTCGAAACTCTGGCGACGTATTTATGGCGTGTTTATGAAGCCGGTTATTTCGGTCAGGCAGCGATACCGGGCCTGCTTTTAGTTTTGATTTCAGGCGTTGCACTGGCGGTTATGTTTTACGGTGAGCGCTGGAACCAAACTGATGTATTAGAGGATGTCACTCATTCATGATTG
>NZ_CBFHHW010000056.1:3435-5368 GCF_965655755.1 Methylophaga sp. | reverse complement strand
GTTATCAGTACGATCCCTAAGCCGGACCAAATGGCATAAGCAATCCCTACTGGAATTGTTTTTAAAACAAGTGATAGAAAATAAAACGAGACGGCATAGCCAACTACGACGCTAATACTAGCTAAAGGCTTTGTAAATTCCTCTGAAGCCTTTAATGCACTCGTGCCGATAACTTCTGCGATTATCGCTATCGCCAGATATAAATACCCCATTGCTTCCCTTTATCAATATGACATGAATCTTTCGGCAAGCAATATATAACGCTTTGCTAAGGAATACTCATAAATTGTAATCAATAGGATCAGAGTGTTTGATTTCTAGCTTGCTCACGAAATTGCTTCGATTTCCTGTCACCACCACGATTAGCAGCCTCCACACGTTGGTTAGTCTGTGTTTCAACCTGTCGTTTGAAACGCTCACTTCCCAAAACTTCAGCTTTATTGGTTGATGTTGTTATTGAGTAATCGGGCAGCAATCCTTGCTTGGTGACTATGAAATTAATCTAATGGCCTAAAGTAAAATCCAATCAAACACTCTGCCCCCCATTGATTACGGGACTACGTTGGCTAACTCCAAATCTGACTTTTCCTCATCTATGTAACAGCACTATAACGGACGCCTTGACGGCGATGCGTCGCTCTAGAAGGTCTGGTTATGCATCATGTAGTTGAGTCTTAGTCTCTGGCAGATTTCAAGCCACACACTGTCTTCGATCAAACCTTCCCGTCGCCACTTCTTGAGATCTGATATGCCATCGAAGGCAGAGCAGAGCGCTTGTCTTAGTAAAAGACATACTAAAGAATGTTCCTCCAACCCACTGAATAGTTCCTCGAGTATCTTCGCTTCAATTGCACTTTTATTACCACCGATAAGAACGTGGAGATTCTTCTCAATACTTTGAGCTTCACTCTTGGATATACACTGGATTACGTAGGCAGAGAAGGCCATTTCCTCGTCGCCATATAACCTGTAAAGCCTCACCTTTATTGCTTTCTTATGATTGGGGGTGACTGTTTCAAGGTCATCAGCTATGACACGTGCCCGATTTTCTTTTCCTTCACCCACAACGAGAGCTTGGTCTCCCCAGAACAATATGTATACCAAAGCCACCTTCTTTGGGATGTCCGAGGGCGAAGAGACGTCAATCAATCTTCTTCCATATTCCTCGTAAAGCTTTTCGATATTGTTCATGTTATGTCTTACAGTCTATTTATGAGGCCATTAGCCTTAGAATCAATGTTAACGATCGTTCATATAAGCTCATTGCCCATCAAAATTAGTGTTAAAGCAATATATTATTTAATAAACACAAAATCATTTTTTATCTAACAAAACCAAAATTTAAACGAGCCAAAAAAGATGGCACTTTCATTTTTCAAGCTGTCGTTTCAGCCCACTTTCCCGTTGATGACGTCTATGGACGGTATGTCTTAATACCTGTTCTGTCGCAAGAATGGCCACGGTTTTTCGCGCCCGGGTAATGGCGGTATAGAGTAATTCCCGATTAAGGATAGGGCTAATCTCATCAGGCATCAGGATGCTCACGGCATCAAACTCTGAACCCTGGCTTTTATGCACTGTCATAGCAAATACGGTCTCGTGAGCTGGGAGTCGATTTAGATTGACCCAACGCAGTGCTTCACCAAAATCGAAACACGCTTTGAGCTTGCCATCGTCATCACGTAACAGCATGCCGACATCACCATTAAACAAATGCTGGCGATAATCATTCTGCGTAATCATGATGGGTCTGCCCTGATAAAAGGTCTGCGCTGTACGCCAGCCCCGATGTGCCAGAAAACGGCTCATCAATCGGTTAACTGACATCACTGATTGCGGCCCAGATTTGAGTGCTGCTAACACCCGGAACTGCTCAAAGGCCTGAATGATCTGTTGTGGCGATAACGTGTTTTCTACTGCATCGATATAAGCT
>NZ_CBFHHW010000056.1:0-3425 GCF_965655755.1 Methylophaga sp. | reverse complement strand
TTTCATCAGGCTGAGTCCAGAGAGAGGATTCTTGTGCCTGCAGCAGGTTTATCGTTTGTTCACCGTCACCCTGATTCACACAACCCGCCAGTTGCCCTATCAGACTGTCTTTATCAAACCGGTAGCTGTGTTGCAGCCGGACAAAACTGTCAGTCAGCATTGAGTGGTAAGGCTCTGGTGGCGCTTTTGTCAGGCCTAATGTTGGGAACTGCTCAATAAATGGATCTGAAAAATAGCCCTGCGTCCCTTCACTAAGGTTCGCCAGCACGGCACCCGACTCCACCGAGGCCAATTGCTGACTGTCACCCAGCAGGATAAGTCTGGCTTTCTCAGGTATGGCACGCATCAATTTAGCCATCAGGCTGATATCAATCATTGAGGCTTCATCAATAATCAACACATCCAGCGGTAAGGGGCGTTCTGCGTTATAGCGGCCCTGATCATTATGTTCAGAGATTCCTAACAGTCGATGCAGGGTTTTAACTTCAAGGCTTTGTTGTTTACTGATCGATTGCTGCAATCGGGCGGCTGCTTTACCGGTTGGTGCGGCAAGCCCGATTCGCAAGGCATCAGATTGATTTTGCAGACATTGCAGAATTTTAAGCACAATCGTGGTTTTACCGGTTCCGGGCCCACCCGATATCACAGCCATATGCCGACTTATCGCCGTGGCAACGGCGACTTTCTGCCAATCAATGCCTTCAATCGGATTTTTCCATTCGTTCAAATTTTGCTGTAATTGAGGCAAGTTAAGGGTTTCCACCGCATGAAGTCGCTGCGTAATTGCCTGAGCCACTTCCTGTTCATCACGCCAGAAACGATAGAGGTATAACAAGCCGTCATCGGTCAGAATCATCGGCGTGTAGTCACCGGGCTTACCGATACTTTTCGCTGCTTCTAACTGGCTTTGCCAGTCATTGACCGTCTCTGGCAACACGCTCTCTAAGGGATGCATGGTTTCAGGCAAGTTGGCAAGGTTGAGGCACACATGACCTTGTGACATCGCTTCTGTAAGCAGACCTGCGGTCAGACTGACGACTGGATTTGTTTCATCCTCTTTACGCTGGATAAAGCGCGCGAACTGGCACGCGAGCTCGCTAAAGCCCTGTTGTCTCAGCAGGTTCAGAGCATCAGTCATCGCCATGCTCCGCATTCATGCTGTTATCCAATGCGTCTAAGAGCGCTGCTGATGGTTTATCAAAGTAAATCCCGGCCTGTCCCCATTCTGCTTGCATACCGCGAATAAACAGATAATAGACGCCGCCGAAATGCTGGTCCGGGTCATAATCTGGCATGCGTGTTTTTAAATAACGATGTAAAGCCAGACTGTAAATCAGGTATTGCAGCGGATAGCCATGCATAACCATAGCCTCATCCAACGCAGCCGCATCGTAATCGGCTGCTTTATCCCCCAGCCAGTTTGATTTGTAATCGGCGATATAGAAACGCCCTTCAAACTCAAACACCAAATCAATAAAGCCTTTCATAAAGCCGGTGACGGTAGTGAAGTTGAGCTGGTTCAGCACGTTTTCCAGAACAGGCATTTCCGGCACAAATTGGCTTAAGGTCTTTTGCAGTTTCTGGGTGGTTAACGCATTTACAGGGAAATAAAACGCCATTTCATCCAGCCGCTTGCCTGTCTCAATAGCATTTAATCGTAAGCTGCCGTCATTGGTCAGTGGCGTGCTGACAACTGAGGGTAACCAGGTATCAATCACAGCGGACCACTCTGTATCAATGCCGAACTGGCTCAAGGTTTTGGTTACCAGCTGTTGCCAATCATCACCGGTACTATGGAAGTCCCAATGCTCGAATAGACTATGCAGACAGGTACCGGCATTCGCGCCTTTGGGGAAGCCGAACCGATCCTGACTTTTTTCTACGGGTGGCTGCCACTCGCTGATGATTGATTCAGCATCATAATCCGGCTGCTCAATATGATGCCCTCGGGTTAACCCCGTAAAACTGCTGATCTGCCAGGGTTCAACAATTTTGCCTTTGAATTCACGTGGCGATAACGCCTTTTGCTCCACAGAATTTAACGATGACAAAAAGGTCGTATCAGGCGCGGTTTGCAATGTAATCTGGGCGGAATATTCCGTTGCCAGAGCCGTCATATCAGCCTGCATTTGAGCAGGCTCCGGTTTATCTGTCTTGTCATGTAATAATCCGAACATGGCAGTTTGTTCGCAATTTCTCGCCGCCCCCCAAACAATCACACAACGCTCTCTTGCCCGGGTCAGGGCAACATAGAGTAAGCGTAAATCTTCCGCCCGTGACTCTTCTTCTGCAATGGGCTCTGCCTCACTAAAGCCCGGTTCACCGAACGCGACACAGGCTTCATTGCTGTCACCCCGATGAAAAAACATTAAATCCGGCTTCTGCTTTGGTTTACCCTGATGCCAAAGAAAGGGACAAAATACGACCGGGTACTCCAGACCTTTACTGGTGTGAATCGTTATTACCTTGACCAGCTGCTCATCGCTTTCGAGACGAATCTGAGCGATATCCTGAGCTGACGAACTCGTTTGTCGCTGTGCTGCAAGCCAGGTCAGAATCGCTTCTATCGTGCTGTTACGACGACTGGCATACGCCTGAATCAACTCAGCCAGATGCATCAGATTAGTTAACTGACGTTCACCATCGGCTTGTTGTAACAGCCGTCGCTGCACATCAAGTTGCTCTAACAAGCTTCTGAACATCACAATAAAACCTGATTGTTGCCAGTTATCATGCAATGACAGGAAACGATCCGATTCTTCTAGCCAGAGGGTGTCGTCCTGTTGCAGCTGATAGATTTCCAGTGCTGTTTTAGCAAATAAGGGAGTCGCCAACGCTGTTGCAATTAAACTGTTATTGCCGGGTTTGGCTATCGCCATCAATACCTGTTCCAGCATGACCGCCTGTTCAGACTTGAACACATTGTCACGCGACTGTTGCACGCTGTTAATGCCGCGTTGTCTTAAGGCTTGCTGTATCGCTGTAGCCTGGGTATGACTGCGCACCAGCACCGCAATATCACCGCCATTTAAGGCACGTTTCTCACCTTCTTTATCGGCCAGTGTGACCTCGCCTTGTGCTGACTGTTGAATCAGTTCCGCTATCTGTGTGGCGGTAATATTCGCTGATACAGTTTGCATATCGCCCTTATTAACAGGCTTGTCATCTTCAGCCTCTACCCAGACAAACTCCAGTGGCGATACAGGCTGGTTCTTAACGGTTAATGCTGCTTCATCCGGGCGTGCCGCTTTGACGGGATGAAACGAAATATCATCATAAATAAACGGCTTGTCTACCCGCTCAAACAAGCGATTAACTGCGCCCACCAGTAAGGGGTGCGAACGCCAGTTGGTATCAAGATTAAACTCGTGCTCGGAGGCTTGTTTGGCATTGAGATAGGTAAATATGTCAGCACCACGAAAACT
>NZ_CBFHHW010000055.1:0-5615 GCF_965655755.1 Methylophaga sp. | reverse complement strand
ATCCAGCCGACATCAGCAGTACACCAGAAAACATCTGAATCCTGGATATCAAACACCCAACGCATTGATGTGATCGCATTTAGCAGGTAACCACCACAGCTATGCTGAATACCTTTAGGTTTACCGGTTGAGCCGGAGGTATAGAGCAAGAACAGCGGATCGGCGGCATCCATCCATTCAGGTTCACAGGTTTCATCCTGACCACGGGTAATATCTGTCCACCAAACGTCACGACTAGGAGTCATGCGAACATCATGGCCAGTGCGTTTGAATACAATAACAGTTTCGACTGATGCACAAGCGCCATCAAGTGCTTGATCCGTAGTACTTTTCAGTTCGACAATTTTACCGCCGCGATGACCACCATCAGCTGTTACAACAACCTTAGCGCCTGTATCTTCAATCCGGTCTTTCAGCGACGAGGCTGAAAAGCCACCAAACACAACAGAGTGAATGGCACCAATACGGGCACACGCCTGCATTGCAATAACGGCTTCGGTGATCATGGGCATATAGATAACAACCCGGTCACCTTTGTTAACACCCTGCGCTTTCAACGCGTTAGCAAAGACGCATACTCTTTTATGAAGTTCACGGTAGCTGATGTTTTCTACATCACCTTGTTCGCCTTCGAATATGATGGCTGTTTTATCAGCATTTTTTTCTAACTGGCGGTCCAGACAGTTATAGGAAACATTCAGTTTGCCATCAGGAAACCAGCGATAGTGAGGGGCATTGGAATCATCTAATGTTTTAGCGAAAGGCTGTTTCCAATCAATTTCTGCACGGGCAACATCGGCCCAGAAACCCTCATGGTCCTGTTCAGCGCGTTGATACAAAGCATCAAGCTGATCGGCATGGAGAGAAGCGGTTTTTACAAATGCTTCGCTAGGTGGAAACTGACGATCTTCGTGTAAGGTCGATTCGATATTTTCTTGAGCCATATAGCGACACCTTTTGGTTATTCTCACCCACTACAGTAACACTTTACAGTGGTTGAGATTGAGTGTTAAGCAGACACAAAAAACTCTCCCGAAAGCAAAGGACTAAAGGGAGAGTTGTGTGGTTAGATGATTTCTAGAAGAAACCCAATGGACTGGTGCTGTAGCTGACCAGCAGGTTTTTAGTCTGTTGATAGTGTTCCAGCACCATTTTGTGCGTTTCACGACCAACACCCGATTTTTTGTAACCGCCAAAAGCCGCGTGAGCGGGATAGGCGTGGTAGCAGTTTGTCCACACACGACCGGCCTGAATACCACGACCCATACGATAAGCGAGGTTCATGTCTCGAGTCCAGAGACCAGCGCCAAGACCAAACTCGGTATCGTTAGCGATTTCCAGGGCTTCTGCTTCGTCTTTAAAGGTAGTAACTGATACAACTGGGCCAAAGATTTCTTCCTGGAAAATACGCATTTTGTTATGGCCTTTCATCAGCGTTGGCTGGATGTAATAACCACTGTCGAACTCAGCACCTAACTGTTCAACGGAACCGCCCATGAGGACTTCAGCACCTTCTTTTTTACCGATATCGACGTATTCCATTATTTTGTCGAACTGCATCTGAGATGCCTGAGCTCCGACCTGAACATCTGTATCAAGGGGGTTGCCACGTTTAATAGCTTTGGCACGTTCCATAACGATCTGAATGAATTCGTCGTAGATACTTTCCTGAATCAGAGCACGTGAAGGACAAGTACATACTTCACCCTGGTTGAAGAAAGCCAGCACCATGCCTTCTGCCGCTTTGCTGATGAAATCTTCTTCCTGATCCATGATGTCTGCAAAAAAGACGTTGGGTGATTTACCACCAAGCTCAGTAGTGGATGGAATAATATTTTCAGCCGCACGTTTCATGATGTGCGAACCCACCGGTGTTGAACCGGTAAAGGCGATTTTAGCGATACGGGTACTTGAAGCCAGCGCTTCACCGGCAACGCGGCCCATGCCATTGACGATATTCAATACACCCGCAGGCAATAAATCACCAATAACTTCCATTAGTTTAAGGATAGAAACCGGGGTGGATTCAGCTGGTTTCATAACAATGCAGTTACCAGCAGCCAATGCTGGTGCAAGTTTCCAAGCAGCCATTAGCAGTGGAAAATTCCATGGAATGATCTGACCGACAACACCTAAAGGCTCATGAAAGTGATAGGCGACAGTGTTCTCGTCGATTTCACCCATCGTGCCCTCTTGGGAGCGAAGACAGCCAGCAAAGTAACGGAAGTGATCCGCCATTAAGGGTACGTCGGCATTTAATGTTTCACGAACAGCTTTACCGTTGTCCCATGTTTCAGCAACAGCCAGCATTTCCAGATTAGCTTCAATGCGATCCGCAATTTTAAGCAGAATATTGGAGCGTTCCTGCACAGATGTGCGGCCCCACGCGTCTTTTGCAGCGTGGGCTGCATCAAGTGCTAAATCAATATCTTCAGCTGTTGACTCAGGGATGTCACAGATTTTTCCACCTGTGACAGGGGTGATGTTTTCGAAGTATTGCCCTTTAACAGGCGCAACCCATTTGCCACCAATATAGTTTCCATAGCGCGACTCAAAATCGACAACGGCGCCTTCTGTTCCGGGGTTTGCGTAAATCATAATTTCTCTCTCTCTGTCTAATAATAGTTATATGAGTAATGATGCAGGATAAATGCGCTACTCTTCAATGTGTTTGACTGTGATTCTCATTTACTTGACTTACAGTCCAGAACAGTTCCACAATCTCGTTACAACCATATTAAAGATACCACGATGCAGATTGAGAAACTCTCGTTAGCAAAACGGCGAGAAAAACGACAATTACTGGTCGAAAACAAGATCCGTTTTGCGGGTCCAGACTCAGAGCTGAGTATATACGACACATACCGCGCGGCTGAGCGAGTAGGGATAGAAGCCGATCAGCTTTTATTTTGTGGCATGGTCAGTGGCCGCAAGGTCATGCATGACCTGCATCAACATGAAGGTGAGTTGTTTTTACCCCACGAGTCTTATGTCATGCCTCCTGGTGATTACGTTGAAATTGACTTTCCGGATGCCAATGAAACCGCGCCGACGACTTGTTTGACAATAGAAATATCAAAAGATCGCATTGATCGTCTTGCTGAACGCATGCGAGACCTGACAACCCTAGAAGTTGTAGAACATAGCTGGGAATTTCAACCGCGCATTATTCACAAACACCACACCGGTGACACCCAAAGTTTATTGGAAAAAATGGTGACGCTCTATACCACCGATAATCCTGACAAAGAAATCATGTTGGATTTGAGCGTAACAGAATTGGTGATACGTCTATTGCGTGAGCAGGGTAGGGATGTACTGTTAAGTTACTGTCAGCAGGTACCGGATGCGTCGGGCATTGTAGCGGCAATCCACTGCCTGGAAACCAATCTTGCTGCGCCTTTAGATATCGACCAATTGTGTCGAAAAGCGTGCATGAGCCGCAGTCGACTCTATGTTGAATTCAAAAAACAACTTGGCTGTACACCGGGTGAATTTCAACAGCAGTTACGTTTGAAATCGGCAGCCGAGGCAATTCAGGCGGGTAAAAGTGTGACAGATGCTTGTTATAGCTTTGGTTTCAATGATTTAAGTCATTTCAGCCGGCGTTTTACACGTTTCTTTGGCTGTTCACCTAGTACTTACCGCCAGAATTCCAACCAAACCTAACAATTGGATCTTTCCATAATCATCGGCAAGGTTCACCTTGGCTGTCATACTGTCATTGTGTTGTTATCGTTATAACGGATATTCTCTTGTCGATTAAGTCAGCGCTATCACGACTGTTTACTGTGTGTGTGTTCCTATTCTGTTTGTCAGTTCAGGCGGAAGAAGCCCGGATTTCTGTTGAAATAACGGGTGTCAGTGACAATATGGCGTCAACATTACGTAATGGTTTGACTATTGAGCGGCATAAAGCGAGTGAACGTCTCACCCAGCGTTATGTAGAAAAGTTGCATCAAAATAGCATTGAAGAACTGACCAATATGCTAACGGTGTATGGCTATTATCATCCTGAGATAACAGCCAATCTTTCTATAATAGAGCAAAAGCAGGAAAACGATGCTGAACAAGCCTCAAAAGAATGGAGCGCTTCATACGCAATTGAACCTGGCGAACCGGTTGTAATTTCAAAACTGGATATCCAGCTCACCGGTGAAGCTGAAACCGACGAAGCTTTTGAAAAGTTACTCGCAGATTTTCCGCTCAATGTCGAACAAAAGCTGAATCATCAAACATACGAGAAAGCCAAAAAAAATATTCTCAGTCTCGCCGCAAGACGTGGTTATTTTGATGGCAAACTTACCAAGTCATTAGTGGAAGTAAGACCTGAGATAAATTCTGCAAGTGTCTATTTATATTATGAATCTGGCCCAAGATATCTTTTCGATGAAATTCACTTTCCGAAGACAGTTATAGGGGAACGATTACTGTCCAGACTGCAACCTTTCGATGCCGGTGATCCTTACCTGGATGCTGAGGTTTTAGCATTCAGAAGCAGCCTGAGCAATAGCGGTTACTTTGATGTCGCCTCAGTTCGAGCAAAACGTGATGAGAGACACGATGGCAAAGTGCCGCTTGATATTGAGCTTGTAGAAAAACCAAAACATAGTTACACCGCCGGTGTGGGTTATGGCACGGATACTGGCGCCCGATTAGCGCTAGGCTGGGAAAATCGTTACGTGAATGATCGTGGTCATCGTATTGATGTAGATGCCAGATTGTCGCAAGTATCAAATAGCCTGTCAGCAGATTATGTGATGCCTTTCTGGAGCCGTACTATTAATACAGTGGGTTTCAATACGGAATTTAAACAACAAGATACCGATACCAGTGAAAGTGAATCGCTTGCTGTCGGCAGTTATTACAAACGCCAGCGTTGGGGCTGGGACGAAACCGGATCATTAAAACTGTTAAATGAAGATTTTGATGTGTCGGATGACAGTGAGTCGACCTTGTTGCTTATTCCGGGTATTTCCTGGAGCCGAACCTGGGCAGATAATACGCTTTATACCCGACATGGTGGACGCTTATCTCTTGCGCTATCGGGTGCCTCAGAATCATTGATTTCAGACATCACCTTTGGTCAGATTGTGCTCAGAGGAAAATACATTAAATCACTGGGTGCAAACGGACGCATTATTACCCGTGGCGGACTGGGCGCCACTGAGGTCAGTGATTTTGAAAAACTACCCAGTTCCCTGCGATTCTTCGCTGGTGGTGACAACAGTATTCGTGGTTTTGATTACCAGTCTTTAGGGCCAGAAGGGGATGATGGCGAAGTAGAAGGCGGTCGTTATCTCGCCGTGGGCAGTGTGGAATATGAACATATGTTTCTGGACGATTGGGGCGGGGCAATATTTACTGACTTTGGTAATGCTTATAACGATTTCAGTGATCCTATTGAATATAGTGTTGGTATTGGTGTTCGCTGGCGATCACCCGTAGGTTTGATTCGCGTTGATATAGCAAAGGGTCTGTCTGACACTGACCAACCGATTGGCTTACACATTGTTATAGGACCTGATCTTTGATGCGTCGTAAGATTTTTTGGTCAGTTATCACTGTTATTGTGCTGATAAGCATTGCTACGGGCTGGTTGTTGACCACGCAGT
>NZ_CBFHHW010000054.1:3992-5896 GCF_965655755.1 Methylophaga sp. | reverse complement strand
CCGGAAATAGCCCAAATGTTACATCCCCAACTCAATTGGACGGATCGGCTCAAGGATGATTGAAGTAAAAGGCCTTACGGTCAAAATTCACCACAAACATCTGCTCGAGGAAATTCAGTTCGATCTCGCTGAAGGCGAACACCTTGTGATCGTCGGTCCAAACGGATCAGGCAAAAGCACCCTACTGAAAAGCCTGATTGGCATCATGGACTCGACTTCCGGAAAGATCCATATCAGAGACAAGGCTTTGGCGCAGTTTTCACAACGTGAACTCGCGCGGCTTGTCAGTTATGTTCCACAGAACAGTGGTCGTCAACTGCCTTTTGAGGTCGAAGACTTCATCAAAATGTCACGCTACGCTCACCACACCGCGCTTTCTGACTGGACACCTGATGATCAAGAAGCGCTGGAAGATGCATTACGGATTACTAATACCGATCAGTTTCGTTATCGAATGATGAATACGCTGAGTGGAGGCGAATGCCAGCGGGTGATGATTGCCGCAGCGCTGTGTCAGCAGACACCGATCATGGTGTTGGATGAACCAACCAGTTATCTGGATCCCCATCATCAAGTAGAAGTGCATCAATTAATCTCACGATTGAATCAACAACTTGGCATCACCGTGGTAGAGGTCAGTCATGATATTAATCATGCCGGTCAGCCAAACAGGCATGTGCTGGCGTTAAAGGAGGGGAAAACGCTCTGGTATGGTCCAGGCGAGGGCTTTCTCGAAAAAGAAAGACTAAAAGCGCTATATCAGCAGGATTTTGTTTTTATGCCCCATCCCCGGAGCGGACGAACAATCGCACTGGCAGATCCGCAATGAAAAAACCACAATTCAGATTATTATTAATTTCAGTGTTCAGCATCGCTCTGTTGGCTTTAGCGCCCTTTGTCGGCTTGAATGACATTACAAACGAAGCTGTCAGACAGCAGATTTTGTTTGATATCCGTATGCCCAGAACATTATTTGCATTTATTGCAGGCTCTGGTCTCGCTCTCTGTGGCATGGTCTTTCAAGCCATGTTTCACAATCCGTTAGCAACACCTTTTACACTCGGCGTCGCCAGTGGTGCCTCATTCGGTGCAGCCGTTACCGTTTTTCTGGGGTTGAGTTTCTCGCTATTAGGGTTTGATGCTGTGACTCTGGGAGCCTTTCTTGGTGCACTTATTGCCATTAGTTTTGTTTATGGCATTAGTCAGTTTCGTTACGGGTTTTCTGGTGAAACGTTGTTACTTACCGGTGTTGCCACAAGCTTCTTTTTTTCCAGTCTGATTTTATTCACACAGTACCTGAGTAACATCAATGATTCATTTCGAATCCTACGCTGGTTGATGGGAAGCTTGAGCATCACCGGCTATCAGCAATTGATACAATTATTACCGATTATCGCGCTTTCCAGTGCCATCATCATATGGCTGAGTCGAGAGCTGAATTTGTTGATGGCCGGTGATGATATTGCCCTCAGCCGTGGCGTGTCTGTGAAACGGGTGCGCTATTTATTGTTTTTCACCACATCCTTTTGCGTCGGCGGTATCGTCGCCTTATGTGGTCCTATTGGCTTTGTCGGCATGATGGTGCCACATATTTGTCGTTTATTAATTGGTACAGACCACCGCTGGCTGATTCCGGCGACACTGATGTTCGGTGGCGGTTTCTTAATTCTCTGCGATACGGTTGCCAGACTGGTGATTGCCCCCGCCGAACTTCCGGTTGGTGTGATTACTACATTGCTCGGCGGGCCATTCTTTCTGTGGTTACTTGTTCGCAGTCGTAAACCAACAACTTGACCCTGCTGTTTGCCCGTGTGAAGATTAATTCGTTGCTCTGAAGCAAAGTCCGCGAGGCAGCTGTGAAAGCAAGGAAGGGTCTGGTTCTGATTTTATCGGTGGTGAGTATT
>NZ_CBFHHW010000054.1:0-3895 GCF_965655755.1 Methylophaga sp. | reverse complement strand
CGTTGCTCTGAAGCAAAGTCCGCGAGGCAGCTGTGAAAGCAAGGAAGGGTCTGGTTCTGATTTTATCGGTGGTGAGTATTGCCTCATCGCTTCCGGGCATAGCACATTCTAAATCGCTACCGATTCCCGACCATCCACAACTGCAATTTTTTAAACAGCCAAATGGCTTCGTTTGGCTAGATGCACTCAGGCTCACTACACACGCTAAGGATGCTCTAAGTTTTATCCAGGCAGCATCCATTCACGGTCTCGATCCTGAAGATTACCACTTCAGTCTGTTACAAAAATTAGCTCAAGATACAGTCATTGATAGAGCTGGTTACTTTGATAGTTTACTGACAGATGCCATGTTGGATTTGATTCATGATTTAGCCATTGGCAGACTGAGCCCACAAAAAGTCGACCCAACCTGGTTCATTCCCAGAGACAACATCAGCCCGGTAGAAGAGTTACAAAAAGCCTTACTGTCACCGTATTTGAAAAATACACTCAATCAATTATTACCCAAGTTACCGCAATACCACCAATTGACTAACAGTTTGTCACTTTATCGCAGTTATCAGCTACGTGGTGGCTGGCCAGACGTTGCCGATATGCCTTTATTACCCCCCGGGGACACACACCCACATGTGCCGACATTGCGGGCCAGACTCGCCGTTGAATATCCCAGCCTGTCGGTCAAAGATGTATCGGATACACGCTATGATGAAAATCTCGTGGCTGCAGTAAAACAGTTCCAGTCTTCAAATGGCTTAAAGGTAGATGGCATCGTCGGTAGTGAAACACGGAAAAGCTTGAACCTTTCCGCTGAGGCTATTGTGACTAAGATTCGCATTAACCTCGAACGTTTCCGCTGGTTACCCGATAATCTGGGTCAGCGTTATATTTTGGTTAACCTTGGAAGTCATCAGCTTACGGCTATCGAAAATGGTCAGATAAAACTCAGTATGAAAGTCATTGTCGGACAAAAGCAACGCGCGACTCCGAGCTTTAACAGTGCAATGACACATCTCGTGATTAATCCCTATTGGAACGTACCACATAAGCTGGCACGTCGTGATCTGTTACCAAAACAACAGGCTGATCCGGATTATTTTTTCCTCAATGAATTTAATGTCTTTTTACGTCATAGCGATTCCGTTAGTCGCGTCGACCCCTACCGTGTGGATTGGGAAGCAGTCAGCCCGCTATCGAGCGAATTTCCCTATCGTTTACAACAGCGACCAGGGAATTTGAATGCACTTGGCAGACTCAAATTCATGTTCCCTAACCCCTGGAATATTTATCTACATGACACGCCAAATAAAAAGCTGTTTTCAGAAAGTCAACGTAATTTCAGCTCTGGTTGTATCCGTGTCGAAGATCCACTGGCATTAGCCCAATTCAGTTTAAATGAAGCCAAGGCTGAGACATGGTTACAATCTCAAATAGACAGTCAAGAAAATCGCGGTCGTAAACTGGATATCCCTCTTCCTGTTTATGCTGTCTATTTCACAGCTTGGCCCTATCAGGATGAAGTTTTCTTTTCACCTGATCCCTACGAGAGGGACGATGCAATGGCTAAACGCTTGTAATCAAAAATAAAGCGATTATACTTGTACAAATTTTGACCAACAGTCAGGGGGCCGTATGACGTCAAAAAAAATCCGCAAGGGACGCGCCATTGATAGTAAAACCTGTCAATTCAGAAGACGCTTCTTGCAGATTGGCATCGGTGCCACTGCTTCATTTGCAATGCCCAGTGCATTTGCCAACATGCTAAAGCAGCCTGAACGCAGCATCTCTTTGCTCAATCTCCATACCGGTGAAAAAGTTAAGGCCACCTACTGGGCTGAGGGTGCCTATCAAGCCTCAGAATTAAGTGCTATCAATCGGGTTTTGCGTGATCATCGCACCGGTGATATCAACGAGATTGATAACAATCTGATCGAAATGCTGAACCTGCTTCATCATAAAATGCAAAGCAAACAACCCTTTCATGTCATTTCCGGTTATCGCTCGCCAAAAACAAACGCCATGTTAAGAAAAAACGGCGATGGCGTAGCCAAGAAAAGCCTGCATATGCTCGGACAAGCGATTGATATCAGACTTCCGGGAAGCGAACTTAATGCACTGCAAAAATCAGCTCTCGACCTGAGGGTTGGTGGGGTCGGTTACTACCCGGGCTCTGACTTTATTCATGTCGACACGGGCCGAGTGCGTCAGTGGCACGGTTAATTTTCCAGCACGTCTAGCTCATCCATTAATCGCTGGGTTAACTCGCGGAAAATTTGCATTTTTTGTAGATAATCAATGCTGAATTGCTCATGCTCTTCAGCCATTGATTGATGTAGCTTCTCCATCTTTTTATGAAGCACTCGTTGCTTTGTAATATCAATATGACTGGGGCAACTCGGCAGACAATGCTCATCCAGCCCACACTGATAACGTGTCAACTCATCATTGTGTTTGTCTATCCGTTGTTTGTGTTGTTCGAGTTTTGAAGAGTGTTCAGGAAGCGCCTTCTCCATCATGTATAAAAACGCTATGAGCCTTTTGGTTTCTCGCTGCCAGTCATCAATATCTTTCTGCCAGCGTTTATCATCTTCCTGCCATTGTTGATTTTTTTGTTTAAGTAGCGCCTGCTCATTCATTTTGATAACTCCGCTATATACGAGTCACTGGGCCGCTTTTGATTTGCTTTCACTCCATACTACGCCGACATCTGAATAAAATAAAACCGCTATATCTCACATCTTTTATGTGGATTTTATGCAGAATGCGGACAGCCTAAATAAATCAAAGTAAAATGAAGGGATTAATTATTTAATTCAGGAACCACCATGTCTGACATTGTTGTCTGCGCATTATATAAATTTGTCAGTCTCGACGACTATCAAGCACTAAAACAGCCCTTGCTGGATTTTATGCTTGAGCGTGAAATACGCGGTACTTTATTGCTGGCTAAAGAGGGTATTAACGGTACGATTGCAGGAACACGATCGACTATTGATGCCTTACTGGATTATTTACAGCAGGACGAACGCCTCAATCCTATCAGTCACAAAGAATCATTCACCAACACGCCCCCCTTTATGCGGACCCGTGTGAA
Organism: Methylophaga sp.; assembly: GCF_965655755.1. Taxonomy (GTDB): domain Bacteria; phylum Pseudomonadota; class Gammaproteobacteria; order Nitrosococcales; family Methylophagaceae; genus Methylophaga. Next base: position 804 of record NZ_CBFHHW010000054.1, on the reverse strand, counting down.
ATTGAAAAAAGAAATTGTCACCATGGGTATCGAAGGCATTGACCCCAAACAGGTCGTCGGCACATACGTTAAACCCAAACAGTGGAATCAGCTCATCTCTGAGCCCGATGTATTACTGATAGACACCCGTAATGATTATGAAGTACAGGTAGGTACATTCAAAAATGCGGTCAACCCCGGAACAGAGAGTTTCCGTGAGTTTCCAAAATACGTAAAAGAGAAACTGGATCCCCAGAAACACAAAAAAGTCGCGATGTTTTGTACCGGTGGAATTCGCTGTGAAAAATCGACAGCCTTTCTCAAAGAACAAGGTTTCGATGAGGTTTATCACCTGGAAGGTGGCATCCTTAAATATCTGGAAGAAGTGCCTGAAGACGAAACCCTGTGGGAGGGTGACTGTTTTGTATTTGATGACCGTGTCACCGTCAACCATCAGTTAGAAAAAGGCGACTATGATCAGTGTCATGCCTGTCGGCTGCCCATTACCGATGAGGACAAACAGAGTCCGCTTTATCAGAAAGGAGTGAGCTGCCCCTCCTGCTTTGATCAAACCAGCGATGAACAAAAAGCCCGTTTTGCAGAACGTGAAAAACAAATCCAATTAGCGAAACATCGTGGCGAAGCGCATATCGGTGTCGAATCTGCCGAAACCGCAGAGCTCCACCGTGCAGCAAAACGCCATCGTCGGGAACAGGAACGACTGGCTACAGAGCAAAAACAGCACAACTAACATGTGCCGGGTTGTACTGGTTCTGGCCTTGTTTGCCTGCTCACCGCTGAGTTGGGCAAAGATAACGGGGTCTG
>NZ_CBFHHW010000053.1:0-6577 GCF_965655755.1 Methylophaga sp. | reverse complement strand
CGAACTGATTAAGCTTGATCCGCAGAGGGGTGATTACAGCCAGCGCGCAGCGATCCTGACATCTCAGTTATCGACTGAACGTTTTAATCAAGCCATAGCTGAAGGCTACAAAGCGGTTGAGAATAAACAAATAGCCACCGCTAGAACCCAGCTTAATAAAGCGAAGACCCTCTCACAATCACGGCAAGAAATTCAGCAACTCAGCCAAGCGATCGAAGGCGTTGAGCGCACTCTCCGTTTAGATGAAAACATCTCCAAAGCCAATATTGCAGAGTCGAAAGATGAGTGGGACAAGGTAAACACTGCGCTGACCAATGCATTGAAAGATAACCCTGACAATGAACAGCTAACAAATAGATTAGAAAAAGCAAAGACAATCCTGGCGTTAAAAGAGCAGATGACAACGTTGCTAAAGCATCCTTATCGCTTAGCCGTGGATTCAGTAAAAATCCGTGCAAAGAAAACATTGGCCAGAGCCGAACCTTATAGCGATGACAGTCCGTCACTCAGCGGTTTATCTAAAGCGTTAGACCAAACCTTAAATGCGGTGAATAAAAACGTTTCTGTGAAACTACAATCGGATGGCTTAACCACTATCTCTGTAAGAGGGGTGGGTCATGTGGGCAAGGTGACGTCAAAAACGATCACGCTAAAACCCGGTTCCTACATAGTCGAGGGAAAAAGGGATGGCTATAAATCCAAGCTTGTTGAAGTAACAATTCCAATCAATACATCGTCCATAGAAATGAGAGTCATCGCTGATGAGCGAATTTAAACAAGCGGTTTACGAGGCGCAAAAACGAGCTCAGAAAAAGCGGCTCTTTTATGCAGTAGGGATAATTGTCTCAGCGCTCATACTGATCTCTTTTCTAATGGTTTCTAAAGGCACTCGAATTGAAATTCTACCCTCAGAAATCACTGATACAGCTGAAGCCTCTTCACCCTCTACACTAGCTTTTGTGATAAATGGTCATCTATATAGTCTGACCAGCGAAGCAACGGTTATGGCAACAGCTGAAGGCTTTAAGCTAAAAACGCAAAAAGTAACAAGCGCTGACTTTGGCAAAGTCACCACACTTACGCTGGACCCACTGCCCTCAAAGCTGGTTTTGGAAAGTTCTCCCGAAGACGATAAAACGAGCTGGTCGATTAATGGAGAACTTATCGCAGTGGACAGTCGGCTCGAGAAGGTTCTTGATGCCGGAGACTACCAAGTGAGTTTGAGTCATCCTTACTATGAATCGACCGAACGGACCTATTCACTCGAACGCGGTGAGACGGTTGAGGAAACGATCACACTCAAACCTTTATCAGGTAAATTTGATGTCACAAGTACGCCTGACGGAGCTGTCATCACTATTAATAATGAAGAACACGGCAAAACACCCACAAGCCTTATTCTGAAGGGTGGTTCTTATAAGGTCAGTCTTTCAAAACAAGGATACGACCCTGTTGAAAACACCATTGAAATCAAAACGAATGCTTTAAACCCTACTCGTCACTACAAACTGCAACCCAAAAGTGCCGGGATCAGACTATCTCTGTCACCTCAAGGCGGTACGCTTACCCTGAATGGTATCAATATCAGTCCAGCCGCGAAAATCAAGGTGACGTCAGGCAAAAAGAGTACGATTAGCTATAAAAAGCCGGGCTATTTTGGCCAATCCAGAACATTTACCTTAGAGCCCGAAGAGGTAAAATCCTACACCTTTGATCTTAAGAAAGAATTCGGCAAAGTGAGCGTCACAGCGAATCTGCCAGCGGAGGTCTATGTTAACGGTAAAAAAGTCGGACGAACGCCTTACGAGACATCTTTGCTTGCAGTTGAACATCAGATCCACGTTAAGCAGGTCGGGTACCGCACTGTGAAAGGCAAAATTACGCCCAATGCCGATTCAACTTCTTTATTTAATGCCCGTCTCATCCTAGAGAAAGAGGCCCGCCTGGCTGAAGCACCCTCTACTTATAAAACGAAATCCGGCGAGGAAATGGTGCTGTTCAAGGCCACCGACACCATTGATATGGGCGCAGAGCGAAGTGAACCCGGACAGCGAGCAAATGAATTTGTCAGGACAGCTATGATAACGAAGCCTTTTTATGCTGGTCGTTATGAGGTCACCAATGCCGCTTATGCCGCTTATAAAAAAGACCACTCCGGACCGCCAACAGAACCTGTCAGTAATGTCAGTTGGTTTGATGCGGTGCGTTACGCAAACTGGTTGAGTGAAGCAGAAGGATACATACCGGTCTACAAGCTGAATGGCGATAAACTCACTGGTGTAGATAGCCACGCTGATGGATATCGTTTATTAACAGAAAGTGAGTGGGAATGGCTGGCCCGAAAAGCAGGTAGATCAAGCGAAAGTTTATTCTCCTGGGGTGATGATAAAACTATCCCCAGAAAAGCAGCCAATATTGCAGATGAATCGACAAAAGGTAGCGTGCCTATCTTTGTCTCTCGTTACGACGATGGCTTTGCTAATAAATCACCCGTTGGCGCCATGCAAAAAGAAAAGTCAGGTCTGTTCGATATGGGTGGTAACGTTAGTGAATGGACGCATGATGCATACACGCTTATTCCACCCAAGAAAGGTGTCGTGCATTCTCATGATTTGGACCGTAGCCTCAGTATCTCTCGCGTTGTGAAAGGGGCTAACTGGCAGTCAGGCTCGCTGACTGAGTTAAGAAGTTCCTATCGAGAGGGGATGGAAGAAGCGGCTGCCACGGTTGGCTTTAGACTGGGTCGATTTGTATATGGAGGGAATTGAAATGACACGAATTAAAAAAATAAGTGTCGTGATCACGACTTTGAGCTTGCTTCTTCTGGGTGGCTTCACTGCGCATAAAGTCTATGCTGGAAAGCCCTTCATTAGTCTTAACGCACCTGTTTCCTTTCCTGTGGATATCTAATTATGAATGAGACGCTTAAGAACTTTGCGGCACTGGTTCTTTCGGTAATTGTCGTGCACATGCTGTATATCGGCTACATAAGACCGGAAGCGGCACAATTGATCGACTTTGCGGCATCACAAGGCCAGACTGCACCGCGAAACATCGTTGTTTTGATAAAGGACTATGAGCAACAAATCTGTTTCATACTTTTGCTTTGGGGCTGCTTTTTAATAGCAGGTGCTTACAGAGAAATACTGAAAACCAAGTATCTCTATAGCGTTGATCTTATCAATGACGTCAAAATTGAGAATGCGGCTGACACAACTGCACGACATGATCTGGACGTAAATGGCATTATTGATCGACTTGATAAAGATATTCCGGAAGATTGCAGAAAGTCGCCGCTGGTTCACACGCTTCGCTCAGCTTTATGGCGATACAGTTCTACCGATAATGTACAGAATCTGTCAGATGCAATAGAGAGTAATTTAGAAGCAATAGCCGTAAAGCAGGACTCAGAAAATAGCATGATCCGCTATCTGATTTGGGCTATTCCATCTATTGGTTTTATCGGCACAGTACGTGGTATTGGTCAGGCATTATCACAGGCAGATGAAGCCCTGGCAGGTGATATATCAGGTATGACAGACAGTCTCGGTATTGCCTTTAACTCCACCCTTGTTGCCTTGCTCATCAGTATCTTTTTGATGTTTCTGTTCCATCAGCTGCAACGACTACAGGATAGTCAGATTGTGGATACACAAGACTATTGTGATAAGTATCTGCTCCGACGCATAAGGTGATGTGCTTTGGCTCATAAACCGCGACGAGCTGAAGGCAGCAATCTCGCCTTTCTGGACATTATGTCCTGTGGCTTGGGTGCTGTGATCCTGGTATTTATGCTGGTTAAACAGAATGTGAGTGATTCGCCCGCTGAAATCGACAATCTGAAAAACGATATTAGTGCGCTTGAACAGGCGAGAGATGAGTCCAAACAACGACTGAATGACATCCGCGACACACTTAAAAAAGAGAATATTGATATTTCGCAGATGCGCGCCAAGCTCTCAGCTCAACGTGCAGATGTGAACCAGAAAAATGAGGATCTGGCCTCTTCTTCATCAACACTTGATGAACTTAAGCAAAGCATCACTAAAATCAAAGTCCCCAAAAAAGAAGATCTCATTGAAACCAATCAGGTAAATGAAGAAGAGTACCTGCTGGGACTTAAGGTTGAAGGCAGAAAGATTGCTATTCTGTTGGATGTCAGCGCCTCAATGACCAACAAAAAGCTCATTGATATCATCAAGACAAAAAGCAGTTCCGATAACATCAAAGTGCGATCCGCTAAATGGATAAGAACCCAGCGCGTGCTTGAGTGGCTCCTAGCCAGGCTACCCAAAACAAGTGACGTTGTCGTGGTCGCTTACAGTGAAGATGCTATTCAGTTGGGCGGAAAAGGCTGGATAAGTGCGAATAACGTAGACGCTATCCGTGCAATTAACAGCGCTGCCAATCGTCTTGTGCCACAGGGGCCGACCAACCTTCAAAAAGGTCTGGATACCATTAGCAAATTCGCGCCAACCAACCTGTATGTCATTACCGATGGACTGCCTACTAAAGGAGAGTCTCGTTTTAAAAGCTTGAATCCCTTCAGCAGTTGCAGCTCTCTAACAGGAACGGGGAAAACGATTTCAGGCGAATGTCGTAAACGCCTTTTTCGACAAACCATCAAAGAGAGCGGGAACTTGAGTGCTCAAGTCGATGTGATCCTTTTGCCCCTGGAGGGCGATCCGGAAGCCGCCTATGAGTACTGGATATGGTCCTCAAGTAGAGGTGGGATTATGATAAGTCCAGCGGATAATTGGCCGTGAAACGACGTAATAGACAACTCGACATATTCAGCCTGTCCTTTCTGGATGTCATCTCTTGTGGCTTCGGCGCTGTAGTCATGCTGATTTTAATATCGAAAACCGACATTGAATCCTCAATCGCCGGATCAGACGATGTAAAAAAATTGCTCTCGTCTTTGCTCTCATTACAAAACTCTGTCACCCAAATTGAGCAGGATATGCGTGATGATTTATCCAGTCTCAAAGAATTATCGGGCCAGAAATCATCCATTGCTTCTGCTTCCCGATCCCTTGAAAACGAGCTTGCCAAGCTAGATAAAAATAATACAGCGATGGCAGAGAGTATTGAGGGACTCAGTCTGGTGGAGGAGAAGCTAAAACAGGCTTCGCTCACACAGCCAAGAAAGCCGACAGATAAACGTGATGTCGAAGTCGGTGGGATACCCGTTGATAGTGATTATGTTGTCTTTATCGTGGACACCTCAGGGAGTATGAAAAGTATCTGGGGTACCGTTTCCAGAGAGGTGATTAATGTCCTGAACATTCACCCTGAAGTAAAGGGATTTCAAATTCTCAACGATATGGGAAAACCGCTTATCTCCGGATACGATGGTAAGTGGATCCCTGACACACCAACCCGACGTAAAAACGTCATTTCATTGTTTGGAAAATGGAACGCTTTATCAAATTCTAGCCCGGTCGAGGGCCTGACCGTCGCACTCAGAAAATATGCCAAACCCAACATCACCACCTCAATATATGTGTTTGGAGATGAATACTCAGGTGGAAGTTACGATGCTGTTCTCGACAGCGTGACAAAACAGAATAAGGTACTGAGTTCAGGCAAGCGGCTTGCGAAAATACATGCGGTCGGCTTTATTTCAGCTGGCACAACGGATAGGTTCAGTGTTCTGATGCGTGAAATGACTCAACGTAATCAAGGGACATTTATTGCCTTACCCAGATAACATAAACAGTCAAATCAATATACTTGGTAGCTGTTCCGGTAAAGAACATCGACATAGTGAGGAAATGGCTTCTTCCTGTACAGCTATAATGAGTTCCTGAGATATTTTTTAATGCTCAAATTAATCCTAGCATGCGTATTTACTCACTAAACGTGCTGAAAACATTAATAATATCTGTACATTTCTGATGAGCGTCTTATTATAAATCTAAGCCCAGTAAAATAATTTGAACCTATTTCTTACCCACTTCGACTTAGCTAATAACAACAACGTTTGTTGTCCTACATCAGAAAACCATAAGGAATAGCGAAATGAAAATTAATAAATCATCCCTTTTAAGCGCCAGTGTAATAGCCATCGCCTTAGCCAGCTCTCAAGCCTATTCAGCATCAGGCACTTCTCAATATGTTGAAGATGTTTCACTGTCATTCCCCGGCATGGCTGCAGTGATTAATATTAAAAACAATTCAGCTAATAAGGAGTTAAGCGCTTTAGATCTTGGTGTTACTACGAACAATATGGACTTTGATATTGCAGGCAGGGTGACATGCAAAGGTAGTAATGTGAGTATGGTCACTTCAAATGCCTACTTTGGTCCAGTCAACATCAGCGGCACTGGCATTAACAGTAGCTCGACACTTTATAATAAAGCTGTCTCAGTTGCAGAAGATGACGGTGGTATTGTCGAATACACACCCGATACATTTACTGTGCCATTAAATAGCGTTAAAAATGGACACCCTGCATTGCGTGTCGATCCATTAGAAGAACTCAATAAAAAGCTGCAGACTCATATCCAAGGCGGAGGTAAGGCCCTAGATTTCTACAAACAAGATCAGGATATTGTGATTAAACGTCCTATTT
>NZ_CBFHHW010000052.1:1154-6969 GCF_965655755.1 Methylophaga sp. | reverse complement strand
CACCGTAACGTAAACGAAGGTTTCTCGGGCGGTGAAAAGAAACGTAATGAGATTCTGCAAATGGCTGTTTTAGAGCCTGCTTTAGCGATTCTGGATGAAACTGATTCGGGCCTTGATATTGATGCCCTGAAAACCGTTGCAGAGGGAGTTAACGCTCTCAGAGCTGAAGATCGCTCAATCGTTATGATTACCCATTACCAACGCTTACTGGATCATATTGTTCCTGATTTTGTACACGTATTGTCAGAAGGAAAAATCGTGAAATCCGGCGATAAAGAACTGGCTAAAGAGTTAGAAAAATCAGGTTACAGCTGGATCCACGATGCTCCGGAAGGTCAAACAGCATGAAACAATTAACTGAAATCACAACGCCATTCAGCGAGGTAGCTGCAAACAGCACCTTGCCCGGCGCACAGCTCGACTGGTTGCAGACTTTGCGACAGCAGGCACGTGGTCAGTTTGAACGTCATGGTCTGCCTGCTAAAAAGGTAGAAGACTGGAAATATACATCCCTGTGGCAGCTGACTCAGGAAGATTTTACGCATGAAGCGAAGCCGAGTTCAATGGATTCAGCACGATGTGCGGAAGTCGCACTGATCGAGCAGGCACATCGTTTAGTGATTGTTGATGGTCAATTCAACTCAGAATTATCTCAGTTAGACGATCTGGAAACAGGTTTAACTTTGACATCTTTAACAGAGTCGCTGGAAAATGCCGAACATCAGCTTAATGCAAGTATTGATATAGATAAACCAGGTCTCAATGCATTGAACACGATGCTGATGCAAGAAGGCGCTTATTTGTATGTCGCTGCAGACCAAAAAATTGAGAAGCCGGTTGAGATTTTGGTGATCAATAGTGGCGAAACCGACAAACTAGCCACCCATTTACGTCACCTCGTCAAACTTGAAGCGGGTAGCGAAATCACTTTGATTGAACATTATGTCAGTCTTCAGGAAAATACAGGCTTCACCAATGTGGTGACCGAAGTGGAACTGGCTGAAAACGCGAAGCTGGATCACTTTAAACTACAGCATGAGTCTCTCAAACAGTTTCATATTGCCACGCTGGCATCAAAACAAGCCGCCAGTAGTCAATGGAATACCAACAATATTTCGCTGGGTGGCAAGCTGGCACGCAACGACATTCACAGTCAATTACTGGGTGAAGAGTCGCACGTCACGATGGATGGTTTGTATCTGCTTGATGGTGATCAACATGTTGATAATCACACACGTATTGATCATGCCGTCCCTCATACGACCAGCGAAGAAATATACAAAGGCGTGATGGACGGTGACAGTCATGCGGTCTTTAATGGCAAGGTTATTGTGCACAAAGACGCTCAAAAAACCGATGCCAATCAAAGCAATCGTAACCTGCTGTTATCACGTAGCTGTGAAATTGATACCAAACCTGAGATGGAAATTTATGCCGATGACGTTAAATGCGGCCATGGCAGTACAGTTGGTCAGCTTGATGAAACACAGCTGTTTTTCCTACGTGCTCGCGGTTTAGATGAAGTGAGTGCACGTAGTTTGCTGACTTATGCCTTTGCGGTTGAAGTATTGCAACGCATTAAAGCTGAACCTGTTCGTCAGGCTCTGTCTAATGTTATAGAGCATCGATTACCAAGAGGTCTGTAATCCATGACACAAACAGAATTAAAAGCAGTACCGGACGCGTTATCTGTGCTGGATATTGATGCTGTAAGACGTGACTTTCCGATTCTGAATCAGACAGTTAACGGCCATACACTGGCTTATCTCGATAATGCTGCCAGCAGTCAGAAACCGGTTCAGGTAATTGATGCGGTAAGTAACTATTATCGTCTTGATAATGCCAATGTGCATCGTGGTGTACACCGTCTTAGTCAACGAGCGACAGACGCATACGAAGGTGCACGTAGCAAGGTTCGTGGTTTTTTGAATGCGCATTCAGACAAAGAAATTGTCTTTGTCCGCGGTGCCACAGAAGCGATTAATCTTGTTGCACAGAGCTTTGTGCGTCCGCAGATCTCAGCTGGCGACGAGATTTTAATCAGTCATATAGAACATCACGCTAATATCGTTCCCTGGCAGATGTTGTGTGAACAGACCGGTGCCAAGCTTAAAGTCATCCCGATGACGGAAACGGGTGAGCTGGATCTGAGCGGGATTGATGATCTGCTGAATGAACGCACTAAGATTTTGGCAATCGGACAGGTTTCGAATGCGCTGGGTACGATTAACCCACTGCATGACATCATTGCCAAGGCTAAAGCCAAATCAATCCCTGTACTTGTCGATGGCGCTCAGGCAGTACCGCATATGAAAGTAGACGTGCAGTCATTGGATTGTGACTTTTATGTGTTCTCTGGCCATAAAATGTTTGCGCCGACCGGCATCGGTGCGCTGTATGGCAAACAAGCCTTACTGGAAGCCATGCCGCCATGGCAGGGCGGCGGCGATATGATTCTGTCGGTCAGTTTTGAGCATACAGAGTACAATACGCTGCCTTATAAATTCGAAGCAGGTACACCTCACATCGCTGGTGCTGTCGGTTTAGGTGCGGCGATCGACTATATGCAGGATTTGGGCATAGATAACATTGCTGCACACGAACACGCCTTACTGGAGATTGCTACGGAAAAACTGCAGCAAATAGAAGGCCTTCGTATCATCGGTACAGCCAAAGAAAAAGCCAGTGTGCTGTCCTTTTTGATTGAAGATGTGCACCCTCATGATGTCGGTACTATTTTTGATCAACAGGGTGTAGCAATTCGTGCTGGTCATCACTGTGCACAACCGGTAATGCAATATTTTGGTATTGCGGCCACAGCCCGTGCCTCGTTTGCTTTTTATAACACCGAAGAAGAAATTGATGCTTTGGTCAATGCGATCAAAACAACACAGGAGTTGTTTGCCTGATGAGTGATTTGAGAGATCTCTATCAACAAGTGATCATGGATCACAAAAAAAAGCCCCGTAATTTCAGGGAAATTACCGATGCCAACCATATGGCACATGGAAATAATCCGTTATGTGGCGATGCGCTAGTGGTCTACGTCAAACTCAATGGCGATGTCATTGAGGATGTCAGTTTTCAGGGCAGTGGCTGTGCAATTTCGGTGGCCTCGGCCTCGCTAATGACAGAAACATTGAAAGGTAAAACATTGGAAGAAGCACAAACGCTTTATGACAATGTGCACCGGGCTTTGACAGGTGAAGAAGAGGGCGGCGAACTGGCCGGCAAGCTTGAAGTTCTGGCTGGTGTTAAAGAATTTCCGGCGCGCGTGAAGTGCGCCACTTTGTCATGGCATACCGTGCATGCGGCAGTCGACAATGATCATGATATTTCAATTTCAACGGAGTAAGCAGGGCAGATTATGAACGATCAATATACAATTAGCCCAGAGCAACTCAAAGAAGAGGTGATAGAGGTGTTAAAAACCATCTATGACCCCGAAATTCCGATCAACATCTATGAGTTAGGGCTCATCTATAAAGTGGATGTTAGTAACTCGGGTAATGTCAGTATTGATATGACATTAACGGCGCCAGGTTGTCCTGTTGCACAGTCGTTTCCGGGAGATGTTGAATCACGGGTGATGTCAGTCGATGGTGTGAAAAATGCACACGTTGAGCTGGTCTGGGATCCACAGTGGACTAAGGATATGATGACAGAAGCCGCTCAACTGCAGCTTGGCATGTTCTAACGGAGTTATATATTAAAGACAATAAGGCCCATTTCTTTTGAAAGAAATGGGCCTTTTTTATGGGTTGATGATAGCCAAAAACAATTGAAATTTTATTATTATTTCCTCTTGAAAACGCTTGTGGGTGAACATATTTTTACGTTTAGAAAGACATGTCTTCTACTTAACAAACTGTTTTAGGAGGTATTTGTTATGGCTATTCAACGATATAGACCTTATACATTGCTGGATGAATTACAGCGTGAAATGAGTTCCTTATTCCAGGGACCCGCTACGGAAAGTAGCTTTAACAGTGAAGAATGGAGTCCGGCCGTTGATATCAGTGAGGAAGAGGATAAATTTACCATTCATGCAGATTTGCCTGGTGTGAAGTCAGATGAAATTGAAGTCACAGCAGAAAATGGTATTTTGACCATTAAAGGTGAACGCGAAAATATTCAACAAGAGAATAAAGATAATTTTCGACGGATCGAACGTTTCAGCGGCAGCTTTATTCGTCGGTTTACCTTACCCGAGCAGGCTGATCTTGATCATATTACGGCGAAAAGTCGTGACGGAGTATTGGAGTTGATGATTCCAAAATCAGTTAAGGCTGACCCAAAACGGATTGAAGTAAAAGTCGAGCATTAATAATAAAAGCCTGGTGATGAATGCATTGCCAGGCTTTTTTCTTTCAAGTTGCTTGATATCCGGCCCTATGTGGTGTTTATACTGATACGTAACGCCTTAAATGGACAAGGACTAATTGATGAACGCTGCGCACGAGAAAGGCCCTATTTACATTCCTTACGCTGGTCCCGCGCTGACGTCCATGTCCATACTCAATAAAGGTACCGCATTCAGCGAGCAGGAACGCCGGGATTTCAACCTCACCGGACTCATTCCACACCGGTTTGAAACCATTGAAGAGCAGGCTGAACGAGCCTATCTTCAATACTGCAGTTTTGATGAACCTATTAACAAACATATTTATCTGCGGACGATTCAGGATACCAATGAAACGCTGTTTTATTATCTGTTAGAACAGCATCTGTCCGAGATGATGCCAATCATTTATACGCCGACTGTTGGTGAGGCTTGTGAACGGTTCTCACAGATCTATCGACGTGCCAGAGGATTATTTATCTCCTATCCTGAACGGCATCATATGGATGATATTTTGCATAATGCGACTAAGCAGAATATAAAAGTCATTGTGGCAACAGACGGCAGCCGTATTCTCGGTCTTGGTGACCAAGGTGCCGGTGGAATGGGCATACCCATTGGTAAATTATCCCTCTATACCGCCTGTGCAGGTATCAGTCCGGCTTATACCTTGCCGGTGATGCTCGATGTTGGCACTGATAATGAAACATTGCTTCACAATCCAATGTACATAGGCTGGAAACACGCACGCATCAATAATGAACAATACGATGAATTTATCGAGTTATTTGTTCAAGCCATAAAAAAACGCTGGCCTGACGCGTTACTTCAATTTGAGGACTTTGAACAGCGCAAAGCCTTGCCATTATTAGAATGCTATCAAGATAAAATATGCTGCTTTAATGATGATATTCAGGGTACTGCATCGGTCGCTGCAGGATCACTGATGGCTGCCTGTAAGGCAAAAAATGAAAAACTGTCACAGCAGACGATAGTATTTGCAGGCGCGGGGTCCGCCGGTTGTGGCATTGCTGAACAATTGATTGCTCACATGTGCGTTGAAGGCTTATCCGAAATCGAAGCCAGAAAGCGGATCTATATGATCGACAGACAGGGGCTATTGACCCGGTCTATGAACGATCTTTATGACTTTCAGCAAAGACTGGCTCAGGAGCAGTCAACTCCTGAACACATGAATCTGCAACAGGTGGTAGAGCATGCCAAACCCACCGTATTGATTGGGGTGTCAGGGCAAGCCGGGTTATTTAACGAACGGTTAATAAAGACCATGCAGCAGTATTGCGCACATCCCATTATCTTTCCGCTCAGTAACCCATCTAAACAGGTGGAGGCTTTGCCGGAACAGCTAATTCAATGGACCGATGGTCAGGCCTTAATTGCGACAGGGAGTCCGTTTAACCCGGTTGAGTATCAAGGTAAGCCATACCCGATCGCACAGTGCAACAATAGCTA
>NZ_CBFHHW010000052.1:0-1144 GCF_965655755.1 Methylophaga sp. | reverse complement strand
GGGATAGGCCTTGCCGTTGTGGCAGCTGGTATTAAGCGTATTACTAATGAAATGATGATGGTTGCCAGTGAAGTGTTAGCAGAAAGTTCACCACTGGCGAGTACGGGAAAAGGTGCTTTATTACCCCCGTTAGAGACCGTAACGGAGCTCAGTAAAGACATTGCCTTTAGGGTTGCTAAACTGGCTCAAAAAAAGGGACTTGCGTTAGAAACAACCGATGATGAGTTAAGCCAAAAAATCGAAAAAGAATTTTGGTTACCTCGTTATCGTGACTACAAGCGGGCGAGTTTATAAGCAAAAAGCCACTTTAAGCCTAGCTGAAAAACCAAGGAGTGGTTGAACATTGCCTCGTTCCATTCCTATTTATTCCATACTGCCCCTGGTCATTCAAATACATAAAAAGTAGATAAGGAATACAAGGGAAAAGAATAGCTATGCTTTCAAAAGCTAGAGCTTTTCAAATAGGATGGATATGATTGACAGACAAATTGGAATTGAACTAGGCAGCTATCAACCTAGATAGGTAAATTATGGTTGTCGGCCTAATACACTGTTAGCTTTAAAAGGTAAGCATGGAACTATTTAACGAAATATTGGCTGACTACAGCGATTATTGCCACCAAAAACTCCGAGCTGAGTTTGGAGCATATTCCCAAGGATCGTATGACCCAATATATTTGTACCAGCGCTATAAGTGTAGAATTATTGAAACAAGAGCGCGTGCCGTATCTGAAGCAAAGGAATTGGTTGTTCCTGAAGCATACAGAGCCGCATACGAAGATATTGTCAAATCAATAATAACAGGGAAATGCCTCAAAAAATATCAAAGCAGAAAGCTTAAAAATCTGCATTACGATGATGACATGTTATCCCATTGGGGAATTCAGCATCTTCATCTCAATCAGAGCTTAGAGCAAGATGGTTTCGTAACCAGAACCGGAGACCTCCTGTTTATACACTTCTCCGATAGTGAGGCCCATGTGTTGGGGATCTTTGAGCACGGAGCATGGTGTGACTTAGACCTTATTCAGATCATGCACAACAATTGGCCTGAGCAATTGGCGATTTATAAATCAAACAGTGATGCCGCACCGCTAACAGAAGAACAGTACAAAACATTACGAAAAAAGCATGCCAATGCGAA
>NZ_CBFHHW010000051.1:0-7641 GCF_965655755.1 Methylophaga sp. | reverse complement strand
CAGACTTCCTTCTATGGGCTCCCATTCTGCTGGGTTTTTGATGAACTCATCAGAGTCATGATTAATCACACCATCTCGGTCCAGAATAATCAACGACATACGCTGCTCCTGTTATTCCTGCAGGCAAGAAATATCAGCCACACCCAGAAATAATGCTCGGGTCTGGTTCAGTAAAGCCAGACGATTTTGCCTGACGGCTTCATCATCCGCCATCACCATCACTTGGTCAAAAAACGCGTCGATTGTTTCCCGCATACCCGCCAGATAATTCAATACACCGGTATAGTCTGCCTGAGCAGAAAGAGGCGCAAGATCCTGCTCCGCTTGTGTCAGTTTCTCTGCCAGCGCTTTTTCTGCAGCCTCCTGCAGCAAGGATTCATCTACTGACAAACCTTCTGCTTCCGCATCATTCTTGCGCAGGATGTTGCCTATACGTTTATTTCCTGCCGCCAGAGATTCAGCCTGCTCCAATTGACGGAAAGCCGCCACCGCTTTGAGGCGTTGCATAAAGTCCAAAGGACGGCTTGGTTTAACAGCCAGCACCGATTCAAACTCATCGGCTTTACTGCCTTGCTCTATGGCATAGCCGCGCAACCTGTCATAGAAATACTGCATAACCTGACTGGTGACGTCTTTTTCAGTCAAGCTATCACCACAAGTATCTGCCGCAAAGTCGACCAGAGAAGCCAAATCCAGATCCAGCTTGTTTTCAATAATAATACGAAGTACACCCAGCGCTGCACGACGCAGAGCAAAGGGATCTTTCACACCCGATGGCGGTTGGCCAATACCAAACAAGCCCGTTATGGTGTCCAGTTTTTCAGCCAGGCTCACCGCTTGTCCGGTGCGTGTTGCTGGTAGGTTATCACCGGCAAATCGTGGCAGATATTGTTCATCCAGCGCTTCAGCAACTTCATTATCTTCGCCATCAAGACGCGCATAGTATCGGCCCATGATGCCCTGTAGATCAGGGAACTCACCGACCATTTCCGTGACAAGATCACATTTTGCCAACATCGCTGCACGCTCAGCCAAGGCTGGTTCACCGTCGATCTGTCTCGCAATCTCGGCAGCCAGTTTTGCCACACGCTGTGACTTGTCATGTACTGTGCCCAGTTTATTCTGAAACACAATGGTTTTAAGCTGTTCCTGACGAGTGGCCAGTGGCTGTTTCCGATCAGTATCCCAGAAAAAAGCAGAGTCACTTAAGCGCGGTAGAATCACACGCTCATTACCCGCAATGACCTGAGCCGGATCCTGACTGGCAATATTACTCACCGTAATAAAATGCGGCAGCAGATCGCCTTTTTCAGATCGGACAGCAAAATATTTCTGATGGCCTTCCATCGATGAAATCAAAGCTTCCGGCGGTAACGCTAAAAAGCGCGTGTCAAAATTACCCGCCAAGGCGACCGGCCATTCCACCAAACCAGTTACTTCTTCCAGTAAATCAGGGTTAATGACGGCTTCACCACCAAGCTGATCAGCCAATTCTTTCACCTGCGAATGGATGATTTGCTTACGGGCATCATAATCCACCAGCACATGCCCTTCTGTTTCCAGTTGGGGTGCATACGTCATTGGTGACGTGATCATGATGGGCTGTGGATTGTGGAATCGGTGACCACGACTCATGCGATCGGAACGCACGCCCAATAACTCGACGGGGACAACCTCATCACCTAACAGCACCACCAACCAATGGACCGGACGCACAAACTCACCCGGCAAATCACCCCAGCGCATACGCTTGGGGATAGGCAGATCATTCAAAGCCTGTTGGATAATCTCAGGGAGTAACGAGGTGGTTTCTGCGCCTTCCTGTTGTTGCTTGAAAACCAGCCAGGCGCCTTTATCCGTTTTCATGGTTTCCAAATCATCGACATCAATGCCACAGGATTTAGCAAACCCCAGTAACGCTTTTGTCGGATTACCATCTTCATCAAAGGCGGAAGTGACAGCCGGACCACGACGTTCAGCAATACGATCCTGCTGGCGCGTCTGTAAATGACTGATAACCAGCGCCAGACGACGTGGTGTCGCATAAGCTGTGATATCGCCAAAGCTGAGATCGGCCTTTTTCAGGCCTTGTTCAACACCTTGATGAAAGGCATTGCTCAGCTTTGCCAGCGCTTTAGGTGGCAACTCTTCCGTGCCCAACTCAATCAATAAGTCCTGCGTCTCCTTCATTCCTGAGCCTCCGGTTGTGATTCCTGCACCATCGGGAAACCCAGTGACTCACGTCGATCGTAGTAAGCCTGTGCCACGGCACGTGCCAGTGTTCTCACACGCAGAATAAAGCGTTGTCTTTCGGTAACCGAAATCGCTTTACGTGCATCCAGCAGATTAAACGTATGAGAGGCTTTTAAGACCAGCTCATAAGCAGGCAATGGCAGGCCGGCTTCTATCATTCGCTGACTCTCGCTTTCGCAGGTATCAAAGGTTCGGAATAAGTGCTCAACGTCAGCATGTTCGAAATTATATTCCGACATTTCCACTTCATTTTGCAGGAAAACATCACCATAGGTCACGGTCCCCATTGGACCATCAGCCCAGATAAGATCATAAACACTGCTGACGCCTTGCAGATACATCGCGATACGTTCCAAGCCATAGGTGATTTCACCGGTGACCGGACGACATTCAAGCCCACCCACCTGCTGGAAGTAGGTGAACTGTGTCACCTCCATGCCATTCAGCCAGACTTCCCAGCCCAGCCCCCAGGCACCCAGCGTAGGCGATTCCCAATTATCTTCCACGAACCGGATATCATGCACGGAAGTATCGAGTCCCAGCATTTCCAGCGAGCCAAGATACAGTTCCTGAATATTAATCGGTGATGGTTTCAGAACAACCTGAAACTGATAATAATGCTGCAGACGATTCGGGTTTTCACCATAGCGGCCATCGGTGGGACGACGCGATGGTTGCACATAGGCAGCACTCCATGGCTCTGGTCCAATGGCGCGCAAAAATGTTGCCGGATGGAATGTGCCGGCCCCTACTTCCATATCATAAGGTTGCAGTAGCACACAGCCTTGTTCAGCCCAGTACTTTTGCAGCCTCAGAATCAGTTCCTGAAAGGTTCTTGGCGTCTCCGCCTTCATCACCGCTTTATTAGTCATTAGCTCGATTTCATAATCCAAAGTCAAAACCCTTGCGATTATAGCGAATCCGGAGCCTGCTTGTAGAGTCAGGCCTAAGATAAAAGTAAAAATTGCTTCATAATGGCATGACAAAAGCGGTCTGTCTTAGGTTAGAAATAAGGCGAATCAGGTACAATGCGTTCCAACGCCTCCGAATACAGAGTAAAACTATGCAACGTTCTATCGGCATCGTTATGGATCCCGTAGCCAGGATCAATATCAAAAAAGACAGCAGCTTTGCGATGCTTTTGGCGGCCCAGGCCAAAGGTTGGCAAATTTTATACATGGAACAGCAAGATCTGTTTCTACGTGACGGCCATGTGTTTGCAGAAATGCGGCCATTAGAGGTATTTGAAAACGCTGACAAGTGGTTTGAGCTCGGCGACATGCAAACCCGGCCCATCACTGATGTCGAAGCAATCCTGATGCGCAAAGACCCGCCGTTTGATATGGAATACGTTTACAGCACATACCTACTGGAACAGGCTCAGGCTGCCGGTGTAGTCATAGTGAATGATCCGCAAAGCCTGCGTGATGCCAATGAAAAGTTATTCACTGCCTGGTTTCCCCACTGCTGCCCTCCTACACTGGTCACACGTCAGAAGCACCTGATCCGTGAATTCCAACAAACACATGGAGACATTATTCTGAAACCGTTGGATGGCATGGGCGGCGCATCTATATTCCGGGTTAATCAAGGTGATCCAAACTTTTCTGTGATTGTCGAAACGCTGAGTGAGCATGGTCAACAATCGATCATGGCACAGAAATACCTCCCAGAAATCAGTGACGGTGATAAACGTATTCTGCTGATTGATGGCGAGCCCGTTCCTTATGCTCTGGCCCGTATTCCTGCGGATGGCGAAACCCGCGGTAATCTTGCTGCAGGTGGTAGAGCAGAAGGACGCCCCTTAACCGAACGAGATCGATGGATTTGTGCACAAGTTGGCGACAAGTTACGGGAAAAAGGATTAATCTTCGTCGGACTTGACGTCATCGGTGATTATTTAACCGAAATTAATGTCACCAGCCCGACCTGTATCCGTGAACTTGATCGTCAGTTTGGCATCGATATCGCGGGTGATTTAATGAATGCGATTGAAAAAAGACTCAAATGAAAATTGTTCCTCTATTGTTAGTTCTTACCTGCCTGCTCGCTGCCTGTGGTGACTCTGATCGTGCCAGGCAGGCAAAATTTTATGCTTTTGGCACAGAAATCGATGTCAGCATTTACGGTGTTGATAATGAAACTGCCGAAAAAACTGTCGAAGCTTTGGAAAATGCTTTCAATAACGTCAACGACACCTGGCATGCATGGCAACCCAGTACCTTGACCCGTATTAATGAAGCCATCGCCAAAGGCGAGTCTATTGAGGTTTCGGCTGATGTGACCGCGGTCATTGAAGAAGCCACTTCATATGCCCACGACAGTCAGCATCTGTTTAACCCTGCCGCCGGAAAATTATTTGAACTATGGGGTTATCACCGGGATAACTGGTTTGAATCCAGACCGCCGCCGTCACGTGATCAGATAAAAGCCTGGTTACAAGCTTCCCCGACAATGGAAGATGTACATATCAACAAGGGTGTACTCAGCAGTAACAACAACATGGCTAAACTAGGTTTTGGTGGCTTTGCCAAAGGCACCGCTGTTGATGCAGCCATAACCGCCTTAAAAGATCAGGGTATCAAGAATGCCATCATTAATATCGGTGGCGATCTACGTGCCATTGGGAGTCATGGTGATAGGCCATGGCGAATAGGTATTCGTCATCCCCGAAAAGAAGGCGGCTTGATGGCCTCTATAGCACTGAATCAGGATGAAAGCGTATTTACTTCCGGTGACTATGAACGTTATTTCACCTATGAGGGTAAACGTTATCCCCATATCATTGACCCACGCACCGGCTACCCGGCCAGCGATAATATCTCAGTAACAGTGCTCCATCAGCAGGCGGCACGTGCTGATGCAGCGGCAACAGCATTAATAGTCGCGGGTAAGGAGTGGCCGCAAATTGCTGCTTCCATGGGAATTGATCATGTTATGCTCATGCGAGCTGATGGACAGATTGAAATGACGCCTTTGATGGCTGAACAAGTCAACCTGATCAATCCTTCACAAGAACCGCTGATTCGTCAGATAACAACACCCTAATTCAGAACTATGGCAAAAAGCACTGCCTCAGATCGACTGGTATTTACCATTCTCATTTCCATTATCATTCATTTGATTGTGGTGCTGGGGATTAGTTTTGATGTATTTTCTGAACCAACCAACGCGCCAGTCAACAATCTCGATATTACGTTAGTCGAACAGCAAGATAAGATTAAACCTGAAGAAGCCGACTTTCTGGCTCAGGCTGACAATGAAGGGGGGGGTGAGATGGACACGCCATCACCGGAACCTACACCGGATATGCCCGTTCCTGTTGCTGAAGAAGAGCCGGCATCAGAACCTGTTTCACCTCTTCCCATAGTCAATCCTGAACCAGAACCGGTTCCAGTCATTGAACCTGATCCTGCACCGGAGCCACCCACACCTGAACCGGTGACACCTGAACCGCCTACAGATGAGCCGAAACCAGCACCGCCTGAACCGGTCAAACCGCAACCAGAAAAAAGCGTGAAAAAAATTACTCAGGAAGAAGCCGAACGACAAGTACAAGAAGTGGAGACCCCGGCAACTGAAGCGGAACCGGAAGCCGAGGCAGCACCAGAGCCTGAACCGCGCCCCTCGGCCCGCGATATGATGCTACAAGCCAGAGGGGAAATTCACGAGTTGCAGGATAAACTCGACAAAAGCACTATGGCGTTGAGTAAGCGGCCTAAAAAACGCCGTATATCTGCCTCAACCAAAGAATTTGCCGCCGCTGCATATATGCGTTCATGGGAAATGAAAGTCGAACGTATCGGTAATATGAACTACCCACAAGAAGCCCGTCAAAAAGGACTCACTGGTAGTCTGATGTTGTCGGTGGATATCAATCCGGATGGCAGTGTACCTTCTGGTGGTATCGTTATATCACGCTCTTCTGGTCACACTGTGCTGGATGATGCTGCTGTAAGAATTGTTAGGCTTGGCGCACCCTATGCTGCTATTCCTGACGATGTTTTGAGAGATAACGACATGTTAACCATTATCCGTACATGGAAATTTGAGACCGGCAGAGGTTTGTCTACTCGCTAGATAATGCCGGCGACCTTTAGCCGCCGGCATTGATTGATCAGTGAAATAAATAGTCGCGGATTTCCGCTTCGCTTTTTTGGACCAGATTTTTGTTGATGGTCTGACTAATATGCTTTTGAGTCACATTGCCCAGACTCTGTTTTAATAC
This sequence comes from Methylophaga sp., assembly GCF_965655755.1. Lineage (GTDB taxonomy): Bacteria > Pseudomonadota > Gammaproteobacteria > Nitrosococcales > Methylophagaceae > Methylophaga. The sequence continues at coordinate 1,160 of NZ_CBFHHW010000051.1, read as the reverse complement.
ACCCAAAAATCCAGGTGACGAAATTAAAACCAGATCGTTATAATCGCCGACGCGTCGCGCGTTCTCGAGTCGTTCGCCCAGATCATGGGCAAAGTGCATAACCTCAGTTTCTTTTGGTTCTGTTCTCGGCTCCATGGCATGACGCCCCCCCTGTCCGTGACTGTCAAAACTACGTCCCGGCTCATCCGTTACAAGTTCTTCATCCTTGAATCGACTGGCCACATTGACCATATCATCAACTTCTTTGAGCGGGGTGGTTCGGCTTTCTACCGAAAAGATTCTGGCGCGACTGCTTTCAGCTACCACGATCCATTTTTTCTTCATAGTCGATACTCCTTCTCGCTTAAGTGAATCCATCAACACAAAATAGCAAGCGGATAAACTATTCTGTGATTGAGTTGAGTAAAGAAGTGTTCCATCGACTATAACAAAGATCCAGGGCAAATGCCTGTCATATTTCACAAAAAAATGGCGTAATTATTTTCTTTATTTTCAGTATCTTACGATAAAGAGTAGCCTATCCCTGCTTTACTCATATCGCTGTACTCAAGTGGTAAAGCGCGTTTAAGCGACTCAGCCAATTGCTGGCATTTTTTTATGTCACCTTTTTTTAATTCCAGCTCGATTTCATGGATAGCCTGCTCTCTATTACCCGCATGAACTTTCCCGACATCGTAAGCCATTTCAATCTGAGTGCCATCATCAAGACGTAATGGCAAAACTAAGCGACTAAAATCGGTTGTAAAAACCGGCGCAATGGCATCCCAGACAGCCTTATTCTCTAACAATGGTGCCAGGTCAGTTTCCGCAAGTCTGGCAAGGTCAAACTCAGGCCCAGCAATTTCATGTTCCCACTCTTTTCTTTGATGCAGACCATCGCTCGCCTGTCCGCTGCATTTGACCGTCTGCAACCATTGTTGATCAACCTGACGCAGGCGCAGGCCAACACCAAATTCCATTAACGCCCTGTCCGGGGTATCAAAATACGTACTCAACAAATGCTGCGGATAAGGGGTCGATTCTAATAAGTCATTCAGCCAGACCAATCCGGATAAATCCAGCTCGGCTTCCTGCATGACTCTCAGTTTGATTTCCTGTTCAAGACTCATCGTTGCAGAAGCGGTTTGAGGTATTTTCCGGTATAGGAATCGCTATGTTCA
>NZ_CBFHHW010000050.1:1471-9213 GCF_965655755.1 Methylophaga sp. | reverse complement strand
TCGGCTATCGAAACCGTCGTTGACAGAGTCAGTACCGATAAACACAAACTATCAGGCAGAGCGAAAGATTACGGCTCTTTTGCTGTATTGATGACCATCTTAATCGCCACAGCCAGCTGGTTCACTATCCTGTTTTTGTAACCCGGTCTCGCTTGTAAGCCCATATCATCATCGCCACACCGCCAATGATCATAGGTAAGCACAACACTTGGCCCATAGTCAGCCAGCCAAACGCCAGATAGCCATATTGCGGATCCGGAATTCGGACAAACTCAACGATAAAACGGAATACGCCATAACCCAATAAGAATAAGCCTGAAACTGCCGCGCGCGGTCTTGCTTTGGCGGAAAACAGCCACAAGATGATGAACAACAATAAGCCTTCTAGAGCGGCCTGATAGAGCTGTGAAGGATGGCGTGGTAATGGACCGGCTCCAGGAAACACCATGGCCCAGGGCGCGTCGCTGACACGGCCCCACAATTCACCGTTAATAAAGTTACCTATTCGTCCCAGCATCAGCCCAATCGGTACCATGGGCGCGATAAAGTCACTGATTTCAAAAAAGCGTTTACCGGTTTTACGTCCGAAATACCAGAATGCGGCTAGCACACCCAACAAACCACCATGGAAGGACATACCGCCCTGCCAGATCTTTAACAGATTAAGTGGATTATCAAGAGTGGCAGGCAAATCATAAAATAAGGCATAACCAAGGCGCCCGCCCAGAATGACACCTATTGCTCCATAAAAGAGTAAATCTTCCAGCTGGTTGGTTTGCCAGCCAAAACGTTCTGCACGATACCGTCCCAAAAGCCAGACAAAAACAAATCCTAATAGATACATCAAGCCATACCAGTGGATGGCTAAAGGGCCTAGACTCAGGGCAACAGGATCAATTTGAGGGTAGTTCATCCGCGTCTCTTTATGAATAGCTGCGGTCATCATAGCAAGGAAAGTCTTACAAATCTAAGGCATGCACCATAATTACGCACCAGTTTGGCTCGGAGCTACAAATAATCGCACCATTATGATCCAATAATGTACAATTAAACTTAACAAACATGAACTACATCACTGTTTTATCAGGAGTTTATGAAGTTGGCATGCTATCTGCTCAACTTGTTGCAGTCTGAATACAAAGTGTTGCAAAAAGACCAACGCATGATTCAAAAAAGACTACACAACAAACGATAAAACCGAGGAGTAATACATGAAATTGAATAAACTTTCAGCACTATGTTTAGCAGCATCAACTATGCTTGCGACATCGTCTGCAATGGCTTGGGAAAGTGAAGACGGCGCACACTCAACCAGTGCGAGCGTTGCGTTTTCATCAGAATATATCTGGCGTGGTGTTTCACAAACTGACGGTGACCCAGCCATCTCAGGTAGTTTGGATTATGCTCACAGCAGCGGTTTTTACGCTGGTGTTTGGGGCTCTAATGTCGATTACGGAGATGATGCAAGTGCTGAATTCGACGCCTATTTAGGTTATGGCGGTGAATTTGGCGATACAGGTATCGGCTACGATGTTGGCTTCCTGCGTTATATGTTCCCAGGCGAAGATTATAACTTTAACGAAGTATACGGCTCACTGAGCTACAGTATCTTTTCTGCCGGTGTAGCTTATTCAAGCGACACCTTAGGTTCAGGTGAAGATGGCTATTACTACTATGTAGATGCTGGCTATGATCTTCCAATGGGTCTGAGCTTGTATGGTGGTTATGGCATGTATGATGCTGATGAAAATACATTCACCGCTGGTGTGGATGACTATGGTCATTACTGGATTGGTGTTTCTAAAGACGTCGCTGGTTTCACTCTGGATCTGTCATACCAAGACGCTGACAGTGATGCAGAAGATTGGGCCGGTGACTTGGCTGAAGAGACATTCCTGTTCTCAGTATCAAGAGCATTCTAAAACTTCTCACAGCTACCCCCTCGATGGTGAGGGGGTAGATTTTCTACAGAAGGAAATTTACTTATGAAACAAGTAGTAGCAATTATCAAGCCCTTTAAGCTTGATGATGTCCGGGAGTCGCTCTCCGAAATCGGCGTGCAAGGCTTAACCGTTTCTGAGGTGAAAGGGTTTGGACGTCAGAAAGGCCACACGGAACTCTATCGTGGTGCTGAGTATGTCGTTGATTTCCTGCCTAAACTGAAACTGGAAATCGCCGTCGATGATGACATCGTCGAACAAGTGATCGAAGCCATTATCAAAGGCGCCAATACTGGCAAGATTGGTGACGGCAAGATCTTCGTTTACCCATTAGAGCAAGTGGTTCGGATTCGCACAGGCGAAACCGGTCCTGATGCCCTATAAGCTGAGGAGTAGATAATAATGGATAATGAAATTTTCCAACTCCAGTATGCATTGGACACATTCTATTTCTTAGTTAGTGGTGCCTTTGTAATGTGGATGGCGGCCGGCTTTGCCATGCTTGAATCTGGTCTGGTACGCTCAAAAAACACAGCAGAAATCTTAACCAAAAACGTGATGCTCTATGCGATTGCGTGTACGGCTTATCTCGTTGTTGGTTACGATGTCATGTACGGTGGCGGTCTGTTCCTTGATGGGATTGTTGCTGACGGTGTAACCGGTGCTGAAGATCCAGCTACCTATGCGCCTTCTGCTGACTTCTTCTTCCAGGCCGTATTCGTCGCAGCGACAATGTCTATTGTTTCTGGTGCTGTTGCAGAACGTATGAAACTCTGGTCATTCGCTGCTTTTGCGATTGTTATGACAGCATTCATCTACCCACTTGAAGGTTCGTGGACATGGGGTGGTGCTGATGTATTCGGCATGTACAACCTGGGTGACCTTGGCTTCTCTGACTTTGCTGGTTCTGGTATCGTTCACATGGCTGGTGCGGCTGCCGCTCTTGCTGGTGTCATCCTGCTGGGTGCTCGTAAAGGCAAATATGGCCCTAACGGTGAGATTCATCCTATTCCGGGTGCAAACCTGCCATTAGCAACAGTCGGTACATTCATCCTGTGGATGGGTTGGTTCGGCTTCAATGGTGGTTCTGTTTTGGCGACCGCAACAATCGAAAGCGCTAATGCTGTAGCCGTCGTGTTCATGAACACCAATGCTGCCGCTGCTGGTGGTGTATTGGCTGCCCTGCTTGTTGCCAAACTGATGTTTGGTAAAGCTGACCTCACCATGATTCTGAATGGTGCTTTGGCCGGTCTGGTTGCTATTACAGCAGGCCCTGACACTCCGACTCCTCTGATGGCTACAATCATCGGTGCGATCGGTGGCGTTATCGTTGTGTTCTCAATCGTCTTCCTGGATAAAATTAAGATTGATGATCCAGTTGGTGCGATTTCAGTGCATGGTACCGTTGGTCTGTGGGGTCTGTTTGCAGTACCTCTGACTAATGACGGCGCTACATTCACTGGTCAGCTGATTGGTGCAGTAACTATCTTTGTATGGGTATTTGTTGCCAGCTTAATCGTCTGGGGTATTCTGAAAGCGGTCATGGGTATCCGTGTCACCGAAGAAGAAGAATACGAAGGCGTTGACTTTGTAGAATGTGGTATGGAAGCATACCCAGAGTTCACTAGCAGTGGTAAATAATCGCTAAGTGATATGCTCAAAGAGAGGGACAGGTTTTAGGACCTGTCCCTTTTTTTATGTCTGAATTAAATTAATTAATACAGAAATGAACAAAAAGTTATTGATGGTAAGGCTGACTATGCGTATGTACCGCATCAACCAATCGTGCCATGTTCTCAGGATCCACTTTGGGATGAATGCCATGCCCCAAGTTAAACACATGCCCTGTGCCTTTACCAAAGCCCGCGAGGATCTTCATCACTTCACGTTCCACACGATCACCTGAGGCATATAGCACACACGGATCCATATTCCCCTGTAACGTCACTTTATCACCAACACGTTGACGTGCTTGAGTAATATCCGTAGTCCAGTCCAACCCTAAGCCATTAACACCGGTTTCTGCCATGCATTCCAGCCATTGACCGCCGCCTTTAGTAAACAGCGTTATCGGCACTTCTCGTCCTTCAGATTGCCGCTTCAAACCTGAAATAATTTTCTGCATATAAGCTAAAGAAAAGGCTTTATAGTTTTCGGGACTTAAAGCACCACCCCAAGTATCGAATAACATGATCGCTTGAGCACCAGCATTAATCTGAGCATTCAAATATGCAATTACGGAGTCAGCCAAAACATCCAGTAATGCATGCATTTGATCCGGAGCATCAAACATCATGCCTTTTATCTTGGCGAAATCTTTACTCGAACCACCTTCAACCATATAACACGCCAAAGTCCAGGGGCTACCGCTGAAACCGATCAATGGCACTTTGCCATCAATCTCACGTCGCGTCAGTCGAATAGCATCCATCACATAACCAAGGCTATCTTCCATATCCGGCACTGACAGATTCTTGATGTCAGCTGCAGATTGAATCGTTTTTGAAAACTTGGGGCCTTCACCGGTTACAAAGTGCAACCCCAAGCCCATCGCATCGGGAATGGTAAGGATATCTGAGAAAATAATAGCCGCATCAAGATCATACCGACGAAGCGGTTGAAGCGTCACTTCGCACGCCAGTTCCGGCGTACCGCACAACGTCATAAAGTCGCCAGCCTTGGCGCGAACTTCCCGGTATTCCGGTAAATAACGACCGGCCTGACGCATCACCCATACAGGCGTTTTGTCCACGGGTTGCTTCAGTAATGCTCTTAAATAACGATCGTTTTTCAGTTCCGCCACAAATTCACCTTGCTTCATGCCTTGACGGCATTGTCAGATACAAAAAAGGCCTGATCATACAGGAATTGCTTTTCAGGTATGACCAAGCCTTAGTGTTTCGTTTTTGTTGTTAGTTCAAACGTCGAGGTAATCCAGAATACCTTCTGCTGCCTGACGGCCTTCCCAGACGGCTGTGACAACCAGATCCGAACCGCGCACCATATCACCACCTGCAAATATTTTTGGGTTGGTTGTCTGGTAGGCGTGACCACCATTTGCCGGCGCCATCACGCGACCACCGTCATCAATACTGATATTGAAATCAGCAAACCATGGTGCAGGGCTTGGACGGAAACCAAAGGCAATTACAACCGCTTCAGCAGGAATGATTTCTTCACTCCCTGGCACAGGTTCCGGACGGCGACGACCACGTTCGTCAGGTTCACCTAAAGCGGTTGTCACCACTTTGACACCTTCTACTTTGCCGTCACCCACGATTTCAACCGGTTGGCGATTCCATAAAAACTGTACGCCCTCTTCACGTGCGTTATTCACTTCACGACGTGAACCCGGCATATTTTCTTCATCACGACGGTAGGCACAACTGACGCTCTCAGCACCCTGGCGAATCGCTGTACGATTACAGTCCATCGCGGTATCACCACCACCCAGCACTACCACGTTTTTGCCTTCAAGATTAACATAGCTGTCTGTTTTCAAGTCCAGCATAAACTTGTTGTTAGCAACGAGATAAGGCAGTGCTTCATGTACACCCGGTAGCTCTTCACCCGGGAATCCACCTTTCATATAAGTGTATGTACCCATTCCCAGGAATACTGAATCGTATTCATCAATCAGCGTCTGGAAATCAACATCTTTGCCCACTTCGGTATTGAGACGGAACTCAATACCCATGCCTTCCATCACTTCCCGACGACGCTGTATAACCGATTTCTCAAGCTTGAACTCCGGAATACCAAAGGTCAGCAAGCCACCAATTTCAGGATATTTATCGTAAACGACTGGTTTAACACCATTTCGGACTAAAACATCAGCGGCACCTAAACCTGCAGGTCCCGCACCGATAACAGCAACACGTTTACCGGTGTCCACCACATTTGATAAATCAGGGCGCCAGCCGCTGTCTAATGCTGTATCTGCAATGTACTTCTCAACGGAACCGATTGTAACGGCACCAAAGCCATCATTTAGTGTGCAGGCTCCTTCACACAGACGATCCTGTGGGCAGACCCGGCCACAGATTTCAGGCAAAGTGTTAGTTGCGTGAGATAACTCTGCCGCCTCTTCCAAATTACCTTCACTTACCAGTTTTAACCAGTTTGGAATGTAGTTATGAACCGGACATTTCCACTCACAGTATGGGTTACCACACTCCAGACAGCGATCTGATTGCTCGGCAGAAGAGTCTTTATCAAAGTCACCGTAAATTTCACCAAACTGCTGAACACGCACTTTGGCATCGAGTTTCTTCGGGTCAACGCGACCTACATCTAAAAATTGAAAAGTATTTTTTGTCATAGTTTTGTACTGTGTCCGTTATGCGGCTTTAGTGGCCAGTTTTAACAGGCCGTCCATGGCAGCGGCTTTTGGTTTCACCATCCAGAACTCTTTAATACGCTGATCGAACGCATCAAGTATTTGATGGCCCCAAGCACTGCCTGTTTCACGAACATGATCTTCAATCATGCCTTTCAGGAACAACGCCAGCTCAGACATTTCATCTGTATCGATGCGAACCAGTTCAACCAGTTCTGTGTTGTAACGCTCCGCAAAGGTGTTATCACTATCAAGCACGAATGCCAGACCACCGGTCATACCCGCACCGAAATTCAGCCCGGTTTCACCTAATACTGTTACCACACCACCGGTCATATATTCACAACCGTGGTCACCGATACCTTCAACGACCGTTGAGGCACCTGAGTTACGTACAGCGAAACGCTCACCCGCATTACCGGCAGCATATAAAGAACCACCCGTTGCTCCGTAGAGGCAAGTGTTACCAATGATGCTCGCTTGCTGGCTTTCAAACTCACTTTCCGGTGATGGGTAGATAACCAACTTACCGTCAGCCATGCTCTTGCCGACGTAATCGTTGGCGTCACCTTCCAGGTACATTTCCAAACCACCGGCATTGAACACACCGAAGCTCTGACCGGCAGACCCTTTCAGGCGAAGCCGGATCGGCTTATCAGCCATACCATAGTTACCATGAACTCGCGCAATTTCACCCGACAGGCGCGCACCTAATGAGCGGTTAACGTTTCGCACATCGTAGCTGAATTCACCACCAGTTTTATTAACTATAGCGTCTTTAATCTCTGCCACCATCTGCTCGGCCAGTTCACCTTTATCGTAAGGTTCATTTTTCGGCTCAAGGCAGAATTTCGGTTTATCAGCCGGCACACCGGCATCTGACAACAATGGTTGCAGATTCAGTTTTTGTTGCTTGCTGGTCTCGCCCGGCAGAATTTCAAGCAGATCGGTACGACCAATCAAATCCTGCAAACTACCAACGCCTAGTGCTGCCAACCATTCCTGCGTTTCGCGCGCAACGAACTGGAAGTAGTTCATCACCATCTGCGGCAGCCCGATAAAGTGCTGCGTGCGCAGTTTTTCGTTTTGTGTTGCAACACCGGTTGCACAGTTGTTCAAGTGACAAATACGTAAATATTTACAACCCAATGCGACCATCGGACCGGTACCAAAACCAAAGCTTTCTGCACCGAGAATGGCCGCTTTAATAACGTCCAGGCCGGTTTTCAGACCGCCATCTGTTTGCAGACGGACTTTGTCACGCAGGTCATTCGCGCGCAATGTTTGATGTGCTTCACTTAAACCGAGCTCCCATGGACCGCCGGCATATTTCACCGAGGTTAAAGGGCTTGCACCGGTACCGCCGTCATAGCCTGAAATAGTGATCAGATCGGCATACGCTTTTGCCACACCAGCAGCAACCGTACCCACACCCGCTTGAGACACTAGTTTCACTGAGACTA
>NZ_CBFHHW010000050.1:0-1371 GCF_965655755.1 Methylophaga sp. | reverse complement strand
CAGATCGGCATACGCTTTTGCCACACCAGCAGCAACCGTACCCACACCCGCTTGAGACACTAGTTTCACTGAGACTAATGCTTGAGGGTTAACCTGTTTTAAATCAAAGATCAGCTGCGCCAGATCTTCAATCGAATAAATATCATGATGCGGTGGCGGTGAAATTAATGTTACGCCGGGAACAGAGTGACGCAGACTGGCAATCATCTGATTCACTTTTTTACCTGGTAGCTGACCACCTTCGCCCGGTTTTGCACCCTGTGCTACTTTAATCTGAAGCACCTCTGCATTAACCAGATAGTGCGGTGTAACACCAAATCTGCCTGACGCGATTTGTTTGATTTTGGACACACGCTCGTTGCCAAAACGATCCGGATCTTCACCACCTTCACCAGAGTTGGAGCGACCACCGAGGCGATTCATTGCCACAGCCAACGCTTCATGGGCTTCAGGCGACAAGGCACCTAGTGACATACCGGCGCTGTCAAAGCGTTTGAGGATATGACTGACATCTTCCACTTCACCGACCGTGAGTGGTTTATCCGCCAGTTTTACCTTCATTAAGTCACGCAACACCATCGGTGAGCGTTCGTTAACGAGGGAAGCATAAGCTTTGTAGTCGTCGTAATCACCGCCTTGAACAGCTTTTTGCAGTGTGGCGATAATATCCGGGTTATACGCATGATATTCACCACCATGGATGAATTTCAGCAAACCACCCTGACCGCGTTTCTTACGTTGATTCCAAGCTAATTTGGCCAGTTTCTTATCATCAGCCTGAAGATCGTCATAACCTGTACCACTGATTCTACTTGTTGTCGCAGTGAAACACTTATCCACGACTTCATCATTCAGACCGACAATTTCAAACAATTGCGCGCCCCGATAACTGGCAATGGTAGAAATCCCCATTTTCGAGATAATTTTGAACAGACCTTTATTGATGCCTTTACGGTAGCGACGTGCTAGCTCAGCACGATCAAGATCTTTAATCTCATTTGAATGAATCATGTCATTCAAGCTGGCATACGCAAGGTAGGGATAAATCGCTGTGGCGCCGTAGCCCAGCAAAGTACCGAAGTGATGTGGATCCCGCGCGGTAGCCGTTTCAATGACCATATTGGCATCGCAACGCAGACCCGCTCTGATCAATCGCTGATGTACTGCACCGGTTGCCATCAAGGCATGAATCGGCAGCGTACCTTCAGTGATATCGCGATCGCTCAATACAATGACTACGGTTCCACTGGCAACGGCTTGCTCCGCTTTATCGCATAATGCATCGATGGCCGCTTCTAAACCGGTATCTACATCATAATTCAATGACAGTGTGATCGATTTATATTCAGGGTTGGTTTCCCCCAGTGCCTT
>NZ_CBFHHW010000049.1:423-9334 GCF_965655755.1 Methylophaga sp. | reverse complement strand
CTCTGGCTCTGGCTCTGGCTCTGGCTCTGGCTCTGGCTCTGGCTCTGGCTCTGGCTCTGGCTCTGGCTCTGGCTCTGCAATAGTATTTTCTATTTGACCATTTGCAACAACTTTATCAGTTAATTTTTCTAGATATTGTTCAACCGTACTTTTCTGTTGTTGGGGCTCCCCCTCATCAACCGAGTCACTTATCTCACTACCTTGGTATGACTCAAGCTCAGTATCAACCTGTTCAGCAATGTCGAGACTTTCAGCCGCACCTTGCTCCGTCTTATTAATTTCTTCACCAAGAACATCATCAACCGAGTCGCTTATCTCAGAATAATTTTCTTCAATCGTTGTCCCCGTGTCGGCTTGTGGCTGTAAGCCAAAACTATTGGAGCGCACAAAGTCTTTCAGACTTTTACTTTTTTTTTTCACGACCGGCTTTATTTCATCTGACTCAGTTTCATCTTTTTGTTCTGAAGAACCTTTTTCAGCTTGAGATGTTACTGCTCGGTCAACATCTTCAGGATAGCCAGGAATTTCAATTTCGTATGATTGATCAATCAAATCATCAATATCATCGCTTTGACTAATTTTGTCGTCTTCTTGGACGGTTGGATTACCATCGATTTCTGTAATCTCCTGATAATCGTCGAGGTCTCGTTCTTCTTCGTTAATAGATTGCTGAGATAACTCTGTATCAGTTTGGCTGGATTGCTGTCGATCCTGAGACACATCATCTGGAGCAGTTAAGTTTCCAGCTTTATCAGGTCTTTCATTAGTCTCCTCGCCCTGACTAGGAAGCTCTTCAGCAGGCTGTATATCTACTTCGTCCTGTATTATTGGCTCCTCGTTCTCAAGCTCGATACCCTGACCTTCAAGCAATGCTTCAACATCTTCCGTACTGAGTAACTCCTCAACCTCGTCAACTGGCATCTGGATATCTTCATTCTGAACTGTTTCAGGTTCAGGTTCAGGTTCAGGTTCAGGTTCAGGTTCAGGTTCAGGTTCAGGTTCAGGTTCAGGTTCAGTAGTTAATTGTGGTTCATCTTCTGGCTCTTGTGTAGCAAGATCAGCCTCAAATTGTTCATCTACTTCCTCAGCCATTACTGAATCATCAAAGACGACTTCCTCCGTATTTTCTGAATCAGAAACAGGTGCTTCTTCAGTCTCAGCAATTTCAACCTCAGAAACAGCCTCTGGCTCATCAGCCTCAGTCTCAATTGTTTCTGGCTCAACAGCGCCTTGGCCCACCGGTACTAAAGCTAAGCTGGCATCAATGGCACTTTCAATTTTTCCTGGCATTGCAGCCAGCGCCTTGCCATCCTGTACCGAAAAAAGGTTGAGCAGATTTTTGTATATTGCTCTTTCACGCTCTACAAAGTCGTGCGTTTCGGTATTAAGCGCTTCTCCTTTCAGACCATATTTATCTGCTAAAACAGTCCTAATTTCCTGTTCACGTTGTTCACGATGTTTTTTAATCCGCTTGACTGCTGTTGTCGTTTCTTTATCGAGTTTTCGGCTTTTTTTAACACTCTTAAACAACAATACTCCGGCAATAACCGCAAAGATAATCGCGATTTCATAAGCGAGAAACTCTAAAATAGGGTCAGTCAATGTCATTTAAATTAAATCCCCTGCCGGAACAGTAGTTGATGATTGCTTACGCCACCAAAAAACACCTATCAGAAGCAAAAGCAAAATAATACCGTTACCAATTATCAATTTCATATTGTCTGTCATCGGTTGTTTTTGCTCAATATCTTCAGCCTCTAACACTGGTTCAATGACACTGTTTTCCTCTTCTGTAGCTTCATCAATAGGTGCTGGACTCTCATCCTCAGCCATTGTATTTGACTCAATGATAGGCTCTATTTCACTCACTTCATTGCTGTCTGTGAGCTGCAATGGTTCAGGTTGTAAATAAACCTTACGACCTTCCGGCGTTTCACCACGTAATTGCAGTGAGAGCTCATAAGGCTGTTGCGCTTCAAGTTCAGTCAAAGTCAGGCGCCAATTATTGTCATCTGTTTTAAGCATGTCATATGGCCATTCACTGCCATCTTCTTCCCTCAGTAAAGCTGTTATCGTCAGCGTATCGGGTTTAATGAGCGATTCATCGGCTTGTATCTCAATACGATGGCTTCGTGTTTGCTGATCAAGTTGTTCCACATCGATATTAACAGGAGCGGCAATCACGTTGATCGTTTGCCGGCGTTGCCGCTCAAACGTAGCGCTTTTCATGGTAACTGTGACATCGTGGCGCCCTGCAGTAAATTTTTTGCCTAACGTTGCCCGGTAGACACTTTTTGACGGCTCTCTTGTTAATTCCAGAGACTCTATTGTTCCATTGATATCCTGTTTCAGTTGCCCATTAACCAGATTGAGAAAATCATCACGGGTAATAATCTCACCTTTCTCCGTCAAGGTGGCTTCAAAATCAAAGTTTTCGCCTACCAGTACATTATTTGGAAGATCCGTTGTTTGTAACTGCATATCAGTGACCACCATGACACGATTATCGGGATCCAGATCAGCATTTATCTGCCACTGCCCGGCTACCGGATTGTCAATGGTTATCAAATCGTAACGCTTATCGTGTTGCCAGCGAATAGCAGCAGATTGGTCAGTCTGAGTCAGTTTAGACCCGTCGGGTAAGGTTAGCGTCGTTGCTTGAGTTCCCTCCTTCCGGAATGCCAATACAGTCATTTCGGTAATCGTATTATCAATTTTGAACTGATTATCGGCCAAAGGTACCGTGTCACGTTGTGTTGCTTTTTCAAACATGTGTAAGAAGATACGTTGCAGATCCTCGGCAGTATCCGCACGCTGATACCAGCCATCAGTTGCCATTGATAAGGCCTTTAATAATTCATGATCCGCATTCTCGGATAAAGCAATGGTATGAACAGCAAGATCTGTTCTCTTAAGTTTCGGGATAAGCTCATCTAGGATTCGTTGCCTGGATTTCTGAGTCGCAGCATTACCAGGCTGCAGATCCACAAAACCGTCGGAAAGCAGAATCATACTGCGTCTGAATTTGGGATTTGCCTGCTTTTGATTCGCCGTCGCTTTTTTTAATGCCAGTTCGATATTGGTGAATAATCCCAGAGAATGAATCTGAGTCGATTTTTCAATCGCGGTCTGACGCCATTCATCATTTACAGGTTTCCATGGAACCAGCATGTTGACCATTTTCGCGAAAGTCCAGACACCCGTGCGGGCATCTTCAGGCATTAAGCCAACCAACATCCTGACGGCTGGTGCTCTAAGATTATTCGGGTCGTTTTTTTTCATACTTCCCGAAATATCCACCACTACACGGACATCACTCACTGGCTCATCAGCAGCAAAAACGTGCTTTTGTGTCAATAAACACAGTAGCAAAACTGGCAATACAAGTTTGATGAATTTTAACATTTCTCTAACCCGTTTTTGATTGCCGTCATATTGTCTCAGCGAAATTGATGAGACAATTTTCTGACGGCAAATTTTAAGTTAGAGAGTTTTATGCAGGTTTTATGCCGCTCATTTACAGCAGTGAAAAGCCTCGTGTCAGATCAGCTTTGATATCGTCGATACTTTCTAAGCCTACAGAGATGCGTAACATGCCTTCGGTGATTCCGGCAGCATCTTTTTCTTCTGCTGATAATCTGCCATGAGTTGTCGTAGCCGGATGCGTGATGGTCGTTTTGGTGTCACCCAGATTTGCTGTAATTGATATCCACTCCAGGGCGTTTATCATTTTCCAGGCATCCTGCTGACCACCTTTGATTTCAAAAGCAATAATGCCACCGAATGCAGATTGTTGCCGCTTGGCCAGCTCGTGTTGTGGATGTGTCGGTAAACCGGCATAAAAAACACGACTGACAGCAGGCTGCTGTTCTAACCATTGAGCTAAATCGAGAGCCGAAGCTGAATGGGCTTTCATGCGTAAATCCAGAGTCTCGAGACCTTTGATGAATGTCCATGCATTAAACGGACTCATGGTCGGTCCTGCAGTACGCAGAAAACCATAGACTTCTTCACCTACTGTTTGAGCATCACCGACGACGGCACCGCCAATACAGCGGCCTTGTCCATCAATGTATTTGGTTGCAGAGTGCACAACAATGTCAGCACCGAAATCCAGCGGTTTTTGTAAGGCCGGCGTGCAAAAGCAGTTATCTACCACAAGCAGACAGCCATGTTCTTTGGCAAGTTTAGATAATGCCGTCAAATCAGCGATTTCGTTCAGCGGGTTTGAAGGCGTTTCCAAAAACAGGATTTTTGTTTCCGGTTTAATGGCCTGTTTCCAATCGTCCAGATCCGATAAAGTCACATAGCTGGTATCAATACCGAACCTGCTAAGATATTTATCAAACAGCACACGACTGGTGCCGAAAATACTCCGAGAAGAAACCACATGATCGCCAACTTCCAGTAAAGCCATCATCGTAGACAGGATTGCGGACATTCCTGATGAGGTCGCGACACAAGACTCGCCTCCTTCTAACGAAGCCAAACGCTCTTCAAAGGTCCGAACGGTAGGGTTGGTAAACCGCGAGTAGATATTACCTGGCTCATCCCCGGAAAAGCGTGCAGCAGCTTGCTCAGCGCTGTCAAAAACAAAGCTGGAAGTGGGAAATATCGGCTCGGACTGTTCAGACTCAGCTGTTCGGCGATGTCCAAGTCTTACCGCACGTGTTGCAAAGCCTTTGTCTTTAAATTCTTCTGTCATTTATTTCTTAATATTATAGGTAAAAGATGCAATTCTAATTGCTCAGCTTATGAGTGACCAGTTTAACTTGAAAAAGAGTCATTTAATCAATCACCTATTTTACCCCTTCTATTTGACAATGAGTGACAGTCGCATTAGAGTTTGCGCTCTCTGACACGGGTGCCTGCCTTCGCTGAAGGCAGGATAATCGGGAAATTGGTGAGCTGAAAAAGCAAATCTAATACTGCCCCCGCAACGGTAATCAAGTCAAAGACAAACATATGTCACTGTGAAATACGGGAAGGCGTTTGTCACATTTTTACTTGTAAGTCCGGAGACCGGCCTGTGTCAGCGGGATTAATCCCAAAATTCGTATCGCGGTGGGCGATAAGACGAAGAAGGTCGGCTCGCCGATATTTCGTCACGCCTGCAGCGGATAGTTTTATACACAGTATCGGGTGGATACTGTCCATTACAGGCAAACTCATGTTTTCAAAAAAAACTTTCCTTTCGCAGACAATTTCATCCTGTCTGTTAGCCGCTCTCTCCTCTCCGGCATATGCTCAACCCACTGAATTAGAGCAACTCGTTGTAACGGCAACTCGAACACCCACTGCTATAAAAAATACCGGTAGTAGTGTTTCTGTCATTACCAAAGAAGAAATTGAATTGAAACAGTTTCAAACGCTGGCCGATGCACTCAAGGGCGAATCAGGACTGCGTGTTGTTGAGCTGGGCGGGCGCGGATCGCAGACTTCTGTTTTTTCCCGCGGTACCAATTCAAACCACTCTCTTGTCATGGTAGACGGCATAGAAATTAATGATCCCAGTTCACCTACCGGTGCTTTCGACTTTGGCAATTTCTTGCTGGAAGATGTTGAAAGTATCGAAATTGTTAAAGGTTCACAAAGCGTTTTATACGGTGCCGATGCTATTGGCGCTGTCATTCATATCCGAACCAAAAGCGGTCAGGGCCCAATGAAGGCAAGAGCAAAACTGGAAGCTGGCAATAAAGCCACGCATCATGAAACTCTCGGCATATCCGGTTCAAAAGAAAACATTAACTACTCCCTAACAGCTGGACTATTTGAATCTGATGGTGACAGCATACCAACCAAAAGACGTATGCCATCCGGAACCACGCGTGAAGATGATGGATATCAGAATAAAGTAGTTTCCGGCAAGCTGGGCTGGCAAGGAGATAAAGTTCAGGCATCAGTATTTGGCAGACACATCGAATCACAGGTCGATATTGACGGCTTTTTGAGTGAAGACTTCGATGCCTATAACACCAGCCGTCAATCCTATCTCGGTGCAGAATTGAAGGGGCAGTTTTTTAATGATAACTGGCATCCGACACTCCGTATAACTCACACTGATATTGAGCGAAAAAACCGCAATGACCGGCAGAATCTGCTCGGCACGATCGATCGGAGTGACTATGAAGGTAAAAAAGATAAAATCAGTCTGCAAAATGATCTTTATTTCATTGAGAACAATTTAATTACAGTTGGTTATGAATTCGAAGAAGAGGAAATGCAGACAGATGGATTTACAACCTTTGGAAGTACGTTTGGAGATTTTACACTGTCTCAAATGACAGACGAAAATCGGCAGAATCGCGCTGTTTATATTCAAGATCAAATCACCTTTACGGGCAAGTTTTCAGCAACTCTGGGCGCACGACATGACAATACAGATGATTTTGGATCTGAAACGACTTATCGGGTAACTGGACGATATGAACTGACTGCATCTTCACAAGTCCGCGCTGCGTACAGCGAAGGTTTTCGCGCACCATCACTCTATGAGTTGTATGGTTTTACACCATCAAGTTTTGGTGCTTACCGAGGTAATGAGAACCTTGATTCTGAAACGAGTAAAAACAGAGAGTTAGGACTTGATCAAAGTTGGCTCGACGGAAAAGCCGAGTCAAGTATCACTCTATTTCAGAGTGATATTAAAGACTTAATCACCACTCAATTTAGTGGCTCAGATAGTACTAGTGTGAATATCAACGAAGCTGAAATTCATGGGCTTGAGGCTGATTTGAATCTGACGCTAACAAAGAAACTCGATATGAGTCTCAACTATACTTACACCCGCAGTGAAAATGAGGACGATCAGCAACTTCTTCGTCGTCCAATACATCAGGCTAATCTTGCAATTGCTTATAAACCAACATCGGCTCTCCGCTTTACAGGAAGTCTCCATCATGTAGGTAGTCGTAAGGATGCAGGTGATACTGCTCGAGCTCGAATGGGAAGTTATGCGGTAGTCAATATTACCGGTGACTATACTTTCAGTCAGCATGCACGCGTATTTGCACGCGTTGAAAATCTTTTCGATCGTGATTATGAGCCCGCCTGGGGCTACCAGGGTACCGGCATCACTGGTATCGTTGGTGTCGAACTAAAACATTAATAAACCACACAGGGCGGCTTCAGCCGCCCTTTTTATTGGAACGGATAATGGAAAAAGCTGAACGCCACAACAAACGCATGCAAAAGCAAAAGTCCATAGTTGATCAGCAGGTCGAGCAAGCTGACAAGGACCAAGGCTTATTGCTTGTTATAACAGGTAACGGTAAGGGCAAAAGCTCATCGGGCTTTGGCATGGTAGCTAGAGCATTGGGCCACAATATGAAAGTCGGCGTGGTGCAATTCATTAAAGGTGCTTTCAGTACCGGTGAAGAAGCTTTTTTTAGGCGTTTCCCGGATGATGTTGATTATCATGTCGTTGGAGATGGTTTTACCTGGGACACACAAAACCTGGAACAAGATATTGCATCGGCAGAAAAAGGCTGGGAAATCTGTAAAGCCATGCTACAAAATCCTGAACTGGATGTGATCCTGTTGGATGAACTCAATATCGTTCTGAAAATGAACTATCTCAGTGTGGATAAGGTTTTAGCTGATATAACCAATCGCCCACCTATGCAACATGTCATTATCACCGGTCGCGGTGCTCCAGAGCCGGTCATAGAAACTGCTGATACAGTGAGTCGAATAGAGGACGTTAAGCATGCTTTTCGTGCCGGAATAAAGGCACAAAAAGGGATTGAACTATAGGACATGCAGCTTGCTTTATACGCTGTCATAAATCTGTAAAGTTACCCACATTTTCTGTGGATAACTCTGTTATTAAGTTTGGGGTTAACGGCTAAGTGCCTCTCTTATATAGGCTCTTCACTAAATGCTCAAAATTTAACCAACACATTTTATTTATAAATATCAATGACTTATAGCTGCCTACATTAAAATCAATTACTTGCGTCGTTTTCCTAAATTACTTTTCAGGAAAAAGTTCCCTAAGTGAATAACTTTTTCTCTCAAATAGAATTATAGAACAGCCCGCCAAACAACAAAGGGCCCGATAGTGTTCACTATCGAGCCCTTTTTGTAAGTTGTTTCAGACTGAAAAATATTATTTATGAATCGACCGATTCAGCCGTGCTTTCCATTTCTAAATAAATTTCATTGTCTTTCAACGTAACATTGACATGTCCACCACGGTGACTGAGCTTACCGAACAGCAATTCATCAGCTAACGGACGTTTGATCTTTTCCTGAACCAAACGCGCCATTGGTCTTGCGCCCATGAGCACATCATAACCGTTATCTGCTAACCAATGACGTGCCTTGTTATCGATTTCAATGGTGACATTTTTATCCTGTAACAACATTTCCAACTCCAGAACCGCTTTATCAGCCACACGTAGAATCGCGTCCTTATCCAGTGGTTTGAAGTGAATAATGCCATCCAGACGATTTCGAAATTCTGGCGTGAATGTACGTTTTACCGCTTCGGAGCCATCGGTCTGATGTTCCTGTTTAGTGAAACCGATCGACGTTTTACTCATCTCTGACGCACCGGCATTACTGGTCATGACTAAAACGACATGACGGAAATCAGCTTTGCGTCCATTATTATCTGTCAAGGTCCCATGGTCCATCACTTGAAGTAATAGATTAAAGACATCAGGGTGGGCTTTTTCAATTTCATCTAGCAGTAAAACCGCGTGGGGTTGTTTGATTATGGCATCTGTCAATAATCCCCCTTGATCGAAACCAACATAACCCGGAGGCGCGCCAATCAATCTGGAAACCGTGTGGCTTTCCATATACTCAGACATATCGAAACGAATCAGATCCACACCCAAGTTATGGGCAAGTTGACGCGTCACTTCTGTTTTACCGACACCGGTAGGGCCTGCAAACAGAAAAG
>NZ_CBFHHW010000049.1:0-413 GCF_965655755.1 Methylophaga sp. | reverse complement strand
GGTTGGTTTTTCCGGATGGCCTAGACCCGAGCGAGCCATCTTAATCGCTGAGCTCAGCGCAGAAATTGCCTCGTCCTGTCCAAAAATGACGTGCTTAAGGTTGTCTTCCAATTTACGAAGGTTATCTTTGTCCGCATTACTGACAGTTTTCGCCGGGATACGGGCAATTTTTGCCACGATAGCCTGAACATCATTGACGCCAATCAATTTCTTGCGTTTAGACTTAGGCACGATACGTTGCGCCGCCCCTACTTCATCCAATACATCAATCGCCTTATCCGGCAGATAACGGTCGTTGATGTGACGATGAGCCAGCTCTGCAGCCTGAGAAATCGCAGCCTGAGAATAACGTACGCTATGGTGTTCTTCTAGCCCGGGTTTCAGCCCTTTAAGAATTTCGACTGTTTCGGCAA
>NZ_CBFHHW010000048.1:0-9577 GCF_965655755.1 Methylophaga sp. | reverse complement strand
GTGATATAGAAACCAACTATAGCCTGGAAAAAGCGACAAAAGTGAAAGCGGCTGCCCAGATGGTCGTCAATTATTGTCAAACGCTCGCTGAGCGAGATGAAGTGATTTTCAAATATCCTAAGATGGTGTTAGGTGTTGGTGAAAAAGAATGCCAGCAACTTCGTGAGCGTTTTGACAGTTTCAAAACTGTTTTTAGCACCATGCAATTGCTGGAAAAAGAGCAAATTGCTGAGATTGAGCCCAGTGTCATTATGGTTAACGGGCAAATGCGAGAAGAGCCTTGCGTGGCTCTAGCGGTGCTTGATGAGTATGCTGCTGTTGATTATCACCGACTGGCGCAGACGTTTGTCTCCGAAGCCAAAAAACGTGATGATAAAGCGCTGCATCTTCACCTCAATAGTCACGTTGAAACTATTGTCGAACAAGACGGCATATTCACGATAGTGACCAAAGGGCAGGTTATTAAAGCCAAAAATGTAGTGGTATCGGCTGGTGGACACAGTCTTCTTCTCGCACAGGAAATGGGGTATGGACTTGAGTTCTCCTGTTTACCCGTAGCGGGTAGTTTTTATTTCACACCCCCCTTACTTAATGGGAAAGTGTATACAGTCCAGAACGACAAATTGCCGTTCGCTGCTGTTCACGGCGATCCTGATGTCCTGGTTGAAGGAAAAACCCGTTTTGGACCGACAGCATTGTTATTACCCTTGCTTGAACGATACAACAGCAAAACGTTTATTGAATTTCTGAAAGTACTAAAGTTGGATCGCCGTGTATTTAAGGTTTTCTGGGACCTATTCAAAGTCAGTGACATCCGTAACTATATTTTCAAAAACTTTTTATTTGAAGTGCCAGGGCTTCGTCGCTGGTTATTTTTAAAAGATGCCCGCAAGATCGTGCCTTCCTTACAGCTGAAAGACGTGACATTTGCTAAGGGCTTTGGCGGGGTTAGACCACAACTTATCGATAAAAAATCATCAACATTGATGCTCGGTGAAGCCAAAATTAATCCTGGTACCGGTATTGTATTCAATATGACACCATCACCCGGCGCCACCAGTTGTCTTGAAAATGCTGAGATTGATATGCGTCTAGTGACCGGTCGTCTTGGTGCCAGAGTTGATGAAGCTAAACTGGCAAAAACGCTTAAAGTTTCCTAAATTTCATTTCAGCTTTATCGTTGGAAGACGATATATAATTTATCCATAAGCATAAAGTGAATTGAGGCACCTAATGGAAGCGAGTAGATCAGGCAAGGGTAAAGGTGGAAACTTACGTGATCAAAGACAGGTGTTTACTTTCTTTGTTGAAGATATGATGTTCGGTCTCAATGTCGATAACGTGTTGATGCTCGACCAGAATGTTGACAAAATTCAACGCGTTCCAGTAGAAGACCGGGGCTTTTGTGGTGTGATCAAGTTCCAGGGAATCGTCGTGCCGGTATTGGATTTTGCACACCGTGTTGGCGTGCGTTCTGGTTTCGATGCAAAAAAACAGTTGCTTCAACAAATTAGCCAGAGAGAAAGTGACCATCTGGACTGGGTTCGCCAGTTAAGTCAGAGTCTGAGCAATGATGAACCATTTCTTTTGGATATAGCGGCATCTGATTGCGACGCTGCTCTCTGGTTCCGTCAGTTTGATTCCCGTGATGAAACATTGAATGAGATCATCCATGCTTTTATCCAGCCACATAATGAATTGCATGAAGTGGGGGAACAGGCGATGAATCAAGTACGCAGGAAAGGCTCTGATAATGTCGTTACCGACTTTAAGTTAAAAGCTAATCAACTATTGTTAAAGTTAAAAAATCTGGGAAAGCGCGCCAAAGAACAAGTCGAGAGTGACATGCGACAGGTGTTATTGTTCATCACCGATGATGGTAAAACGCCACGCTACGCACTGTTGATTGATGAAATCAACGATGTGCTCAGCTATGATTCGTCCGAGTTTCAATCAACATCAACTGGCGCGTTGGCTCAAATCAAAAAAATACGCGATATTTTGGCAGGTATCTACAGCCGCGAAGAACAGAGGGATTGTTTATTTTTTGATATCAATAAACTGGCTGATGAAGAACACACTCAGGTTCAAAATAGCGCATGAGAATTACCTGCCGGTAACAACCGGTTCTCTATATGAATTCATCTCCATACATCACTGCTGAGGGCATGTTTCGACTCAATCAGGAATTGAGTGAACGCTGGTCACGACGACGTGAAGTCGTTCAAGCTCTGGCTGCTGCGGCAGCTGAAGGTGACCGTTCTGAAAATGCTGAGTATATCTATCGCAAAAAAGAACTGCGTGAACTTGATCGGCGGATTCGATATTTACAAAAACGTGTTCCTGATCTCAATGTGGTTCATGATGTTCCCGACGACACTGAACGTGTTTTCTTCGCAGCCTGGGTAACGTTGGAAACAGAAGCTGGGGATGAGGTTGAATACCGTATTGTTGGCCCCGATGAAATTGACCATGAAAAGGGCAATATCAGTGTTGATTCACCACTCGCCAGAGCCCTGCTGGGCAAAACGATTGATGATGAGGTTGTGATACGCGTTGAAGACGGCCGGAAACAGTATTTTATTTTAGCTATTCGCTATCAGCAGGCGTAATGCGGTAAATATTACCGCTATCTGTCGCTACCAATAGTGCACCATCCGGTGCTTCGATAACATTTCGAATGCGACTGTTCAGGCTCCTCAATAGACGCTTTTCATCAATAGCCTCATTGTTGTCATTGAGTGTGATGATGTTCAGGTGTTGGAGTTTCATGGCACCTGTCAGCAATTTTCCTTTCCAGTCTTTGAACAGGTCACCCTGATACTGAATCAGGCCGCTCGGTGCAATCGATGGGTCATACATTTTGATCGGTTGTTCCATGCCTTCTTGATGCTCTTTACCGACCGCTAACGGTGCCCAATATTCTTTTCCATAAGAAATCTCAGGCCAGCCATAATTGTTGCCCGCTTCAACAAGGTTAATTTCATCACCACCACGGGGGCCGTGCTCAATAACCCAAAGTGTTACTGTTTGTGGGTTGAAAAACATACCCTGAGGGTTACGGTGTCCGTAACTCCAGATTTCAGGCAGTACATTAGTCTGACCTATGAACGGGTTGTCATCGGGGGCTGTGCCATCAAGATTAAGTCTCAGTATGCTTCCGGCATGATTACTTCGGTTTTGAGCATGATCACGTTCGCCTCGATCGCCAATAGAAAGGAAAACATGACCCGTAGTATCGAAACTAATGCGGCCACCAAAGTGGACTTTATTACCGGTACGTGACTGGGTAACTAAGAGATCCTGCCAATCAGTCAGCCTCGTATCATTAAGTTTGGCTCGCGACAGCGTTGTGGCACCTTGACCATCCACATTTTTATTGTAGCTGAAATACACCCAGCCGCTTTGTGCATAATTATTTGGAAGTGCGACATCAAATAAACCACCCTGTCCTCCAACACGAATATCATCAGGAAGACCAGAAATATCAGCGATTTTTTGACCATCAGCAGTGAGATGAATCAGTTTGCCGCTTCGCTCTGTGACTAATAAACTATTATCTGGTAAGACCACCATTCCCCAGGGAATGGATAAACCCGTAGCTAGTTTTTCAATGTTCAGATCTTTATCACGGTTAATGTCTGCATGAACACTCATGGCCATAGAGATCGTCAAAATGAGACAAGCTTGGGTCAAAAAACGCATAACCACTCCTTCAGTTAAGTTCTGTTAGGAACTACATGACAGCATAGAACAGCCCGCTTTATCGCGTGCCCAATCGGGGCGTTTGGCCGCATATTGCTCATATTGCGGTTGTTCATCGTAAGGATGACGCATCACATCCAGTAATTCATTGACCAACGAATGATCACCTTGTTCCGATTTATCTATTGCCAGTTGTGACAGGTAATTACGAAGTATATATTTGGGATTAACGCGGTTCATATTGATTTTACGAGTGGCATCGTCAATTCCATCTTCATTCACCCGTTTCAGGTAGCGTCTTAGCCAGGCACAGATATCTTTTCTATCTTCTTTGCTCATACCCTCAGGCGCGTAGAAAGCGGGCATTAACGGCTCAAGCAAACTCTCATCCTCTTTTGCACTATCCTGCGTTTTTATATCTGCCAGACGACGATAAAAAATTGTCATGTCGGTCTCGGTTAGCTGCATGACTTTATTCAGTTCCTGATTCAATTCTTCATCATCGGCTCTGAATGCGGTTAAGCCTAATTTATCTGCGCGCATTTGCTGCCATTTATTGGTGTAGACCGTAACGTAATCGTTCAGAATGTTACGTAACGCCTCCGCATCATCAATCAAAGGATAAATGGCATTCGCCATTTGTAGCAGGTTCCACTGGGCTATCTGGGGTTGGGCACCAAAGCGATAGCGTTTGCCAACCGCATCGGTTGTATTGGGTGTCCAGTTGGGATCGTAATCATCAATCCAGCCGTAGGGGCCGTAGTCGATCGTCAAGCCTAAGACAGAGGTATTGTCAGTGTTAAACACACCGTGAACGAAGCCTACTCGCAGCCAGTCAACCACCATATCGGCGGTGCGTTCACAGATCTCCCTGAACCAATCGAGATAAGTGTCTTTGCCCGGTTCACCAAGATGGGGAAAGTCGGTCGCAATCGTGTAATCGACCAATTGTTTAAGCGTGTCGATATCACCTCTTGAAGTGAAAATTTCATAGCTGCCCAGACGCAAAAATGAAGGTGCAACACGGCAGACTACAGCCCCGGGTTCAGCTTGAGGTCGACCGTCATAGAACATATCGCGGATAACCTCTTCGCCCGTGGTGACAACGCTTAATGCCCGGGTCGTTGGAATGCCCAGATGGTGCATGGCTTCACTACAGAGAAATTCACGGATAGAGGAGCGTAAAACGGCTAGTCCATCCGCAGTCCGCGAGTAGGGGGTTTCGCCAGCGCCTTTGAGTTGCAGGCAAAAGCGTCTGCCTTGCTTGTTAATGACTTCACCAAGATTAATAGCACGACCATCACCCAACTGCCCAGCCCAGTTACCAAACTGATGGCCGCCATAGCATTGGGCATGAGGTGCCATGCCCTCAAGCATTTCATTACCGGCAAAGACTTGAGCAAATTGTTCACTCAGACACGTTGCTTCGTCAAGATCCAGATCTTCTGCCATTTCGCTGGAAAATGCGACCAGTTCAGGTGCGCGCACTTTGCGAGGTTTCACATACGAAAAGCAGGCGCCCAGAACCTGGCGGCAATGATTGTCGGTTTCGGGATCGGCGGGCAATTCCCGGATAAATTTATTGTCGAAATGAAAGTCGAGTCCTGTACCCGTCTCTGTTACAGTTTTTGCTATATGTTCTGTCATGGCTCCATTCTACCAATATAAAAGCGGAGAAAAATGATGCTGATTGGTGTACCCAAAGAAATAAAAAATCACGAATACCGTGTCGGTTTGACACCAGCAGGGGTGCGAGAGTTGAGCACGTCCGGCCATTTAGTTTTAATTGAACGTGATGCTGGCATGGCAATTGGCCTCTCAGATGAAACGTATGAGCAGGCTGGGGCTGAGATTGTTGCTGATGCCAGCACTATCTACCAACGTTCAGAATTGATTGTAAAAGTGAAAGAGCCATTAGCTTCGGAACGTAAACAACTTCAGAAAAATCAGATTTTATTTACTTATCTGCATTTAGCGCCTGATTTTGAACAAACACGCGATCTGATTGAGTCCGGAGCAAGCTGTATTGCATATGAGACGATAACAGATTCAGGCGGCGGTTTGCCGCTTCTGGCGCCGATGAGTGAAGTGGCGGGGCGTATGGCGATTCAAGCGGGCGCTCATGCTTTGGAAAAAACACAGGGCGGCATGGGTATATTACTGGGCGGCGTAGCGGGGGTTTCACCTGCAAATGTGATTGTTCTGGGCGGTGGCGTTGTTGGTATCAATGCAGCCCGTATGGCGATGGGGCTGGGTGCGAATGTCACTGTGCTGGATAAGTCGTTAGCTCGACTTAAGCAACTGGACGAACAGTTCGGTCCGCAATTAAAGACGTTGTATGCCACTGTAGAATCAATAGAAAACATTATACAAGACGCGGATCTTGTGATCGGAGCCGTTCTATTGCCCGGCGCTAAAGCACCGAAGCTCATCACCAAAGGCATGTTATCCATAATGAAAAAAGGCTCGGTTCTGGTGGATGTCTCGATTGATCAGGGCGGTTGTTTTGAAACATCTCGACCCACTACCCACGACGAACCGATTTATGAGGAGCAGGGCGTGGTGCATTATTGTGTTGCCAATATGCCCGGCGGTGTTGCCCGTACTTCAACATTTGCGCTGACAAACGCGACATTACCTTTTGTGATGGCCTTGGCTGACAAGGGGCTTAACACTGCTTTGTCAGAAGACAAACATTTTCTGTCCGGATTAAATGTGCATCAGGGCAAAGTCACTTATCAGGCAGTGGCTGAAGCACATGGGTTTGAGTACGCCAATCCGGTATCGCTGTTTAATTAAACAGCCGGGTTCCAGATTCGTTGCCATACCCAGTTTATGCCTTCGCGCCGGTTGGATTTTGTGCGAACCCGGTTAGGTAGGGTTGGTTGAATGCCGCCATCTGAATTCTTAGCAAGCTTGAACCGGAAAAAGTATGACGGCTCCATGCCCATTCGTAAGTCCGAAGCAACGATATTATCGGCCTGTTTTTCGAGTTTAAACAGTCCGTTTGTGAACCAGTCGATACGTTGAAATGCATTCAGTTCCTGCAAGTTTTTAATCAACCCGGCACCGCGGTCATAACGATTAAATTCAATGAAATCTGTTTCATCAAAAACAGATTTAAAGCCTTCGTAGTAAACCTCGTCATCGATTACCACGATCCGCCATAAGAGCGTATTAAATGCGGTCGCAGACACCTGCATATGTGAATAGGTAATAGCTTGCTCAGCCAGAGCCTGTTGGGTCTGACTTTCGATATACTGCTGAGCAGCGTATCCCCAGATGAGATAAAGACAGCTAAAAGCAAACCCACAGCGCATTATCTGATTACTTAATTCCTTCTTGGGCATCACTAGAACCGCTAGAAATCCTGCGAGCAGTGGTATTGAGTATATGGGATCGATGATAAATACGCTGCCGCCTGAGGCTGGTGAAGGCATCATAGGCCAGAAAAGCTGGGTTCCGTAAACCGTTAACGCATCGAGACCGGCGTGCGTTATCAAAGTCAGCCAGATAAGTAAAAGCCACTGAGTAAAGCTGAATGTTTTATCCACTCGCTGTATTAAGAATGCTAATAAGGGAGCAACAGCACTGTGTACAAACCATGAATGGGTCCAGCTCCGATGAAACGTCATGGCGTCCAGGTCGTTATCGTAGGCTATAAACACATCCAGATCAGGCACTACTGCGATAGCTGCACCCCACAGCATAGCTTTTCTGCGAGAGGTCTTTCCCGCAACGGCATAGCCGACCGCGCCACCCAGTAATGCTTGTGTAAGAGTATCCATTCTGATTCCTATGATGTATCTATTTCCAAGGCGGTTTGTTCTTCTAATCACATAATGTTGTTGCGGGAAAATTTTCCCTGTTATACATTCAATGTTTCATTAAGCCAGACGCAGATCTGACCCGCAACCCAACGAAATCACTCATCATATGAAAAAGAATGCGCAACTGAGACAACCAACGCAAGCTGAAATTCAACCTGTTTTAAATGCACTGAATACCGGTCAATTAGCTGTAGCTGAGTCTGCAGCCAAGAAAATGATCAAGCAATTTCCCAATGCTTTTGTATTCCATAACCTTTATGGCAACGCCTTGGCCGGACAAAACAAATTTAAAGATGCGGTAGAGGCATTTCGTAAAGCTTTGAAGATTGACCCCAATATTGCCGAGATACATTTTAATGTCGGTATTTTATTGACCAATCTCAACCGGACTGACGAAGCAATTAACAGTTATCGAAAAACAGTTAGTCTTAAACCCTCACTGGTTGATGCCCATTACAATCTGGGTGTTGCCTATCAATCTCAACAGCAATTCGAAAAAGCGGGTAAAAGTTATCAAAAAGCGATTGAGCTGCAACCAGGCTTTTATGAAGCGATGGCCAACCTTGGTGTTGTGTTACAAGAGCAGGGTAGGTTAGATGAGGCTGTGGAAGCATACAACAATGCTTTAGCTGTTAATCAGGATGCACAAACCTTTTTTAATTTGGGAACGGCACTCAAGAATCAAGGAAAACTCGGTGGTGCTATCGAAGCCTATAATCAGGCCTTAGCGATTAATCCCGACTACGCTGAAGTTCACAGTAATATTGGTGAAGTATTAAGGGAACAGGGCCGTTACGATGAGTCCGTGAAAGCCTACAAACACGCCTTGAATCTGGACCCGGATTTACCGCTGGCTAATTATAGTCTGGCTGTGTATCTCTATGATAGTGGTGATTTGGATGCGGCATTGGAACATTTCCAGCGTTCACAATTTGCTGACTGGCAAGAGCGATCGCTCTATTGTCTGTATAAAACAAGTCAGTTTGATGCGTTTAGACAGGGACTTGATGAGCTCAAGCGTAAAAAGGATAACTCACCTTTTCTGGCTACCTTAGCCGGACATTATGCCGATAACTTTGATACAGAAAATGATTATAATTTTTGCAAAAATCCGCTCGACTTTGTTTTCCATACAGACATTCCCGAATTGAAAGGCGATAGTGACTTACTCAAGCAATTATTGATTGATATAGAAACCTGTGATGCCGAAGAAAAATCACAAGGCCGATTACACAATGGCGTGCAATCAGCGGGTAATCTATTTAAGCGTTCCGAAAGCTCTTTCAGAAAATTAGCTGAATTGGTCACTGAGGCGATTAATCGCTATCGTCACACTTTCGCTGGTGAAAACTGCCAGTTTGTTAAAGCTTTCCCCAAAAATACCGAATTTGCCAGCTCGTGGTATGTACGTATGCGAACCGGGGGACATCTGACGTCACATATTCATGAAGAAGGCTGGGTCAGTGGGTCGTTGTACTTGTCATTACCGAAAAATAAACAGCATGAGCATGAGGGCAGCATTGAACTCAGCACGCATGGCGATGATTATCCTAAAAAACATGATAACTTTCCCACTAAGACTATTGCCCCGGAAGTGGGCGATCTGGTGATGTTTCCTTCCTCTGTTTTCCATAGAACCATTCCGTTCAGTTCTGACGAAGAACGGATTTGTATTGCGTTTGATTTGAAGCCAGCTTAGTTCAGGAAATGGGGTAACACTCATCATTGTTAATAGGCATATGAGTTAGTGACGTTAATGTGCGATAGTCACTTAATCATCTAAGCCCTATTATGTTGGGACTGGTACTGAATTTGACCTAAGGTTGAGTTTTCACTCCCGAGTACGCCATAAACCGCAAGGAAATAATATGTCACAACAAGCCCACCAGTCTTTTCTTTCACGCTGGAGCCCTGCTGAAATAATGCTGGCGGTTTTGTTTCTACTGGCACCACTTTACTACCACCCAAACCTTGGTGGTGAGGGACTCAGGATTCCGCATAACGCAACAATTTGGTTGGTGGCACTGATTTTTATTACTTTT
>NZ_CBFHHW010000047.1:0-9947 GCF_965655755.1 Methylophaga sp. | reverse complement strand
CTATTTCACCTTGAATGCCTTGCCCGGTGATTGAATCAAAAGTTGCTATCGGTGCTAAAGTTAAATCTTTCTCTTTTGCGCCTTCGACAATTGCTGATGCCAGCGGGTGTTCACTGCCTTGTTCCAGGCTGGCAACCAAACGCAGTAACTCGTCTTTAGACACATCAGTGAACGATTCAACAGAGACGAGCTTGGGTTTGCCTTCGGTTAAGGTGCCGGTTTTATCAACGACAAGCGTGTCGATTTTTTCCATTGCTTCCAGTGCTTCAGCATTTTTGATTAACACACCGGATGCGGCGCCTCGGCCGGTACCCACCATAATAGACATGGGCGTTGCCAAACCCAGGGCGCAAGGACAAGCAATAATGAGTACCGCTACCGCATTGACAATAGCGTGCGCGAGTTGCGGTTGTGGGCCCCAGGTAAACCAACTAATAAAAGTGAGCAGGGAAGCAAGCACCACAGTGGGGACAAAATACGCCGCGACTTTATCGACAAGCTTTTGAATAGGCGCTCGTGAGCGTTGTGCCTCAGCGACCATCTTAACGATCTGAGACAGCAGGGTATCCTGTCCCACCCGTTCAGCTTGCATTAGCAAGGTGCCGGTACTATTTACCGTGGCACCAATCAGCTTGTCATTGTCTTGCTTACTAACAGGTATTGCTTCGCCGGTCACCATTGATTCATCGACGCTGCTATTACCTTCAAGCACAAAACCATCGACCGGAATTTTTTCACCGGGGCGGATACGCAGCTTGTCACCGGCCTGTACTTGTTCTAAAGGAATATCCTTCTCATCGCCGGTCTCAGTGACAATACGAGCTGTTTTGGGAGACAGGCCCAGTAACAGTTTGATGGCCGCATTGGTTTGACTACGAGCTTTAAGCTCTAATACCTGGCCAAGTAAAACCAGCACGGTAATGACGGCTGCCGCCTCAAAGTACACCGCAACGCTGCCATCAGCATGCCGCATACTGTCTGGGAAAAGCCCTGGAAAAAGCAGAGCGACCACACTGTATAGCCATGCCACGCTAACACCGAGTCCAATCAGTGTGAACATATTGAGGTTCATGGTTTTGAGTGATTGCACGGCCCGTACAAAAAATGGCCAGCCCGCCCAGAGCACAACCGGTGTTGCGAGCATAAATTCTGCCCAATACCAGGTCTGAGTTGAAACGGAAGAGGGTAGCGTTGCAGGTGCCATTTCCAGCAACATAGCAATAAGAAACACTGGAAACGCAAGTAAAGTCCCAACCCAGAAGCGACGCGACATATCATCCAATTCAGTCGTATCTGATTCTATCTCTACGGTCATAGGCTCAAGAGCCATACCACATTTAGGGCAATCGCCCGGCTCATCCTGCACAATTTCAGGGTGCATCGGGCAGGTATACTCAGTCTTACTAGCGGGAAATTGGGGCGACTCAGGCTCTAATGCCATGCCACATTTGGGGCATGAGCCAGGACCTTGTTGACGAATCCCTTCACACATCGGGCAAATATAATCACCAGACGAAGAAGCCTTATCTGTTTCTATCGTGGGTGAATCGCTTTTATGGCCGCCACAACAGCTTTTGCTTGAATCAGCTTTTTCAAGATACCGTGTTGGTTCCGCCTTGAAGTTGTTCATACAGTGCTGTGAACAAAACACGTAATCCTGTTGGTCATGTTCTGCATGATACAGCGCCGTATCGGCATTAACGGTCATGCCACATACTGGATCCGTAGCCATATTCGCCTCTCAATAGTTATCGTTTATTGTAAATAGCATGGAGCGTGAAAACGTTCTATCAGAAACAACATACTACTTTAATCGTTTATGATTAAGATAAAGTGCGTACCACAGTACGGAGTCAAGATAAAAATGCAACTTAACCATTTATCCATCAGCCAATTTGCTAAACAAGTGGGCGTTGGCATAGAAACAGTACGTTACTACCAACGCAAGGGGCTACTAGCCATTCCTAAGCAAGCGGAAGGGATACGTCGTTATGACGAAAGCGATATACGCCAACTTCGCTTTATAAAAAATGCACAAAAAGCAGGCTTTACCTTAAAAGAAATAAAAGAGTTAATCTCACTTGATTCTAGCTCTGATCACGAACGCGCGTATGAAATTGCATCTGAGCGATTAAAAGCCTTAGATTTGCACATTGCTGAAATGCAAGAAGCACGAAACCAGCTCAAGTTTCTCGCTGATGAATGTGCCGGTAAACGCCAAAAACAATGCTGTGCCATTTTAGCCGCGTTTGAAGCATAGCTACGAATGTTTAGTGACTTGATATTCTTCACAAGTTTCTTCTCGGTGAAAATTATGAAATACTCCATCTACATATAAGGCATGTATCGATGGCTCTCCGACGATAATGCCGGGCCTACCTAAATGCTTGAATGGATTCTGGAAAAGGTGAACATGATATGGAAATAATCTCCTCCCTGAATAAACACGTTTTGAACAAGACAATATTCCGTATTGTCGGCTCGGTTTTATTTTTCAAAAAACAAACCGTCAATCTATTTCTATATTATTTACAAAAACTTATTCTATGGTCTGGCTTTTTGACCTCAAGAATTAAAAGGCCGCCCGATAATATTTATTATGAGGCCAACGGCCTCATTAACAGGCTGTTAGGCGGTGTGCGGCTCAATTTGCAAGGGCGTTTGTATGAGTGATGAGTGGTTGCTTCTAGAGGCAGAAATTGGGGGAATGCCCCATTTCGTTGGAATTGTCCCCAGTCTGCCATCAGAAGAAGTTCGATCTAAATATCCATGCAAGGTATCGGTGTCCGTAGATTACGAAGCCACAGAAAATGGTATGCCCTTATACGAAGATGATTTGCGGACACTTAATCAGATGGAGAAAGACTTCCGAAGCTGGGACGAAGATCAGGACATATTCCTCAATGCCATGCGGGAGACAGGCGAAGAAACTAGAACATGGACGCTCTACGCAAAGTCTTTGGATGCGTTTGAAAGGCTGATTCCTGAAAATGATTTTATCTACATCGAAGGGGAGGATGACCCAGAATGGACGTCTATCTCTCGCATATTGCAAAGCATCAGGTAGCGACTAACAAGTCGGTATTGTGCGCCGCTTCGCGACTGGGACGGCTTACGCTACGCTCCAGCCGCCCCAAACCGCAGCGTTAGCTGTAACCAAGTATGCAAGCAAGATTATGAATTCTAACTATTCTCTATAAGCAACGTAAATATAAGAAAGCAAAAAGGATTCAAGTTTCCCTATGAATAAAAAATCTACCTTCGACCAGGTTCGGGCCGAACAGCTGGATTACAATGCCAAGCGAGCTTCTGGCTATCGAGAGCAAGCGCTTAAGCTCTTTCCCCATATTTGTGGTCGCTGTGCGCGGGAATTTTCCGGTAAGAATCTACCAGAGTTAACCGTGCATCATATCGATCACA
Source organism: Methylophaga sp. (assembly GCF_965655755.1). Taxonomy (GTDB): domain Bacteria; phylum Pseudomonadota; class Gammaproteobacteria; order Nitrosococcales; family Methylophagaceae; genus Methylophaga. The sequence goes on along the minus strand of NZ_CBFHHW010000047.1, from coordinate 6,527 downwards.
ACCATGATAATAATCCGCCGGACGGGAGTAACTGGGAGCTGTTGTGTCTCTATTGCCACGATGAGGAGCACTCCAAATTCGAAAATCTCGTGCGTTATGGCAGCAGGAAAGAGAGCGAGAAAGCCCCGGCAACCCATAATCCCTTTGCAGATTTAAAGGACAAAATGGATAAGGAGAAATAGCTCGGTCTAACTTCTTATCAGCCATGTACAAGCCAGCTAACAATGCCAGCCACACATGCCTGCAAGCTAACTGGACTCAGCTGCTAACACAGCCTCGCCTGTACTGGCGACTTTATGCGACTATGCTACGCACGCTATAAAATCAGGATAGATATGAAATATTTGGGACTCGTCGTTCTCTGGGCTTTATCAGTAAACATCTATGCTGGAGAGAGTCAGATAGAAAGCCTTTACAAGGCTAATAATGTTTATGGATCAATACTCATTGAATCTGCTGATGGCAAACAACGTTATCAATATAACGTTAATAACAAAGAAAGCTTTATCCCAGCTTCAACTTTTAAAATACCTAATACGCTAATCATATTGGAGGAAGGGTTGGTTAAAGATCCCACTGAAGTCATCGCGTGGGATGGTATAGAGCGTGAATACTCCCCATGGAATAAGGACCAAACACTTAAAACTGCTTTTCAATATTCCTGTGTATGGTGTTATCAACGCTATGCCAAAATCGTTGGCGACACCAAGTATCATGAGTACCTTAGAAGTTTTAACTACGGAAACCAATTAACCGGCTGTGAGATCACTCGGTTTTGGCTTGATGGCGATCTAAGAGTTTCAGTAAAAGATCAAATTAGTTTCTTACGTAAAGTGTATGACGATACTCTTCCAGTTAAGCAACAGCATATTAAAACACTGAAGGATATTATGCTGTCAGAGAACGATGGCAAGATAAAGATCTGGTCCAAAACAGGTTGGTCTGGCAAAGACGGCTGGTATGTGGGGTATCTTGTCTATAACGAACAAACTTGGTTTTTTGCAAACCACATTGAGATAAACCAAAGGTCAGATTTGGCGTTGAGAAAGAAACTTACAATGGATGTATTCAAGGCTCTCAAAATTGTTCAACAATAACGGCATAACAAGCGAAAATCAAACACTCTGACCCTATTGATTTGCTATTGATTGCAGAATTAAAAGGCCGCCCGATAATATTGATTAAATGGAGTTAACTACGATGAGAAAAGTATTTCTATTTTTTATTTTTCTAATGATTACAGGTTGCGCGAGCTATACTGGTGATAAGTTAGTGTCTTTTGTATCTTTGCCCGTAGAACCGAGCAGTCATGAGAACCTTTTTAAGGTAGAGCACAGGCTGTTAAAACTATATGACGAATTAAAACTACCAGAAGAACGGAGGATTCCTCTGAATTCAATCTCAACATATGAACTAATCCAAGAGAATAAAAATATCAATTTTGCACATGAAAAGGGAAAAGTATTTCTAATTGACGGGGACATTCATGTGTCTCACTGTCACAGCTCTATAGTTGTTGCCTCTGGCAACATTGATATTTCTCATGGCAGTAATAACATTTTGATATCGGGAAAAAATATCGAAGTTAGCCATGATCGAGGCGGTAGTCTAATAGTTGCCAATGGGAGTGTAGATATCTCCTTCGCAAACAACACAACCATATATGCACCTAGAGGACTTGAGATTAGTCACCCCAGAAACGTGATTTCATACAATACTCAGGACAGGAAAACATCTTGGGGACATGTTAATAACATTCTGATCGAACCTTTATTTAAGTCAGAGAATACATTTAACAAGTCAATGCAACCGACCGCTAACGCGCCGACTGATTGAGACGTTACGACGCACAACACTTCCGATGGTGCATTAACAAATGAAAACAAAACACGCTGCCATAAAGTGGTCGGTGATTATAATTATGGGGTCGCTTCTTATCGTTGCTTGCGCTACTGCTCTCAACGGCTTGGACGACTTCGAGCTATCGGAATATAGACAAGAAACCATCTCCTTCATCGCCGGTGATCAAGAATTGGTGGGGACCCTAATTTTACCCCAAGCGAATGAATCGATGCCAATCGCTATTTTTGTCCATGGGGACGGTGCCCAAGATCGGTTTTCATCCAGCAGTTATCTTCCGTTAATGAGCGCCCTACTCGATAGTGGTATTGGCATCTACTCGTGGGATAAAGCAGGAGTCGGCGAAAGCAGTGGTAACTGGTTGCACCAATCAATGACAGATCGTGCCAATGAGGTTTTAGCTGCCCACGCGGCGATTCGGCAGGCAACAACGTCGACCGGAAACTCAATCGGGTTTATTGGTTTCTCACAAGCTGGTTGGGTACTACCCAAAGTTGCCAACAAACTCACACAGGATACATTTTTTGTTCTCTTTGGTGGTGCGACAAATTGGCAGAAGCAGGCGGCATATTTCGCATCCGTTCGGTTGAGAAATGAGGGCTATTCGGAAAACGAGATCCACACACAGCTTCAGCATCAAGCAACACTGAATAAGACAATATTTGATAAACCAGTCAGCTATGAACGCTATCTGGACTTGACCAATGAGATCGATCCGATGAATGTGGACCGGTATTATTTTGTAGCAAACAACTATAAGTCGGATTCGACTGAGGAATTATCCGGCGTTGTACACCCTATTCTGGTGCTTTTAGGAAATGAAGACCTCAATGTTGAGGTGCAAAGAGAAGCTCACATTTTTGAAAATACTTTGGCAAATGGAAATCCCGACAGTGACGTAGTCCTTTGGCCTGGAGCGACGCACGGTTTGGCAAAAGCGCGTTGGTTTAACTATCAATTGCCGTCCCAAATTCCATGGTATGCAAACCTCTATGCTCTATTTGCAGGTCGCCATCTATACGCGCCCGGGGTGCTTGAGTATCTTGCGAATTGGATAAATGGCGTCCAAAAGTGAGCATGCTTGGTAAGTTATCAAGATAATGCAGTGGGTAAATCAAACGGGTTGTTAACCCCGTATGAGCAATACGTAAAATTAGGCGATATTGATTGAAATTAAATATTCCCAAAAATATAAAAGTGTCTCAACTATAAAGGAAACATAATGAAAGTTTTAGTTGTTGGTGCGAACGGGGCGACAGGAAGACTTGTTGTTGACCAGTTACTCAGTCGAGGTGTTGAAGTGAATGCGATTGTTCGCTCACTTGATTCATTACCAGACAGCCCAAACTTAAACAAAATTCAGGCCAGTGTAGATAAGTTGAGCAGCACTGAAATGGCTACAAACTTAAAAGACTGTAACGCAGTTGTTTCTTGTCTGGGCCATAACCTTACGCTCAAAGGTTTGTTTGGTAAGCCTCGTTTGCTTGTGACAGAGACACTTCAATGTATATGCCGAGCTATAAAATCCAACAATAATGAGAGTGCGGTTAAAGTTGTCCTGATGAACACCACGGGTAATAGCAATCGAGACATACCCGAAATACCTCCGTTAAGTCAGCGAATTGTTGTCGCAATACTGAGAGTCTTGTTGCCTCCGCATGTGGATAATGAAAAGGCGGCAGATTTTTTACGTACTCAAATTGGCCAAAATGATAAAGCCATTGAATGGGTAGCTGTTCGGCCTGATGCATTAACTGATGAAAAAGATGTCACCGAATATAATCTCCATACCTCCCCAATTAGAAATCCAATTTTTGATTCTGGGTCAACAAGTAGAATTAATGTCGGACATTTCATGACTGAACTCATATTAAATGAAAGCACATGGGCAAAATGGAAGGGGCGTATGCCGGTCGTTTATAACCAGGTATAAAAGGACATGCATTTAGATGTTGGCGCCGTTACATAATTAAGAGGCAAGAAATGGCAAAGGGAGTATTGACGTTTTTCTGTGGAAAGATGGGCGCAGGGAAAACCACAAAAGCGCATGAAATAGCCCAGAAACGAAACGCAGTACTGATTTCGGAGGACGAGTGGCTTGAATCAATCTATCCGAATAGTATTGAGTCGTTAGATGATTACATCAAATATTCTGGTCTACTTAAATCCCAAATGAAGAAACTGGTTCAATCGATCTTAGCTACAGGAGTTGATGTGGTGATGGATTTTCCGGCAAACACCATTTCGCAGCGAGAATGGTTTAGAAGTATTGTTTCAGAGATTCAGGCTGAACACGAGCTAATCTACATCGACTTACCTAATGAGACTTGTCTAGAGCAGATAGCAAAAAGACGAACTGAACAACCTCAGAGAGCGGTAACGGATACGGAAGAGATGTTTGAGTCTGTTACAAAGTATTTTGTTGCACCCACATCTGATGAAGGGTTCAATACAACTGTAGTTGTGGCCAATACATAACAGGTTATTGCATACGAAAGATAATGCGCTTTTTTACAGCCTTATTAGAAAGTAGCCTGTAGCGCTAATCAGGAACTGATGTAATCGCGGCCTCATCAGCGGTTCATGACAATCTCAGGTTTATTGTGACTGAATCGATTTGTACTCTTCTTTTATGGTTTCTAATGCTGGTGGAACAGCGTCGCAGTGACTGACTTCGCCTGAGCATTTGATACATTGATAGGCTTTCCAGCCGGCGGCTATATATTCTTCTTTATTTGGACTTTCAATCCGGTTGGCGATGCCTATGGTCGCTCTTGCCCGGCTGCCAACGTAGCCATACTCACCCTCACAGAAACGCAGTTGGGTCGGATCTTCAGCCAACTTCGAATCATATTTGTTGTGAATTTCGCGACCTACCTGGTTGAGGTAATGAAGTTCAGAGTAAAGTTTTTGCAAAGTGTCATCGCTATGTCGGTATGCATTTCCACCCGCTAAGGCTGTTACAGAAATAACCATGCTTAATAAGAAAAGAGTGAAGCGCATTCTTAACCCCAATGTGTTTAACGTGAATATAGTCAGATGATAACGCAATTAGTTCAAAGTTGGTTTCAACCCTGACGTTTATCAGCGAATGTCAGTCCTTATTTGTCTTCAAAACGATTCCAGATAGAAAAATATCCACATTTTGAAATAGGACTGGAAGAGGCCTGTTTTACAGTCTTATTGTGTTCATTCGTGTTAATAATCGCTTTTTTCAAGTGCTCCAAAAACCGCTTAATTTCTTTAGCGTTTTGCCCACTATTTCAAGTGAAAAGCGTAAAGCATATGGCTGTGATTATGTGTGTATTGTCATCTGCTGTGAGGGGTAATTTATAAAGCCAACTTTTTATGATGAGAATGTGTCAAGGCCTGTTTTTATTGTGTCTATAGCAGTTATTTATTATTTTTACTAGCGAGTGATACTCTTTTCCCCCTACATTTGGCTCGCCGTTGGTAACACATTATTTGCTTAGTTTTGTGTTAAATAAACTAAGTGATTGATCTTGAGTTCGCCGTTAAATGCTGACAAGAATGTCAACCCCGATACGTGTCTGTGTGGTTAAAAAATGAACAATATCTAAAGCTTGTCATAAAAGAGTCACTTACAGCTTTACCAGAAAGTTATCCACATGCTTTTCCACAGATATTGTGGGTAATGTGGAAAAATAAAATTATTCTTTATTTTGGCTCGGAAAGGAGAGCAGTTTGCATGATTTTTTATGCTGTTTTGAATTGATCGTGTCTTTGATGGGGAGCAAGTCAGGGTTTGCTAATAATGAAACATGTGACATAAGGAGGTTGGATATCGCTATGCAGGCGGCTAGAGGTGTTTTGTGTTTGCGGCGTAACATATCGATTTTGAACTGCAAGCCATTGAGCTTGCGTAGCTCATCGTCAGTTTTTGCCCGCAAAGTGATGAAGTGCTGGAGTGTAGCAGCACGTTTATGCTCAAAAGCAAGGCGATCCTGTTTTGCCAGCGATGCCCATTCATCAAAGTCAAATGCCATGGGGTAATCCCCTGATTAATGCATTGAGTGTCGTAAGGTTATGACAGCTTAATCTGCAAACGGTTGCATACCAGAATAACGCAAATTGTAATCATAAAAAAACCGGAACCTGAAAAATCAGGTCCCGGCTAGCGATCTCATTGAATTAACTATTAGTGGATTGGCAGGTAGATGAGTTCGCCAGCTTTCATATCCGGCACCATTACATTTTTACCATCTGCTGACAAAGCAATATCTGCTGCTGCCTTCAGATCATCAGCAATGATTTGCGGTGTCGCTTCTGGTGAACTTAACTGCCAGACTTTGCCGTTGTTCCAGTCACTGATATAGAGGAAACCTCGTGTATCTCTGACCAGACCATCTGCACCACCAAAGCCTTGATTCAAGTGAGCAACCTTGCCTGATTGAGCCTGAAGACGGTATAAGTCACCGGTACCAAAGTCTGCAACCAATAGGAGGTCAGCACCATCCATTAAGAGACCGTTAGGACGTTTTATACCGGCATCAGCGTTGATGACTTCCGTTACTTTGCCATTAGGCGTGATTTTGTAAATACCTGCATTGACACCTTTATCGGTACCACTGTCTGAAACATACACATTACCGAGACCATCGATTTCCACGTCGTTCAGAAATTCAGCTTTCGATGGAAAATCAGAT
>NZ_CBFHHW010000046.1:2711-10050 GCF_965655755.1 Methylophaga sp. | reverse complement strand
GAGCGAGTTCTGTCGATGGTTGATTCAGTGTTGCTTTTGGTCGATTCAGCTGAAGGTCCAATGCCGCAAACACGTTTCGTTACGCAAAAAGCCTTGGCTTTAGGGTTGAAGCCGATAGTTGTTATCAACAAAATTGATAAACCATCAGCGCGACCAGACTGGGTATTGAATCAAACTTTCGATTTGTTTGCGAACCTTGATGCAAGCGATGAGCAGCTTGACTTTGATGTCATTTATGCGTCTGGGCTTAATGGCTTTGCGGGTATGGAAGATGATGTTCGTGAAGGCGATATGACCCCGTTGTTTGAGTTGGTAGTTGATAAAGTAAGTCCGCCCAATGTTGATGTGGATGGCCCATTCCGGATGCAGGTTTCCTCTCTGGACTACAACAGCTATGTCGGTGTTATCGGTGTAGGTCGTATTGAGCGTGGGCGTGTTAAAACGAATTCCCCTGTGACAGTAATCGATCGTGAGGGAAAAACACGTAATGGTCGCGTACAGCAAGTAATGGGGTTCCTTGGCCTGCAACGCGAGGAAGTCAGTGATGCTCAGGCGGGTGATATTATTGCTTTCACCGGTCTGGACCCATTGAATATTTCTGATACTTTGTGTGATCCAAGTGCTGTGGAGGCATTGCCACCGTTATCGGTTGATGAGCCCACTGTAACGATGACTTTTCAGGTTAATAACTCACCGTTTGCCGGTAAAGACGGTAAGTTCATCACAACGCGTCAAATCAAAGAACGTCTTGATCGTGAATTGATTCATAACGTGGCTCTACGTGTGGATCAGGTTCCGACTGATCCCGATAAATTTAAAGTGTCAGGCCGTGGTGAGTTGCACTTGTCTGTTCTGATTGAAAATATGCGCCGTGAAGGCTTTGAGCTGGGCGTATCTCGTCCCGAAGTCATCATCCGCGAAGTAGACGGCGCGAAAGAAGAGCCATTTGAATCGGTCACCATTGATGTTGAAGATGAGCATCAAGGCACAGTGATGGAAAAAATGGGTGAGCGTGGTGCAGAACTACGTGACATGGCCCCTGATGGTAAAGGACGTGTTCGTCTTGATTTTATTATCCCTTCACGCGGTCTGATTGGTTTCCGTACCGAGTTTCTGACAGCGACACAGGGTACCGGACTTATCTACAGTGTTTTTGATCACTATGCGCCTATGAAAGCGGGTAGCTTTGGTAAGCGTATGAATGGTGTATTGATTGCCAATGGGGTCGGTAAAGCGGTCGCTTTTGCTATCTTCAATCTGCAGGAACGAGGACGTATGTTTATCGGTCACGGAGATGAAGTCTACGAAGGTATGATTATTGGTATTCACTCACGTGATAATGATCTGGTTGTGAACCCGTTGAAAGGTAAACAATTAACTAACGTGCGCGCATCCGGTACGGATGATGCCGTGAATCTGGTGCCGCCAATCAGGATGAGCCTTGAGCAGGCATTGGAATTCATCGGAGAAGATGAGTTGCTGGAGGTGACGCCTAAGTCACTCCGGCTGCGTAAAAAATTACTTCTTGAGCATGAACGCAAACGTGCGTCACGAGGCTAAACAGCCCAATACAACCACGAAAAAGGGTATCCTATCAGGGTACCCTTTTTTTTGAGGTGAAAGATGCGAATTCTGGTTCTACTGGCCATAGGTTTATTACTGTATATCATCATAAGCAATCTGCTCAGAAAGAGCAGAAAGCCGTCCCTATCATCGACAACCAGTGAACGGATGGTGCGTTGTGAACAATGTGGCTTGCATATTATTGAAAAAGAAGCACTGGAAGACAATCGCCAGTTCTTTTGTTCACGTGACCATCTTGAGGAACATCGTCAATCGCGATGACGCAAACGTCCGATTTTATACAATCGCCAGAACAGGACCCCGGGAGTTGGCGGGCGCTCACCGTTTTCGCCGGATACCGTTTTTTTCTGGCAGGCGTATTGTTTTTTGTCTTTTATCTCAAGTTACCGCCAGAGTTCTTAGGGTGGGTTGATCCCAAACTCTATGCATTGGTTAGCAAATTTTATTTGTTGACAGCATTAATTTTATTAATTTTCACTATTAAACGCTGGGGTGATGTTGAAAAGCAGATAAAGCTACAGCTTGTCATTGATATTATTGCTCTAACTCTGATTATCCACGCCAGTGGTGGTTTGGCTACAGGCCTGGGGTCTTTGTTATTAGTGGTTGTCGTTGCCGGTGGCGCGTTAATCCCCGGTCGCCTCGCAGCCTTCATTGCTGCTATTGCCACCTTGGCGGTGTTGCTCGAAGTGAGTTATTCCCAGATAGCGGGGGACGGCGTAACCAAATACAGTCAGGCTGGTATCTTGGGAGCAACATTTTTTGTGACGGCCTGGCTGGCTCAATGGTTGTCACATAAGATGCAGAGTTCGCAGGTATTGGCAGAGCAACGCGCCAGAGATGTGGCGAATCTCGCTGTACTCAACCAACACATTATCAGTCGTATGCAGATTGGTGTTCTGGCGATAGATACTCAGGGCATTGTCACTATGTTTAATCAGTCTGCAAGAGATTTATTGGGCATTGAACGTGCATTTCCCGGTTTTAATTTGCGGCTGATGGTGCCACAACTGGCTGAACAAATCTGGTTATGGCAACATCATAACCCGCAGCCATTTGAAGCCTTTCAAGCCCGGCCTGATCTGCCCGAAGTGCAAGTTTCAGCGTCTAAACTGGATAGTGGTGAGATACTGATTTACGTAGAAAACACCTCAGCCATGGCGCAGCAGGCACAACAATTGAAATTAGCGTCGTTGGGCAGACTGACGGCGAGCATTGCCCATGAAATTCGCAATCCTCTGGGCGCAATCAGTCATGCTGGCGAGTTACTGGCAGAAAAACAGACTTCAGACCCTAGTATGACTAAGTTGACTGATATTATTCAACGTCACAGTGAGCGTGTTAACAGCATTATTGAGACGATTCTGCAAATGAGCCGTCGAAAAACGGTTGAGCCTGCTGCAGTGGTCTTGGCGACATGGCTGGAAAAATTTGTTGCTGAATTCTGCGAAATAAAAACAGCTAAGCCGAGTGACATTAGTCTGACAATTGATTCTCCTCTGGCAAAGGTGGCGATGGATCCGGAACAACTGCATCAAGTACTTTGGAATTTAATGGAAAATGCCTGGCATTACTCGACAGAGCCGGAGGGGAGTGAGCCACGCATAGCGTTACTGCTTGACCGTTCAGAGAAAGAAATTTATATCGATGTGAGCGATAATGGAGCTGGGGTCAGTAAGGGGGCACTCGAACATTTGTTTGAACCATTTCACTCCAAGCGTCAGGGCGGAACCGGGTTAGGCTTATATCTCGCCAGAGAGTTATGTCAGGCCAATGGTGCACGGTTGAGTTATATCGCTGATGAGTTGCAAAGTAGTCGTTTTCGTATAAGCTTCCCGAGTGAATGGCAGGAATACATAGCATAATGAACCGACAAGCACTGGTTATTGATGATGAACCGGATATTCTTGAATTACTGACAATGACTTTGTCAGGCATGTCGATTGATTGCGTGACAGCAGAAAATCTTGCTCAGGCCCATCAGGCATTGAAACAACATAAGTTTGATTTATGTTTCACCGATATGCGGTTGCCGGATGGCAATGGCTTGGACTTTGTTAGAGCCATTCAGCAACAATACCCTGAATTGCCGGTCGCTGTTATTACGGCACATGGCAATATGGATCTTGCGGTAGAAGCATTAAAGTCAGGTGCATTCGATTTTGTATCCAAACCGTTAAAACTCAGAATGTTGAAAGATCTGGTGTCAGCAGCTCTCAAGCTTTCTCCAGAAAAACCCCAGGTCAGAGAACGCCGTTCGCGTGATAAACTGCTTGGCGATACCGAGCTCATACGGTCACTTCGGGGCAAAATCACCAAACTTTCGCGTAGTCAGGCACCTGTCTACATCACGGGTGAGTCCGGCACAGGGAAAGAGTTGGTTGCCCGATTAATTCATGAGTTGGGCGCTCGTTCTGAACAAACCTTTATCCCAATTAACTGTGGTGCGATACCGGCTGAACTGGTAGAGAGTGAATTGTTTGGTCATAAGAAGGGCGCATTCACCGGTGCCATTGCTGATAAGCAAGGGCTGTTTCAAGCGGCTGACGGCGGAACTTTATTTTTAGATGAAGTGGCTGATTTACCTTTGATGATGCAGGTGAAATTATTACGTGCTATTCAAGAAAAAACAATTCGTCCGGTTGGGGGGCATGAGGAGATAAATGTGAATGTACGTATTTTGTCTGCTACCCATAAGAATCTGACTCAATGTGTGAAAGAAGGAAGTTTCAGGGAAGACTTGTTTTACCGTCTCAATGTGATTGAATTGACTGTGCCTGCGCTACGCCAGCGGCAGGCGGACATTCCTTTGTTAACAGATCATATTCTCAAACGACTGGCTCATAGCCATCATCAACCTCAGCCTGAAATCACTGGGGCAGCCATGAAGGCATTACAACATTATGCTTTTCCGGGTAATGTGCGTGAGTTGGAAAATATTTTAGAAAGAGCGATGACGTGGTCTGAAGGGAAGTCGATAGAAGAGGGTGACCTGATGTTACCCGAGCATGAACACCATCCAGAATCCTTACAACAAAAAACAGATTTTTCCTCCCTTAGTAATGTCCCTGATCTTGAATCGAAGCTGGAAGATCAGGAAAAACAGCTCATCATGCAGGCTCTCGAGTCAACGCGCTGGAACAAAACTGCGGCTGCAAAAAAGCTTGGTATTTCATTTAGAGCACTGCGTTATAAGCTCAAAAAGCTTGAAATTGATTAATCAGACTCATCAGCTAATGCTGTGAATTGTCTGACTATCTGACCTTCAATTTTTGCCGCATGATTAATTGAACTCAGTTTCATACTCAACTGGCAGAGAATACTATTATCGTCGTCTATCTGTGCCTGAACTACATGGCCCAGGGTGGTGTTTTCATCATTCATTACCGCCGTATTGGCTTGCGGTAACTCATCGCTATCGATACTGCCAAGAAACATCCGCCGGCTTGGCGATCCCAGATAATGCAGCCTTGCAACGACTTCCTGCCCCGGATAACAGCCCTTTTTAAAGCTGACGCCGTTTACCAGATCCAGATTAACCTGTTGGGGGGTAAATTGTTCTTTGGTGAGATTGAAAATGGCTGGCATGCCCGCTTTAATATCCAACAACTGCCAACTCCCCTGCGTTGTTAATTGCCATCCATTACTGAGGAAGTCAGACAGGCCCGAAAAATTCTTTTTTTCACTGAGTATAAGGTAACGCCTCACATCTCCTTGTTGCTTCATCATTAAGCCATGCTCGGTTTGCACGCCCTGCATAGCCTCTTCTGGCAAGTCAGTGAGGAGCTGATCTGGATTAATAATCCCAGCTGCAACTAATGTGTCGGAGAGACTAATCTCAACTTTGCTACGCAGTTTGAACATAGTCAGACGTTGTGCAATCGCCGCGGATAGCTCTGCAGGTAAGACAATCAAAAAATCCTGTTCACGTTTCACTAACTGGAATATTGCCAGCAAGCGACCTTTGGGGTTACACAGACCACTGAGTTGCGACTGGTTTAGCTGCAAAGCGTTAACATCGTTGGTCAGCAGGTTTTGCAAAAAAGAGGACGCATCATCACCGGAAACGCGAATGATGTGCTGATCAGGTAACGGTACTAAAGAGGCTTGATCACTGTCAGGAGATTGGTTCGTTGCTAGATCGGCTTGTTGTTGAATCAGGGTTTGCCAGCTCATAAAGAATCGCTATTATTAAGTTAAGAATAGTATTCTAACTGCTCAATTGATTTGAAAACAGGGATGAAAAAAGAGGCTTTTCAAGGATGACAGTCTGGATTAGGCGATCTACGCTGATATTGACTTATTTATTCGCGATCCACATTTTAGCTTTCGGCAGCGTCTGGCTGGTTTTGGATCAGCTTTTAGTCAGTATTACTTTGATATTACTGGTGTTGGTTCATTTCATTTTTTTAGCGCGTCAATATCAGTGGTTACCCTGTCGAAACTATCTGACAAAATTGGTGTTTCACTCTGATCATACTTGTAGTCTGGAGTTTGCAGACAAAGGCAAAAAAGGCCCATTCATGATTAAGGGGAGTGTTCTATTCAATCCGGGATTGGTACTCTATTTGAAACCATTGCAAGCGGGGTTTAATAAGCCTGTTTTTATTGCCCGAGATGCTGTGGAACCTGATATCTGGCGACTGCTTAGAGTCAAGCTGCGTGATCCTGATTTTTGGGGAAAATGATGGTATCGCTTGCATTGGTATCAGTTTGTGACTCGGGATAGTCGAGACTGTAATGTAATCCACGACTTTCTTTTCGCCTTAAAGCAGACTCTATGATCAGTTCTGCCACATCAGCAAGATTACGCAATTCTAGTAAGTCAGCCGTTATATGGTGTTGACTGTAATACTGTCGGATTTCGTCTTGCAATAATGCCAGCCGCTGTTTTGCTTTAAGTAGACGCTCTGTTGTCCTTACAATACCTACATAATCCCACATGAAACGACGTAACTCATCCCAGTTATGGCTGATAGCGATGGCTTCTTTGGCAGGGTAAACTTGACTTGCATCCCATGCTGGTACCGGGGGCGACAGCGGAAGCGGCTGCTGTTGTTTAATATGGTCTGCGGCTGCACGAGCGAAAACCAGACATTCCAATAAAGAGTTACTGGCCATACGATTGGCACCATGCAAACCTGTACAGGCTGTTTCGCCAATTGCATACAAACCGGGAATGTCCGTGCGCCCCTGCAGATCGGTCATAATTCCGCCACAGGTGTAATGGGCCGCAGGTACGACCGGCAAGGGTTCCTTGGTCATATCTATCCCCAGTTGCAAACACCGTTTGTAGATGGTGGGAAAATGACTTTTAATAAATGACTTCGGTTTGTGGGAAATATCCAGATAAACACAATCATCGCCGAGTCGCTTCATTTCGTAGTCAATCGCCCTTGCCACGACATCACGTGGCGCCAGTTCAGCCTGAGGGTGAAAGCGCTCCATAAATCGTTGCCCATTAGCGAGTAATAATCTGGCACCTTCACCACGTAATACTTCACTGATCAAGAATGATTTTGCTTTTGGATGAAACAGGCAGGTTGGATGAAACTGTATAAACTCCATATTCGCTATGCGACAACCCGCACGCCAGCCCATGGCGATACCATCACCGGTTGAGACATCCGGGTTACTGGTGTACAGATAAGCTTTCCCAGCGCCCCCTGTGGCGAGCACGGTCACAGGAGCAAGAAATGTTTTTGTTTCATCGTTTTTTATGTCGAGTACATAACATCCCAGCGCACGGTTAGCC
>NZ_CBFHHW010000046.1:0-2611 GCF_965655755.1 Methylophaga sp. | reverse complement strand
GTTCACCTAATTGTTTATTGCTGGTGATAAGGTCGATACCGATATGAAATGGAAACAAGCTGATATTGGGGTGTGCTTTTGCTTTTGCTAGCAGTGTTGTTTCCACTTCGCGACCGGTCGCATCGGCAGAATGAATGATGCGGCGGTGACTATGGCCACCTTCCTGAGCCAGATGGTACGTTTCTGAGGTGATACCATCACGGGTGAATGATACTCCCTGCTGAATAAGCCACTCAATGTTTTCACGCGCATGCTCAACGGTATAATTCACCGCTTGTTCATCACATAATCCGGCGCCAGCAATCAAGGTGTCTTGTACATGTGACTGAATAGAGTCGGTTTTATCTAGGACCACTGATATGCCGCCCTGAGCATATAAGGATGCCCCTTCTTCGAGTTGCCCTTTGGCGATGACAGCAACATTAGCTGTATCGGCCATATGCAATGCCAAAGTTAAACCGGCAGTGCCACTACCGATGATTAATATGTCAAAATGATGTGTTGTCGTCATAACAGCGTATAAGGGTACAATGAATGTGGGATTATTTTGCACTTAATCTGGAACAAAGTTAAATCGATATGGTCAATCTACCGGTAAATAAGAATAAGCTCTGGCGTGTCGAGAAAGGCCGGACCAAAGGATGAATGTGGATCAAGAGCTAGTACGGCGCGTACAGGCAGGTGATAAAAAGGCGTTTGACCTGTTGATTATGAAGTATCAGCAGCGAATTATTCATGTGATAACGGGGTTTGTGCATGATCCGGTTGAAGCAATGGATGTCGCTCAAGAAGCATTCATCAAGGCTTACCGGGCATTGCCCGGGTTTCGAGGTGATAGTGCGTTTTATACATGGCTTTATCGCATCGCTATTAACACCTCTAAGAACTATCTCACAGCGGCTTCGCGCAGACCTCCTGTATCGGATGTCGATGCGATGGATGCGACGATTTATTATGATGCGCCAGAGTTGAAGGAATTTGAGACGCCTGAAAGTAGTCTCATGAGTGATGAGCTTAAACAGGCGATTCATTTGGCGATTCAAGAATTGCCAGAAGATACGGCAACAGCTATCAAACTGCGGGAGTTTGAAGGGCTAAGCTATGAGGAAATTGCAGAGGCAATGGATTGTCCAATTGGGACGGTGCGCTCTCGAATTTTTCGCGCCAGAGAGGCTATAGATAAACAGGTCAAAGCAGTAATGGGTGGAGAGGAACAATGATGACTGCCAAGCAACAAGAACTTCTTTCAGCATTCGTCGATGGCGAATTGAATAAGCATGAAATTGATGAACTATTGATGTTGATGCAAAAAGACAGCAGCGCAAAAGAAGCATTTATGCGTTTTCAATTTTCCAGCGATGTTATTCACGGTTATAAAAAACAATCTAAATTGGTCGATTTAACGCCACGTATCAGCTCAGCCTTGGCCGACGAGGCACCCCACAATATCGAATCGGGTAACACTAAGAAATCGAATGTGTTGACGTTGCCTGGCTGGTTTTGGAAACAAACCGCAGGTCTTGCGGCCGCCGCTTCAATCGGTGCTCTGGCTGTAGTCGGTGTCATGAACCAGCCGCAAACTACGATGACTCCTCAGCTAGCAGAAGTTAATGTTGTTTCACAACAAGAAACGACACTGGCAACTGCTGCTGACAACAGATGGACTGTTGGTGAACGCGAAGTGGAAGACAGACTGAACAACTACCTTGTGGACCATAACGAATACGCAGGCGCATCCGGTCTGTTTTCATATGCACGTGTCGTGTCATATGGCGAGGAGTAATCTCTGATGCGTTTTTTGCTACACCTGTTTCTTATCATGACGTTTGCTTTTTCTACTTCAGCACAGGCAAATGATAAAGAAGCACTCCAGATGCTGGAACGCATGACAGAAGCAGCAAAAAATCTTACTTATGAAGGCGTGTTTGCTTATCAAACTGGAAAAAACCTGCAATCAATTCGTATTTTTCATCGGGCTGATGCCAGGGGAGAGCTTGAACGCTTAGTTTCACTGAATGGTGAAGCACGTGAGGTAATCCGAAATAATGATATGGTCACCTGTATCAACCCTGAAGGTAAGCAAGTTAGTGTCAGTAGACGACCTCTCGGAAGAGGTTTCCCAAGTGATTTACCCAGGCGTTTAAATTCCGCTACACCATACTATCAGGTCGAGTTAGCGGATACGGATCGGGTTGCAGGCCGACAAGCTCATAAGCTGATTATCTCCCCTCTGGATAATTATCGTTACGGTTACCACCTCTGGGTAGATGATGAGACTCACCTTCTTCTCAAATCAGAATTAAGAGATCAAGGTGGCAATGTTTTGGAGACTTTTGCTTTTTCTTCATTGAACACTGGTGTTCATATCCCTGATCACAAACTTAAATCACAAATCAACGGCGAAGAAATGACGTGGCATCGAACGGAACCTGAGACACCACTCAACATGGGATCTCTGACAAGTAATGCCTCTCAATGGCGCATGCAATGGCTGCCCGATGGGTTTGCTCTTGTCGCACAGCAAACGCGACTTCGAGCCAGTAATGGGGCCAATGTTGAACAACGGGTTTACAGTGATGGGCTGAGTTCTGTGTCAATTTTCATAGAAAAA
>NZ_CBFHHW010000045.1:10639-11901 GCF_965655755.1 Methylophaga sp. | reverse complement strand
TCTGTGGGATTGAGTTGGTTTGCCGTATCGAGCACGTGTTGAAGTAATGGCTTATGCGCCAGAAGATGCATGACTTTGGCTTTAGCCGATTTCATGCGGGTGCCTTTACCGGCAGCAAGAATAATGATGGATAGAGACATAGATCGCTTGTTATTTATTCAAAAAATGCATTTTAGCAGAGATAGGGTTATTTGCCGCTTTGCGTGCTTTGGGTTGATTTGTTACAGATAAAAAAAAGGCCGTCCGAAGACAGCCTTTTTATTTTTCTCAGTCCGGGATTAATGTCCCTTCTTGCCCTTACGCATACGCTCAATGGCACGCAATTGGGCCATTGCTTCAGCCAGTTCTTTCTGGGCTTCTGCAAGATCTTTCTTAGCATTTTTGTCATTCAAAGCACGCTCAGCATCTGCTTTGGCAGCTAATGCAGCCGCCTCATCAACGTCTGCAGCACGTGAAGCTGTATCAGCCAGAACTGTGACAACATGCGGTTGAACTTCGAGAATGCCACCAGAGACATAAAACTGCTCTTCTTCGCCGCTGCTTTTCAGCACACGTACTTCACCTGGTTTCAGGCGAGTCAGCAAAGGAGTGTGACGCGGATAAACACCGATCTCACCCTCTACTGCAGAGGCAAATACAGCTTCTGCCTCACCTGTGAAGATCTCGTTCTCTGCGCTAACAATGTCAACATGGATAGTCATTGCCATGCTATACCTCCCAAAGGGTTAAAGCTTCTTGGCTTTCTCAACAGCTTCTTCAATGGTACCGACCATATAGAAAGCTTGCTCAGGCAGTGAATCATATTCACCTTCCAGAATGCCACGGAAACCAGCCAAAGTATCTTTCAGTGAAACGTATTTACCCGGTGCGCCGGTGAATACTTCAGCAACAAAGAAAGGCTGTGACATGTAACGCTGAATTTTACGCGCACGGGATACAGACAGTTTGTCTTCTTCAGACAATTCATCCATACCCAGGATCGCGATAATATCTTTCAGTTCTTTATAACGTTGCAGCGTGTTTTGGACGCCACGGGCAATATCATAATGCTCGTTACCAACAACTAAAGGATCCAGCTGACGAGATGTTGAATCCAGCGGGTCAATCGCAGGGTAGATACCCAGTTCGGCAATTGAACGAGACAGTACAACTGTCGCGTCCAAGTGAGCGAAGGTTGTTGCAGGTGATGGGTCAGTCAAGTCATCCGCAGGTACGTATACCGCCTGGATAGACGTGATAGAACCGGTCTTGGTTGAAGTGAT
>NZ_CBFHHW010000045.1:0-10541 GCF_965655755.1 Methylophaga sp. | reverse complement strand
TACGTTCTTGCAGCACACCCATTTCTTCCGCCAGAGTCGGCTGGTAACCTACCGCTGAAGGCATACGACCCAGCAATGCTGATACTTCGGTACCGGCCAGTGTGTAACGGTAGATGTTATCTACGAAGAACAGGACGTCACGACCTTCATCACGGAAGAACTCGGCCATGGTCAAACCAGTCAACGCAACACGCAGACGGTTACCTGGTGGCTCATTCATCTGACCGTAAACCAGTGATACTTTATCGATAACGTTTGAGTCCGTCATTTCGTGATAGAAATCATTACCTTCACGAGTACGCTCACCCACACCGGCGAATACAGAGAAACCACTGTGTTCGATCGCGATGTTACGAATCAATTCCATCATGTTGACGGTTTTACCAACACCGGCACCACCAAACAGACCGACTTTACCACCCTTAGCGAACGGGCAGACCAAGTCGATAACTTTAATACCGGTTTCCAGCAATTCGTTACTGGCTGCCAGTTCGTCGAATTTTGGTGCTTTACGATGGATACCCCAACGCTCTTCTTCACCAATATCGCCTTTTTCATCGATTGGCTTACCGAGTACGTCCATGATGCGGCCCAGTGTTTTCTGACCGACAGGAACGCTAATCGCTTCACCTGTGTTTGACACAGCCAAGTCACGTTTCAGGCCATCAGTGGTACCCATGGCAATCGCACGAACCACACCGTCACCCAATTGTTGTTGAACTTCCAGCGTTAAGCCAGCTTCTTCAACCATGAGGGCGTCATATACTTTAGGCAGGGCATCATGTGGAAATTCCACGTCGACTACCGCGCCGATAATTTGAACAATCTTTCCAGAGCTCATCTCGCTTCCTCTTAAATATCTATATCAGTTATACCGCAGCGGCACCTGCAACAATCTCGGAGATCTCTTGCGTAATCGCAGCCTGTCGAGCTTTGTTGTAAACCAGTTGCAAGTCGTCAATAAGGTCACCCGCATTGTCTGACGCGCTTTTCATCGCAATCATTCGAGACGCTTGCTCACAGGCAATGTTCTCTACAACACCTTGATAAACCAAAGACTCAATGTAGCGGACCAGTAAATCATCCAATACTTCTTTTGCATCCGGTTCGTAAATGTAGTCCCAGTGATGGGACAGCTCTTTGCTAGGCTTTTCAGGTTTTGCCGGCAGCAGGCGAACCACTTTGTCATCCTGAGTCATGGTGTTCACAAACTCGTTATAGACAAGGTATAAGCTGTCGATTCTGCCTTCATTGTAAGCATCCAGCATAACTTTGACTGTGCCGATCAACTCATGAGCATGCGGTGCATCCCCCAGTTGAACAGCTTGACCAACATGATCTACTGGCAGTCTGCCGAAGAAAGAAGATGCTTTCTGACCAATGGTGCAGACATCCACTTCCATACCTTTGTCAGACTTTTCTTTAATTTCTTTCAGAACTGTCTTGAACAGGTTGTTATTAAGACCACCACATAGCCCACGATCAGACGAAATCACGATGTAGCCAACACGTTTGGTTTCTTCACGATCCTGCAAGTACGGATGTTTGTACTCAGGATGGGCAAAAGCCAAATGTTGAATAACATTGTAAATCTTGTCTGAATAAGGACGTGTCGCTGCCATGCGATCTTGAGCCTTACGCATTTTACTCGCGGCAACCATCTCCATAGCAGAAGTGATTTTCTGCGTATTTTTGATGCTGCCAATTTGAGTCCGTATCTCTTTACCGCTAGCCATGACTTATGCTCCGATTACCAGCTTCCGGTTTTTTTAAAGCTCTCGATTGCTGTGCGCATTTGGCCCGCAATGTCGTCATTAAAGTTACCGGTGTCGTTAATTGTCGCCATCAAGTCAGCTTCGTTTGAACGCATGTTAGAAAGCAAGGCTGATTCAAAGTCGCCTACTTTGTTTACGTCAACATCGTCAATGAAACCTTCGTTTGCTGCGAACAGCGAAATAGCCATTTCAGCAACTGACAGAGGTTGATACTGAGCTTGTTTCATCAGTTCGGTGACACGTTGACCACGACTGATTTGAGCACGTGTTGCTTCATCAAGGTCAGAAGCGAACTGAGCAAATGCTGCCAATTCACGGTACTGAGCCAGGTCAAGACGAATACCGCCACCCAGTTTCTTGATGATTTTCGTTTGAGCAGAACCACCTACACGTGATACCGACAGACCCGCGTTAATCGCTGGACGGATACCTGAGTTAAACAAGTCCGTTTCCAGGAAGATCTGACCATCTGTAATCGAGATTACGTTGGTCGGTACGAACGCGGATACGTCACCCGCCTGGGTTTCGATGATAGGCAGAGCAGTCAATGAACCCGTTTTGCCTTTCACTTCACCATTAGTGATTTGTTCTACGTAGTCTGCGTTGACACGAGCAGAACGTTCCAGCAAACGTGAATGCAGATAGAAAACGTCACCAGGGTATGCTTCACGACCCGGTGGACGACGCAGCAATAGAGATACCTGACGGTAAGCCCATGCTTGTTTAGTCAAATCATCATAGATGATTAACGCATCTTCACCTTTATCACGGAAGTACTCACCCATGGAGCAGCCCGCGTAAGGTGCGATAAATTGTAATGCAGCAGAGTCAGAAGCAGCAGCCGCTACGATAACGGTGTGTTCCAGCGCGCCGTGCTCTTCTAATTTACGAACCACGTTCGCAATAGAGGAGGCTTTTTGACCAATCGCAACATAAACACATTTAACGCCTGTGCCTTTTTGGTTGATGATGGCATCAATAGCGATGGCTGTTTTACCGGTTTGACGGTCACCGATGATCAACTCACGCTGACCCCGACCAACAGGAATCATCGCATCGATCGATTTCAAACCCGTTTGAATTGGTTGGTCGACTGATTGACGAGCGATAACACCAGGAGCCACTTTCTCGATTGGAGAAGAGCTTTCGGCGTTAATCTCACCTTTACCATCGATTGGTTGACCCAGCGAGTCAACAACACGACCCAGCATGCTTTCGCCTGTTGGTACTTCAAGAATACGACCTGTACATTTAACTTTGTCGCCTTCTGAAAGATGTTGATAGTCACCCAGTACAACCGCACCGACTGAGTCACGCTCAAGGTTAAGAGCCATACCAAAGGTATTGCCCGGAAATTCCAGCATTTCCCCTGACATAACATCGGCTAAGCCATGAATACGAACGATACCATCACTTACACCGACAATAGTACCTTCTGTACGCGCTTCAGTGGCCCCATCAAAGCTTTCGATACGCTTTTTAATCAGGTCACTGATTTCTGCTGAATTCAGTTGCATCTCTGTTTCCTCTATAAACGGGCCGCTTAGTTAATAGCGTTGGCCAGTCTGTTCAGTTTACCCAAGGCAGATCCATCAATAACCAGATCCCCTGCTCGAATGATTGCGCCGCCCAGCAAGCTTTCATCAATGCTGGTGTTGAGCGAGACATCACGTCCCAAACGCTTTTTCAAAGCGGCTGAGATTTTATCTGCTTGTTCGGCTGATAATTCACGCGCTGATATGACATCAGCAGTCATCGATTTTTCAGCTTCTTCGCGCAGCTCTTCGAACAGAACGGTTACATCTGTCAAAAACAACAGACGATCATTTTCTGCCAGTAACAGTAAGAAGTTTTTCGCATCAGCTGTCATCAAGTCACCGGCAATGTCTGCCAATACTGAAACAGCCTGCTCATCACTTACTGCAGGGCTGGTAATTATGGATTGCATCTCTGGTTCTTCGACGCATTGCGCCAGAACCGCAAGCAGGTCAGACCACTTCTTCAACTCGCCTTTTTCCTGTGCAATCGCAAAAATGGCGGTTGCATAGGGACGAGCGATGGTTATTGCTTCTGCCATCCTAACTTTCCTCTATATTTGACTTACCAATTCGTCAAGCAAATCGGTGTGGGCCTTTTCATCAATTTCACGGCCAAGAATTTTGCCTGCACCTGTCAGCGCAATACTGCCAACCTGTGCTTTCAATTCATCGCGTGCACGGTTTGCTTCCTGATCAATCTCGGCTTTAGCCGATGTCAGAATGCGCTCACCTTCAACGCGGGCATTATCCTTAGACTCATCCACAATTTCGTTACCACGACGTTGCGCTTGCGAAATAATCTCATTCGCTTGGTCTTTGGCTTCGTGGATAACTTGCTGTGCACGTTTCTCGGCCAGCTCTTGTTCATGACGGCCTCTTTCTGCAGCAGCAAGACCATCAGCAATTTTCTTCTTACGCTCTTCAAGCGCTTGCATGATGGGCGGCCATACATATTTCATGCAGAAGGCAACAAAGACTGCAAAAGCAATCATCTGGCCTATCAAGGTTGCATTGATATTCATGCCTGTACCTCTATTTAATCGCGATTAGGAAGTGCTTAACTGTCTTAACCAGCAACCGCGAACAGAACGTACATAGCCAAACCAACAGCGATCATAGGAACCGCGTCGACCAGACCCGCTACCAGGAAGAACTGTGTACGCAGCATTGGCACCAACTCAGGTTGACGTGCAGCTGCTTCCAGGAAGCGTCCACCCAACAGACCAACACCAATCGCAGCACCCAATGCGCCCAAGCCGATCATCAGAGCACCAGCAATGTAAACTAAACCCATATCCATTTTTCTCTCCTACAAATTTAAGTAAAGACTAAAAATAAAAAATTAAAACCCATTAAACATCAATGATGTTCTTGATGTGCCATATCCAGATACACCGTTGTGAGCACCATAAAGATGAACGCTTGTAGTGTGATAATCAGAATGTGGAAAATCGCCCAGCCGACCTGTAACAGACCAGCAAAAGAACCCAATACCAGACCTGCGCCATACATCGTCGCGATCAGTATAAATACCATTTCACCGGCATACATGTTTCCGAACAACCGCAGGCCAAGTGAGAATGGTTTCGCAATCAAGGTAACGGTTTCCAGAACCAAGTTGATAGGCAATGCCCATTTACCAAATGGTTGGAAAGCCAATTCACCAGCGAAGCCACCAACACCTTTGATTTTGAAGCTATAAAACAGCATCAAGGCAAAGACAAAAAGGGCCATACCCAATGTCGCGTTCGGATCGGTTGACGGTACAATTTTGAAGAAAACATGGTGCGGGTCAGCGCCAAATAACACCGCCGCACCCTGTGCTACTGCCATCGGTATCAAATCAACCGGAATCAAATCCATCAGGTTCATCAGAAAAACCCAGACGAAAATGGTTAATGCGAGCGGTGCAATAAGATTGTTTTTACCACCGGAGAAGGAGCCTCTCACAGTATCATCGATGAAGTCTATGATCATTTCCGCGAAGTTTTGCATGCCAGTTGGCACACCGGCGGAAGCTTTTTTGGCTGCGCTGCGGAAGAACCACATCATCAGCGCGCCGAGTAGGAAGGACATAAACATGGTGTCAACATTGATCGACCAAAAGCCCATGTTTGCGGCTTCTTGTGCGGATGTCGCGAAGCCTAATTCACCTGAAGGAGCCCAGACTCCAGGCTCTATTTCTGTTTGTTTCTGCCCAAAAGTCAGATTTTGAAGGTGATGCTTGATGTATTCTGATGTAGTAATCGTTTCACTAGCCATGTTCGGTTTCAAGCCCGGTTAGTATTTCCCAAAAACATCGCAAGTTGCGCAACAATGAAGCCGACCATCAACGCTGTAATATTCAATTCCAGTAGGAAAATACCGGTACCAAACATTATTACAGTGCTGAGCCAACGTTCTGCTACACACCTGTATGCTCTACCTAGATTTTTCTCGGCATCGGCTCCTGCAGTCTCCACTGCTCTGCGGATATGCCATATCATTAACAAAGTATTGATAACTGCAATCGAAGCGCCGAAAGCCGCTGCAAACGCCAGCTCAATCCCCTGCCACCATGCAGATAAAGTCATTAGCACCAGTGCCATTACCTGCCACGTAACAATACGTATCAGTGGCCGTAAGCGAGCTAATCGTTCCATTTTTATCCGCAGGATTTAAATTTGCGTCAAGCAAATCAGGACATTATAGAGACTCACCGCTTGGGCGGTCAATGAAATTTTCGACTTACTTTATTCTTTTAATCAGTTTTTTCAATTCATCCATATTGGTGTAATTGATAACTAGTCGCCCCTTTCCACTAGCCGTATGCTTAATACTCACTGCGGAATCGATTTTTTGTTTAATCGCTGCCTCGATTGCATGGATTTCATCCAGGTCACGGTCTGACTGTTTTTGCTGACTTTTTTTCGGATTGAGCACCCGTCGTATCAGCTGCTCTGTCTCCCGCACAGACAAGCCTTTTTCGACAATCTGTCCAGCAGTCTCGGTTTGAGTGTCACCTTCCAATGCCAACAAGGCACGGGCATGCCCCATTTCCAGGTCACAATTTTCGACCAGTTTTTTTACATCCTCATTCAGATTGCGAAGACGTAACAGGTTGGTCACCGCGGCACGTGATTTACCGACAGCCTCGGCAGCCTGTTGATGAGTCATTTCAAACTCTTCAAGTAACCGGCACAGCGCGTTGGCCTCTTCCATTGGGTTGAGATTTTCGCGTTGAATATTTTCAATCAGTGCCATCGCTATTGCACTGCGATCTGACACATCCTTGATCAGGACCGGTACAACTTCAAGGCCAGCCATACGCGATGCACGCCAGCGGCGCTCACCGGCGACGATTTCATATTGACCACCATCAACGGGACGAACGACAATGGGCTGGACCAGTCCCTGCGCGCGAATCGAGTCAGCCAGTTCTTCCAGCGACTCCTGAGACATATCCATACGAGGCTGATATTTGCCCGGTTGAATCTTATCCAGAGGAAAGTTTTGCAGACTATCATCCAGGTCGACTTTGCTGTCTTGCTGATTGACATCTGCCAGCAGGGCATCAAGCCCTCTGCCTAAACCTCTTTTTTTACTCACCATGGCAATATCCTGTTATTTCAGCCGTTTGTTTTTGTTTGTCTTCGCATCAATTCACTGGCAAGGGCCATGTACGCTATCGAGCCACGCGAGCCCCGGTCATAGTTTAATACAGGCAAACCATGGCTTGGTGCTTCTGCCAGACGTACATTCCTGGGAATAATGGAATGAAACACCTTGCCACCAAAATGATTGATGAGTTGGCGAGAAACCTGATTCGCCAGATTATTACGGGCATCAAACATCGTTCTCAACAAACCCGTAATTTCCAGCGTTGTATTGGCTTTTTGTTTGACCCGATCAATGGTTCTTAACAGTGAGGATAAACCTTCCAAGGCATAATATTCACACTGTATGGGGATTAAAACGCCTTGTGATGCGACCAGTGCATTTACGGTAAGCATACTTAATGACGGCGGACAGTCAATCAGAATGAAGTCATATTTCTCGCGGGTGGACTCGAGCGCAATGCGCAGCCGATGTTCGCGTAACTTACTTTCCAGCAACTCGACTTCGGCTGCTGTCAGGTCTGAGTTAGTAGGCATAACATCAAAATCCAGCCCCTCCGGCCTGATGATGGAATCCATCGCCTTGGCTTCCGCCATGATGACTTCGTAACTGCTATTTTTGATTTCGTTTTTGTCGATCCCGGAACCAGTTGTAGCATTACCCTGCGGGTCGAGGTCGATGAGAAGCACTTTTTTACCATACTCGGCGAGTGATGCGGCTAAATTAACCGTCGTAGTGGTCTTACCCACGCCACCTTTCTGGTTTGTCACTGCGAATATGTTTCCCATTCTCAGTCTTTATCCTTAATCAGTCTCACCAAATGTCGTTCGCCATCACATCCTGGCACCTTAAGCGTCACTACATCATCCAGCCGGAACTCAGTAGAATCAAACTGTAGTTCTTCTGACGGATAAACACCTTTCATCAGGACCAGTTGACCACCCTTTTTGCAATGCTGACCCGCCAGTTTCACAATGTCATCAATGCTGGCAAATGCACGAGCAGTGATAATAGCAAACTTGGGTAAAGATACCTGTTCCACACGACCATGCACAACTGTGACGTTGTTCAGGCCAAGCTCTGCTTTCACTTGGTGCAGAAAACGGGTTTTTTTGGAGTTACTGTCCAGCAGCGTAACTGCGCAATCAGGATGGACAATCGCTGCAGGAATACCCGGCAAGCCACCACCGGTGCCCACATCCAACAAGCTGGCCGCATCAAGGTAGGGTAAAACAGAAAGGCTATCAATAATATGCCGCGACAGCATTTGCGCAGGATCCCGGACAGAAGTGAGGTTATAGACCTTATTCCATTTTTGCATCAACGCAAGATAATCCAGCAGCTTTTGCTGCTGTTCCATATCCAATACTAAATCGAGCGCTTCACAGCCTTTTTCCAGCTGCGATTCTAATGCTGCGTCTGCCATTAACTGGCTTCGCTCAGACCGCTTCGTTTTAAATGCACCAGCAACAATGATACTGCCGCAGGCGTCACACCGGAAATGCGTGCCGCCTGCCCCAGATTTACAGGGCGTGCATGCTCCAGTTTTTCCCGTACTTCATTGGATAAACCACGTACATTTTTATAATTCATGTCTGTTGGCAATGCCATATTTTCGTTACGCTGCAGACGGTCAATCTCATTTTGCTGACGGTTGATGTAACCCGAATATTTGGTCTGAATGACTACCTGTTCAGCCACATCATCAGCGACTTCCTGCTCACTCTCCATTAATCGAAGCAGCATCGCATAATCGACTTTAGGACGACGTAATAGCTCGATTGCACTGGTCACCTTGTTGAGCTTCTCGCCCAGAACCGATTCCGCTTTGGTTTGATCGATTTTTTCCGGTACGAATTTGTAGCTTTGTAGACGCGCATTCTCCTTTGCGACTGCGTCCTGCTTGGTACTGAATACTGCCCAGCGCTCATCATCGACAATCCCTAACTCCCGTCCTATCGGCGTCAGGCGAATATCGGCATTATCTTCGCGTAACATCAGACGATACTCAGCACGGCTGGTAAACATGCGATACGGCTCGCGCGTGCCTGATGTGATCAAATCATCGATCAATACACCTATGTAGGCTTCATCACGGCGTGGATACCATGTATCCATACCTCGTGCTTTCAAGCCAGCGTTCAAACCAGCGATCAGCCCCTGAGCACCGGCTTCTTCATAGCCGGTTGTACCGTTGATCTGACCGGCAAAGAACAAGCCTTGCATATGCTTGGTTTCAAGCGTTGGTTGTAAATCACGGGGATCAAAAAAGTCGTACTCAATTGCATAGCCCGGACGAGTGATATGGGCCTTTTCCAG
Organism: Methylophaga sp.; assembly: GCF_965655755.1. Classification (GTDB taxonomy): domain Bacteria; phylum Pseudomonadota; class Gammaproteobacteria; order Nitrosococcales; family Methylophagaceae; genus Methylophaga. The sequence goes on along the minus strand of NZ_CBFHHW010000045.1, from coordinate 1,312 downwards.
ACCTTTCATCGAACGCACAATCTCATATTGGACGTCGAACGGCAGACTGGTTGAAATGCCGTTTGGATAGACCTCACCACACTCTAAACCTTCAGGTTCAAGAAAAATCTGATGGGCTGATCTGTCTGCAAAGCGAACCACTTTGTCTTCTATTGAAGGACAGTAGCGTGGACCGATACCTTCAATTTCACCGCCATACATAGGTGAGCGATCCAGATTATTGCGAATAACCTCATGAGTTTGTTCATTAGTATGGGTGATATAACAGGAAATCTGATCAGGATGATGTTCACGCTTGCCCAGGAATGAAAACACTGGTGTCGGTGAATCGCCCGGTTGTTCCGTCAGTACTGAAAAATCAATGCTATTGGTTGCAATACGCGGTGGCGTACCTGTTTTCAGACGATCAACCCGGAATGGTAATGCCCGTAGGCGCTGTGAAAGAGCAATCGATGCCGGATCACCGGCACGACCACCCTGATGATTTTGCATACCAATATGAATCAACCCACCCAGGAACGTACCAACTGTCAGCACTACTGATTCTGCAGAGAATCTTAAGCCGACTTGCGTCACCACACCGACAACACGATCATTTTCTACAACCAGATCGTCAACAGCTTGCTGGAAGATATACAGATTAGGTTGGTTTTCCAGGTAGGCACGCACAGCAGCTTTGTAGCGAACACGATCCGCCTGAGCACGGGTTGCTCTCACTGCCGGCCCTTTGCTTGAATTCAAGGTACGGAATTGAATACCGCCGCGGTCCGCTGCTTGAGCCATAATGCCACCCAGCGCATCAATTTCCTTCACCAGATGGCCTTTACCAATGCCACCAATTGCCGGGTTACAGCTCATTTGACCTAAGGTTTCGATATTCTGAGTCAACAATAATGTCTTCACGCCCTGACGGGCAGACGCAAGCGCTGCTTCGGTTCCGGCATGGCCGCCACCGACAACAATGACATCAAAATGATCCTGGTAACTCATAACGCACCAACAAACTTAAATAGAGAAAAAGATGGTAATTTTAACATGCTGTTAATAATGTTTGTTTACTATTCAAACATTTAAGCAACTGACATACTGAGGAATTTATGGAAAAGAACCGTGGCATCGCTCGTCTGTTCTATGCGCTCATCTACTCTTGGCAGGGACTGAAGTCCGCTTTAAAACACGAGGAAGCATTCCGTCAGGAATTTATGGTGTTTATCGGTCTCACGATTTTAAGCTTTTTTTTGGATGTCACCGCTGTCGAGCGTCTGATCATGATCAGCACAGTAGTCTTGGTGATGATTGTCGAAGTATTGAA
>NZ_CBFHHW010000044.1:0-12722 GCF_965655755.1 Methylophaga sp. | reverse complement strand
CAAATAGAAAACGCGCTCCCCAAAGCAGATAAAAACTTAGTACATTCTCTGCAAGATGAACTGGAGCTAGTTTGCCAGAATAAAATCACGCAGCAGGCAACACAAACTCATCACCCTGAAATCGATATAAATTCTGGGTGTTATCGTTTCGATGGTGATCCCAACTTCTACTGTCCTCAGTGCTTTGACCAACGTCAGCAACGTATTCCCACGCAAAGAATTAATCGTCAGCTTCATGTCTGCACTCAATGCCGCTCCAGCTTAAAACCAGCAAAAAAGTGAGTCTCTCAAAGTATTGTTAAAACTGGAAAAGATACGTTCTTTAGCTTAAACTGATGGACATTCGAATGGACTAACTTTTTAACAACGGAATGTTGCCTCGGGGTGGCCAAAGGCCTGAGATATCTCTTAAACATTGAAGAGATGACCCGATGAACCTGATCCAGATAATACTGGCGTAGGGAAAGGCAAAATCGACTTTACATGTTTCATTGTTTGATTGTCGTCGCCTCTCCTTTTGCCTTCTCACAAAAGGACAACTATGAAACGTTCGACCTTTGCAGTTGTAATGACAACAGCAATAATTTCCACACCCGCTTTTGCAGAAGTTACGCCTGCTGACTTACCGTCAATGATAGTCAGCGCTGACTTCCGTCCAAATACTGCTCAAGAAACACCCGTCAGCCTTACTCAGATCGACAGTGAAGTGATTGAATCACGTGGTGCTCAACATCTCGAAGATGTGTTGAATCTGGCACCCAACGTCAATGTGTCATCTGGTGCGGCACGCGGACAATATTTTCAGATCCGAGGAATAGGCGAACGTAGTCAGTTCTCTGCGCCAATCAATCCTTCTGTCGGTTTATTAATCGATGGCATCGATTTTAGTCGTACCGGCGGCGCAGCCACATTGTTTGATATTGAATCTGTTGAAATTCTGCGTGGTCCTCAAGGTACCAAATTCGGCACCAACGCCTTAGCCGGCGTCATTAACATGAAAAGCACCGAGCCCACTAACGAACTGGATATGCACTTCGAAACAGGCATCGCAGAGTACAACACGCGAAATGTTGGTGTTGCTGTAGGTGGTCCACTGATTAAAGACAGGCTTTTAGGGCGGTTTTCAGTCTATAGCCATCAATCCGATGGTTACATGGATAATGATTTTCTGGGACGCGACAATGTACAGGATCATGATGAAGTCACATTACGAGGCCATCTAAAGTGGCTCGTCAACTCAAATTTGACCGTAGATTTGAATCTGCTGCATCTCGATATTGATAATGGCTACGATGCCTTCACTTTGGATAACAGCCGTAATAGCCAGTCTGATATGCCGGGTGAAGATAGTCAGAATACTGATGCTTTTGCACTGAAAACGGACTACAGAGTTAACAGTGCCTTGCAACTGCAGTCTAATTTTACCTACGTGCAGTCGGATCTGACCTATAGCTATGATGCCGATTGGAATAATGCGCCTGCTAATCAGGCATTTTTTAATACTCTTTCTCCTGCCCAACAAGCGAACTGTAATGACCTCGACTTCGATAACGACGCATTCTGTCCGTACAATGCCTTTGAAGAATTTAACCGTGATCGTGAAAACTACTCGGTCGAGTTGAAAGCGCTCTCTAATGAAGACGGCTTGCTCTTCGGCGATACCACGGAATGGGCTGTCGGTGTTTACTTCCTATCTCAAGACGAACAGTTGGACTTAAACTCGCCATTTGGTGACTTTGAGAATAATGATTATGAAACCACAAACACCGCATTATTTGGTCAGTTTGATACCCATCTGACTGACCAATTAACGTTAATCACAGGCTTGCGTGTTGAATATTTTGACGCTGATTACAAAGACTCAACCCAATTGGCAATAGAGACAAGTGAGAGACTATTCGGTGGTAAACTCGGCCTAAACTACCAGTTTAACGAGGATCATTTAGCTTATACATCACTCTCACGTGGTTATAAATCAGGTGGTGTCAATAATAATGATGATCTACCCGATAACAAACGCGAGTTTGATACTGAATATATGTGGAGTCTGGAAACAGGTCTGAAATCAAGCTGGCTTGATGGTGATCTAATTACCAATATTGCTGCGTTTTATTCCATCCGTCGTGATGCTCAGGTTAAAAGTTCGGTCTTTGTCGGCGGGGGTGAGTTTGAAGACTCTATCGCCAATGCTGCCAAAGGGAAAAACTATGGTATCGAGGCAGATTTTGACTGGCTGGTTCATGAAGACGTTCGACTGTTTGGTGCGCTTGGCCTGTTACGAGCCGAATTTGAAGAATATGATAATCCGGATATCACCAGCAATGATATTGAAGGTCGCCGTCAGGCTCATGCGCCGAGCTACCAATTCACATTAGGCGGTGAATATTACTTTGCCCCTAACTGGAAATTCAGAGCCAATATGGAAGGTAAAGATGACTTCTACTTCTCCAACAGTCATAACTCAAAATCCGGCTCCTACGTCATCTATAACGCTAGTCTGCAATATCAAAAAGAGAACTGGAAGTTCACCTTATGGGGACGCAATCTGTTTGATAAGGACTATTACACTCGAGGCTTCTTCTTCGATAACACTCCACCTCTCTATGATGGTTCAAACAGCAATACCTACAAACAATTTGGCGATCCACGTGTAGTTGGCATGACAGTAAGCTACGACTATTAATCAACGATAAGGGCGCCCGCGCGCCCTTATTCACAATAAAGAGGTTTTTATGCGTATTTCAGTAGATATCAGTCTTTATCCATTGACTGAACGTTATGTTGAACCCATTCTGGCGTTTATCGACAAGCTGGAAAATAACCCGAAACTCAAGATTTCACGTAACAATCTGAGCACACAAATCTTTGGTGAATACCGCGACGTAATGGATGCGATGGATGCTGAAATTGAAGCCGTTTTTGAACAACTGCCGCATAGCGTATTTGTATTGAAAATGATTGGTACTGACCGCTACGAAGTCGAAGACTAGAAAAGGGTTTCCCCATGATGGATACGCTCATAAACGGCTTGATGTCTTTATCAGGCTGGGAAGTTTTTGCCGCTTTATTAGGCGTGGGCTACATCATTTTCGCTGCCCGCGAATCACAGTGGTGTTGGCCGATGGCCTTTGTCAGCACGCTGATCTATACCCTTTTATTCTGGGAAGGTCAGTTGCCAATGCAGGCCTTGCTTAACTTCTATTATATGGGCATGGCTATCTATGGGTTTGTGCTCTGGCGAGGGCACAAGCAGGCTGAAAATGATTTACCGATCCATAACTGGTCTATCAGTCTCAATCTGGCTTTTTTAGTTACAGGCAGTCTTTTAACCTTGGTTGTTGGCTATTACCTGCATCAGTTTAATGCTTCACAGCAACCGTATCTTGATGCAGGCATTACCGTGTTTTCTGTACTTAACACCTGGCTAATGGCCAGAAAAGTACTTCAAAACTGGCTTTACTGGATTGCGATTGATGCTGCTGCCGTTATGCTTTATTTGGATACAGGCTTCTACGCAACCGCAGCGTTGTTTTCACTCTACACCGTGTTGGCAACCGCCGGTTTTGTGAATTGGATACGTTTGCATCGTCAACAAGTCGCTATCACAACGGGTTAGAACCAATCGTTCAGAAAATTATTGGTTATTAAGATTTTAATAGCAAAGCTTACCAATGGGTATCCGCTTTCATCCAGCGGTCGAGATTATCTTCACCCAAGGCATTCATCAGGAAAAGTAATAGCCTATAGGTCAGCCGCTGAGCGGATAAATCAGGTAGGGGCAAAGACTTCTCATACTCCTTAACAAAAACAGCTGCTTGCTTTTTGTCCAGTTGGTATTCCAATAAGACAAGTTCGAGCTCTGGCGGCCCGATCACAAAGGCATCCAAATCCACCAGAGCGGAGATGTGTCCATCCTTCATGAGATACTGATCCCAGCGGTTGTCAATCATGATGGGAGCAAAATGGGTCGGCGTTACCTGTTCAAGCTGTGTCATCACTTTATATAACCAGGGTTCACCGATAGGCAGTTTTGAACTGTGCCGCAACAACGTTTTTAATAACCGTGCTGACCAGTCTTCAGCAAGGTTGTCAGCATGCGTCACTTTCCCCCAAGTCGTTTGTTTTTGAAGATGCAAGGCTGCCAGATGCTTCGCAAACTGAAGCACTATGTCATCTGTGAGTCGTTTTTTCTGTAGCGTCACCCCATCAGCTACGCGACTCAGCATGAATGCCGGTATCTCAGACTGCTCCCTGCCGCATGCCAACAATTCAGGTATCGGAAGTATCCCCTGATTCTCAATTAACTGCTGGGTTTGACTGAGATCTGCCAAGTCCTCTGGCAGTGACACATCAAATAACTGCTGCATAATCTGCCAGATCGGAGATTGATCCACATTATCCCGATAGCAGAGCTTCAACATCAGTTCGCCCTCAGCCGTATCACAGCGCCAAAGTTGATGCGTACTGTCGTCAAACATGGGGGGGACCAATTCCGCAGAGTAGAGTTGCGGTAATGCTGACTCAGAACCTAACTGTTGATAAAGTGCAGCGACTTCCTCGTTAGTACATGTTTTTACCAAGGTAAAACGTCACCGTTGGTGTGCCAGAAGCCACCTGTTGTATCAAGCGTCAGTTCTTCCATTCGCTTTATCAGGCCAGAGGCTGACTCATCCGGATCAATCAGGCCACCATGCCCTGTCATATCGGTTCGAACCCAGCCTGGATGCAGAATAGCTACAGCAATGCCCCGCGGTTTCAGATCGATTGATAATGACTTACCGGCCGCATTGACTGCAGATTTTGACATGCGGTAAGCATAACTGCCGCCGGAATCATTATCATCAATGGATCCCATTCGGCTGGTGATAATCCCCACTTTGCTGCCCTGATGCAGGTTTGGCAGTAAGGCTTGTGTGGTAAGCAATGGCCCCAGACTATTAACCCGATACATTCTGACGAAACTCTCAATCGCGGCATCATCAATATCACCAAGACCAATTCCACCGGCAATGCCGGCATTATTAATTAACCAGTCAATTTTTCTTCCTGCCAAAGTTTCAGCCAGTGTTGCCAGACTTTTAGGTTCACTCACTTCAACATCTTCAATAATTTCGACATGAAGCGCTTTCAATTCAGATGACGCTTTACGACAGGTCGCAATGACATGCATGCCTTTTGCCGATAATTGGCGACAAAGCTCCAGACCGATTCCCCGGTTCGTTCCTGTAATCAGTACATTTTCAGTCATAAACCCTCCCGAATTATTGTTTCAGCTTCAACATTTTTTCTGCCGTTGGCGACAGGATAACACCGGCCTCAGTCACAATGGCGTCGATTAACTTTGCTGGTGTCACGTCAAACGCCGGATTCACAGCCTGTACATCATGCGGTGCAATCGCTTGCTGATTGAAATGTGTGACTTCAGAACTGTCCCGATGTTCAATAGGAATATCTTTACCATCAGCCAGTTCCCAGTCAATAGTGGAAACCGGGGCTGCAATCATCACTTTAACACCATGATATTTCGCCAGAATCGCCAAGGAATAAGTTCCGATTTTATTCGCTGTATCACCGTTAGCGGCAATACGATCAGCGCCGACAATGATCCAGTCAACCTTAGCTGATGCCATTAACAAACCTGCCGCAGAATCAGACTGTAAGGTCATTGGAATACCCTCTTCAAGCAGCTCCCATGCTGTCAGCCGACTGCCCTGCATCCAGGGCCGTGTCTCATCAACATAGACATGTTTGATCTTACCCTCAAGATAGCCCTGACGAATGACTCCAAGGGCAGTCCCAAAACCAGCTGTGGCTAAAGCCCCTGCATTACAGTGCGTTAATACCGTACTCTGATGTCCAAGTAGATCAGCGCCTAACTTCCCTAATTTTTTGTTCGCTTCAACATCTTGACGATGCAGATTTTTCGCCGCTTCCAGCAGTGTATTATCAGGACACTGGTCATCAGACAAACCATCACAAATCGTCTGCATATGCATAACGGCCCAGAACAAATTAACGGCAGTAGGTCGCGAGTTAAGCAGAATTTCTAAAGCAGCTGGCATGGCGGCCTTCCAGTTAGCCGCTTCCTGTCTCCAGACTTGTCTAGCAGCCAGTACAAACCCGTAAGCGGCTGTGACCCCAATAGCCGGCGCGCCCCTGACGACCATAGTTCTGATAGCTTCAGCCACAGCGCTTGCATCATTGAGTTCAATCCACTCCTGATAATGTGGTAGCTTTCTCTGATCCAGTAAAAACAAACTGTTTTCGCGCCAGACAATCGGTTCTATCATGTCATTTTTTATAGCCAAGTGTTGCTCCTGTATCCAGCTGAAAGTATTTCAGTGCTGGATTTTTTGAATTGTTGCCTATGCAGAGTAGGTTTTTCAGCAATGTCACCGGTATAATCGGTTCTATGCAAACTGTCGACTTAATCATAAATGCACGCTGGATTGTGCCAGTAACAGCCTCACAGCAGGTACTCGAAAATCATGCTGTTATTATAAAAGATAGCTGTATTGTATCGCTTCTCCCTCAGGAGCAGGCAAAGCAGCTTTATAGCGCTTCCGTCACTCATAACATGGATCAGCATTGTATTATCCCGGGGCTGATTAACAATCACGCTCATGCAGCAATGTCCTTATTCCGCGGGCTAGCTGACGATATGCCACTCATGACTTGGCTTAACGAATATATCTGGCCTGCAGAACAACAATTCGTCGGCGACAGCTTTGTTGAATCGGGCAGTACCCTAGCAATCGCTGAAATGATTCGTGGTGGTACAACATGCTTCAATGATATGTACTTCTTCCCTGAAGCCACAGCACGCGTCGCCGACCGTAGCGGTATTCGCGCCAGTCTGGGGATGGTTGTCATTGAGTTTCCCACTAACTGGGCGGCCAATGTTGATGAATACATGCATAAAGGACAGCAACTGCATGATCATTACCGGCACCATCCCCGTATCAGCACAGCTTATGCACCTCATGCCCCCTACACGGTGGCAGACGCTACGCTGGAAAAAATAATCGTCAATGCTGAAGAAATGGACCTGCCAATTCACATGCATGTGCATGAAACTGCGGGGGAGGTATCACAAAGTGTTGAAGAATTCGGGATGCGGCCTTTAGAACGGTTGAAGCAGATTGGACTTTTATCACCCCGGCTGATTGCCGTTCATATGACACAGTTAACCGAAGAAGAAATCGAGTGGTGCGCCGAAGCGGGTGTTCACATCGCACATTGTCCGGAATCCAATTTAAAGCTTGCCAGTGGCTTTTGTCCTGTTGCCAAATTGGATAAACAGGGCGTCAATCTCACTATTGGTACTGATGGTGCAGCATCCAATAATGATTTGGATATGTTTGCCGAGATGCGACAAGCGGCACTTTTAGCCAAAGCTATTGGACAAGATCCGAGTGCTATCCCAGCACATAGAGCACTTGAGATGGCGACGATTAATGCGGCAAAATCACTTGGGCTGGAGCAACAAACAGGCTCTATTGAAGTGGGTAAATTTGCCGACTTGGTTGCCGTCGATATGTCGAGCCTGGAAAGCCAGCCCTGTTTTGATGTTGTCTCTCAACTCGTCTATGCAACTGGTCGTGATAAGGTGTCCGATGTATGGGTTGATGGTAAGCAGTTACTTACAGATAAACGATTGACTACGCTTAATGAAAACAAAATTCTTGCTGATACAAAGCAATGGGCTGAAAAAATAGGATCGCAGCAGCTATGAGCCAAACTGATCACAATGTCGACCTAAACGAAGTGGCCAAATTTGAAGCATTAGCCTCAAGTTGGTGGGATATAGAGGGACAATCGAAACCGCTTCATGACATCAATCCACTGCGCGCTGGTTACATTGCCAAACGCTGTGCATTGAGTGACGCTAAAGTGATCGATGTAGGCTGTGGCGGCGGTATTTTGTCAGAAGCTTTAGCCAAAAATGGGGCTGATGTGACAGGCATAGATATGGGCGAGATGCCCCTGGATATTGCCAAACTTCATGCAATGGAATCAGGGCTGGAGATTCACTACGAACAAGCCACAGCAGAAACCATGGCCAGCAAACATAAAGAGCAGTTTGATGCAGTAACATGTCTCGAAATGTTGGAACATGTCCCCGATCCTGCGGCTATCATTCAAGCTTGTGCCGATTTAGTTAAACCGGGTGGGGATCTCTTTTTCTCAACCCTGAATCGTCATCCCAAGGCATATCTATTAGCTGTTGTAGGTGCTGAATATGTCATGAACATGCTACCTAAAGGTACGCATGACTATAAACGTTTCATTCGTCCCGCTGAGTTGGCAAGCTGGTGCCGCCAAGCGGGGCTGCAGGTTAATGATATTACAGGTATGACCTATAACCCTCTGACACGTCAGTTCAGTCTTGGCAAAGATGTCAAAGTGAACTACATCGTTCACTGTCGTAAAAACTGATATGGCGAAATTTGATGTTGTTTTTTTCGACCTGGATGGGACCTTAGTCGATACTGCACCTGATTTGGCTTATGCATTGAATCGAGTATTAGAGGAAGAAGGTATGCCTCCTTTACCGTATGCGGACATTCGTCCTGTTGCCAGTCATGGCAGCCCCGGTTTATTGAAACTAGGCTTTGGCATGACAACTAGCGACGATAGGTTCAATTCGCTACAACAACGTTTTATCAAGATCTATCAGGACAATCTTACCCGTGAATCACGCTTGTTTGAGGGCATGGAAGCTATTATTGACTCTATAGAAAAAGCAGGGAAAATATGGGGAGTGATTACTAACAAACCTGCATTTCTAACTGAGCCTCTAATGTCAGGGTTAAAACTTGACCGTCGTGCTGCCTGCATCGTCAGTGGTGATACAACTGTCAACAGTAAACCACATCCGGAACCGATGTTACATGCCTGTGAGTTAACGGGAGTGGAGCCTCAGAAATGCTTGTATATCGGTGATGCCCAACGTGACATTGAAGCAGGACGTAACGCCAATATGCACACGCTCATTGCTAAATATGGTTATATCAGTGATGAAGATCATCCGGAAAACTGGCAAGCTGATGCCATGATTAGTCACCCAAGTGAGATTATGCAATGGATTTAATCCTTACCTATCAAACCAGCCTGATCGCTTTAGCAATAGGATTAATACTCGGCGGTCTGATCGGTTATGTCATTCGAAACAAGACCGTTCGCAGGATTGAGACTCGTAATAATGAGCTCGAGCTCACGCTGGAGTTGGAACAGAAAAACAAACTGCAACTGGATCAGGTGCTCAACCAGACCCGCGAGCAATTAGCTAATACCTTTAATCAACTTTCTAATGAAGCATTAAATCGGAATAACAGTAGCTTCTTAAGGCTAGCCGAAGAAAACCTCAAACGCTTTCAAAGTGAAGCCAAAGCTGACCTCGGCACCAAAGAGAAAGCCATTGAACAAATGCTCAAACCAATTAATGAGGCTTTGCAGAAAACCAGTAAACAAATTCATGACATTGAAAAGGAGCGTAAGGAAAGTTACGGCAGCCTTCGTAGCACCATAGATCAAATGACCAAGAGCCAGCAAGAGCTCCAACTCGAAACTCAGAATTTAGTTCAGGCCTTACGTCGACCCGAAGTCCGGGGTCAATGGGGTGAAATGACCTTACGTCGATTAGCCGAACTCAGCGGCATGGTGGCTCATTGTGACTTTTTTGAGCAAACCCACACAAATACAGAAACAGGCAGTATTCGCCCGGATATGATCGTCAAGCTGCCTGAGAAACGCGATATCATTGTTGATGCTAAAACGCCTTTGGATGCTTATCTCTCCGCGATACAAGCAAAGGATGACAGTATTCGTCAGAAAGAACTCAAGCGTCATGCTCAGGTCATCCGTAGCCGCGTTAAAGAACTCGCGCGGAAGAATTACTGGGCAGAATATAGTAACTCCCCTGAATTCGTAGTGTTGTTTATTCCCGGTGAGCAATTTCTATCAGCCGCATTGGAAGTCGATCCAGCACTTTTAGAAGACAGTATGAGTCAGAACATTATTCTGGCTACCCCCACTAACTTCATTGCTCTACTTCGTGCTGTTTCCTATGGCTGGAAACAACAAGCGTTAGCTGAAAACGCAGAAAACATCCGTGAACTGGGTGAAACGCTTTATAAACGCTTGTCGACGTTTGGTTCTCATCTGAGTAAGTTGGGAAACAGCCTCGGCAGCACCGTCAATCACTTTAATAGTGCTGTCGGTTCACTTGAGCGTCAGGTGCTGCCTGGTGCACGTAAATTTACTGAAATGGGTATTAGCAGTAAACATAAAATTAATGACCTGCCCCCTATAGAACAGCAACCTAGACCGGTACAACAAAGCGGTGATGATGACCTCTAAGTTAGAGCTTGATAAAGCTTATGGTTTTTGTCAGCGATTAGCTCAGTCCCATTACGAAAATTTTCCTGTTGCCTCACTCCTTTTACCTCAAAGACTTCGAAAACCTATCAGCGTCATTTATGCCTTTGCCCGCACAGCTGATGATTTTGCTGATGAAGGGAATGCACCGCAACACATTCGTCTGGCTCAATTAGATGCTTATAGTGATGCGCTAAAAGAAATAGATAAAAAGACTTATAAAGGTAATGATGCCATCTTTATTGCTTTGGCTGATGTGATTCATCGACATCAACTTTCACTGTGCTTATTTGAGGATTTACTCCTTGCGTTCAGACAGGATGTGGTGAAATCCCGCTATGCCAATTTTGATGAAGTCTTAGAATACTGTCGTTACTCAGCCAATCCGGTGGGTCGTTTGTTACTTCAACTTGAGGGTGATCCCTCAGAAGCACAATTAAAACAATCCGATGCAGTATGTAGCGCATTACAGCTAATCAATTTTTATCAGGATATAGTTCAGGATTACTCCGAACAGGATCGTATCTACATTCCACTTGACGAACTATCCGCTGCCGGATTAAGCGAGTTCGACCTGATTCAGCCGGATTCAGAGAAAATAGCACCACTTGTACGCAGCCTTTACCAACGTACCGCAAATATGATGCAAGCTGGTTTTCCGCTCGGTGAATCATTGAATGGCAGATTAGGCTGGGAAGTCAGAGCCATGACTTTAGCTGGCATCAAAACACTCTCTTTATTGATTAAGCAGCCTGACAAAGCATTATTGACGCGCCCAAGACTTAAAAAAACCACACTTATAAGCATTATGCTTAACGCGCTTAGTAAGCGACTCTATAGAACCTGTTGTAGTCGTCTATTAAACTTGAAGGGACAATAAGATTCCGTGCCACTCAAAAGTGTTCCACACGATCAATACTCCTTAAGACTAATTGTTTCGATCTGGCATACCTGAGAAAGTCTTGATTTTATATTAATCAGGACTTGAGAAATGAAAACAATATCGTTCGGTAAGTTTGACACAAAAAACACCACGCCCATTACAGATGATCTAGCAGGATGGGAGCCGGTTGAAGGCAACCCTTCTATGACAACATGGCTCGAGCACGTTCCTGAAGATGGTAAGTTTCTAACAGGCTTTTGGGAAGCAACACCAGGTACATATCAAGTTACCTACAACGCCGATGAAATGGTGCATATGTTTGAAGGTAAGGCCTCATTGACGGATCAGGATGGTAATTCTGTCACTTATTCAGCAGGCGACAGTTTTTTGGTTGAAGCCGGCTTCAAAGGTAAATGGCGCACAGAAGAAACCGTTCGCAAAATATTTGCTATTCGAATGGCCGAGGATGTCACTGAACCATTCTCATCATAAGTCAAAGCACTATAAAGTCCATGGATGGACTACATCATATTAAGCTATTTGTTATTAGTTTCTCAGCCCTAATCGCTTTTGACGATGTTTACGTTTCTGCCTGCGCTCTGGGTATTGTAGAACCCCTCGGACAAACTCTTTTTCCACCTTACTCAAACGTGCTGTGCGTAAATATTTTTTGATAAATCGAAGTCGTTGTGAACGACTCAAATAAAGAATCGCATGTTTATCCAGACTAGCAATATCCTTTACGATCCGGCGTTTTAAAAAAAGTTTTGGCCAGAAGCAGCCTGAAGGACAATCGATCAAAAAGAGCTTTGGCTTAGAAACACAGTTCTCAAGAAGTAAGTTTCGCCAAAATAAATCGTTATGGCAGATCTGATTCTGATGTAGTAATACCGTCATATCAGCAACCTGCTGCATAACATTATCCAGCCATGCTCTGTCATCCAATAATTCAGTATGCTTGTTGGCGACATCTTCTAAACTCAGACTGTTTTCAATCCCTCTCGTTATCAATACACCTCTAAGTGTTCTTGAAAAAAAATATTCCTCACCATACCCTGCAACTGCCGCAGCGTTTAAGCCCATAGCAGTGAAACGCTGTTGGTTTCTTGCCTCGATTCTTAAGCGGGAAAGGCCCAGCCAGCTTCGAATTCCTGTCGCATCAAAAAAACGTTTAACAAAAAAACTCTGGCCGTCGGTTTCTATTTTCAGTACATCGCCATGATTGTCTTCAGAGACTATCTCTGAATCAAGTTCAAAGACCTGCTCTAATCTCCCTAGTCGTTTTCCGACTTGTGTTGCAGCGATATCAGGATCGATGTGCCAGATTGTTCTCGTAAAGCGCATTAAACTACCTTGTATTATTGCGTTTATAGACTTGGATAATAACGCATTCAGAAAAATAATATCTTTACCTCAATGAGAGAGGGTTATGTTTTCTTAAATAGTTGAGTCCTATCTA
>NZ_CBFHHW010000043.1:0-12863 GCF_965655755.1 Methylophaga sp. | reverse complement strand
AAGTGGTCGATGATCTCAGTCTGACACTGGGGGATTCCGAACTTCTGACGTTGGTCGGGCCAACAGGCTGTGGGAAGACGACAATACTGCATGCCTTAGCTGGACTCATTCCCATATCGGAAGGCATCATTAAGCTTGGCTCAAAAACGGTGACAGCAACGAAAACCATAGCGCCTGAAAAACGTCATGTCGGAATGGTGTTTCAGGACTTCGCTCTGTTTCCTCATTTAACCGTTGAGCAGAATATCAGCTTCAAATTGAAGGATATGAAACAAGCTGACCACTGGATTGAATTGTTAGGCCTGAGCCCTTGGCGACACTCAAAACCAGAGAATCTCTCAGGTGGCCAGAAACAACGTGTCGCTTTGGCGCGAACGCTGGCTCATGAACCGGCATTTGTACTGCTTGATGAACCCTTATCTAATCTCGATGCCGCATTAAAAGACGATCTGCGCTGGGAAATCCGTAATGCATTGAAAGAAGCTGGTGTCCCTGCTATCTGGGTAACGCATGATCAGGAAGAAGCGCTTTCTGTGGGTGACAGAATTGGAGTATTGCGGGATGGCAAGCTAGAGCAGATTGATCAGCCGGAAATTTGTTACAGCGAACCGGTTAATCGTTTTGTGGCGCGTTTTCTCGGTGATGCCAGCTTCCTGACCGGCACTTTGGAGCAGGGCGGTAATGTTGTTACGACTTCACTGGGCAATGCGCCAGCTTCTGCGGTGAATGGCGCCTATGGTGACGTTGAACTCTTACTGCGGCCGGATGATTTATCACTCAACGTTGCCGATGAGGGTAATGGTGAAGTTATCTGGAGTCGTTATGAGGGCAGTGCCCGTCTTTATGCAGTCAAAACGGACGACGGTGCCATTGTAAAAATTCGTTGTAGTCATGAACAACTCGCCAATCCAGGCCAGCGGGTTATGCTTCATATCATTACCACACATCCTCTGGCTGTTTTTTCTCAAATGAAATCTGAATAACAACGCTCGGATTGAGCTATGCTTATGTGAATGACATCGGCTCTGGATTGTCGATGATAAGCCCAATGCCGGGTGTCAGTGCTTCCTAATCCACAGCAACAAATTAGTCTGAACCATCCTGTAACGGCTCTGATAACGTATAATGTCTGCGATCAGAGAACGATACAATCATCCCTTCAGAAATAGTGTTATTGACTGGCATATAGCCGGGTTCTGAAAAATGATGTTTATCAAAATCAGAAAAAGTTAGTAAGGATCAAGAATGTCGAAAATTATTTACACGAAAGTAGATGAATCTCCCGCCTCAGCAACGTATTCATTGTTGCCCATTATTCGCGCTTTCGCCTCGACAGCCGATATTGAATTTGAAATAAGTGATATCTCATTGGCCGGTAGAATTATTGCTAACTTCCCTGACAATCTGCATCAATCTCAGAAAATCCCTGATCATCTAAGCCAACTGGGCAAGCTCACGCAAGACCCAAACACGAATATTATTAAGCTGCCGAATATCTCTGCCTCTATTCCACAATTGCGAGCTGCAATAAAAGAGCTCCAATCGAAAGGCTACGATTTGCCAGATTACCCGGATAACCCGAAGAATGATGTGGAGCAGTCGATTAAAGATCGCTACGCTAAAGTACTGGGATCGGCTGTTAATCCCGTTCTTCGTGAAGGTAATTCTGATCGTCGTGCGCCTGCTGCAGTTAAGAACTACGCACGCACAAACCCACACACAATGGGGGAGTGGAAAGCCGACTCTGCAACGGATGTCGCTCATATGGATGCGGATGATTTCTATGGCAGCGAGCTGTCAGTCACATCAACAAAAACGGATGACTATAAAGTCAGTTTTGTTGATGCAAACGATAGTGAAGTAGTGCTCAAACATTCAATTCCGGTACAAGCGGGTGAAGTTATCGACGCTACCCGAATGAAAGCACAAAGCCTGCAGGCTTTTTATGCCGATGCGATTGCCAAAGCTAAACAAGAAAACGTCCTGCTTTCATTGCACCTGAAAGCGACTATGATGAAAGTATCAGATCCGATTCTGTTTGGCTTTGCGGTCAAAGTGTATTTCAAGGACCTGATTGATAAACATAGCGCTTTGTTTGAAGAGCTGGGTGTCGATTTTAATAATGGTCTGGGCGATTTATACAGCAAACTGGCGAATGTTGATGCTGCTACCAAAGCACAGATAGAAGCGGATATTGCTGCTGTCTATGAAAACCAACCCAGCCTCGCCATGGTTGATTCGGATAAAGGTATTACCAATTTTCACGTCCCATCGGATGTGATTGTTGATGCATCTATGCCTGCTATGATTCGGGCGGGCGGTAAGATGTGGAACAAAGACGGGCAGCAGCAGGATACGCTAGCGGTGATTCCGGATCGTTGTTATGCCGGTGTCTTTAAAACCGTGGTTGATGACTGCAAAAAGAAAGGCGCATTGGATCCAGTCACGATGGGTACTGTGCCCAATGTTGGCTTGATGGCTAAGAAAGCCGAAGAATATGGCTCACATGATAAAACCTTCCAGGCATCGGCTGCAGGTAAGATTATTGTGACCAACCTTGAAGGTGAAATCGTCTTTAACTTTGAAGTGGAAGAGGGTGATGTCTTCCGAATGTGTCAGACCAAAGACGAACCCATCCGTGACTGGGTCAAACTGGCTGTCTCAAGAGCCCGTTTATCTGATACGCCGGCTATTTTCTGGCTGGATCAGAACCGTGCACATGACGCTCAACTAATTAATAAGGTGAATAATTACCTCCCCGATCTCGATACAGCAGGCCTTGATATTCGTATCTTGGATCCGGTTGTCGCGACCCAAATTTCTTTGGATAGAATGCGTAAAGGGCAGGACACTATTTCTGTCACGGGTAATGTCCTACGTGACTACAACACCGACTTGTTCCCGATTCTGGAATTGGGCACATCGGCCAAGATGTTATCAGTAGTGCCCTTGATGCAAGGCGGTGGTTTATTTGAAACCGGCGCCGGTGGTACAGCGCCAAAACTACTTTCACAATTACTGGAAAAGAATCACTTAAGCTGGGACTCATTAGGCGAGTTAATGGCGCTTGCGGCTTCTCTGGAGCATTTGGCCAATACACAGGATAATGCCAAAGCAAAAGTGCTGGCAGACACATTAGATGCCGCTACCGGCGTATTATTACAGGAAAACCGGTCACCCAAAGAAGCAACGGGTGAGATTGATAATCGTGGTTCACATTTTTATCTTGCACTCTTCTGGGCGCAAGCGCTTGCTGAACAATCTGATGATGTTGGTCTTCAAACCGTGTTTAAGCCTATTGCGCAATCTTTGACAGAACAGCAGAACAAAATTGTTGAAGACTTGCTGGAAGTGCAGGGTAAATCGGTGGATATGGGCGGTTATTACCTACCCGATGACACAATGATGCTTGAAATTATGCGTCCAAGTAAAACGTTCAATACGATTCTTGAACAGTTGAATTAAACCTTCATTGATTGCGTTGAATTCGAAAAGCTACTGGTGAGGCAGTTTTCGCCAGAGGTGTCACTCAAGACAGCGTAAGAAACCAAGATGACGATAGCTTTGATATGTTCATCGGCTTTGCTATCGTTATTTACTAGTCACAAAAATAGACACTGGGTTAGCTTTGCCAATCCTCGTATGGTTTCCAGTCAGTGACCCAGTCCACTATATCAGTAGCAGGCATCGGCTTTGCAATACCATAACCTTGTGCTAACTCACAGCCTAATTGCAAAAGAGCTGTACCATGTTCAACGGTTTCAACGCCTTCAGCGATCACGTTACGTTTGAATGATTTTGCTAACGCTATTACACCTTCAACAATCGCTAAATCATCTGGATCAACAAGCATATCTCTCACAAAACTTTGATCTATTTTTATGATGCTGGCAGGTAAACGTCTGAGATACGTTAACGAAGAATAGCCTGTACCAAAATCGTCCAGAGAAAAACTTACGCCAAGCGCGATACATTCATTCATGATGGAGGAAGTGTGCATTAAATTATCCAAAGCACTGGTTTCCAACACTTCCAATTCCAAATAACTAGGATCGACCGTAGGGTGAGCGGCTAGTAATGCCTTAAGCTTATTCAAAAAATTATTTTGTTGTAATTGCACTGCAGCAATATTGACACTAATACTAATTGGAAGATTGATCCCCATTTCATGCCACTGACTGATTTGTGTTAATACCGTTTCAATCACCCATTCACCGAGTTCAACACTCATAATATGATCATCAATGATGTGCAGGAACTCATGTGGTGTTAACAGTCCTTTTTCCGGATGTTGCCACCGGATTAGGGCTTCGGCACCAATCACACTGCCCGTTCTCATATTCACTTTGGGTTGATAATAAAGCACAAATTGTTCGTTATCCAACGCTTGGCGAATAGCTTCTATATTTTCACGCTGTACTTTAACGGCATCATCCTGTTCCGTGTTGAATAAGTGGTAACGATTCTTACCTGCTTGTTTCGCGATATACATAGCCTGATCAGCATGGCGAATGAGGTGGTCTGCATCGACATCATCGTCCGGATAAAGCGTGACCCCAATACTTGATGATACTTTTAATATTTTTTCATCTACCGTTACAGGATCTGCCGTCGCAGCAAGCAACCGCTCTAATACAGGCTGACAGTCTTCAACTTTGTCCAGGTCAACTAACACAGCAACAAATTCATCGCCACCAATACGGGCTAAAGTGTCTCCTTCACGTAATACTTCTTTCATTTTATGAGAGACCGCAATAAGCAATTCATCCCCCACCTCATGGCCAAATGTATCATTCACCCATTTGAAGCCATCCAAATCTAAAAACGCGACGGCAAGCGTTAGTTTTTTACGGCGACATTGTGCTATTGCCTGATTCAGTCGGTCTTCTAATACGGTACGATTGGGTAAGCTGGTGAGAAGGTCAAAATGGGCGATATGTTCTAATTGTTCCTGATTCTTTTTCATTTGTGTCACTTCAGTACACAAAGCGACATAATGGGTCGTAATACCATCTTCATCGCGTATGGCACTGATGGTTTTCATTTCAGGATACACCTCACCATTTTTACGTCGGTTCCATATTTCGCCGTACCAGTGACCATCTTTTAATAGGCTATTCCACAATTCATCGTAGAATCTGGCTGATTGTTTCCCAGATTTGAGAAGGCGGGAGTTCTTACCAATAACTTCTTCACGGCTATATCCGGTTACTGAAGTGAAGGTATCATTGACATCAATTATTGTACCGTCAGCATCCGTTATAGTGATGCTTTCTCGCGCGTTTGTAAAAACGCTGGCTGCTAGTTTTAGCTTGTCCGTATCTCTGTCTCGCTGAGCAAGCGTGGCTTCTAATTTTTCTTCTTTGTTATTCAGTTCACGCATCTGCCTGGTTCGGATACGATCATTCATGTATAAAAAATAGGCCATTAACAGGCCCGAGACAGAAACGAGCACAATTAACAGATTCTGAATAAGTTCATAGTCTCGTAGCTTCTCATTAATTGTGTTGTTCAGAATCTTTTCTGCCTTTCCAACAGAATCATTGAGTCTGATGAAGATGCGATCAAGCTCTTGATCGAGTTCGGAACCGGGTAGAGAGGTTATCTGTGCTTGCCATCTGCTTTTAGCAATGACTCGGAAGGAGCGAAGCGCCTGGAGCGTTTGTTCAATAGCAGGCCGTAAGTCAGGATTGTTGTCAACAATACCTTTGTTACCATCCAGTATTGCTTGTGCATACCACTCAGCCTCGTCCAGATGTGTCCAGACATTGTTAATATCAATGGATGTATCGCCGCCAAGAGACTCTTCAAACCAGAGATGAGCGAGAGTAGTATCGAGCTGGATTTTCATCGTCGCGTTAACTAACGGTGTATACCCTTTTGCTATAGCACGACCTGTATGTAAGGAGTAGTAAATAGCGGTAATAATTAAGAGCGCCAGCGATATCAGACCAATCGAAAATAGTGTATTTCGGCTTTTAATCATAATTCAAAAAATGAACCTAAATATAGGTAATAAGAGGGGCTTGACGCACATAAATGACGCGTTAATTAGCTAATTATTAAAGAGATAGTTCGAAACAGTACACTTTATTGCTGGAAAAATACAACCACTACTCTGATTGGGAGGGCTAAGGTTATATGGGACGGGCTTAATGAGAATTACATCAATACTGTTTAAGTATATACCTACTGGGCACACGGTGAAGATCTTAAGAGATAAGCATGCCTGAGGTTGGATACATGCTTTATGTCTCGGTCAATGAATTGCTTTAAGAACTGTTTTTATCACCTTCACGACTCGCACTGCGATTGTCTTTTTGGCCACGACCGGAGCCGGACTTGTTGCCACCACCTGATTCTTTATTTACTGTGGCCCAGGCTATTTGTTCGGCTTCCTCTTCAGAAACACCTTGTTCAAGATAGCCTTCTTTGATGTGATCGGCTTTGCGCTTTTGTTTATCGGTGTATTTTTCTTTACTGCCTTGAGGCATTGGGCACCTCCAGAAACTCAAGATAGAATGAGAACAATGAACCCTCTAGCGTGGGTCTATAATAATTAATCAGCCAGTGGTTATGGAGCAAAGGGCTTACAACCCTTGTGGTGCAGTTGATTTATTCAAGGTGTCAATGAGAAAGGACTCGGCGTGTTCCAACGCTAAAAGATAGTCAAATAAAGCGCCTTTTTCCATCAATCCATTGAGCTCAGTTTCTAAATCGTCTTTTTTTTGACTGTTTTTTTTAAGGACAGCTAAGTAAGCATATTTAGCAGCCACTTCTTCTGGTGATTCAGATTCTGTGCCACCGTTATCAATGATTTGGACCACTTCTTCTATTGATTGTGCATTTTTAATTTCTTCTGAAATCATACATTTCTCCTAAAACAATGACACAGTTATGTCATTTCAGATGCAAAAAATTGAGCGCTATGAGACCGGCATAACCTTAGTTAAGGAATATATCGTTTTGCCATTAAATAACTCTCCATCCTTGTATATTGTTTGATTTCTTTGATTGCGAACGCTCAACCCCTTTGTATTGAAAAAGACTTATTACGAAGTTTTACCTCCTAATAACTGTGAAAAGGCGTAATGCGAAAAGTTCGCCTTTATTCAACTTAAGCAGATTCCCGAGTGGCATTTCATTATCCTTCATCTACTTACCAAGTCTGAAGCTATGCATCACAATCACTTTATCGAAACTCGTGCTTCAAACAAGCTATAAAGCTTCGGTGATCTTAATGGCACGGAACATGGCACATTGGCGGAAGACATCAATATCCGCATCCACTTTCATATTTTTTGATACCCGCAATACCAGTCGTAACAACATTTTCATGTCTCGAGGACTGATTTCTTCGAAGGTCGCCAGCAATTGAGCCAGCAATTTGTCGGATAACTCAAACTCATATTGGCTAGCAAAAACTTGCCATATTTTGGCTGCGTTTTCCGGTGTGGGAATGTTGTATTCAATAATGGCAGCACAACGAGAAATGATTGCTTCATCAATATCTGAAGGACGATTGGTGGTCATAAACAGCAAACCGCTAAAATATTCCATCGTGCGTAAGAACTCGGCAACAATGGCATTTTGTTCAATGTTGTCACTGCGTTTAACGATAAATACATCGGCCTCATCCAGCAGCAAAACGCAGTCCCAGCGCTCGGCGCGAGCGAAGATAATTCTCAGGTTGGCTTCAATATCTTTGGCATTGGTACCCAATGAGCCGGAATGCAGTGAATACAATGGTCGTTCTATCAGCTCGGCATAAATCTCGGCGGTCAGGGTTTTCCCCACGCCCGGTACGCCTTTGCACAGAATCACATTACCAGCAGTTTTGCCCTCAATAATATCGCCACTGAATACATCAACATGGGTGGTTAGCACGTCAAGCAAGTCGTGGTGGGTTTTCGGCAGAATGAGCTTGTCTTTCAACGACAGGTCATACTGGTACCGAGTCAGATAATCAGCGTGAATCCAGACAAAACCATGTGTTTTTAAATTAAACACCCGCAGTAAAGGCCATTCAGGCAGCGCCAGCACATTATCCTCGTCCTCCACCAGGCAGGATTCTCTTAACTGCGAATAGGTTTTGACATCACTTTCCGCCATATCGTGAATAACGCGGGTATCAATCACCGAGCCATCGGAGTTGGCTTGGGTTTTATCAGTGAAAATCAGCCCTCTGGCCACGAACTGCTCTGAAAACGCATTTTTAATTTCACGACAATAACGACCATAACTGTCTTCGTATTCTGCTTTAAGTGCTGGTGTTTCTTTATAGACCCGTTTGAGCTCAAGTGCTTCATTGATTCGTTTTTTATTGACGTCTCCAGGTCCAAAAGCAATGTAGTCATGCTCAAAACCGAAGTAACCTTTCTTCAGGTTGGGTGAAAGATGGCAGACATGCATTAGCAGCATTTCATCGGCATGGGCGGTGGCAGGTTTATAGCTGAAGTCGGTAACCAGTGCCGGATACAATTTGGCGTCGTCTTTTTTAAGATAGACCCAACCATCAATCAGCTTATGTTTGAGGTAGGATTCGAGTGTCGATGAAAACGCTTTGAAGTTGGGAATAGGGGAGTCAAACTCGCCATCACGCGCCAGCAGAATCGCCTCAATTGCCCGCCTTGATTTGATATCGTCCAGCACCTCAGCCACCTGAGCCATATCCTGTAAAGCGGCGAGTGTGAGCTGACGGGGCTCGATTTCCATTTCCGTGGTTTTGATATAACCGCGGCTATCGGCTTCTTCTCGCGCCACTCGCTCACGATAGGGTGTTAACTCTCTATGCTGTGTGGCTTTGATGAAATCGTGTGAAACAATAAATGACACGTACCTATCCCCATTAAAAGAAAAACTGACTTATTCATTGCAGATAAGTTCAGGGTAAAAGCTGGCTTGGTTTTACACAATTAAAATTTGTTCGCTTGCATTGTGCATGGGGCCAACTAAGGATGGTGTCTTAGTCTATGTTTTCGGTTTGAAACAGCACTGCATCCTTGCAATGCTGTTGTAGATCTTACTTCGGCATAATGCGATAGATGACGCCTTTACCCATAACGGCATACAGACCACCCTCAGGTCCCTGAACAAGCGTCCGGAATCGCCCCGGCTCCATAGGCAAAGGCATTTCTGTCACAGCATTGACCGATTTTCCATTATCAGCAATGTCTAGCAGTTCAATCCGGTTGCCGACGGGTGTGCCGCCAAAACCGATTCCCATGAAACCGACGGCCAACCGTCCGTTCCAGTCTCCCCACTGTTCACCGGTTAGGAAATCAGCAGTGCTGATACCCTGAGAGAGCTGATTGTTTTGCCATGCAGGTTTGATGGCATCCGGATAAGTTTCAAGGTCGGTTATCGGCATGTACTCTGACCGTTTATCTGGATCCATACCTTCTTTCTGATTGGGCATATAACCGCAGTAATCATCGGGACAGTCGCCGCGGCCCGCCATATTGGGCTTAGGATCCCAACCACTATTACCCCCGGCTTCCAGCATATTGACTTCATCGGAGTGCCAGGGACCATGTTCTGTTATCACTGGCTGGCCGTTTTCTGGGTGGAAGGTCAGGCCCTGGACGTTGCGATGGCCATAGGTGTAAATTTTGGGATCATAATTGTCGGGCGTTCCATTATCAGGAGCGGCCTTACCATTACGGTCAATGCGAAGCACCTTGCCGCCCAGTGATTCCGGAGACTGTGGCAATCGGCTGTTATGGTTGTCGCCGGTCGTGACGTATAGGAAGGTATTATCCGGACCAAACTGGATTCGACCGCCGTTGTGGGCACCGGCTTCGCCGAATGGATGATCCGTCGGTTTGGGTTTAAACGGAATATCTTCCACAATATCAGTACGGTCAGAGACTTTTGTGAAATCTTCATTGACCTTCAGCCGCAGCACACGGTTGGTCGCCGGTGGCGTTTTTTTAGAGGCGGAGTAAACGTAGATATAGCGGTTTTCCTCAAAGTTGGGGTCGATTTCAACGCCGTTCATTCCTGCCTGCCCCTGACAGAAGAGGTCTTTCTCAGTTGAGGCGAAGTCCTTTGTATCTCTGAGCCCTAATAGATGATTGACGTCACCGTTAGGCTCACGGACGGACAGGCCACGACATTTTTCGGTATAAAACATCGTGCCGTCATCGAGCAATTCAATATCCCAGGGGCTCTCCAGTCCAGAAATAACTGTGCTGTGGCTCAGTTCAGGGACATCAGCGTTTGAATAGGCCATTGCAGGCAATCCAGCCAGGATTGCTGAGGCCATGATGAGATTGATTGGTCGCTTGGTTAGTCTGTGCGACATGTTGGCTTCTCCTTTATTAGTAAGATGCTGTTATGTACTACACATGCAATGTCATAGTTAAATATTTCAGAAAGGATCCGTGCTTTCTTTTGTGATCCTTACTATCGTGACGCCTCCTACCGGCGAATTGTTCCTCGTTTATTGAGATGGTTAAGTGATGGATGGATAAAACGAAGTTCACCATTATTAATTCTTGCATTGTTTTCTAAACAATGGCGTAGATTGATTTGATATGATTATTTCAATCGTCGTATCTAATAAGGAAGCAAAATGCGGAAGGTTTTAGCGAAAGAATCAATAAAGTTTCTAAAGTTCGGTGCTGTAGGATTGCTGCTAATCATTGTTCTTGTGCTGGCAGGAGAACAACTTAGCGGTTTAGAAGCACTGATACTGGGTCTCACTCCCTATATTCTTTATCAGGCTTACTGTGCCATTTACAGGACAAAGCGTCGTCACAAGAAATAATCCTCGACAACGTCGTTTCGAAAATCGAGTGCAATCAGCTTGATTTACGTAATTTTCAAGTTAACTGAGTCTTGAGTTGCGCTATAGCCAGAAACACGAAACTAAATTACAGTAAACGCATCTTAGCTATAAAATGTCTCTTCATAATCAGGGAACCATCATCATGGTCAAAACACTTGACGAGCGCCATGCAGAATCGGAACGTCAATTATCAAAGCCAGCACCTTGTGAAACGGAAGCGGAGTATCGCAAAGCGGCCGAAACCGGAAACCCTGAAGCTGTTCTGGCTCTAGCAAAGGCTCTGATAGACAACAGCATTGAACATCAGGATCCGGATGAAGCCTTGCTCTGTCTGGAGCGGATCCGAAATGTAGCGGGGCATGGAGCCATTTCCGATGAAGAGTTAGCCATCGTTGAGAGCAAGGCTAAGAAAAGACAGCACGAACTCGGCGAAGCCGAGCAACTGGAGTACATGCATAATCAGGATGCCTGAATAGAGGTAGATTTTGCGTGTGGTTGTGAAGCGACTTCGGGAGCTGTTTAGGTCTAACCAATTTTCAATAAGACCACGCCTGTCAGCTAATACAAGGCACCGAAGAATTCGAGATAGGTAAGATAAAGTCGCACATCAAATTCTAATTGATGGTAGTTCGGTTCCATGTACATACAGAGCTTATAAAAGGCTTTGTTATGGTCTTTCTCTTTCAAATGTGCCAGTTCATGCACCACGATCATATTTAAAAATTCCGGCGGTGCGACCTTGAACACAGAACCGATTCGCATTTCATTTTTGGCTTTTAATTTACTGCCCTGAACACGCGATACATACGTGTGTAATCCCAATGCCTGATGCAAAACATCCAGCTTGTCGTCATAGATGACTTTGCTGAGCGGACTGGATTGGCGTAGGTATTGATGCTTTAAATCCATCACATACGCATACAAGGTTTTACTCGTTTTAATGTCGTGTGTGTCAGGATACTTTTTTAACAGGAACTGGCCGAGTGTTTCAGTAGAAATAGCCGCCCTGACTTTCTCGAGAACGGGCTCTGGGTAGCCATTGAGATAAGTTAATTGCATCGGATGTATGTTGTATTGGATGCCTGATTATACCGTGCTTTAAATAAGTTTTACTGCATGGATGCAAAGACAAAAAAGCCGACGCAATGTCGGCTTTTTTAGTTGATAAGCGAAGTCAACTTACTTTGGGTTGTACTCATCAAAGCGTTCGATATATTCGTCGAGATTCGTTGCCATCATTTCTGCAAAACGCTGAGTGAAATACTCAATGATTTTTTGTTTTTCTTCTTGTAACTTTTCAACCTCATCAAACTGAGGTGCAGTGCTAAATACACTGAAACGTGATGCAGAGAACAGTATTGCAGCATTGACATTGTCCACTTCGGTTTCTGCATGTTGCTGGTTAGCAAGGTCAATAAATTCATCACAACGTTCTTGGAATGTTTTTTCAGCAGGGGCGTTTTCGCTCATTTTCTCTCTCAGTAATAATAGTTAGATATAAAGTTTTGATTAGCCAAAAATAGACTGTCACTTCAGGGTTAAATGCCTGTTTAGTTGTCACCAATTCTCAAGGGGGAAACAGACTTTTCTCTCTGCCATGTCGGTCAATATGATTTTAGAGAAGTTAGAGTACGTCATTAGCTCAAATTTATAAAGCCAGTTCCAAATTCTTAAACATAGTTTAGATGGGGGCTAAAGCATGAAGCTAAACGTGGGATTCAGTTCATTGCATTGTCGTACTGATTTGATAGTTAGCTGCTTTTACTTGATTTTCGAAAGTAATTGGCGAACCTCGTCAGAGCGTAATGGCCTCACTAGACGAGCCACCTCATTGCCATCGTGTAGGAGTATCAAAGTCGGCCAAAGCTTTACCTTGAACGCACGTCCCAGTCGTTTGCCTTTTCCGTCATATATCTTAATATGACGCAGGCCTGAATGTTCCGTTACTGCTTCTTTTATCGCAGGTCTTGCAGCCTGACAGTGTCCACACCAAGGAGCGCCAAACTCGAGTAACGCATCACCGGCTAATTCGCCGATTTGTTCAACTGTAAATGCCTCCTCATCGTAATCA
>NZ_CBFHHW010000042.1:0-12969 GCF_965655755.1 Methylophaga sp. | reverse complement strand
TTGATTGCACCGATTGCGATGGAAGAAGGGTTACGTTTTGCTATTCGCGAAGGCGGCCGCACAGTTGGTGCTGGTGTCGTTAGTAAAATCACAGAGTAATAGAAATGGCTGCAACCCAAACTATTAGAATCAGGCTGAAATCATTTGATCATCGATTAATTGATCAATCAGCAAAAGAAATTGTTGAAACGGCTAAACGTACAGGCGCACGAATCAATGGTCCGATTCCGTTGCCGACGAAAAAAGAACGTTTCACAGTGTTGGTTTCACCTCACGTGAACAAAGATGCCCGTGATCAGTACGAAATTCGTACACACAAGCGTCTTATGGATATTGTTGAGCCTACTGATAAAACAGTAGATGCTCTAATGAAGCTGGATCTCGCCGCAGGCGTTGATGTCCAGATCAAGTTGAACTAAGAGGGGCTGGGTCAATGACTATCGGACTCATCGGCCGTAAGCGTGGCATGACACGTGTCTTCTCTGAAGACGGTGTCTCTACGCCAGTAACGGTAATTGAAGTAGAACCAAATCGTGTTAGCCAGTTAAAAACGGTTGACACTGATGGGTATAACGCGATTCAAGTGACTGTGGGTGGACGTAAAACATCACGTGTTACCAAACCTGAAGCAGGCCACTTCGCTAAAGCACAAGCCGCAGCCGGACGTAAGGTTGCCGAGTTTAGAGTTGAAGAACTCAATGAGCTTGAATTAGGTGCTGAGTTGAAAGTGGACTTGTTTGAGAACGGTCAACAAATCGACGTATCAGGCATTACTAAAGGTAAAGGTTTTGCTGGTGTCGTAAAACGCTACGGTTTCCGTGGTGGTGACGCAACACATGGTAACTCGCTGTCTCACAGAGCGCCGGGTTCGATTGGCCAGTGTCAAACACCAGGTCGTGTTTTCAAGGGTAAAAAGATGGCAGGTCATATGGGTGATAAAAAACGCACCCTACAAAATCTGTCAATCGTCAAGGTGGATGCAGAGAGAAACCTGCTGTTGATTAAGGGGTCTGTCCCTGGAGCAACAGGCAGTGATGTAATTATCCGCCCGGCTGTTAAAGCCCAGTAAGATTCTTAGGGGAATAAACGTGGATCTTCAATTACAATCATTCGACGGAAAAAAAGCAGGAAACATCGCTGTTTCAGATGCTTTGTTTGACCGTGAATTTAATGAGTCTCTGGTGCATCAAGTGGTCACTTCATACCTGGCCGGTGCTCGCAGTGGTACACATGCACAAAAAACACGCTCTGAAGTAAGCGGTGGCGGACGTAAGCCATTTGCTCAAAAAGGTAGTGGTCGTGCACGTGCTGGTACTATCCGCAGCCCTTTGTGGCGCAGTGGTGGTACTACCTTTGCTGCGAAAAACAGAGATTATAGCCAAAAAGTTAACCGCAAGATGTATCGCTCTGCAATCGCATCGATCCTATCTGAGCTGCGTCGTAATGATGCATTAATCGTGGTTGATAAAGTCGAACTGGACACGCCAAAAACAAAAGACTTGCTTGCTAAAGCGAAGTCACTGGGTCTGTCTAACGCACTTATCGTGACTGAAAATGCTGCAGGAAATTTGGCTTTGGCCTCTCGTAACCTGTATGACATTGCTGCAACAGATGCGGCGCACGTCAATCCGGTTGCTCTGTTGCGCTTTGAAAAAGTCGTGATGAGTGAAGACTCTGTTCGCAAATTAGAGGAATCACTGGCATGAACTCAGAGCGTTTAACAAAAGTTATTTTGGGCCCTGTGGTCGCTGAAAAAGCATCACGTGTTGCAGAAGACAATAATCAGGTCGTACTGAAAGTACTGCCTAACGCCAACAAGATTGAGATCAAAGCAGCGGTAGAAACGTTGTTCGATGTCAAAGTTGCTGATGTCACCACAACCAACGTAAAAGGCAAAGTCAAACGTACCGGCCGCACTATGGGCAAGCGTTCAGACTGGAAAAAAGCCTATGTGACGTTGGCTGACGGTGCTGATCTCAACTTCCTTGGCGAATAAGTAAACAGAATACGTGTGAGGAATCAGGAATGGCATTAAAAAAGGCTAAACCTACATCAGCTGGTCGCAGATTTGTTGTCCAAGTCAGTACACCAGGCTTGTATACAGGTGCACCATATGCGCCGTTGGTTGAAAAGAAATCGAAATCTGGTGGCCGTAACAACGCTGGTCGCATCACTGTCCGTCACCGCGGGGGTGGACACAAACAGCGTTACCGTTTGATTGACTTCAAACGTAAAAAAGACGGTATTCCAGCTGTAGTTGAAAGAATTGAATACGATCCGAATCGTACTGCACACATCGCACTGCTGAAATATGCAGACGGTGAAAAGAGCTACATCATTGCTCCCAAAGGTGTGGTCGCAGGGGATCGTCTTGAATCAGGTGAAACAGCAGCGATTCGTGCAGGTAATGCACTGCAGCTGTCTGCTATCCCATTGGGTAGCACGGTTCACTGTATCGAACTGAAACCAGGTAAAGGTGCTCAGCTGGCGCGTAGCGCGGGTGGTAGTGCTCAATATGTCGCACGTGAAAACGGCTATGCGACAATCCGCCTGCGTAGCGGTGAGATGCGTAAAGTATCTTTGGATTGTAAAGCCACAATGGGTGAAGTCGGCAACGGCGAACATTCATTGCGTTCTCTGGGTAAAGCTGGTGCCACTCGCTGGCGCGGCATCCGACCTACCGTCCGCGGTGTGGTTATGAACCCGGTTGATCACCCACATGGTGGTGGTGAAGGTCGTACTTCGGGCGGTCGTCATCCTGTTACACCTTGGGGCGTACCTACCAAAGGTTATAAAACACGTAAAAATAAACGTACTGACAACATGATCGTACGTCGTCGTAACAAGAAATAAGATTTAGGGAATCCTATGCCGCGTTCAATTAAAAAAGGTCCTTTTATAGACCAGCACCTTGAAAAGAAGGTCTTGGAAGCGAGAGAAACTGAAAATAAACGTCCGATTAAAACATGGTCAAGACGTTCAATGATTTCTCCGGACATGATCGGCTTAACATTGGCTGTTCATAATGGGCGACAACACGTACCTGTGTTTGTTACAGAAGATATGGTAGGGCATAAGTTGGGTGAGTTTTCTCCAACTCGCACCTTTAAAGGTCATGCCGCTGACAAAAAATCTAAACGGTAAGGTTAAGATATGGCTACAAAAGCTAAACTCAGCTATTCACGCATTTCCGCACAAAAGGTGCGATTGGTTGCAGATCAAATCAGAGGTTTGCCAGTAGAGAAAGCGATCAATCTGCTATCGTTCAGCCCTAAAAAAGCGGCTGAGCTTATGAAGAATGTTTTAGACTCAGCGATCGCTAATGCTGAACATAATGACGGTGCAGATATCGACGAATTGGTCGTTTCAGCGGTTATGGTGGACGAAGGTCCAACTATGAAACGCATGCAGGCACGCGCTAAAGGCCGTGGCAACCGTATTCTTAAACGCACCAGCCACATTACTGTGGTTGTAGCAGAAAAGTAAGAGAGAAGACTTATGGGACAAAAGGTTCACCCAACAGGTTTTAGACTTGGTATAATTAAGGATTGGAATTCGATCTGGTATGCCGGTTCAGCAGACTATTCACAAATGCTGAACAACGATCTGAAAGTGCGTGGCTATCTGAAAAGCAAACTGTCACATGCTTCAGTCAGCAAGATCCAAATCGATAGACCAGCTAAGAACGCTAAGATTACTATTCACACCGCCCGTCCAGGTATCGTGATTGGTAAAAAAGGCGAAGATATCGATAAATTGCGTAAAGAAGCGTCAGACCTGATGGGTATTCCTGTCAATGTCGGCGTTGAAGAAATCCGCAAGCCAGAACTGGATGCAACCCTGGTTGCAGAAAGTGTTGCGCAGCAACTTGAGCGTCGCATTATGTTCCGTCGTGCAATGAAACGTGCAGTGACTAACACAATGCGTCTTGGCGCTGAAGGTATCCGTATTAATGTTGCCGGCCGTTTGAACGGAGCAGAAATTGCCCGTACAGAATGGTATCGCGAAGGTCGTGTACCTTTGCATACACTTCGTGCTGACATCGATTATGGTACAGCGGAAGCTAATACCACATACGGCATTATCGGTGTCAAAGTTTGGATTTTTAAAGGTGAGATTTTTGACGCAAATGCGCAAAATGCACCTGCAGCTGAGAAATAAGGTTATAACCAATGTTACAGCCAAAAAGAACGAAATTTAGGAAACAGCAAAAGCTGCGTAACAGAGGACTGGCACACCGTGGCGCGAAAGTAAGCTTCGGTGAATATGGTCTGAAATCTCTGGAACGTGGTCGTATTACAGCCCGCCAGATTGAAGCGGCTCGTCGTGCAATGACGCGTCACATTAAACGTGGCGGTAAAATTTGGATCCGTGTGTTTCCTGATAAGCCGATCTCCAGTAAACCACTGGAAGTTCGTCAAGGTAAGGGTAAGGGTAATGTTGAATACTGGGTTGCGAATGTACAACCTGGACGCATGCTCTATGAGATGGAAGGTGTTGCAGAAGACGTAGCGCGTGAAGCTTTCCGTCTTGCAGCAGCGAAACTTCCCGTTAAAACAACATTTGTAACGCGGGCGATACTGTAATGAAAGCGAGCGAAATTAGACAAAAATCACCTGAAGATCTGGCTAAAGAGTTAACAGAACTTCATAAAGAACAGTTTAATCTGCGTATGCAAAACGCTACAGGTCAATTGACACGTAATAGCGAAATCAAACGTGTTCGTCGCGATATTGCACGCATTAAGACTGTATTGAACGAGAAAAGATAGGGCACGGAAATGAGTGATCAGCAAAGTACAGCACGTTCGTTAACCGGTCGTGTCATTAGTGACAAGATGGATAAAACTATTACTGTTCTTATCGAACGTAGAGTTGCCCATCCGATCTATAAAAAATATGTAAGACGTTCTACCAAGTTGCATGTTCATGATGAGAACAATGAATGCAATATTGGGGATACCGTTAGTGTTGCCTCAACTCGCCCACTGTCTAAGACGAAGTGCTGGAAGTTGGTCGAAATTGTCGATCGTGCGAAGTAAAGCAACTATCAGTTTGGAGTTTAGACCATGATTCAAATGCAAAGTAGTCTGGAAGTGGCAGATAACAGTGGCGCCAGACGCGTAGAGTGCATCAAAGTATTAGGCGGTTCTCACCGTCGCTATGCTGGCATCGGTGACGTTATTAAAGTCACAATCAAAGAAGCGGCGCCTCGTGGCAAAGTGAAAAAAGGTGATGTGCACGATGCGGTTATCGTTAGATCCCGTAAAGGTGTACGTCGTCCAGATGGCTCAATCATCCGTTTTGATGAAAATGCAGCCGTTCTGCTGAACACGGCTCAACAGCCGATTGGTACACGTATCTTTGGACCGGTTACGCGTGAGCTTCGTGGAGAAAAATTCATGAAGATCATTTCTCTGGCACCGGAAGTACTGTAAGTAGGAGCGCTGAGGATGGAAAGATTAAAAACAGGTGATCAAGTCGTTGTGATGACGGGTAAGGATCGCGGAAAACAAGGCGAAATCCAAAGCCGAGTGGATAAAGATGGCAAGGTAAAGTTTGTTGTTCAGGGTATCAATCTGGTCAAGAAACACCAAAAGCCTAATCCGGCTCTGGGTCAAACAGGTGGCATAATTGAAAAAGAAATGCCAATCGATGGGTCGAATCTGGCTCTTGTCAACCCCGCCACAGGCAACGGTGACAAAGTTGGATTTAAAGTGCTAGAAGATGGCAAGAAAGTTCGCGTCTTCAAATCAAATGGCGAAGTTGTAAGCGCTTGAGCTTCGTATTAGGTATAGAACAGTGAGCAGATTAAAACAATATTATCGTGAAAATGTAATTAAACAGTTGCAAGACGAGTTTAAATACAAATCAGTAATGGAAGTGCCTCGCATTACCAAAATCACCTTGAATATGGGTGTGGGTGAAGCATTGACTGACAAAAAAGTGCTGGAAAACGCAATGGCTGACATGGAGAAAATTGCCGGTCAGAAACCCGTTGTGACAAAAGCAAAGAAATCAGTCGCGGGCTTCAAAGTGCGTGAAGGTTGGCCAATTGGTTGTAAAGTCACATTACGTGCAGATCGCATGTATGACTTTTTGGATCGCCTGATTACCATTTCCATTCCGCGTATCCGGGATTTTCGTGGCCTCAACCCTAAATCATTTGATGGCCAGGGAAACTATAGTATGGGAATTAAAGAGCAAATCATCTTCCCAGAAATTGAATATGACAGAATCGACAAAATGCGTGGTATGGATATTACCATTAACACTTCAGCAGATAATGCTGAAGAGTCACGTGCTTTGTTGGCTGCGTTCAAGTTTCCTTTTAGAAAATAAACAAGAGTTGGATGGAATAAGTTATGGCTAAACGTTGCATGGTTAATCGCGAAATTAAAAGAGCGAAACTGGTAAAGAAATACGCTGCAAAGCGTGCTGAATTAAAAAAGCAAATGCTGGATATGTCATTGAGTGGCGAACAGCGTGAAGCAGCTGCGAAGAAGTTTCACGCGCTGCCACGTAATTCAAGCCCGACTCGCATGAGAAATCGTTGTGAAGTGACAGGTCGTCCGCATGGCTACTACCGTAAGTTCGGTTTGTCACGTAACAAGTTGCGTGAGCATGCAATGAAGGGCGATATCCCTGGTTTGGTAATGGCTAGTTGGTAATTACCAACCTATAAGTGGAGCTAATTAAATGAGTATGACAGATCCAATTGCAGATATGCTGACACGCATTCGCAATGCCCAACAGGCGAACAAAGTTGATGTAAGTATGCCTTCTTCTAAAGTGAAGGTGAGTATCGCCAAGGTATTGGAAGAAGAAGGCTATATTTCTGCATTCAATAGCACAGAAGTCGAAGGTAAAGCGACGCTGACGGTCACCTTGAAATATTTCGAAGGTAAATCCGTAATCTCGGTTATTAACCGTGTTAGCCGTCCTGGCCTGCGTGTATATAAATCAGCCAATGAACTGCCGCGTGTTATCGGCGGTCTCGGTGTAGCGATTGTGTCTACATCTAAAGGCGTGATGGCTGATCGCAAAGCTCGTGCCTTAGGTCAAGGCGGCGAAGTTTTGTGTGCAGTTAGCTAAGCCGAATTTATTGGAGATTGTAAAATGTCACGTATTGCAAACGCGCCAGTAGAAATTCCAGCAGGTGTGGAAATCTCACTGAATGGTAGTGAGGTCACAGTCAAAGGTTCTAAAGGATCATTGACTCGTGCAATCCACCCTGATGTGAGCGTAGCGCAAGAAGATTCTGCGCTTAAAACTACAGCAAATAACAAATCAAAAGAAGCCATCGCGTTGGCGGGTACAACCCGTGCACTGCTAAATAATATGGTGGTTGGTGTAACTAAGGGCTTTGAGAAAAAGCTTGCTCTGGTTGGTGTTGGTTACCGTGCAAAAGCACAAGGCAACAAACTCGACCTGACATTGGGTTTTTCACATCCTGTTCAATACGCTGTGCCTGAAGGTATCAACGTTGAAACACCAAGCCAGACTGAAATTGTGGTTTCAGGTGCTGACAAACAAGTTGTCGGTCAGGTGGCAGCAGATATTCGTGCCTATCGTTCACCAGAGCCTTATAAAGGTAAAGGTGTTCGTTATGCAGATGAACATGTTGCTCGTAAAGAAGCTAAGAAAAAGTAATTAGGCTGAAAAATGGATAAGAAAATTTCACGTTTACGTAGAGCGGCCAGAGCGCGGGCTAAACTGAAAGAGCTTGAAGTCTATCGACTGACAGTTCATAGAACGCCTCGCCACATCTATGCGCAAGTTCTGACTCACGACAGCTCTAAAGTCATTGCTACAGCTTCGACTTTGGATGCAGAAGTGAAAAAAGATCTGAAGAACACGGGTAATGTTGATGCTGCTACTGCTGTAGGTAAAGCAATTGCTGAACGTGCAGTGAAAGAAGGTATCACAGAAGTGGCCTTTGATCGTTCTGGTTTCCGTTATCACGGTCGTGTTAAGGCATTAGCTGATGCGGCTCGCGAAAGCGGCCTTCAGTTCTAATTTAATAGGGTAAGAAACATGGCTCAGAATGAACAAAGACAAGCCAACAACTCTGATGGTTTGATAGAAAAATTGGTAGGTATCCGCCGCGTCGCTAAAGTAGTGAAAGGCGGTCGTGTATTTGGTTTCTCAGCACTGACAGTTGTCGGTGATGGTAACGGACGTGTTGGTTTCGGCCAAGGTAAAGCGCGTGAAGTACCCGTTGCAATTCAAAAAGCAATGGATGAAGCCAGAAAGAACATGCAAAGCGTTGCACTGAAAGGTGATACTTTGCAACATGCTGTGAATTCAAGACATGGTGCTGCGAAAGTCTTCATGCAGCCTGCATCAGAAGGTACTGGTGTAATCGCCGGTGGTGCTATGCGTGCTGTATTTGACGCAGTTGGTGTTCATAACGTTCTTGCCAAATCAAACGGTTCGACCAATCCACTGAATGTTGTTCGCGCAACAATCAGAGGTTTGACCGAAATGAATAACCCAGAAGCAATTGCTGCCAAACGTGGTAAGTCAGTTGAAGAGATCACGGAATAACAACGATGTCATCACAAGCTAAATTAAAAGTCACCCTGGTGAAAAGCACCATAGGTCGTTTGGCTAAACATAAAGCCTGTGTTGCCGGTCTTGGTTTAAGAAAAACCGGTAGCAGCGCCATCGTGGTAGACACACCAGAGAATCGCGGCATGATCAATCATGCTTCGTATCTATTAAAGGTCGAGGAAGTTTAAAATGAACCTGAATACACTTGCCCCAGCACCAGGCGAAAAGAAAGATGCCAAACGCGTTGGTCGCGGAATCGGTTCTGGACTAGGTAAAACGTGTGGCCGTGGTCACAAAGGTCAGAAATCCCGGTCAGGCGGTTTCCATAAACGCGGTTTTGAAGGTGGTCAAATGCCTTTACAACGCCGTCTGCCTAAAGTCGGTTTTACATCACGACTGAGTCGTACAACTGCTGAAGTTCGCCTAGATACATTGGCTAACATCGATGCTGATACAATCGACTTGCTGGCATTGAAAGCTGCCGGCGTGATTGCTGAAAACATTCTTCGTGTAAAAGTTATCGGGTCTGGCGAAATCAACAAATCAGTCAATCTGAAAGGCATCATTGCTACAGCGGGCGCTAAGAAAGCGATCGAAGCTGCCGGCGGTAAGGTCGAAGAGTAAACTACGTGGAAAAAAACAGACAACAAGCAGCAGCCATGATGGGTAGCGGTGGACGCTTCGGGGAACTGAAAAGTCGCTTGTTATTCGTCCTCGGAGCCCTGATCGTATATCGTTTTGGTACGTTCATGCCTGTTCCGGGCATTGATCCGTCAGCGTTGGCAATTATGTTCGAACAACAAAGAGGCACAATCCTCGATATGTTCAACATGTTTTCCGGTGGTGCATTGGAGCGTTTGTCTGTTTTTGCATTGGGTATTATGCCGTATATCTCGGCATCTATTATCATGCAGCTCCTCACTGTTGTGCATCCAAAACTAGCACAGCTAAAAAAGGAAGGTGCTGCGGGTAAACGTAAGATCACTCAGTACACACGCTACGGAACGCTTGTATTAGCCACATTTCAGGCATTAGGTATCGCTATTGCCCTGGAAAGTCAGAGTGCAGCGGGCGTTGGTGTTGTTATCGACCCGGGTTTTGTGTTTCGTATTACAGCAGTCATCACTTTAGTAACGGGCACAATGTTTCTGATGTGGCTGGGCGAACAGATAACTGAACGCGGTATCGGTAACGGTATATCACTGATTATCTTTGCGGGGATAGTAGCCGGTTTACCAGCTGCAATTGGTGGCACACTCGAATTGGCTCGTACCGGGCAACTAGCAGCCTTCTTAGTAATTGCATTATTGCTATTAGCATTACTCGTTACTGCCTTTGTCGTATTCGTTGAACGTGCACAGCGCCGAATCCCTGTGCATTACGCAAAACGTCAGCAAGGTCGCAAGATGATTGCGGGTCAAGTGACCCACTTACCACTGAAGTTGAACATGGCTGGTGTAATTCCTCCAATTTTTGCTTCAAGTATCATCCTGTTTCCTGCTACAATTGCCGGCTGGTTTGGTTCGTCAGACGGTATGGGTTGGCTTAAAGACATTTCTACTTTAATGTCACCTGGTCAGCCTATGTATGTCATAGCCTACGCTGTGGCGATTATATTCTTCTGTTTCTTTTATACCGCGCTGGTATTTAATCCGAAAGAAACAGCGGAGAACCTGCAAAAATCTGGCGCTTTCATCCCTGGTATTCGCCCGGGTGAACAAACCGCTAAGTATATTGATACTGTGATGGGGAGATTGACCCTAGCGGGTGCGGTTTACATCACAGCAGTCTGTCTGTTGCCAGAGTTTTTAATACTTTATTGGAGTGTGCCGTTCTATTTCGGTGGTACCTCTCTGTTGATCATCGTAGTGGTCGTGATGGATTTTGTTTCACAAGTTCAATCGCACATGATGTCGCAGCAGTACGAAAGTTTGATGAAGAAATCAAACAAGAATAACAGTGGGATAACAGGCTTTTTAAGCTAATTCCAAAACTTAAAAGGTTTTGCTGGAGAAATAAGATGAAAGTTCAGGCGTCAGTAAAAAAGATTTGTCGCAATTGTAAAATTGTAAAAAGAAATGGTGTTTTACGAGTTATCTGCTCAGAAGCTCGTCATAAACAACGTCAAGGATAACTTGACGAATATCTTTAGTATGTTGTTGAACAAAAGATTTGTATGATACAATTGGCTGTTCACTCCTGAGGAATTTAGGGTAAATCAATGGCTCGTATAGCTGGTATTAATGTTCCTGTGCAAAAGCACACCGTAATTGCTTTAACATCAATTTATGGTATCGGACGCACACGCGCTCAATCAATCTGTGAAGCTGCAGGTATCGCACCTGATGCAAAAGTAAGAGATTTGTCTGAGCAGGAAGTTGAAGTGCTTCGTACCGAAGTTGCCAAGTTCACTGTAGAAGGTGACTTGCGTCGTGAAGTTTCTATGGATATCAAACGATTGAAAGATCTCGGTTGTTTCCGAGGTGTTCGTCACCGTAGAGGTCTTCCAGTTCGCGGCCAAAGAACAAAAACAAATGCAAGGACCCGTAAAGGTCCTCGTCGTGTGATCAAGTAAGGTAAAGAGGCTTTCGATGGCAAATTCATCAGCACGTCAACGTAAACGTGTTAAAAAGAATGTAGTTGATGGCGTGGCACACGTGCACGCTTCATTCAATAACACAATCGTTACAATCACTGATCGTCAAGGAAACGCTCTGTCTTGGGCTACTTCTGGCGGGTGTGGTTTCCGTGGTTCACGTAAAAGTACCCCATTTGCTGCACAGGTCGCTGCTGAAAAAGCCGGCGAAGTCGCACGTGATTTTGGTATGAAAAACCTTGATGTTCAAATCAAGGGGCCTGGTCCTGGTCGTGAATCAGCAGTCAGATCCCTGAATAATCTGGGTTTTAAAATTACAAATATCACCGACGTAACGCCAATTCCTCATAATGGCTGTCGTCCGCCTAAGCGTCGTCGCGTTTAACAGATTTTCGGAGTAACACAGAATGGGAAAATATCGTGGCCCAACTTGTAAACTGAGTCGTAGAGAAGGTACTGACCTCTTCCTTAAGAGTAGAGGCAACCCAATCGAGAGCAAGTGCAAGATTGAAACTAAACCTGGACAACATGGCGCTCGCAGAGGTCGTGATTCAGACTACGCTACTCAGTTGCGTGCCAAGCAAAGAATCCGTCGTATTTATGGTGTGCTGGAAAAACAATTCCGTAACTACTACAAAACCGCGGATCAGAAGAAAGGCGCAACCGGTGTAAACCTGCTGAATATGCTGGAGCAACGTTTAGATAATGTTGTATACCGTATGGGCTTTAGTGGAACACGCGCTGAAGCAAGACAGCTAGTTTCTCACAAAGCCATCTTGGTAAACGGTAGAGGATTGAATATCCCTTCTTACCAAGTGCAAGAAGGTGATGTGATTGAAATCCGTGAAAAAGCCAAAAAACAGGATCGCATTACAAATGCAATGACTGTTGCAGAGGAATTGGGTTTCCCTGAGTGGCTGGAAGTTAATTCAAAAGGTTTGTCAGGCACTTTTAAACGTCTGCCTGAACGTGATGAGCTACCAGCAGAATTATCAGAAAACCTGGTTGTAGAGCTTTACTCGAAATAAACATAACTAAACTCCGAGTAGGGGTTTACTAGAGGAATTTGCATGACGACTTACACGAGTCAATTTCTTAAACCAAGGATCGTCGATATCCAAAAGTTTAGTGATACGCGTACACGTCTGGTTCTGGAGCCACTTGAACGTGGTTTCGGGCATACCTTGGGTAATGCATTACGCAGAATATTGCTCTCCTCGATGGAAGGTGCTGCAGTAGTTGAAGCCCAAATCGATGGCGTAGTTCACGAGTATTCAGCTATCGATGGTGTTCAAGAAGATGTGCTAGATATCTTGTTGAATATGAAGGGTCTTGCAGTGAAGCTGCATGAAGGCAACGAAGTTGTTTTGACTCTGAATAAAGAAGGTGTTGGACCCGTGACAGCTGCTGATATTCAGTTGCCTCACAACGTAGAAATTGCCAACCCTGAACATGTTATTGCTAATTTGACTGGCGGTAGTCTGTCTATCACATTCAAAGTGGCTAAAGGTCGTGGCTACTCTGCTTCTAATACACGTAACATCAGTGAAGAAGAAGAGCGCGCCATTGGTCAGTTATATTTAGATGCATCCTTCAGCCCTGTACGTCTCGTTACATACAGCGTTGAAAGTGCTCGTGTAGAAAATCGTACCGATCTCGATAAATTGATTATCGATGTTGATACAGACGGCACCATGGAAGCAGAAGATTCAATTAAGTACGCTGCAACAATTTTGAGTGACCAATTAACATCGTTTGTTGATTTTACTGTTATTGAAGAAAGCGTAGCAGAACCAAAACAACCAGCAATTGATCCTG
>NZ_CBFHHW010000041.1:7154-13426 GCF_965655755.1 Methylophaga sp. | reverse complement strand
CACCGATTTTGCGGCAACTACGCCTTACCAACGCCCACGGTGGCAGCAACACATGATTGATAACTGGATGACTTGGCTGGGCGGCATCAGCGTTGGTTTGGCGGGCATCTTTATGGTCAAATACAGCATCAATATGGGTCTATTGGGCCCGAAAGCACAGATCACTATGGCGATTCTGACGGGTATCGCCCTGCATGTGGCGGCAGATTGGTTGCGGCGTAAAAATGGCGGCAGTGATCCGGTCTTTGCCTCTCTTGCAGGCGGCGCCAGTATCACCCTTTATGCTGCCTTGCTGGCGGCATTACATGTCTATCATCTAATCGATCCGAGATGGGTATTTGGGGCACTTGCGATAGTGTCATTGGTGACCATGGTGTTGGCATTGATGCATGGCCCGATGCTGGCCATGATTGGGTTAGTCGGTGCCTATGTCGTGCCGCTTTTGGTCAACACTGGGAGTGGCAATATTTTTGCCGCCATGATTTACAGTCTGATCATCAGTAGTGCCGGTTTATTACTCATCCGCTATGTCAGTAAAAGCTGGTTGTGGTGGGGTGTTGTTGCCGGCGCGATGGGCTGGTGGTTGCTGTCATTAACATCGAGCCAGCCAGAGGATTTCCGTGGCATTTACCTCGCCATCTTTGCTTGGATGTTATTAGCGATTCCGGCGTTTGACTGGTTTTTGCAAGGCAAGCAAAAGCTGACATTCTCACAGACAGATAATAAAACCATTCATACCGCAATAGGCATGATCTCAATGAATCAGCTGCTGATGACGCTCATAGTCCTCGGTTGGGCTGCCTCAATTTATATACAAGGACTTGGTGCAATTCACTTTGGTCAGTGGGCGCCGCTGGTGGTGATTTGTTTTGCGGCGAGTCAGCGTCAGAGCCTTTGGGCGTTACCGTGGTTAAGCCTTGGCGTGCAATGGCTCGCATGGCTGTTGTTAGCATTTCATGTGCAGTGGGAATTTACCAGCTACCCCAATATAGGACTCACTGCGGAGCAACA
Organism: Methylophaga sp.; assembly: GCF_965655755.1. Lineage (GTDB taxonomy): Bacteria > Pseudomonadota > Gammaproteobacteria > Nitrosococcales > Methylophagaceae > Methylophaga. The sequence goes on along the minus strand of NZ_CBFHHW010000041.1, from coordinate 12,415 downwards.
ACACAGTTTTCTGATATATACCGGTTTGATGACACTACTTTATTCCGCTTTATCCGGCTGGCAATGGCTGAGATTAGGTTTCTCGCATGCCCGTTCATCATTAGCCTTGTTGTCACCGTTGATCTGGCTGGCATTGGCGTATCTGTGCGTGAACGGTATTGCGCAATCCCTCTCATGGAGTATCGCGACGTTGCTGGCAGGTTTAGTGTACGGCTTCTTTGCTGCTTTGCGACTGGAGCGTGATAAAAGTGATGAAATGGTGCTGTGGTTAACCCTGTCCACACATCTTGCTTATACGTTAGCTGTCGCCATTTATTTCCGTGAAGCGTCTTTATCTCTAGCGCTATCAGCTCAGCTGCTGTCATTAACCTGGCTGATGAAACGCTATCAACTACCGTGGCTGGAATGGATGATAAAAGCGGCAGTGGCAGCCGTTATTTTACGACTTACTTTCAACCCGTGGCTGTTGCAGTATGGCAGCGATATCCACTGGACTATCTGGACTTATGGTGGCGCCACGCTGTTTGCCTTATTGGCCAGTCGTCAGTGTCAGGCAGGTAGTAATTTACGGGCATGGCTGGAGGCGGCGACCTTACATCTGTTGGTGTTAACGCTGGGTACCGAATTACGTTACTGGTTATATGATGGCAATGTGTTTGCCCACGACTACAGCCTGGTTGAAGCGGCGATTAACGCCTCTGTGTGGGCGGCCCTGGCATTAACGTATCAGTACCGCGCTAAAGTCAGCCAAGGCCTGACCACGCTGTATCAAATCTGCTCCAAAATCCTGCTACTGATGGCGTTAGTGAGTTTCGGCATAGCGGCAACGATTCACAACCCATGGTGGAGTGGTGATGCTATTTCCAGCACGCCGGTATTTAATATCCTGTTACTGGCGTATGGCGCGCCGATTATCTGGGCATTGTTAGTGGCTTATTATCACCAACCGCAATTCCGACAACTGGCATTACGCTTTGCCGGGCTGGCACTGATGCTATTTGTGGCGCTGGAAATCCGTCAGTTGTGGCAGGGTGGTAATTTATCGCTCGATAAATTTACTGGTGATGGTGAGTTATATACCTATTCGGTTGTGTGGATGCTGATGGCAATTGCCGGGGTGTTGCTAGGTACGCAATGGCGAATTAAGGAGCTCTACAAAGCGGGTATGGGCTTACTGAGTTTGGTGATTGCCAAGATCTTTTTGGTGGATATGTCGGGGCTTGATGGTTTATGGCGTGTGGCAGCCTTTATGGGATTGGGGCTTTCTTTGTTGGGGTTGGCTTGGTTGTATAAGCGAATGCAGGGTGGGGTTCAACCAGCGGATTGAAAAAGCTTATTTTTAATACGCTGCCGCGAGGGCGTTCATTTATTTTGCCTGTCCAAAATAAACGAACCAAACAAAAAGACAGCCCATGCTTGCCCTGCGGGTTCCCTGCGCTTCTCAATCAGTTTGGAACACGACGAAAACTCGCTACGCTCAAACACTCGTCGTGTTTTAACCAAACTGATTTGCGATGCTCGGCAGCGCATAAGGGCAGAAAGGGGAAGTAAACAAAACAGTTATTTCAACTCCCAATGATCCCCTTTTGTGCTGACGAGTAGCACAGCTTTATCTGGATAACGGCTGGTCAGTGTCTGAGCGTAGCGAGTTTTGACCAGACGCCAGATAAAGCGAGCAACGCAGTGGCGCCGTAGGCCAGCACATGGGGGTGCCCTAGGGTTGTTAGGGAAATGGGCACGCATTTCCCTGACTCGCCATTAAGGCGAAAAAAATTATTGAAAAGTAGGTGGTTTTTGATGAACAAAGAAACTTTGTTAAATAATTTTGCAGTTCGCTCATTTAGGGATGTAGCTGATCAGGACTACATAGCTGCAAGATTATCGTTCAGACATGAGTTATATCCTCAGTTTCATTGGCAGTCTCTGCAAGCTATTGAAAAGTATGTAAAAGCAATCCTGCTTTTTAATAGAATAAAAGCAAAAGATATCAATCATGATCTTGAAAGGGCAATGAAATATACAGAAAAATTGCCGTTTCTCCTCAAACTTAGTGATGTCGCAAAAGAAACCATTGAGCATTTGGATACATATGGCAGATTTAGATATCTGGAATCGTCGTATCAGCTGTATGGTCCAATGCTTGCGAGATTAGATAAGACTGTTTGGGAAATTAGGCGATATTGTAAGGTTTTAGACTACGATTTAAAGCTGCCCAGTGGACAGATTAGAAACATGTTGAGTCATGAAATACAGAGTATTGAGAACAGTGAAAATAAAGCCAAGCATAAATACAGAATTCATGGAGGGTTACTTGAGAAATTTATCGATGATCACAAGCATCCTTCACGAGAGGGATTGATATGGCAAAACCACTGCTTTGGTAAGGTTGCAAGAAACGTTGTTAGACAGCCAACACCAATGTATTTTGTAAATTCACCTCTAACCCTTCATCCAGAGATGCTTGATTCAGTGATTAAGTATGTGTTCCTTCCTAAAGAGGTGATAAATGCTTATCGTGAGCATGCCAAGGATAAGTAAAAATCTAGAGCCTTAATGCGCCTTCTCCCAATTATCCCCAACGCCAATCCCCACCTCTAAAGGTACTTTGAGTTCAGCAGCCCCCATCATAAATTTCTCAATGGTGTCTTTCGCCATATCCAACTGATCAACCGGCACTTCAAACACCAACTCATCGTGTACCTGCATAATCATTCGAATGCCCGTATCGGCCTCACACAGCCATGAATGAATATCAATCATCGCACGTTTGATAATGTCAGCAGCACTGCCTTGCATCGGCGCATTGATCGCGGTGCGTTCGGCATACTGACGACGCATGCCATTGCTGGAATTGATTTCTGGCAGATACAAGCGGCGACCAAAGATGGTTTCAACATAACCCTGCTCTTTGGCCTGTTCACGGGTGTTATCCATATACTGACGCACACCGGGATAACGGTCGAAATAGGTCTGCATGTATTCCGCGGCCTGATAACGCTCAATCCCCAATTGCTTGGATAAGCCGTGAGCGGACATGCCGTAAATCAAACCGAAGTTAATCGCTTTGGCACTGCGGCGTTGATCGCTGCTGACTTCATCAAGCGATAGACCGAAAATCTCTGAGGCGGTATGGCGGTGAATATCTTCGCCTTTGGCAAACGCTTGTAACAGACTATCATCACCTGACAGATGCGCCATGATGCGGAGTTCGATTTGTGAGTAATCGGCGGCGAGCAGGATGTAACCGTCACTGGCGACAAAGGCCTCACGGATACGACGACCGTTTTCACTGCGGATAGGAATATTTTGCAGGTTCGGATCGGAGGATGACAGGCGACCTGTCGCTGTCACGGCCTGATGATAGGAAGTGTGTACTCGCCCGGTGCTGCGGTTGACCTGCAAAGGCAGCTTGTCGGTGTAGGTCGATTTGAGCTTGCTCAGGCCGCGATAATTCATGATGATCTGTGGCAATTCATAGCCATCATCAGCCAGCGCTTGTAACACTTCTTCAGCGGTTGATGGTTGGCCTTTAGGTGTTTTCTTTTTAACCGGCAGTTCCTGTTTTTCGTACAAAATTTCCTGTAGTTGTTTAGGGGAGCCTAAGTTGAAGGTTTGTCCGGCCGATTCATGCGCCTGTTTTTCCAGTTCGGTGATTTGATGCGCCATATCATCGCTCTGACTTTGCAGCATCCAGATGTCGATGTTGACACCATTGCGTTCCAGCGTGTTCAGCACCGGCAACAGCGGCATTTCAAGTTCTGTGTAAACTTTTTGTAATGAAGGTATCGCTTCAATTCGTGGCCAGAGAGCGTGATGCAGTTGTAATGTGATATCGGCATCTTCTGCCGCATACGGGCCTGCTTCTTCGAGTCCGATCTGGTTGAAGGTCAGTTGCTTTTTGCCTTTGCCGGCAATGTCTTCAAAATGAATGGTGTCACGGTCTAGGTATTTTTTTGCCAAAGAGTCCATGTCGTGACGGGTTGCGGTGCTGTCCAGCACATAAGACTCCAGCATGGTGTCATGAGCAATACCTTGCAGATTGATATCGTGATTAAGCAATACGTGCCGATCATATTTCAGGTTCTGACCGACTTTGAGTTTGCTGGCGTCTTCGAGTAACGATTTGAGTTCTTTCATCACGGCATCGAAGTCGAGTTGTTCAGGCGCACCGGGATAATCATGTCTTAGCGGTAGATAGGCGGCTTCGCCAACTTCGACGGCAAACGACACACCGACAATTCGGGCTTCCAGATAATCAAGGCTGGTGGTTTCGGTATCAAATGCAAACAATTCGGCGTCGTTCAGTTTTTTCAGCCAGCTCTGCCATTGTTCCTGAGTCAGGATTGTCTGGTAATCCTGCTTGACGGTGGTTTCCGTGCTGAGCGGGGTGGCGGCCTGACTGACAACGGAACTGCCGCTGCCAGATTGCAGCTCGCTTATCCAGCTTCGAAATTCCATTTGTTTAAATAGCGCCAGTAGCGACTCGGTATCTTGTTCGCCATTTTTTATGCCCTCAATGTCGATATCCAGTTCAACATCACATTTGATGGTGGCCAGCAGATAACTGAGCTCGGCCATGTCTTTATTTTCGGCCAGCTTTTCAGGCATTTTCTTGGCACCGCGAAAATCGAGCGTGCGAACCGCTTCTAAATCCTGATAGATATCTTTGATACTGCCGAGATTTTGAATCAGCGCTAAGGCGGTTTTTTCACCGACGCCGGGCACGCCGGGAATGTTATCGACTTTGTCACCCATCAATGCCAGAAAATCGATAATCAATTCGGGTGGCAGACCAAATTTTTGCTTAACGCCCTCGATGTCCAGAACAGTTTCAGTCATGGTGTTGACCAGTGTGACATGCTGGTTGACCAGTTGCGCCATATCCTTATCGCCGGTACTGATAACGACGTCCAGACCTTTTTGTGTGGCTTGATGTGCCAGTGTCCCTATCACATCATCGGCTTCAACACCGTCAATCACCATTAAAGGCAGCCCCATGGCCTTGATAATGTCGTGGATTGGTTGAACTTGTGTGCGCAAATCATCCGGCATTGGCGGTCGCTGCGCTTTGTAGTCTTCAAACAGTTCATCTCGAAAAGTTTTGCCTTTAGCATCAAAAATAACGGCAATCGGACTGTCGGGGTAATCAGCGACTAAACGGCGTAACATGGAAGTGACACCTCGCACCGCACCTGTGGGTTCACCGGCTGAATTACGCAAGTCAGCTTTGAACATGGCATGAAAGGCACGATAGAGGTAAG
>NZ_CBFHHW010000041.1:0-7056 GCF_965655755.1 Methylophaga sp. | reverse complement strand
GAAGAACCGTCTACTAATACAAAAGGGGCGGATTGACTCATAAGCGTTATCGATTACCGTTTAATTGAGAACAGTTTGCTTTTCTCCAGGCAGTGGAAATGCTATCTTTACTGCGAAATGACACGGAGCATTACTATGTTTAATAAAATCGCTATTGTATGCGCAGTTGCAGTCTTAATGACAGCCAATGTTTGGGCAGATGAAGAATCGGTCATGGAAAAACCGCCTGTTATTCCAGAGCCCATGCAAAGCGGTGAAAGTATAGAGCCTGAAGTCAATATCATTCAAAAAGAAGACCGTACCATTGAGGAATACCGTATCGGCGGTCAGCTTTATATGATTAAAGTGGTTCCTTCGTTCGGCAAACCCTATTACCTGATGGATACAGATGGTGATGGCTCGCTGGAGTCGAGACAGTTTGAACTCGATTCTGGTTTGCTCGTTCCTAACTGGATCCTACTAGAATGGTAGCTAATATCCTTTAATCTGAGCAGTTTTCATGTCGGTTTACACTGAAGTCGGGCGCGACGAATTAGTCGCGTTTTTAGGTGAGTATGCGGTCGGTGATTTGGTGTCCTATGAAGGCATCAGTGACGGCATCGAAAACACCAATTATTTTGTCAGTACAACGGAAGGCGAGTTTGTCCTAACCGTATTTGAGCATCATGATTTTGATGAGCTAAGCTATTTCCTCGATGTCATGACGTTTTTTTACCAGCATGGCATTCCCTCTGCGCATCCAGCGGCAGATAACGAAGGGCGTTACCTGAAACAATTAGCGGATAAACCGGCCGCATTGGTGGTGCGGTTGTCTGGTCGTGGCGTCAACACGGTGGCGACATTGGGCCAGTGCGCTGAAATCGGTAATATTCTAGGTGAGATGCATCTTGCCGGTAAAGACTTCACTGAACGTCGGGCAACAGAGCGAGGACCGGAGTGGCGCCAACAGACTGCAGAAGCATTACTGACGCATCTCGATGACGATTTAGCTGAGATGTTGCGCGATGAATTGGCTTTTCAATCAACGTATGCCCAATTGGATTTGCCCTGGGGTGTGACGCATTCTGATTTGTTCCGTGACAACGCTCTGTTTGATGGTGATGTGCTCAAAGGTATTATCGATTTCTATTACGCCAGTGATGAATACCTGCTTTATGATTTGGCTGTTGCGGTGAATGACTGGTGTGTAGGTGAAAATGGCCTGCCGGATCAAACGCATTATCAGACGCTGATGGCACAGTATTTTAAAAAGCGTGCACTCACTGATGCGGAGAAAAACAACTGGAATCTGGTATTACGGGCTGCGGCTTTACGGTTCTGGCTATCACGGTTACAGGATCAGGTTTTCCCTCGGGAAGGCGAATTGACCCAAATTAAAAATCCTGATGCGTTTCTTAAGATCCTTCAGTTTCATCGTGAACATCCTTTAACGCTTGAGTTTAACTGAAACCGTCAATGCGCGTTTTAATCATTAAACTGACATCAATGGGTGATTTGATGCACGCCTTGCCCGCGCTGACGGATGCTGCATCGGTGTTTCCCGATATTGAGTTTGACTGGGTGGTAGATAAGGCCTTTTCGGCTGTTCCTAAATGGCATCCTCGCGTCAGAAACGTCATCACTACCTCGCACCGAAGTTGGCGACAAGGCTGGATTAAAAGTTTTGCTGGTGGTGAGATTGGCACATTTTATAAAGGCTTGAATGCCGACGATTACGATGTGGTCGTGGATATGCAGAATAACCTGAAAAGTGCCTTTGTCAGTCTGCTCAGAAAGGGGCCAGTCTACGGTCTAGATAAGTACAGTTGCCGGGAGAAACCGGCGCATCTGGCATATAAACATCGGATTAATGTAAATCCAGATCAACATGCGGTTGAACGTATGCGTCAGATTCTGGCATCAGCTTTGGACTATGGTGTTCCTGCGACGCCTGCTGACTATGGGGTTAGCTTAGACCATTGCCAGTTGCCAAATAGGGACTTCACCCTCCCGCAGCGTTATTTAATGCTCGTACATAATGCCAGTTGGCTGACAAAGCTCTGGCCAGTCAAACACTGGCAAGCGTTGGTTCTGAAAGCGGCTGAGAAAGGCTATGGTTTGCTATTACCGAGTGGTAGTGATGAGGAATACCAGCGTGCAAAGCAGATCGCCTCGGTTAGCGATAAAGCACATGCTTTGCCGCGTTTACCGCTGGATAATATTGTTGCCCTGATGCAAGGGGCGGATGCGGCCTTATGCAGTGATACCGGACTTGCGCATATGGCGGCAATGCTGGGTAAACCAACCATAACGATTTATGGTTCAACCGATACGCATCTGATAGGCACCTTTGGCGATAATCAACAACATTTAATCACTGGTATGACGTGCTCACCGTGTTATAAACGTCGGTGTCCACTTCCAGAATCCGTAGAGGGACATCCCGTATGTATGTCTGATATGGAAGTCGATCAGGTCTGGCATAGACTGGAAAGCGTTTTACAAGCACAATAACGCCATTGTTTTTGTTCAGACTAGGCTCATTACGCCCATTATGAAACACGATTTTCCTGAATTCTACCAAGCCCGTGTGGCAGTTATCGGCGACTTGATGCTGGATCGCTTTTATTTCGGTAAAGCTAACCGCATCTCCCCGGAAGCGCCTGTTCCCATCGTTAATGTTGAGCGTTTAGAAGACGTGCCCGGTGGTGCGGGTAATGTGGCAATGAATATTGCTTCGCTTGGCGCGACATGCAATATCACAGGGATTAGCGGTTTAGATGAAGCGGCCAATGTGCTGAAAGAACGCTTGCACTCTGTAGGGGTTAACTGCCTGTTTCACCAGAGTCAAAATGCAGGCACAATCATCAAATCCCGGGTAGTCAGTAGTCACCAACAGTTGCTCCGACTCGACTTTGAAGAACGCTTTAAACCGGAAGTAGCTGTTGAGATGAAGACACTAGCCGAGCAGGTCATGACTGATGCACAGGTCATGATTTTGTCGGATTACAACAAAGGCACACTGAGCGAGCCGCAGTTCTGGATTGAACTCGCTAAAAAGAAAAATATTCAGGTGCTGGTTGACCCCAAAGGCAATGATTTCAGCAAATACCGTGGTGCTGACCTGATAACACCTAACATGACGGAGTTCGAAGCTGTTGCCGGCAAGATCGAGTCAGAAAGTGATTTGATTTCAAAAGCACAGACGTTGATCAAACAGCTTGATATCAAGGCGATTCTGATCACGCGAAGTGAACATGGTATGACATTGATTCGTGCCGACAAGCCTGAGTTTCATTTACCGGCTATCGCAAAAGAAGTGGCGGATGTAACGGGCGCGGGGGACACTGTTATCTCGACTTTGGCCTCTGCTCTCGCTGCGGGGCAAGATATAGAGTTTGCCGTCACCTTAGCCAATGTCGCCGCGAGTATTGTTGTCAGCAAACTGGGTACATCCACCGTTAGTGAACCCGAGCTGAAAGCAGAATACGAGCGCCATCAGGGCTTGAATAATACGGATCACAGTATCTGTGGTGCGGTAACGATGGATCAACTGAAAATAGCGGTAGAACAAGCCAAACAACGCGGTGAAAAGGTGGTTTTCACTAACGGCTGTTTTGATATTCTGCACGCCGGTCACGTGAGTTATTTACAGCAGGCAAGAGCATTGGGTGATCGTCTTGTTGTTGCCATTAACACCGATGAATCCGTGACCAAACTTAAAGGTGAAGGTCGACCAATCAATACTGCTGAAAGACGTTTAACGGTTTTAGCAGGCTTAGCCGATGTCGATTGGGTGACCTGTTTTCAGGGTGATACACCGGAAGATTTATTGCGGTTTATTCAGCCTGACATTCTTGTCAAAGGTGGCGATTATGACAAAAAGGGCGTTGTTGGCTGGGAAATTGTTGAGTCTTACGGTGGTGAAGTCAAAGTGATGGGGTTGGTAGAAAACTGTTCAACCACGGCTATCGTTAACAAAATCCATCAGGGACGTTAAATCCGCTTTAAGGCTTTTGCTGCTTTCGCTACATTATCCTGTAAGTGCTCGGGGTTAATGGTACCGACAATCACGCTGCTGATTGCGGGCTCAGCAAAAATAAAATCAAAGTTGGCCTGAACTTTATCCGTGGTGGACGAATTAGCTGCCAGGTGGCCACTTCCCAGCGCTTTTTTGATGAAAATGCCTTTATTATCTTGTTCAGCCTGCTTCAATACGGCCAGTTCATCCTGATATTCAAGGTTATGCATGATCATAGCCATATCAGAGCGTTTTAAAGCCTCTAAACCGCCCTCAACAGTCTTGGTTGACATGCCGCTGGCTCTGACAAGACCTCGCTGTTTCAAATCAGCTAATGTTTCCAGAGCACCATACTGCTCTATGATTTCAAGATCATTGCCGTCAGAGTGAATAAGAACAATATCCAGTACATCGCGTTGCAAAAGCTTCAGGCTGTTTTCAACACTGCTGATGATAGATTCCGGTCTAAAGTCATAACACGACTCACCAGTTGCTGAATCAAAATACTCACCGGCTTTGCTGGCAACGATCCAATCATGTGCCTGTTTTTTGAGTAATGGACCTAGCCGTTGCTCGCTCTGTCCATAGGCCGGTGCCGTATCGATCAGATTTATGCCAAGATCCCAGGCCAGGTCTAGCAAATCGGCTGCTTGTCTATCATCCGGAATTTTAAAACCTTCCGGATATTTAACCGCCTTATCCCGACCCAGTTTTACCGTACCCAGTCCCAGTGGCGAGACAGAGACACCGGTGTTGGAGATAGTATTTCGTTGTTTCAGATAAGCCATCTAAAAAGCGCGGTCCCACAATGTTTCGGCAATTTCAGGATGAGCAAAGTCCGGATTTTCGTGTGAGCCTTGGGACAGTTTTGCTTTTTCCAGCTGATGAATCACTTTATCGGATAAATCAGGCGCCAGAGCGAGCTTGGTTGGCCAGCAAATGTGCACATTACCTTTGCTGTTGACAGAGGCGGTATCCGGTCGGCTCAGACTGGATTGTTTCGGTTCAGCCCGATTTACCGGATGTGTGGCCCATTCAAGTTCGGGTAATTCCCGCCAGGGCATAATCGTTTTAAGCAAGGCCTTAGCTTCGTTGATTAATACCATTTTATCCTTGCTGACACCTTCTTCTGCAATATTGCCGCCTAGATACCAGACAACTTCACCGGCTCTATTTTTGTGGCTTGAGATAGTGGCGATAGGTTTTGAGCCGGACCCTAAACTATGTGCGTAAATGGCAGGCAAAGGTTTGTCAGCGTCTTTACTTTTGCAGAGCAGCATCTGTAATGGACGGCGCTGCATTGACGGTTTACGGATTCTCAGGCTATCAAGCAGCGCCTGATTTCCTTCGCCGGCAGTGAGAACATAATGCTGCGCCTGAATTTCCAGCTCATCATCAATGAGTAATGAATGAACCTGATCGCCATCCTTCTGCCAGCGGTACATTGATTGGGTCGAAACTGACAGCATTCTGTCCTGATACGGTTTAACCAACTCATTCAACAGGCTGGGAATGTCCAGTACTGGTTCGTCGAGCTGATATAAAGCGCCTTTGAAACCGTTGTCTTTAAATAATTCAGGTCGGTTTTCCGTTGCAACAGGCTGCATGCGTCCGCTTAACGCTTTACTGGCAAAAAAAGACACCATCTTTGAAGATAAACGTTCTTTGGACCAGAGTAATTGGTGTTCGGCGAGTTTATCTACGCCAGTAAGATCGATTTCACCGGTGCCTTCAAGACAACTTTTCCAGCGTGAAGGCATGCTGCTAATGACTTGTGAAGCCTTGGATAAAATGCCATTCAGGGCGTATTTACTGCCACCATGGATAATGCCCTGAGAACTCAGAGTCTGACCCTGACCAATTTTACCATTCTCAATAAGTAAAGCGTGGTAACCAGCTTGGTTCAAGCGGTTATGTACCCACAGACCCGCTACACCTGCACCGATTATGGCAACGTCGGTTGTGATGCGTTTAAGACTCATGAAATAGCGGGACTGTCTTCGTCTAAGGCTTCACACAGCCAATGTCCAATGAGAATATGGCCTTCCTGAACACGCGCAGTTTCTTTGCTGGGCACACGAATACAGTCATCAGCAATTGCATTCAATTGACCGCCATCTTCACCGGTGAACGCACAGGTCCAGACGCCGTATTTTTGTGCGGTTTTAATGCCATTAATCACGTTGCCGCTATTGCCTGATGTAGATAGACCAATCGCAATATCTCCGGGTTTTGATAAAGCTTCAATCTGACGGTCAAAAATCGTATCAAAGCTGTAATCATTACCGTGGGCGGTGAGGATAGAAGTATCGGTGGTTAATGCGATAGCGGCATAAGCACGACGTTCTTTGTGATATCGCACCACAAATTCGGCGGCTAAATGCTGGGCATCTGATGCACTGCCACCATTACCGAAGAAAAAAACTTTGTTGCCGTTTTCCAGACACTGCTTGATCCGCTCACTAAGTGCAACCACCTGTGGCTCGAGTGCAAACAGGCTTTCGATCATTGATTGATGACGCTTTAGTGTTGATGTGAATGACACGGCTTACCTCTGTTTCAGCTAGGTGGTACTATTGCGGGTGGTTAAGTACCAGCCTTGTTGCGCCAACAGCACCTTAAATCAGAATGGGTCTATTCTAGTTTAATGTTGGCTAAGATGTTAGTGCCTATACCACTTTTAAAGTTCAGGATATTTGATTTCATGCATTTTGCTTTTGCCATCACAGAGTACTTTCCCTTTGGTGGGGCACAACGTGATTTTTATGCCGTTGTTGATGCCATTGCAAAGCGAGGGCATCAAATTTCTATAATCACGCTTGGGTGGCACGGCAATAAGCCGTCGGACTGGAAACTTTTTGAGTTAGAAAAGAACCAGCCTACTAATCATGGTCGTATTCAGGCCTTATCGAACCACGTACTCACTCTCAAACGACAAGGGCTGTTTGATTACGTGGTTGGATTTACCAAGCTTGAAGGCTTGGATGTCTATTTTGCAGCAGACCCTTGCTTTACGGCTAATCGCTATCGTGGTCTTAAACGATTATTGCCTCGCT
>NZ_CBFHHW010000040.1:0-13991 GCF_965655755.1 Methylophaga sp. | reverse complement strand
CAGGTAACCTTCCAGCGTACCGTAGAACACAACATCAGAGGCAGTTGCCAAAGCACCTGACCATACTGAGAAACGTTCTGGGTTTGACCAGACGATTTTACCTTCACGTGCATCCCATGCAATGAAGTTACCCAAGTGTGAATCACCTTCTGGCGGATACATACTCAAGGTAGCGCCAACGTAGGGCTGACCAGCTACATATTCAACTTCAAATGGCTCGTAGTCCATGCAAACGTGGTTTGTAGGAACATAGAAAAGGCCAGTACGGGGTGAATATGCTGCTGGCTGTTGGTCTTTTGAACCCAGAGCCGCAGGACAGATACCAGTGGTGTTAACGTCTTCGCCGTTACGTGCAGTTGAGTATTTCGCTACACGGTCATGACGACCTGTTTTCAGGTTAACACCCCTTGACCAGTTAACAGCCGGATCAAATTTTTCTGCAACCAGCAATTCACCTGTTTCACGGTCCATGGTGTAACCAAAACCGTTACGGTCAAAATGCACTAACATTTTACGCATTTTGCCTTTGATTTTTTGGTCGACTAAGATGTTCTCATTTACACCATCATAATCCCACTCATCGTAAGGCGTCATTTGGTAAATCCATTTCGCCATACCCGTGTCTAAATCACGACCAAACAGAGACATTGACCATTTGTTGTCACCAGGACGTTGTGCTGGATTCCAGGTAGATGGATTACCTGAACCATAGTAGAACAAATTCAGATCAGGGTCATAAGAATACCAACCCCATGTTGTACCACCACCAATTTTCCATTGGTCGCCCTGCCATGTTTTCAAAGAGGAATCTTTGCCAACAGGTTTCAGCATTGAAGTGGTTTTTTGTGGGTCAACCAGCATTTCTTCATCAGGACCGGTGCTGTACGCTTTGTACAGAACGTTACCATCTAAGTCATAAGCTTGGATGTAACCACGTACACCGAACTCACCACCTGAGATACCAACCAGTACTTTATCTTTAAATACGTGCGCCGCAGCAGTACTTGTCGCACCACGTTTTGGATCATCACGTTTGTCAGACCAGACGACACTACCGTCTTCAATGTTCAACGCAACCAGAGTTGTGTCAGCTTGGTTCAGGAAGATTTTTCCGTCGCCATAAGACAGACCACGGTTAACGGTGTCACAGCACATAACTGGCACAGTTTCGTCGTAGTTTTGTTTTGGCTCATATTTCCATTTAATTGCACCGTCGTTGTTCAAATCCAACGCGAATACGATGTTAGGAAATGCAGTGTGAACGTACATAGTGCCATCGATAACCAAAGAGTTACCTTCGTGACCACGTAATACACCGGTTGAGAAAGACCATGCCATGTTCAGATCATTGACATTATCTTTGTTGATTTGAGTCAGCTCAGAGTAACGTTGGTTTTTATAGTCACCTGCAGGCATAACCCAGTTGTTTTCGTTTTCTTGCATTGTTGCTAGTTCATCAGCAGCGACCAGACCTGGTACTGCCAGAGACATCATAGCAATTGACAATGTTTTCAGCTTCATAAAGTTTTCCTCTATTATTGCTTTCTAGTTATTTACGACACGAATTAGCACATTGCTGAACCTCATGCGTAGAGCAAACCATAATGGTGCTGAAAAACTTAGTCAAGCATCTTCCCGATCTTTTTCGTGATAATTTCCATATTTTTTTCGGGAAGTTTTTCCCGAACCGCTAAAGCCATGAAAAACAACAAAAAAACAGATCTGACTCTTTTTTAGGCACGATCTTTGATCCATTCAATCGCTTTGCTGATTGATGTCAATGTGCGCTCACGACCCAGTAATGCCAGTGTCACATCCAATGATGGTGAAACGGTGTTACCTGTTATTGCTACACGAATCGGCTGAGCCACCTTTCCCATACCCACCTGATTGGCTTCAGCGCACTCTTTAACTTCTTTATGTACCGGCTCAGCGAGCCATTCGGGCACAGCGCTCAGACGCTTCAACATATCCTCTAATATAGGCAGGCTTTTTTCATTTAAATTCTTCTTGGCCGCTTTTTCATCATACTCGGTCACTTCCTGATAAAAAAAGCGGCTGTTCGCAGCCATCTCAACAAGTGTTTTGGCTCGTTCTTGCTGAATGCTAACGACATCTCTCAATGCGGGTCCAGTTGCCGGATCAATGCCCAACTGCCCCATATGCCAACTCAGGTGATGTGCCACATGATCAGGCGTACTGCTCTTAATGTATTGTTGATTTAACCACAGCAGTTTTTCAGTATTGAAACTGGAAGCCGCCTTGTTGACGTCTTCGATATCAAATAGCTGCGTCATTTCACCCAAACTGAATATTTCCTGATCACCATGTGACCAGCCAAGTCTTACCAGATAATTTAATAATGCTTCCGGTAAGTAACCTTGATCACGGTAACTCATCACACTCACTGCACCATGACGCTTTGACAAACGCGCACCATCATCCCCTAAAATCATCGGCACATGAGCAAAGACAGGAGGCTCGGCGTTCAAAGCCCGATACAAATTGATTTGTCTTGGTGAATTATTCAGATGGTCATCGCCACGGATCACATGGGTTAACCCCATATCCATATCATCTACCACTACAGTTAGATTATAGGTGGGTGTCCCATCAGGACGGGCGATAATCAGATCATCAAGTTCGCTGTTGCTGAATGATACATCCCCGCGAATCACATCCTTGACGATAACGTTTCCTTGAGTGGGGTTTTTAAACCGAATAACCGGTTCAACGCCAGGCTTAGGTTCTGTCAGATGGCGACAGCGACCATCATAACGAGGCTTTTCTCTGTTTGCCCGCTGCTTTTCACGCATTTCATCCAATTCTTCCCTAGAACAGTAACAGTGATAGGCATCCCCCTGATCCATCAATTGTTGAATAACTTCTTTATAGCGCTCAAAACGCTGCGTCTGATAAAACGGTCCTTCATCGTATTCAAGGCCCAGCCAGGTCATTCCTTCTAATATGGCATTGACCGATTCCGCTGATGAGCGCTCCAGATCCGTATCTTCAATACGAAGAATAAACCGGCCACCGTGTTTACGAGCATACAACCATGAAAACAGGGCGGTACGAGCCCCACCTACATGCAAGTAACCAGTGGGGCTGGGGGCAAAACGCGTACGAATAGTCATATGTAACAAACTCTCAACTGGATAGTCTTTATAAAGGTGGGTTATTGTACCAGTTGCAATAAAGATATAAACGAGGAAGGCATATGCTTATGAGAAGAGTGTGTCCAACTGCACTGCTGATATTGTTTAGTTTATTTCAGGTAGCCTGTGCAGCAGAACATGATTATTCGGTAACAGAAGTAACTGAGGATGTGTTCTATCATCAAGGTGTTCATGAAGATGCCACGGAACACAATATAGGCGCCATTGCAAACGTCGGCTTTATCATCGGTGATGACTGTGTGGCCATCATTGATAGTGGTGGCAGTTTTAGAGAAGGCCAGCTTCTGAAGCAGGCACTTAAGCGACATACCGATAAGCCAGTTTGCTATGTCATCAATACCCATGTCCATCCCGACCATATATTAGGTAATGCTGCATTTAAGGAGAGTAAGCCTGTTTACATAGGCCATGAGAAATTACCTGCGGCAATTGAATCCCGTAAAGCGTTTTTTGAACGCACTTTTTCAGAAGCTCTGGGCGATGCATTCACTGGCGCTGAGTTTATTACTCCCACTCGGACTGTTTCCGTGGGCAAGCCTGTCATGCTTGATCTTGGTAACCGTGAACTGAAACTCACCGCATTTACCACCGCACACACCGATCATGATCTGACCGTACTGGATAAAAACACCCAGACACTTTGGACTGGCGATCTGTTATTCATAGAACGAATACCGGCATTAGATGGCAGTATCAATGGCTGGATTAATACGATTCAGGCGCTACAGAAACTCGATATCCGTTATGTGATACCCGGGCATGGTCCGGCAGGAGAAAAACAATGGCAAACAGGGCTGGCCAAACAACTGGATTACTTCGTCACGATGCGTGAACAGATAAGAGCTATTATCAATGACTTTGGCACTATAGATGAGGCGACAAAAAGTGTCGGTCAGGATAAAAAAGATGACTGGTTGTTATTCGAACAATACCATCGTCGAAACGTGACGGCCGCATTTGTCGAGCTGGAATGGGAGTGACTTTAGAGCGTGACTTTAATACGCAAAAAAAGCCAGTCAATTCAGTATCATAATCAGGAACTTTTGTGAGGAAATTAACTCAAAAGTTGTACACTACACAATTATAAATAGAAATAATTACACCGCAGGAGAGAGAAATATGTTCGGTCGACTCATTCAAACAATTGCTTTCAGCATGTCACTGATGATGCTGTGTTTACCGGTTGCACAATCAGCGACTCCCGATGAACCATTATGGCCATCATTGAAAGTGGCCTACTTCGGCGATAAGGAAATCCGTGATAATGCCGACGATTTGTTAGTGTTGGAAGCGCCTAAACGTGCAGAAGATGCTGCTATTGTTCCCATAAGCGTCAAATCGCTGGTGCCACAAACAAGCGATAAGTACATAAAAAACTTACACTTCATTATCGACAACAACCCGATGCCTTACTCCGCTAACTTTAAGCTGACTCCAGAGCTTGGTACTGTTGATATCTCCACTCGGATGCGCGTGGATCAGTACACGTACGTTCGGGCGATTGCTGAGATGAATGATGGTAGTCTGCACATGGTTTCACGTTTTGTGAAAGCATCAGGAGGCTGCAGTGCTCCCGCCGGTAAAGATGCCGAAGCCGCATTGGCGAGAATGGGCAAAATGCAGATTCGCATGCGTCAACCTACTGTGGGTGAGTCAACTCAAGCACAAGTTATTGTGAGCCACCCCAACTACAGCGGTCTGCAATACGATCAAAAATCACGTAAATACATCCCAGCTCACTACGTGAAAAACATCGACGTCATGTATAACGATAAAACCTTGTTCACTGTTGATGCCGGTATTTCTATGAGTGAGGATCCCAGCGTACGATTCAGCTTCACTCCTGACGAGCCTGGTAAGCTCAAAGCTGTCATTCATGACAGCGAAGAACAGGAATTTAGCTTAGAGAAAGAAATCTGAGTTCCTTTTTCTCGTAACCATAAAAAAGGCCGCAAACGCGGCCTTTTTTGTATCAAGTTGAAACGTCAGCTTATTGAATACGACATGCTTTATATGCTTCTGCCGTTGTTTTTTCGTAAAGTTTCAAACCTGATTGAATGTTTTTGTCATCGCGGAAAGTCGCACCACGGTCAGCTGGCAAATTCTTGTATCTGAAACCGACACTGATATCTTCAAATTCTCTCTCAGTAAATACTTCAGCTAATTTATCAACAACACACGAGCATTTATGAGTGCCTTCATAGACGTTCATGCCCTCATTTGCGGTCATGCAGTCCATGACGTAGTGAACGCGAGTCACTGTTGAAAAGTCGTTGGTCATTCCCAGCGTGGGTAATATCATCAATCCAGCAGCAATCAAACTCTTACCTGCAATCTTCATTTATCTCTCCTACTTTTATAGTTTTGTGGCGACCAATCTGTGACTGAACGCCATTATAATAAGTTCCGGTTTACACTATTCTGACAACAGCTTAGTCCTCAATAATACATGAAAACATGGCCCTTATCTGCTGCAGATTCTATGCAAAAACAGTCATTTATTTTCACTGCTGAGCAACATCAGGTAAAATTCTACCTTTGTAAAAAATACTAAGCTACTTAACAGGCAGGAGATACATAGATGAAGAAACTGTTACTGCACTTGGACACTGATCCGGTTGCAAGCACCTTTGACCAAGCCGTTGTCTATGATGCCGGTGTCGATAATGTTATTGCTCATGGTGGTGCAACTCGAGATAACGTGACGCCGCATGTGCATGGCATGATTTTTACCCGTGGTGGTAAAAACATGAAAAACAGCGCGATCTTCGTGGGTGGTTCAAATGTCGAAGCTGCCGACCTGGTTGGTAAAGCTGTTAAGAAAGCGTTTTTTGGTCCTGTTCGTGTCTCTGTGATGCTGGATCCGAATGGTTCTAACACCACAGCCGCTGCGATTGTTCGTAAGGTGTTGACTGACTATGATGTCACCGGCAAGAACGTTGTCATTCTGGGCTCTGGCCCAGTGGGTCAACGTAGTGCGTTGTATCTCCTGAAAGAAGGCGCAGCCAAAGTCACCATGACCTCGCGAAGTCTGGAACGTAGTGCCGCCACTACAGAGCAGATGAAAGAAAACTATGGTGTTGATGTTATTCCAGGTGAGTCTCGTAGCGATGAAGCGGTTAAGCAATTGCTGGCCGATGCACATGTGGCTATTGCAGCCGGTCCTGCCGGTGTTTGTGTTATTCCTGAGTTAGCCTTACAAGGCAATAATTCACTGGAAGTCATTGCGGATGTGAATGCTGTGCCGCCATTAGGTGTTGCGGGTATGGAAGTGATGGATAACGGTACCGAAAAAGAGGGTATACGTCACTATGGCGCTATTGCCATTGGTAATTTTAAAATGAAAGTTCACCGTGGTGCCATTGCTTCTCTCTACGAGGCTAATGATTTATTCCTTGATGAAACCACCATCTACGACATTGCCTGTAAGATCGACGAAGCTCAGTGAGTCCAACTCAAGCTGATACCCCGACACGAATCGAATCGGTTCGTGTTCGGGCACCAGCAAGACTTCATCTCGGATTTTTAGATCTTAATGCTAGTCAGGGCCGCAAATTCGGTAGTATCGGTATGGCTATTGATAGCCACTACACTGAAATATCTGTCACCCGATCTCCTGTAAACGAGATTAACGGCTCAGCTTTATCAACGGAAACGATGTCCCGGCTGGAAAAAGTTCGCCAACGTTTCTACCAATCGGTAGGACAAGCCATTGA
The DNA here is from genome assembly GCF_965655755.1 of Methylophaga sp. Taxonomy (GTDB): domain Bacteria; phylum Pseudomonadota; class Gammaproteobacteria; order Nitrosococcales; family Methylophagaceae; genus Methylophaga. Next base: position 7,096 of record NZ_CBFHHW010000040.1, on the reverse strand, counting down.
TGAGGGACAGCAGAAAACTCACATTAACGTGCAACAGCAGATTCCGGTACATGCCGGGCTAGGCTCAGGCACACAGCTGGCCCTGACGTTGGGGACAGCACTAGCGAAGTTTCACGGCATCGATATTGACACCCCCTCGTTGGCACAGCAACTTGGACGAGGAAAACGTTCAGGGATCGGCGTAGCGACCTTTGATCATGGTGGTTTTGTTATTGATGGCGGTCTGAAACCTGAACAATCGGTACCGCCACTATTGATGCATCACGCTTACCCGGAAGATTGGCGTGTTGTGCTAGTGATGGACCCGCATCATCAGGGCATCCATGGTGAAAAAGAATTAAACGCGTTTAAAGCCTTACCAACATTCCCTTTGGAGAATGCACGCAACATTTGTCACCTGACAATGATGCAATTATTACCGGCATTACTGGAACAGAACATTGATGACTTTGGGCAGTCAATCACCGATATTCAGGCGTTGATTGGTGACCATTTTGCTGTCGCTCAGGGCGGCCGCTATACCAGCCCGATCGTTGCAGAGTGTTTACATCAGGCTCAACAGCTTGCTCACAAAGGCATTGCTCAAAGTTCATGGGGCCCGACAGGCTGTATATTTGTGGACAGTGAGGCGAAAGGCAAACAATTGATAAATGAATTAAAAAATTCTGCACTTGCTCAGCTAAAAAATTCGGAGCAACCTGTGTTGATATCAGCCCGTTGTGATAATAGCGGTGCGATCATTGAAACATTAGGGTGAGGCTGGCTATGGATCTCATCCAACATCATTTTAGAATTACATTTTGAGGAATAACTATGTCCAAACGTTCTATTATTCACATGCTGACTCCTATGAAACATAACAGCCCGTTTGACGTCAATATGGCGCTGGATGCTGGCTACGATATTTTGATACCGTATCAGCACGTCAAACTGGAAGAAGTAGCCGACCTGACCCAAGACACCATCTTCTCGCGCGGACCTTCCGGTGTGAAAAAAACCGGCATGTTCATTGGCGGCCGGGATATCGGTGTGGCCATGGATATGCTGGATGCAGCCAAAAAAGCCATGGTACCGCCATTTGAAATTTCTGTATTTGCTGATCCAAGCGGTGCATTCACCACAGCAGCGGCATTGGTTGCTTGCGTAGAACGTGAGTTAAAAAAGAACTTCAATAAAGACTATGAAGGCACCAAAGCAGTTGTCTTTGGCGGTACAGGACCGGTTGGTCTTGCAACGGGGGTTATTGCAGCACTTCAAGGCGCTCAAACGACCATTGTTGATCACTTTTCAATCGACACGGCTTTAGAGTTCGCAGAGGAAGCAAAACGTCGCTACGGCGTTGATCTGCGGGCAACCACAGCAGCATCTGACGCCGATAAAGCGCGCTTATTATCCGATGCTGACGTCGTATTCTGCACTGCAAAAGCGGGAATTCAGGTATTGAATGCTTCGGTTCTGGTTGATGCCAAGAAATTGAAAGTCGCTGGTGATGTGAATGCCGTTCCACCACTGGGCATTGAAGGTCTGGAACTGATGGATTCAGGTACACCACTGGTTCATGCCAAAAATGCGCCTAATGCCGTTGGTATAGGTGCCTTAGCAGTAGGTAATGTGAAATACAAACTGCAACAAGCCTTATTAAGAGAGACATTAGAAGCCGAAAAACCAGTTTACCTGGACTTCCGTAATGCCTTCGAAGGTGCCCGCAAACTGGTCTAAATCAGCTATCTGATGCAACGTCAGTTACCGCTACTGATTTTTGCTCAGAGCGGACGCTATATTGCTGAATCAGCCACCCTTGCCGGTTACACGGTCTGGGTGGCTGATTGCTTTTGCGATATAGATACTATAGCTATTGCTGAGCGCAGCCTGAAAGTGTCTGATCTCTCATGTCTGAGTAACGCTGAATTTTTATCAATACTTGATACTTTGAGCCGAGGCGAGCCTTGCTCACTGATCATCGGAACCGGCATCGAACACGTTTATTCAGACCTTAACAGTCTGCCTGACACTATTCACTATGTTGGCAACAGTATTCAAACCTTATCCGAACTTCGCCACCCCAGGTCATTTTTTCAATTATTAACGACACTCCAGCTACCCTATCCTGAGGTGCTATTTAATCAATCTGACGCCAAAACAGAAACATGGGTTTACAAAGACTTATCGGGCTATGGCGGTCAGTCAATCAAGCCGGCCTCAACAGCATTAAGAAATGAAACGGCTTTTTATCAGAAATGGATCCAGGGCTATCCCGCTTCAGTCTGCTTCCTTGCCAACGGGCGAGAAGCGCAGGTGTTAAATTTTAACCAACAAATCAACCTGAAAAATAACTATCAACTCGCTGAAATCCATTCCTCTCTCTGGCTAAATGCTGACCTGACTTCACGATTAACACAGGCCATTAATGCGATTACCAATGCCACTAATCTGAGAGGGCTCTGTAGTCTCGATTTTATCCTGAATGAAGATTGCTTTTATATTCTTGAAGTTAACCCGCGTATCAGTGCATCTGCTGAACTCGTGCCTGATCAGGAAAATTTATTTGAATACCATCTGAATGCGCTTGATGGAGTATTGCAGAACAATCTTGTAAAACAGACAAACATGGCTGGTCACTTAGCTTATTATTATGCCAATAATGCATGTGTAATCATTGATGATGCCGTCTGGCCGGCCTGTTGCCATGATTTACCTGTCCCTGGCAGTTACATTGCCAAAAACGCACCTATTTGTACGATCCTGCTTATGAGCGAAACTCACGCTGAGTGGAAAAAAGAATTAACCAGACAGCGACTCCTGATTCAACAAAATATAGTCGATATTTCTTGAAAAGATCACCCGCGCAACCCATATTATCCCCAATCATTCATACAGGATCGCAGTAATGAAACGTATCTTATTATTTCTCGGCACCAACATAGCCGTATTGGCTGTATTGAGTATGACCATGCGTCTGCTGGGCATTGATAGCCTGCTGGATGAGCAGGGTGTCGGACTGGATATGCAGGCCTTGTTGATCTTTGCCGCGGTTATTGGTTTCAGCGGCTCATTTATATCATTACTGATATCTAAATGGACGGCTAAACATTTAACCGGTGCCAAGGTTATTGAAAGTCCGAAAAATGAAAATGAGCGTTGGCTTGTAACCACCGTCAGTCGATTAGCTCAGAAAGCCAATATCGGCATGCCTGATGTGGCCATTTATAATTCACCACAACCCAATGCATTTGCTACCGGTGCTAATAAAAATAAGGCCTTAGTCGCAGTCAGTACAGGGTTAATGCAGTCGATGACACAAGATGAAGTCGAGGCAGTGCTCGCACATGAGGTCAGCCATATCGCAAATGGCGATATGATTACAATGGCATTAATTCAGGGTGTAGTGAATACCTTTGTCATCGTTTTGTCACGAGTGATTGGTCATGTAGTTGACCGTACCATCTTCAAAGTCGAACGGGGTCATGGTCCGGCTTTTTGGATTACCTCCATTATCGCTGAATTGGTTCTGGCATTTCTGGCCAGCATCATCGTCATGTGGTTTAGTCGTCGGCGTGAGTATCGAGCCGATGCCGGTGCCGCGCAGTTGGTGGGTGCGCCTAAAATGATAGCGGCTTTACAGCGGCTGGCCGGTACCTCTACTGAGCCATTACCAGATCAGCTTCATGCTATGGGTATTTCCGGCGGTCAGGGCGGATTATCTGCGTTATTTATGACGCATCCACCGCTCGAGGAACGGATAAAAGCACTTCGTACTAGTGGTTAAAATAAAAAGGCCGGGCTAACCCGGCCTTTTTTGTGTAGGCACTAACTAGAGGTCATCATCCTCAAAATCATAATCGAGCTTATCGGAAGGCTCATGAATGTAATAACCCTGCGCATAATCCACACCTAATCGCCACAACAAGGCGAGGCTGTTGGCATCAGACACAAATTCGGCTATACAGTGCTTTCCTGCCTGCTTGGTCATTTCAATAATGGCTTTAACAGCTGCCTGGTTTTCACTATCCCGGGACATGTTCTCAACAAAAGCACCATTGATTTTCAAGTAATCGACGTCCAGTGCATTCAGACTGTTCGAGAAATCGAGTCCTGAGCCAAAGTGTTCCAAGCCAAATTCACAACCAATCTCTTTTAATTTTGCGATCACACTGCTTGCCTGATCCAGGTTATTCAATGCCACCGTTTCACTTATCTCAAAAACAAACGCGTTGCCATTAAGGTTATGCGCATCAATGGTGGCACATAACCAATCCACGAACGCCTCAGTGTGCAGGCTTTGCTCTGAAAGCTTGATGAAAAAACGTGTTCTGGGGAATTGATGACGGTGTTCGCTTAAGACTTCAACAGCATGACGAATCACCCATTTATCAATCTCTGCCATCATTTCTAAAGCAGCAGCATGTTCAATAAACTCATCCGCTTCAATGTCTCTATTTTCAACCAATTGCAGGCGTAGTAGAACTTCATATAACTCCTGCTCTTCACCATGCAAGCTGACTATCGGCTGATAATTCAGCAAAAACTTATCTTCCTTCAAACCCTTCTCAAGACGTTTTTTCCACTGCTCAATGGATTCAACACTGTCTGGCAGTCCCTCTTTCGCTACCTGGAAACGAGCAATTTGATTTCCACCTGCATGCTGTGCCTGGGTACAGGCTTTATCGGCATTTTCCAATACTTTTTCAGCAGCAGACTGATTTTCGTTGATACGGGCAATACCGATACTGCATTGCACATCAATGCTTTTACCGTTGACGTGAGATACATATTCATTAACTGACTTAAGGTAATCCTCAGCGCGGGCATCGATTTTGGCATCATCATGACCGGGTATGATAATTGTGAAGGCCTGATCACCATAACGACCCAGCACTTCATTGTCTTTCAAGTTTTTACGCAGTAATTCAGCCACACTTTTAATGATGACATCGCTGGTACCCAGTCCGACCTGTTCCTTGATCGCTTGGAACTCATCTAGTACCAGATAAAGTAACTGCGCGTTACCATTGCCTTCCACAGCCTGGAATACACTCTGTTCGAGCTCATCAACAAATCGGGTACGGTTATATAACCCTGTCAGAAAGTCATAATCACGCAGCAGCTTTAATTGTGAGTCATCGACGGTGAATGCGGCATCATCACGAATGACCACCTGAGTACAATCCTCACCTTCAACCCGTGCATGACTGAACTCAATTTTGGCATTAAATCCGGTGCCATCTGCGCGGACACAGTGAGCAACCACATCAACGGGTTGTGACTCTGTCTGTTCGGAGAATTCACGGAATACCGCTTTAAATTTATGATGGTCATCTGAACTGATAAGATCCAACATCGGCAGACCATCAATATCCTCTGCTTCTTCGTAACCAAATAAGTTTAAATAGGCCTGATTCACATAGATATGCATGCCTTCATGCATATACGCTACCGCGTCACGAGAACTTTCCAGCAAGGCACGGGAACGTTTTTCACTCTCCCGCAGAGCACGTTCATTACGTCGTCCCAAACGACGCATAAACAGGTTCTGAATTTCACGATTCGCTGCAAACTGTAATCTTTCGTTATCACCAAAAACGACAACATCCTGCACCGGAGTCGCAAAAAACTCGTACTCACTGGATTTTTCATTGATCAGGATGATGCAGGGTAAATCTTTGCCTAGACGCTGTAATAATCCAGATATGTCATTCGGGGAAAGGTTCGCAACCGAATCACGGCAGATCAGTAAGTCCCAGGTTTGATTCGCGAGCAGTTGTTCCAGCGCTGCCGGTGAATCCTCACGCGCAGCACGGATAGCATGACCGGCCTGTCTTAAAATGTTAATAATGCCATCCGCATCGGTCAACGAATCGTCGACTATCAGTAACCGTAATATGCCTTCTGCCCTTGCCACCATTAATACCCTCTATGGTTTTCGTTCATGCATGACCGGCTTTTGTCCTTCCAGCAATGTCATCTGGTCTTCCATCCAGTCGAATAACTGTTGATTCAGGTCGCCTGCCGCTACACCCTGACTGGATATTTTTTTACCTATCACCATCCTGATAACACCGGGGTATTTCAGGAAACCATGCTTTGGCCATGCTTTGCCAGCATCATGTGCTACCGGAATCACAGGGTAGCCTGTTTCAACGGCTAGTCTGGCACCACCGATTCCAAAACGGCCTATCTCTCCTCGCGCAATCCGCGTTCCTTCAGGAAACACCACCACCCATGCACCTGATGATAAACGATCCAGGCCTTGTTCGATCACTTGTGTCAGCGCTTTGCGACCAGCTTTTCGATCAATCGCGATTGGTTTTAACGATGCGAGGCCCCAGCCAAAAAAAGGTATCCAGAATAATTCTCGCTTCAATACCCAGACCTGAGGTGGAAAAACTGTCTGTAATGCTAGCGTTTCCCAAGCTGACTGATGTTTACAGATAATAACAGCCGGTTCTTCGCCAATGTTTTCTTTGCCCTCAACTTCGAGATGTACATCACAAATTTTGGCGAGCAACCAGATATTACTTTTTGCCCACTGACTGACGACTGCATAGCGCCACTTAAAAGGAAGCGGCCAAAGCAACACGCCGATACATGAAAATAAAATAGCCGAAACACTATGTACGATAAAAAACAGTATTGATCGGGTGTAAATCATTGAAGCTGAGGCTCCAGTAACGTATTGACCACCGCAGCGAGATCATCAAAAACTTCAACGCCTTCAGGAATACCATCGGCTAAAGTTCGTTCTCCTTTACCTGTTTTTACCAGGATCGGTCGAGCGTTCGATTCTCTTGCTGCCTGAATATCACGTAAAGAATCACCTACAGCGGGTACATTATCTAGACTGATCCGAAGGCGATTAGCCAGATCCTCAAAAGAACCATTATGCGGTTTACGGCAAGTACAATCGTCTTCAGGACCATGAGGGCAAAACAGAATTGCTTCAATTCTCCCGCCAACATGAGCGAGCATCCGTCGCATCTTGCTATGGATACGATTTAAGGTTTCAACATCAAACAAGCCCCGCGCAATACCCGACTGATTTGTAATCACCACCACCCGATAGCCGGCATAATTGAGCCTGGCAATTGCTTCCAGACTT
>NZ_CBFHHW010000039.1:11929-14039 GCF_965655755.1 Methylophaga sp. | reverse complement strand
TCTTTTGGTCCTGATCTAACTGGCCAGAATAAATCATCAAGTTGAAGCGTAACGATCGCTTTGCGTAACTCAACCACCGATTTTTTATTCACACCTGCATGTAAAAACCAGAGCTCTTCTACAATATCCAATTGCTTCTGCCCTAAGGGCATCACAATGCCTTGTTGATCGCGAACCATATCTTCTGCATGAGGCCACTGATTATCAGAGATAAGTTGGTCCTGCGCACTGAGTATCGCCTTAACCATAGGTGTCATATTATTCCCCTCACGCTCATCAACATCTTTATGTTGTCTGTGCGCTTCAAGATAAAGTTGACCATTTCTAAGACCTGCTTTGTGAGGCTGATAGACAATATTAACCCCGGTATTCAGTGGTGTAATCTCAAAAAGATGTTCAATATCTTCCGGAAATAAGCGAATACAGCCATGACTGACACGCAAACCAACACCATAAGGCTTATTGGTACCGTGTAATAAGTAACCGGGCATGGATAAATTCATCTTACGTGTACCCAATGGGTTATCCGGTCCGGCTGGAACAACACGCGGTAAGGGGTCGCCTTTCTCCAAGTGTTCTTGACGTATAGATTCCGGTGGTGTCCAAGTGGGATTTTTTACTTTCGTCGTGATGCGTGCTTTACCCAACGGTGTCGCCCATCCCTCACGGCCGATCCCAATAGGATGCGTCACAACCTGCTGTCTGCCATCTCTCGATGCTTTCGGGTAATAATACAATCGCATCTCAGCTATGTTAATAACAATACCGTCCCGTTCGGCATCCGGTAGAATGAATCGCGTCGGCAAAACAACCCGCGTGCCGCCACCAGGTAGCCATGCATCGACGTCAGGGTTAGCATCAGTGATATCACGATAGCCCAAGTCGAACTGGCGCCCTATATCCAGTAAGGTATCTTCCGCACGACTATAAATGACCATGTTATGTCCAACTACTGAAGAATCAGGCTCAGTAATTTCATAGGTAGTGGCGGCAAGTGGCGCCGACAGCGTGAGTCCAACCGCAATAGAGAGCAGACGACGCATCATGGAATATTCCTGTTAAGATATTAAACTCGCTATTGTACTGGATCGCACTAACGCGTGATGTTTGTTATTTCCTTAAAACGTGCTTTGACACACAAAAAGGGCTAAGATCATCCTTTACCTTAAATATGTAGCTAGCGTACTCTAAGCCGATGAAAAAATATTACCTTCCTTTAATTATAGCTCTGACCACATTGTCACTCTCTGGTTGTTCTTTCTTTGAAAAAGAAGAAATCAAAGCCGACGAAAGCTGGAGTGTGGAGCGCGTATACTCTGAAGCCAAAGCGGCATTGAGCCTCGGCGATTACGAAACCGCAATTACCTATTACGAGCAGCTGGAGGCACGTTTCCCGTTTGGCGAATATGCCCAACAGTCCTTACTGGAATCAGCCTACGCTCACTACAAAAACGATGATCCTGAGACAGCGATTGCCACACTGGATCGCTTCATGCGCGTTTACCCTCTGAATCCGAACATTGATTATGCAATGTATCTGCGCGGTTTAGTCAACTTTCATCGGGATATAGGATTCTTCGAAAAATATATTCCTCGAGATGAGTCACAACGTAATCCCGGTGCTGCTGAAGATGCATTGCGTGACTTCAAAGCTCTGGTAAAGCGTTTCCCACAAAGTCGATATGCTGAAGACTCAACGCAACGCATTGTCTATCTTCGCAATCGTCTGGCACAACACGAGGTCAATGTAGCAAATTACTACATGCGTCGTGGCTCATATATCGCCGCTGCAAACCGTGGTAAATATGTACTGGAAAACTACCCGCGTACGCCGGCCATGCCTGAAGCGTTAGTGGTGATGGCTAAGGCCTATAAAGTGTTAGATATGCAGGATTTGTCGCAAGATGCCTTGCGCGTGCTTGAACTTAACTATCCCGGTCATCCCGGTGTGGCTGAGGTCAGCCAAACGAACGTCGAGTAAAAAATAAAGGCCGCTAAGCGGCCTTTTTATTTAAATCGCTTCATCGCCTTCTTCACTGGTTCGGATACGAATTGTACGTTCCAGCGGAGTCACAAAAATCTTACCGTCGCCAATACGCCCTGTATGCGC
>NZ_CBFHHW010000039.1:7495-11831 GCF_965655755.1 Methylophaga sp. | reverse complement strand
CGGCTTTGGTAATACTCTCAATGACCGAATCCACAGCATCATCAGAAATAACAATTTCAAGTTTCACTTTCGGCAGGAAATCAACGACATATTCGGCACCACGGTAGAATTCTGTGTGCCCTTTCTGACGACCAAAGCCTTTGACCTCGGTTACCGTCATACCTGTGACACCGATTTCCGACAAAGCCTGACGAACATCATCGAGCTTAAAAGGTTTGATAATCGCTTCAATTTTCTTCATCGCATTTCCTTACTCTATAGTTGAGGTAACAGTGTAGCCTGAAGTAATCGGGTATCGGCGATCGCGCCCAAAAGCACGACTGCTGATACGAATACCTGGCGGCGCCTGACGTCGTTTGTACTCATTACGATCTACCATTTTGATGACCCTTGCAACTTCTTCGGCATCATAGCCTTCTGCTACCAAGTCTTCAAAACAACTGTCATCGGCAATATAACGTTCTAAAATCTTATCTAGAATATCGTAGGGTGGCAGACTGTCCTGGTCCAGCTGATCCGCAGCTAGCTCGGCAGAAGGCGGTCGGGTAATGATTCGCTCAGGAATGACTGATGAGAGCGTATTGCGGTAGTGACTAAGCTGATAGACAACAGTTTTATATACATCTTTTAACGGTGAGTAGCCTCCTGCCATATCGCCATACAGCGTGGAGTATCCCACTGCCATTTCACTTTTATTACCGGTTGCTAACACCATTGAGCCTGTTTTATTCGATAAGGCCATCAAAATAATGCCTCGACAACGCGCCTGAATATTCTCTTCAGTGGTGTCAACGGGCAAACCTGCAAAAGAATCAGCCAGTGTATCCAGAAATGAATTGAACACCGGCTCAATCGACATGACGCTGTATTGTACGTTCAAGCCTTCTGCCATCGTTTTGGCATCATCCAGACTGATTTGTGCGGTATAACGGGTCGGCATCATCACCGCGTGGACTTTATCGGCACCAATGGCATCCACAGCCAAGGCTAAGGTCAGCGCAGAATCTATGCCTCCGGACAAGCCAATCACAACACCTGGAAAATGGTTTTTTTCAATGTAATCGCGCAGACCGGTTTTCAGCGCTTTATAAATCATGGCGAGTTCTTTTTCTTTCACCGCCATGTCACCATACACTTGGATAAGCCCTTTATCATCCCGTTTGACTGTAAGGGGATATAAGCCGTTTTCGAATGCAGGTGCACGAGCCACTTTCTGCCCATGATTATCCATAGCAAAGGAAGAACCATCGAATACCAATTCGTCCTGACCTCCGACCTGATTGACATAAATGATGGGCAACCCGGTTTCCAGAACACGTTTCTTTACTTCAGCTTTCCGCTGCTGCCACTTACCGCTTCGAAACGGAGAGGCATTTAGATTAATAATAAGTTCTGCGCCTGAGTCAGCGGCCTGACAAGCAGGCTCAGTGAACCAGATATCTTCACATAAAGTCAGACCAATCTTGATTCCTCTAAAATCCACTACACAAGCTTCTTTACCTTCAACGAAGTAACGTTTTTCATCAAACACACTGTAGTTGGGCAATTTATGCTTGAAATAGGTCGCAACTCGCTTGCCGTTATCAATTAAAGTCGCAGCGTTATAGAGTTCTTTGCGGACTTCACCATCGGGATGACCGACAATTATGGCAATGCCTTGCACATGCTTTTGCAAGGTATCAAGCGCCTTGCTTACGCGCTTGAGCAGCCCTGGTCTCAGTAACAGATCCTCGGGTGGATAACCGGTTAAAGTCAGTTCCGGATAAATCACTAAATCTGCATCAAATTCATCGCGAGCCTGGTGGGCTGAAGTAATTATCTTAATAACGTTGCCAGCCACATCCCCTACCACAGGATTGATTTGCCCCATGACCAGCGTCAAGTCATTCATCTATCGCGCTTCCATTGCCGCCAGCATGCAATCACCTATTTCAGCCGGTGATCGTGCGATTTTGGCTCCTGCAGCTTCCAGCGCAGCCAGTTTGGCTTCCGCTGTACCCGTACCACCACTGATAATTGCGCCAGCATGTCCCATTCGTTTACCCGGCGGTGCAGTCAAACCGGCGATATAAGCCACCACCGGTTTGGTCACGTTCTGTTTGATGTACTCCGCCGCATCTTCTTCCGCATGACCGCCGATTTCACCAACCATCACGATACCCTCTGTCTGAGGATCATTTTCAAACATTTCCAGACATTCGATAAAGTTCATGCCATGGATAGGATCGCCGCCGATACCAACGCAGGTACTTTGTCCTAAACCATTTTGCGTGGTTTGATGGACAGCCTCATACGTCAGCGTACCTGAACGTGACACAATGCCGATTTTACCTGGCTGATGTATGACTCCCGGCATAATGCCGATTTTACATTCACCCGGTGTAATCAAACCAGGGCAGTTCGGGCCAATCAAAAACACATCTTTGTTATTCAAAGCATGTTTAACACGAAGCATATCCTGAACAGGTATGCCCTCAGTAATACAGGCGATGACTTTGATCCCCGCGTCTGCCGCTTCCAATATGGCATCAGCAGCGAATGCTGCAGGCACATATATCATGGTTGCATTGGCACCGGTTTCGGCAACCGCTTCGTGTACGGTGTTAAAAACGGGTCTGTCTAAATGTTGCTGGCCACCTTTTCCCGGTGTGACACCACCAACAAATTGTGTGCCATAAGCAATAGCCTGCTCCGAGTGGAAGGTACCCTGTTTGCCTGTAAAGCCCTGACAGATAACTTTTGTTTCGCGGTTAACCAGTATGCTCATACGTTTGACTCCTGGGCAGCGGCTACCGCTTTTCTGGCAGCATCAGTCAGATCCTGTGCTGCATAAATACTCATCTGGCTGTTTGCCAGTAACTCACGTCCCTGCTCAGCATTGGTTCCTTCCAGACGTACCACCACTGGTAAGGTTAAATCGACTTCTTTTGCTGCCTGAATGATACCTTTTGCAATCAGATCACAACGGACAATACCGCCAAAAATATTCACCAGTATCGATTTCACTTTGGTATCAGACAAAATCAATTTGAAGGCTTCTGCCACACGTTCCGCCGTCGTACCACCACCTACATCCAGGAAATTGGCTGGTTCACCACCTTCTTTCTGAATCAGATCCATGGTCGCCATCGCCAGACCGGCACCATTCACCATACAGGCGACATTTCCGTCTAAAGAAATGTAGTTGAGACCATACTCGCGTGCAATGACTTCAGCATCATCTTCCTGAGTAGGATCGAACATCTCAGCCAGATCGGGATGTCGAAATAAACCGTTATCATCCAGGTTGATTTTGGCATCCACGGCCAACAGCTCACCGTCGTTTGTTACCACAAGGGGGTTAATTTCGACCTGACTGGCATCATTTTCTATGAAGAGCTGATACAGGCTTTGCATGATCTGTTGTAACTGCTTAAATGCTGTGCCTGTAAGCCCGAGGAAAAATCCTGCTCTGCGGCACTGGTAGCTTTGAAGCCCCACAATGGGATCAACATAGAGGTTCAGAATGGCTTCAGGGGTATCTTCTGCGACGGCTTCGATGTCCATACCACCCTCAGCGGAGATCATGAATACAATACGCTGACTACTCCGGTCCAATAATACGGCAAGATAAATTTCACGGACAATATCCGTTGGTTTTTCAACCAATACCTGATGAATGGGTAAACCATCCGCTGTGGTTTGATGGGTGACAAGCTGCTGTCCCAACATCGACATTGCTGCTGCTTCCACATCATCCAGACTATTAACCACTTTAACGCCACCGGCTTTACCGCGACCACCAGTATGGACTTGGGCTTTAACCACCCAACGCTCTCCTGCCAGTAATTCAGCAGCTTGTCTTGCCTGGGCAGCTTCCGTGACTGCCTGACCCTGTGGCGTCGGTACACCATAGCGATTAAATAATTGTTTCGCCTGAAATTCGTGCAGGTTCATTGTTTTATCTTGCCTTGATTATTATTCAGTTGCTCTGACGCAACGGCTTTTTAGGACTAATCCAGTCAACACTACTTAACGCTGTAGTGTAAACCCTGTATTTTCTCGCAATAGCAGGATAATTACCATCGTTGTAAGCGATTATTTTGTCTGAGAAAACACTTCATCTTACCTCTAGCGAACATCTATGGCGCTTACGCATGCTATAGTTCAGGCCGAGAAATACTAACGAGCTTTTTTATGTTGTCACTTTACCCGGAAATCGAACCTTACCAGAGCCATATTTTCACTCGAGAAAAGCTGAGTCACGGTGGCCAACATCAGGTGTATGTAGAAGAATGTGGCAATCCTGACGGTGTGCCCATTGTGTTTCTGCATGGTGGTCCGGGCTCCGGTTGCA
>NZ_CBFHHW010000039.1:0-7396 GCF_965655755.1 Methylophaga sp. | reverse complement strand
AACCCAATCATCGTCGCTACTTCAACCCGGATAAATACCGGATTATCCTGTTCGACCAACGTGGTTGTGGTCGTTCATTACCGAGCGGTGAACTCGAAAACAACACACTTCATCATCTGATTGCTGATATGGAGCATATTCGTGAATCATTAGACATTGAAAAGTGGGTCTTATTCGGTGGTTCTTGGGGCGCGACATTAGCGCTGGCCTATGCATGTGAGTTTGCTGGGAAAGTTACGTCAATGATTCTGCGTGGCACCTTTCTCGGTCGTCAGCAGGATATCGACTGGGTATACGCAGAAGGCGGTGCATCAAAACTCTTTCCTGAAGCATGGGAAGCATTGGTTTCAGGGCTCCCTGAATCTCAGCGACAACGGCCACTGGAAGCCTACTTCGAACAACTGACTAGTGACGATGAAGCGGTGCAAATGGCTGCGGCCCAAACGCTTAATATCTGGGAAGGTACGATTGTGATGTTGCGTGACGAAGTCTACCAGCCTGATTTAACTCAGGCACCTGGGCCGCTGGCCCACTCACGGGTTCAGCTTCACTACGCACTCAACGCGTGTTTTATCAATGAGAAGCCCCTGCTAGACAGTCTGGAACCAGTCAAAACCATCCCAACCAAAGTGATTCATGGTCGCTACGACATCGTCTGCCCAATGCAACAATCCTGGGAACTGAAGAAAAAATGGCCAGAGATTGAGCTACAAATATTACCGCTGGCCGGTCATGCAGCCGGTGAGCCTGCGATGATTAATGCATTAGTGGCTGCGACAGACCAACTTGCGGAGCGGTTATTATGATTGCCTTGTTACAGCGTGTCAGCCATGCCGAAGTGACTATTGATGAGAAACGTGTCGCAGAAATTCAGCAAGGCTTATTGGTTTTTATTGGTGTAGAAAAAACCGATCAGCTTGAGGATGCCGATAAGTTGCTGGAGAGAGTATTAAATTATCGTGTCTTTAGTGATGAGGACGATAAAATGAATTTATCCTTAAAAAATATCCGTGGTGGATTATTGCTTGTGCCGCAATTCACCCTGCCAGCAGATACACGCAAAGGCTCACGTCCTAGTTTTACTCCCGCAGCTGCGCCGTCGGAAGCGAATGATTTATTCGAATACCTGGTCAGTCAGGCCAAAAGACATCATGCCAATAGCGCTGCGGGCCACTTTGGTGCTGATATGCAAGTCAGCCTTACCAATGATGGGCCCGTCACTTTTTGGTTAGAAACAACAAAGCCAAAAGCTTAATCAGGATTACATCATGCGTTTATTAAAAAACTTTCTTATCGGTCTGATTCTGGTCCTTGCCGGTATTTCAGCAATGCTGCTAATTCCCTCACCCCAGCCACCGGCTTCAAAGCCTTGGGAAGTGATCAACATGCCCGATGGTAATAGTAAAGTTTTCGGTATCCATCTGGCTAATACAAGCTATAAAACCGCACAGGAACAGCTAGGTGTCTTTGGTAAAACCGCTATTTTTACTGATCCCGATAACAGCACTAGTGTGGAAGCCTATTTTGAGAGCATCAATCTCGGTGGCTTGTCAGCCAAGTTAGTATTAAATCTCGCGGTTCCTCCTGAACAGTTACAGGCAATGCTCAAGCGCGCTAAAGCAGGCAAATTGCAACCCAGCGGAGCACATCAACATGAACTAGCCCAGTCTGATCGGGTAGCTGTTTTGAAAGCGCCTGTAACGGCTATCACTTACATTCCATCTGTCAGTCTGGATAAGCAGATGATCGCATCACGTTTCGGTGAACCCGATGCGACCAAAACTATGACAGATTCTGAGGGGGTATCGACGACAATCTGGCATTATGCCGCTCCCAACCTACGAGTGCATTTCTCAGAAAATCAAAAAACGTTATTGCTTTATACAGCTAAATCCATGTTTCCCGATCAAGTAGACGATTAAACCCCTCTTTATCAACCGCTTTACTGAACAAATAGCCCTGTGCCAGATGACAGTCATGAGAGCGAAAATAATCAAGCTGTTCGACTGTCTCCACACCCTCGGCGACCACTTTCAGACCCAGGCTTTTTGACAGCGCCAAAATAGCATTAACTATCGCCGCATCACCACCATCCATGGCAATGTCACGCACAAAACTGCCGTCTATTTTAAGCACGTTTAATGGGAACTGTTTAAGGTAAGACAAGGATGAATAACCTGTTCCGAAGTCATCAATAGCCAGGCTGATATTCATTTCGCTCAATTCAGCAAGAGTGTGACTCGCAAGCACTGTGTCTTCCATCAACATCGTCTCTGTAATCTCCAACTCCAGATGCATCGGTGGCATATTCAATTCCTGCAATATTCGCCGGACCGAACTCGCCAACAATCCCCCTTTGAACTGCCTGCTAGATAGATTGACGGCCATCCTGAACTGATCAGACAGGCGCTCAGCTAATTCCATATAGGTTATGCAGGCTTCTTTTAGAATCCATTCTCCGACAGGGCCGATGAGGCCGGTATCCTCGAGAATGGGAACAAACTCTGCCGGAGATACGTGACCCCATTGTTCTGTATGCCATCTTAATAGTGCTTCAGCACCGACTATTTCCCCGGTCTGTAGATCTATTTGAGGTTGGTAATACAACTGTAATTCTTGTTTTTCTATGGCACGCCGCAAAGCGGTTTCCATGGCCAACCGTTTGGCTGTCTCTGCGTTCATTTCTACTGAATAAAACTGGAAATTATTACGCCCTGATTTTTTAGCGTGATACATGGCAGCATCTGCATTTCGTATCAACATATCGACATCACGACCATCAGCCGGATAAAGACTAATACCAATACTTGGACTGATAGTCACTTCTGTCGCCTCAAGTTGAAAAGGCTTTATAATTTCATGAGCAACTTTTTCAGCCACTTTCCCCACATGCTCAGCGGAGCGTATATCTTCTAGTAAGAGAGTAAACTCATCCCCCCCCAAACGTGCAACCGTGTCCCCTTCCCGCAAACACAATTTAATTCGTTTAGCGACTTCCTCCAACAGCATATCGCCGGCTTTATGACCTAATGAATCATTGATTTGTTTGAAATGGTCTAAGTCGAGAAATAAAACAGCCAACCTGCCAGAGTCACGCAACGATTTATGGATAGCGTGTTCCACGCGATCCATAAACACGGTTCTATTAGCTAACCCCGTCAGAACATCAATACTGGCAAGACGTGTCAGATGTTCTTCATTATCTCGCTGCGTTGAAATATCCTCAAACAGCCATATGCTCCCATCTTTAGGATTTTCTGGATCAATAGCTTTACCTGACATTCCGCACCAGAAGCTATGACCATCACTACGAACCATTTCCAGTTGTGCATCATAATTATCACCCAAAGTCAGTTGATGGTATGCCTCATCACCAAACTGTTCATAGGCATTGGTATTCAGATAAATACACTGACTGTTTTGCCCCTCAATTTCCTCACGTGGATAACCAAACAGCTCGCAAAACTTTTGGTTGACGCGTATAAAATGTCGATCCCGAACAAAAGCGATGCCCACCATCGCATTATCAAGAATAGTATTCAGTTCAACCGTTGTCTGTTCTAAGCGCCTTTGAGTTAGTTTACTATCGGTCACATCAGAGATGACACATACCCAGACATCTTCATTCTCTTCAGTGCCGACACGACTCAATGATAAATCCATCGATATGGCTGTGCCATCGTATCGTTCACCTTCAAAGTCCGTGCCCGCAGCCGATTGTTCAATGATGTCATTGAAGCTTTGAACCAGGCTTTTGTTACTGAAAAAGCGTAAAACATTTTTCCCGGCTAATACCTCTTGTGATGCGCCCAAAATGCTTTCTGCAGCAGGATTAACCTGCTTGATTTCGCCATTCAGGGTCAAGGTCAAAATGGCCTCTGGCACAGCATTCAGTATGGCTCTGATATGCTCTTCACTATTTTGCACCAGCTGATGAGCCTGAGCGAGCTCGTTTATTAATTGCTCAGTATTGCCTGCAAACACATTAAAATCTGTCATCAGCAGTGAGATGTCATCTTCTGCTTGCATGTGCTCAATCCGTGTATCAAATTTTCCTTCAGCCAACTTATGCATTGACTGCCGAATCAGATGCAGCGGTTGATTAATTCGATGAAACAACATGAAAGCAAAGAAAACCATCACAAATGTGATCAATCCACTTAAGACAATAACCTGCCAGCGGGTCCGATCAGCAAGATCCACATTATCGCTGACGGCCTGATAAGTTTGCTGATTGACCCTGTCGGCAAGGCGGGCAATCTTATTTTTCAACACACTTATAACGGCCATTGCTGATTGTTCGCCCTGTTCCAGCAATACACGATTTAATAGGGCTTGTTGATGTAAGCGATGAAGTCCATCCTCCTCAAACAGCAGTGCAACCATGATTTGAAGATCTTTCTCAATCTCCGTTGCCTGGTTGATTAATGCAGGGAAAGCCTGCAAACGATTTTTCAGCGACCTAATGTGTGATTGTGTTGTTTGTTTTATCGGGGCTTGTTTTTGTGCAGTGAGTTTATCGAGTTGATCCGCATTCTGAGTGAGCACTATCTCAGTATTGAGTGATTCTAGCTGATACAGTACTGTGCGTACATTTTCCAGTAAGGGTATGCCAGACAATATATTATTGCGTCGAAGTTGCTGCTCTAATTGAGAAAGCAGCTGTCTGATATTGTCTGCCTGCAAGTCGATATCATCGCGATGTCGCTTTAACCGCTCAGAGACAACCAAGCCTTTCTCCTTCAATAGGAAAAGCTCGTTATCCAAAGTGAGAAAATCCTGATAATAGTCAAATAAGCTATTAACCAGCGCTTCTCTGTCTTTTTTACCGTCAAACGAGGATGACAAACGCAACCAGTTCTGTAGGAAAACCTGCTCCGTTTCGGCCCGATCAGTGTGTTGCTTAAGTGTGAGGATAGAATCAGCCGCAAGAAATTGCTTTTGTCTGCTGATAAGCGAAGCAATTACAGTAGTCAACTCACGGCTACTATTTTCTAGTGGTAGCAATGTTTCACTGAAGATCTGTTGCGAGGAACTGATACGGATATTGGCGAAATTTGCCATCAGAGTCATCACCACCACCACAACGATAGTTGCGGTTGCCCAGAACTGAAGCATCTTTTTGATACTCCAGCTCTTAGTCATAACGTTTCTCCAAATACGACATTCCTTTACCGTCTAACTTGTTTCAGCATTACTATCTGTGTTCCCTGGTATCAGCCTCTTCTGCTGTTGTTTTATCCTCTGAAGGCCGTTGTTCATCTTCATCGTCCATCAAAACACGATTTGCTGCGCCATCCATGTCATCATACTGTCCACTACGTACTGCCCAGAAAAATACGGCTACACCTATAATGCCCAGTAATAACATGCCCGGCAATAAACCATATATGACTTCCATAACAACCTCTTAAAGATTTGATTGTGACGGCTGGACTGTTTACTTTTATCGCCCTTTAAATAAACGGCCGATCCGAGCTGCATTGCCGATCACTAATAAAGAACTTATCGGCATCGTTATAGCTGCCACTAATGGACTCACCAAAGCCATCATCGCTAAAGGCACCATGATAACGTTGTAACTGATGGAGAGTACAATATTCTGTCTGATGGCTCGCAAAGTTCGGGCGGCTAAAAGTCTGGCTTCAGACACCTTGCCAAGAGTTTGATGTGTCAACACAACATCGGCACTTTCCACTGACACATCAGTTCCTGATGCCATAGCTATACCCACATCAGCCTGAATCAGAGCCGGCGAGTCATTCACGCCATCACCGACCATTGCCACAATATGTCCGTCCTGTTGAAGCGAACGAACAACCTCGGATTTATCTCGTGGCAGAACTTCAGCCTGACGTGACACATTGCCCAATTCTGCGGTAACAGCATCAACCACAGCCTGTTTGTCGCCACTCAGTACAGTGATATCCAAGCCAGCGTTAAGTAGTTGCTGGATTGTTGCTACTGCATCCTGACGCAAGCTATCTACCAGTCCCAGCATGCCTTCCGGCTGGCCATTGATCACAATTAGCACACAACTGACACCCTGATGTTCGTATTCAGCCAGCAACTGTTCCTGTTGAGGCGTAAACGCCATTTTCAGGCTTTTTAACCAGGTCAACGTACCTACATGTACCTTGTCTTCATTGATCGTTGCGGTGACACCTTTTCCTGGTACCGAGTTAAAACTATGTGTCTGTAAGAAACGTAATGACTTTTCTTGGGCTGCCTGAACAATCGCTGTTGCGATACCATGCTCTGAGTTTTGCTCAACGGATGCGGCCAACTGTAATAGACTCTCATTTTCTATCACACCGAAACTTTGTATTGTTTTAACTTGCAGTCTGCCCTCAGTCAAGGTGCCGGTTTTATCAAAAACAAGATGGGTCACGCGCGATAACTGCTCAAGCGCTTGTCCTTGTTTAATTAACACACCACGATTGGCTCCCACTCCAGTAGCAACCGCAACTGACATTGGTGTAGCCAGACCAAAGGCACAGGGACAGGTCACTACCAGCACTGATGTGGCAGCTAATAGAGCAGTTTCAAAATCAAACTGAGACCAGTACACAAACGTCAGAGTTGCCAACGTTAATGTGATTAATACGAACCACGGTACAATCCTGTCGGCTGTGGTTTGAATAGGCGCTTTTGATGCCTGAGCCTCATCCATCAAGGCAACAATTTTAGCTAAAGCCGTATTTCGTAATACCTGTTCGGTACGTATCTTGAAAGCACCTTCGCCATTGATACTACCAGCAACAACATGGTCACCCTCTTGTTTGGCTACAGGTAAGGATTCTCCTGTCAGCATCGATTCATCTACAGCACTTTGTCCCTGTTCAATCACTCCATCAACCGGTACTTTTTCCCCAGGTCGTACCAATAATAAGTCACCTATCTGAACACTGCGGATCGACACTACCCGCGTTTGCTCCTGTTCAACTAACGTTGCCAGCTTAGGCTGTAATTCTAAAAGCCTTCGTGTAGCGGACAAAGCCTGGCGCTTTGAAATGGCCTCAAGGTAGCGACCCACAAGAATAACAAATAGAAAATTCACAACCGTATCGAAGTAAACCTGACCACTGGCCGATTGTGACAAAGTGACATAACAGGAGTAGGTATACGTTGAGGTAGCCCCAATAGCGATGGGCAGATCCATTGTCAGATAGCGTCTACGCAGACCTATCAGCGCATTGCGAATGAATGGGAAACCAGAATACAACAAAGTCGGTGTGGCAATCACAAGACTGATCCAGTGAAACCAATTACGAAACTCGCCGTCATCGGCACCACTATACAAAGCAATAGATACCCACATCATATTCATCATCGCAAAGCCCGCGAAGGCCATGCGATATAATAAACTCCGGTGGCGTTTAGCTAATGCGCCTTC
>NZ_CBFHHW010000038.1:1510-14232 GCF_965655755.1 Methylophaga sp. | reverse complement strand
ACGACCATCAAGAATATTACTCAACACGGCATCAATATTTGTCAAAAAGTCGCCATTATTGGGTGAAGCACCTGCACTGACATTATTGGCCTCAAGCGCCGCGGCAAAATTATTAATGGTTTGAAAGACGGTCTGACTATTTCCTGGCTGTTTTTCAATCGCAAACTGATCGCCATCGGCAGGGTTACCGCTGAGTGTCACTTCGAGAGACGGGAAGTTTGGATCCAAAGCAGACAAATCTACCGCTTCACCATCACTATAGGCAAAAGTTGCCGTATTGGTTCCATCAGTGACGGTGTATTCTTCCGGTGGGCCGGCAGAAAAATCAAATGTTAGCGCTGTAAAGGGATCAAGCACACCACTGTCACCCGTAATGGAGACGGAGGCTGAACTGGTTACCAATGCGGGAGTGATTGTGGTCTGTGTCGTTTGCTTTTCAATTACAAATTGATCCCCATCGGCGGGGGCACCCGTAAATACCAAATCAAGTGCTGGGAAGCTTGCATTTAATGCTTGCAGATCCACAACCCCACCATCTGTGTAGGGAAATGTTTCCGTATTGGTTCCATCAGTAACGGTGTATTCTTCCGGCGGTCCGGCGGAAAAATCAAATGTTAACGCTGTGAATGGTGGCAGTAGCGAAGGATCATTATCAATTGAAACGGCTGCGTCACTGGTTACTAACGTTGGTGTAACCGATGTTTGTGTGACGGGGGCCTCAAACAGACGGTTTGCTGGATCATTGGTAGCAATTAAAACACCTTCACCGACTTTCAGGTTTCTTTGCCCCTCATCACCTTGGTAACTACTCAGAAGATTATCGTAGGGTTGGTTACTGGTTGCAAACCCTGAAAACAGATAATCGCCGTTCGCATCTTTCGTGTTCGCCACACTCAGCAGTTGTTCATTTAGCTCTCTCATCTCAGTCGCAATCGCTTGCCGATCGCTTTGAGAGTTCGAATCGTTAAGACCCTGTACAGCAAGCTCTCTGACCCGTTGAATCAAGTTGGTTACGCTGTCTAATGCGACTTCTTCACGTTCCAGTTTATTGCCCGCAATCACGGCATTGTCGATGTATTGATTCGATAGACTTAACTCGCGTTGAAGATTAAGAATCTGAACGGAACCAGAGGGGTCATCTGAAGGATTCAGAATACGCTTACCGGTAGAAATCTGGTTTTGTGTATTTGCCAGCTTCGACTGCTGATTGAGAATTGAAGTCAGGCTTTGATCATAAATTTGTGAGGTTGAAATACGCATCGATATAACCCCTAAAAAGAATTAATCAGTGTGTCGAATATGGTATTCGAAACAGTGATTATCTGCGCTGCCGCTTGATAGGTTTGTTGATACTTAATCAGGCTGGCCGCCTCTTCATCCAGATTAACCCCGGATACGGAATCAAAACGGCTTTTCGTCTGATCCAGCAAACCCTGCTGTGTTTCCTGGCCCACTTGAGCCTGTTTGGTTCTGGTAGCGACATTCGCAACTAATATCCCATAGGCATCGCCAAAACTTTGGGTCGGATTACCACTGCCATTTGGTTTCATGGTCTTAGCGACTTGTAACTCTGCCAGCGCCAGAGCATTTCGGTTATCACCAAAGCCATTAAAGCCACCCGCCGTACTATTATTGATAACAAAGCTGTCACCATTGGCCGGTACACCTTCCAGCGTAATGGTCAATGGTGGCAAAGCACCGGGAAAAGGCGTGTTAGGCGGCGAGGTCAGGTTGGCGAGGTCAAACGTTTTGCCGCTATCTGTAGCAGGATCGTAACTAAGCGTCGCCGTGTTGCCAGCGCCATAGGTGACTGTGTAGGTATTGGTTGTATTATCAAACGAAAACGTTAACGGATTATTCAACGTTGAGGTGGCATCGAACCCCACACCACTGGAATCAATTGAATCAACTGTTAAAGTCCCCGTTCCAGCATTACCACTGATAGAGCCCAATTGAACAGGAAATGCGACCGCGATATTTCTGGGGTCCGTTACTGCCAATCTAATCGTGCCTGCATCCGGAGCGGGGATACCGGCTGGATCAGCAGGGGCAAAGAAGTTAGCACCCGCATTACCATCTAAGGTTAAGCCCGTTGTGTGCTGATTGTTAAAGTTTTCAATAATGCTGGCCGCCAAAGTATCAATTTCAGCACGCGTCACATCAATGACTTCAGCCCTTACTCGTAATAAGCCACCTAATTTACCGCCCGTCACTTGCTCAGTAATATCGACCTGATTCTGGCCTAAAGCTACTTGTAAACGTGATGAATCATTCGGGTCAAAAATGGTGGAAAGCTTATTGGTGCTGGAGCCAACAACGACAGGCTGACCGGTCCCAATAAAGACATTCATGCTGCCGTTACTTTGCTCAACTGTTTTAACAGAGACCAACTCGGACAAATCATTGATTAACTTATCACGGCGATCCAGCAAATCATTCGGTGATGCGCCACTACCCCCTTCAGCTTCAAGAATAGCCACATTCAATTCGGCAATGCCTTGAATCAGGGAGTTGGCATCATTCACATTGCTCTGCAGACTAAGATTAACCTGACTGTTAAATGAATCCAGTTGTGTATCGATCGTATTAAACCGATTCGCCAATGTATCGGCTTCGGTCAACATCACTTGGCGGGCAGCAATGGAAGTGGGATCGTCAGCCACAGCCTGAACTGAATCAAAGAAACTCTCCAAACCATTGGATAGTGAGAGAGAATCTGAAGCGAGTAGATCTTCCACCTGACTGGCAAACGTATTGAATGTGTCGAACTGTTCTTCCTGAGCAGTGAATAATCTGACCTGATCGGAAAGAAAGGTATCAAACAACCTTCTCACATCATCAATTTGAACACCCGTACCAAAATACTGATTACCGTTATATTCGGGTATGCGGGTTGATTGCTCTATACGTTGACGCGAGTATCCCTCAGTATTGACGTTACTGATGTTATGACTGGTTGTTGACAGCCCACCCTGTGCGGTTAACAGGGCTGATGTACCTATACTGAGTGTACTCGCCATTAGAATTGTGTCCGTTTCAGTAACAGAAGATTAACCATGTTGAATCTCTTGCGAAATCTGTGCCAGCGTGTCGCCATTCATAATGCGTTTAATTTTGTCAGAGTATTGTGGGTCGGTCGCATACCCGGCTTTATGCAGGTGCTCAACAAAGGCTTCCGGATCAGCGACATGTTGCAGGGCTTCCCGATAACGTGGCTGGGTTTGCAGGAACTGGACATAATCATCAAAACTCTGTTGATAGGAGTCGTAAGCACGGAAACGAGACTCTTCGTGCAACGCTTTGCCATCACGGTATTCCAACGCATTTTTGCTGGTGTAATCACCAGACCAATTGCTATGCGCTTTAATATTGAACAGATTAAAACTGGTTTTACCTTCAGCATTCGATAAGACATGTTGTCCCCAGCCTGTTTCCAGCGCCGCTTGTGACAAAATCACTTCAGGTGCTACCCCAATCTTTTCAGCAGCCTGTTCGGCATAAGGCCAGAGTTTCTCGACAAAATCCTGAGGGCTATCAAATTGCATTTGCTCACCTGTTGGCGCCTCGACTTTAGCAAGCTCTGTATCTGTTTGATGGCGTTGGGTCTCATTAATCTGTTCTATTTGATCAATAATGCGTTCATTGACTTTGGCACCCAGTGCTGGACGGACAATAACTGTGTCCATGCTATAACTCTGGCCCGCCTTGAGTTCTTGCTTGACTGATTGGGGTTCACCGCCCAGTTGTCGGAGAATGACGTCCTGTAAACCCAAACCACCACGGGAAGATAAATCTGCAGCCAACTGTTGGTCTGACATTTCCTGATACATTTTGCTCTGTTCAGAATCAAAAATGCCTTCGCCTAAATTGGCCTGCCGCATCGATTTCAGCATCATCGTGACAAACAGCGATTCAAATTGTGCTGCCACCTGACGCATTGTCTGTTGATCGTTCTGGTTTTTACCGGCCTGCGCACGCAATTGATTAAGGCCATGAAAATCAACCGTTGATTGGGCGATATTGGACTCATAAGTCATGGTTAAATGACGACCAAATCCGCTCTCAAAGCACCGGCTTGTTTAAGTGCTTCAAGAATAGCCACTAAATCACCAGGCGCAGCACCAACCTGATTCACAGCACGCACAATATCATCCAGTGACACGCCCGGATCAAATACAAACATCCGGCTGTCTTCTTCGCTGATTTCAATATCAAAGTTAGGCGTGATAACTGTCTGTCCCTGAGAAAACGGGTTAGGTTGACTCACTTCCGCATCGGCAGAAATAGTGACTGACAAGTTGCCATGGGTCACAGCGGCGGGACTGACACGGACATGCTGACCGATAACAACGGTGCCACTACGTGAGTTCACAACGACTCTGGCAGGCGCTTCGCCCGGATTTAATTCAAGGTTTTCAATTAAAGATAGGAATGGCACGCGCTGACTCGGATCACGAGGCGCATTCACTTTAATAGAAGAAGCATCCATCGAACTCGCGGTGCCTTTACCGAGTGTATGGTTGATGGCATCACTCAAACGACTCGCTGTCGTAAAGTCTGGGCTATGCAAGTTAAGCGTTATTGAGTCGCCCACATTGAACGCATTTTTGACGGTACGTTCCACGGTGGCACCATTCGGAATACGACCTGCACTGGGGATATTAACGGTGACACGTGAGCCATCACCGGCATCGACGCCAAAACCACCAACCACCAGATTACCTTGTGCCATCGCATAGATATTACCGTCAGCACCTTTCAATGGTGTCATCAGCAAACTGCCGCCGCGCAGACTCTTCGCATCACCCAATGAGGAAACGGTAATATCAATTTCCTGACCTGGTTTAACAAAAGGCGGCAAGTCAGCATGAACGGATACGGCTGCAACATTTTTACTTTTTGGATCGGTACCCGGAGGAATATTAATACCCATCTCGACCAACAGATTTCGCAGGCTCTGTCCGGTAAACTTAGTCTTATCACCCGTACCATCAAGACCCACGACCAAACCATAACCAATCAATTGGTTACTACGCACACCGGCAATGGAGGCCAAATCTTTAATTCTTTCCGCCTGAACAAGGCCGGATATAAGAAGCAAAGAAAGCGTAAACAGTAATTTTATTTTCATTTTCTTCACCCCTAGAAAGGCATCAATGCACTGACAAAGAATCGGCTTAACCAGCCCATCACATTCGCATCATTCGTCGGACCATCGCCGACATAGGCAATCTGAGCGTCGGCAATTCTTACCGACGAAATGGAATTGTCTGCCGCCACATCACGCGGACTGATCATGCCTGAGAGTCGAATGTATTCATTGCCCTGATTGATGGTGATGACTTTTTCGCCACGAATCACCATGTTGCCGTTGGGCAAGACTTCAACCACTGACACACTAATGTTGCCGCTTAATTTATTGTTCTGATCGCTTTCACCTTCACCTTCAAAATCCGTTTCAGAGCCAATACCAAACGCCAGATTATTATCTTTGGTGTTGGCTAATGGTAAGCCACTCGGTAGATCAAACTGCGGTGTGGTGCCAAATATGGTGGGGTTGTCAATGCTATTACTGTTGCTTTTACTGACGGTGGTTTCCGTTTCTTTTTCGGCGTCAGTCTGCTCTTCCAGTCTTACTGTCAAAATATCGCCGACCCGGCGGGCACGATAGTCTTCAAATAACGAAATATTATTGCGAGCGTCAAAAATAGCACCGTCATTATTCTCCTGGGGCTCAACCGCTACAGGTCGAACAGCTGAATAAGCGGGGTCGCGCTTGACCTCAGTAGACGTGCATCCCGCCATAACAAGGGCGGAAAGCAACATCGTAATGTGCACCATTGATTTCATGATGACTCTCCAAAAAAAGTGTTTGTAACGATATCTAGCAGACTTTGTGCCAGATCGGATGGAGAGGGAAAGAAACGGGCCATCTGTTGTGTCAGACAGATGACCCGTGCAGCTGTTTAGAGGTTCTGACTAGCGTATTGGAGCATTTGATCGGCAGTGGAAATCGCTTTGGAATTCATTTCATAAGCGCGTTGTGTTTCGATCATATTGATGAGTTCAGTGACGGTGTTTACATTCGATGTTTCTAAAGCACCACCATAGACAGACCCCAGACCATCAAGCCCCGGTGTACCGGTTGTGACGGTGCCACTGGCACCTGATTCTTTAAATAAGTTTTCACCGATTGGTTGCAAACCGGTAGGGTTTACAAAGTCAGCCAGATCAATATTGCCGACTGTAGTCGGCGCATTAGCGCCGGGTTGAAGAACACTCACAGTACCGTCCGAGCCGACCGTAATGCTCAAGGCATCTTCCGGAATCGTAATGCTTGGTTCTAAAGGGTAACCATTAGACATTACAACCTGACCGGTTGAATCGAGCTGGAACGTACCATCACGCGTATACGATAGTGAACCATCCGGCATCAGAACCTGAAAAAAGCCCCGACCGGAAATAGCCATATCCAATGCATTCTCAGTCTGAACAATATTGCCCTGCATGTGCATTTTTTCAGTCGCTACCGTTCTCACACCCGTACCAACCATCAAGCCTGATGGTAGTTGAGTGCTACTGGATGATTGCGCCCCTGGTTGTCGCATCGTCTGATAAAGCAGATCTTCGAATACAGCACGGTCTTGTTTAAAACCGGTTGTATTCACATTAGCCAGGTTATTGGAAATAACTGACATCCTGGTTTGTTGGGCATCAAGGCCGGTTTTTGCAATCCACAAAGCCTGATTCATAATTATTCTCCCAAAAAGTTAAGCCGCTGAACCTTGAAAGCTCTAGCCACCCATCCGCATTAAACGTGCAGATTCAGCACTGTTTTCCTGCGTTGTTTTCATCATTTTCACCTGCATTTCGTACTGTCTTTGCAGTTCAATCATTTTGACCAAAGCACCAACAGCACTGACATTACTACCTTCTAACGTGCCCGATGAAACTTGTACCGTTGCATCCAACGGTGCTTCACCGCCATCCTGCATTCGCATCAGCCCATCGACGTCTTTAAATATCTGCTGTAAATCAGGCTTTACCAACTTGATACGATCAACCACCGCTAAGGCATTTGATTCTGCACCCACCGGACGAATAGAAATGGTGCCGTCGGAGCCAATCTCGACTTTTTCGGAGGGCGGAATCGCAATCGGACCACCTTCACCCATAACCGATAATCCTGTGCCGGTGACTAACTGACCGGTTTCAGTCATATGTAAATCACCAGCGCGGGTATACCCCTCTCGTCCATCCTTGCCTTGAACCGCGATGAACCCTTCACCCTGAACTGAAATATCCAGTTCTCGTCCGGTCGATTGCACTGTGCCTTGCTGATAATCTGTACCCGGTCTTTCTGTCATAGAGTAAACGCGACTCGGCAACCCCTCACCAAATACCGGCATGCTACGAAATTGCTCAAAGTCGGCGCGGAAACCTGTGGTATTCACGTTAGCCAAATTATTGGCATTCGTCGCCTGAGCCAGCATTGTTTGCTGAGCGGCGTTCATTGCGATGTAAAGACTTCGATCCATAGCCGGTTGCCTCTATTACTGATGACCTAACGTCAAAAAAAGTGTTACTAAATAAGAAGCAGGTTTCGTTCCAACTTTGATAAAAAAAGCCGCCCCATATAAAAAGGAGCGGCTTTTACGCTATTTATCGTAAGTTGATGATGGTCTGAGTGATGGCGTTATTGGTCTCAATGGCTTTTGAGTTCGCCTGGAAATTACGCTGGGCCGTAATCAAACCTACTAATTCTTTGGTGAGATCCACGTTTGAGGTTTCAAGCGCACCCGCCTGGATTTGTCCAAAACTACCGGTTGATGCTTCACCGGCAATAACAGGGCCGGAGTCGGTAGTTTCTTTCCATGCCGTATTACCGATTTTGTTCAATGCTTGTGGATTAGCAAAGTTTCCTAAAGCGATCTTACCGATAGGAACTGCCTGACCATTACTATACGTCGCACGCATAAGACCATCTTCACTGACATCAACACCCGTCAAACGACCAGTAGGGAAACCATTAACTGTCAGGGCGCCCACATTGAACGGGCCTGAATTCTGCGTTGAACCCGTTAATGTCAGGGCGATAGTTTGCGTGGATGCACCACTTTCCCATTCCGTACCGGTTCCATCAGTAAAGCCTAGGGTAATGGGGTCAATGGCAGCTGTTGATGGATCGGCATCCGTACTCGCTAAAGTACCATCCGGATTAAAACTGAGTCTCGCATTCGTTTCCAGAGCAAAAGGAACACCTTCTGTACCGCCTTTTACATCACCACCGTCTACATAAGCGGCCATTTGCCACTGATTATCCTCATCACCTACTGCAGCAGCATCAATCTTTTGATAATAGGTGGTGACAATATGCTCATTACCCAATGAGTCATACACTGTGGCTGAGGTAGTAAAACTATAACTAGCCGGATCTGCAGGATCAATAGCCAACACTGAAGGCGTTACAGGAAGTGATCCCGCACTACCAGAACCAGCAGTAAAGTCAGCTATCGTCGCGCCGCCACTATCAACATCACCATTATAATTAGCAATAACCGGGGCGTTTTCATCTGGGCTGTTGAAAACAATGTTATCAGTAGCGTCCAGATTAACGGTATAGCCCGTCAATTGAGATTCAATCTCTGATGCCACGCCTGACAGCGAACCATAATCAGCATTCAAAGTCACCAAATTACCATCCACTTCAAAACTCACTTGATCAGTACTAAAGTCACTTATCGTTAAGGCTGAGCTGGTTGTGTAGCTACCAGGGACGAGAGCAGCACCACCGGTTGAAATAGGATCGGAGTTTGACGGCAGATTCGTCGCAATATTCAATGACGTTGTCGGCTC
Organism: Methylophaga sp.; assembly: GCF_965655755.1. Classification (GTDB taxonomy): domain Bacteria; phylum Pseudomonadota; class Gammaproteobacteria; order Nitrosococcales; family Methylophagaceae; genus Methylophaga. The sequence goes on along the minus strand of NZ_CBFHHW010000038.1, from coordinate 5,376 downwards.
TGGTGCCCCCACTGAAGGAGGCAACTGAATAGGTGAAGTCGCGTTGATACTGGTAGCTGAAATATTTCCCGCCGCATCTACCGGGAATGTCCGTAAAAACCAGCCTTCGTTAGACACAACGAAACCATCTTTATTGACAGCAAATTCACCAGCACGGGAATAAATGACTTCACCGCTATTCAATTCTGGTGCCATAGCAAAAAAGCCCTGGCCGCTTATCGCCAAATCCAAAGCGTTATCGGTGAATTCCAGGTTACCCTGACTGAATTGCTGGGCGACATTTTGCAAAACAACACCATTACCCACGGCGGTTTTACTTGTTGTACCAAACGCTGATACCGCAAAAACATCACCAAATTCGGCTCGAGATTCTTTAAAACCCGTCGTGTTTACGTTGGCAATATTATTTGATTTAACATTCAAATCTGCTGTTGCTGCGTTCAAACCACTTAATGCTGTGCTAAAAGACATGGTGATGTCCTCCTTAGATAATTTCTTGTACTTCGCCGAACGGTACTGAACCGATTCCAGCTAGATTCACTGTTAAACCCTGACTCCCTGAACCCACTAAAACACTTGAAACTTTGGCAACGGTAGCCGTACCAAAGGCGGTGTTCTCGCCATTGACGGTGCCTGTTGCTCTGAATTGATAAATGCCTTCAGGCATTGCTGTGTCATTGGCATCAAAACCATCCCAGGTGAAGTTGGTGTAGCCCGACGCTGCTCCCATTTCAATGGTTCTCACCGGAACGCCGTTTTCAGAAAACACCTGTACTTTGAGATCGGTCACTGGCTCACTGACATTGATTTGCCCAGTCATGCCATCTTCCGGCGTCATCATGCCAATTGATGAAGGCACTAAAACTGAACGTCCTACCAACGATGAGCCCTGCAGTGCTTGATCAGACTGCATAGATTTGGCAAAACTCGAGAAAGAATCCTGCAAGTCTGCGATACCGCTGACCGTTCCGAATGAGGCAATCTGTCCCAAAAAATCACCACTTTCCATCGGTTTGAGTGGATCCTGGTTTTTTAATTGGGTTGTCATCAAAGACATAAAGTCTTCCAATGCCAGACTACCCGCATCTTTCTCTTCGGTCTTTTGTGACTCTTCCTTATTCAGAAAGGAATAGAAGTTCTCACCGACACCATTAATAGCCATGATGAAATCCTTATTTATTTACCGAGCTGCAAGGTACGCAGCAAGAGTTGTTTCGAGGTATCAGCGATCTCGACATTATTCTGATATGAACGTGAGGCGGACATCATGTTGGCCATCTCAGTCATGGGATCCACATTGGAGTGAAAAACATAACCGTCTTCATTCGCCAGCGGGTGTGATGGGTTATACTCAGAGCGCACCGGGGCCTGACTCTCAACAATGCCCTGTACCTGCACTGAACCTTTTTGATAACCCTGTTGCATTTCATTCAACACGGTTGCAAAAACAGGTTGTCTGGCACGATACACTTGGTCAACACTGCTGCTAACGCTATCGGCATTCGCCAGATTACTGGCTGTGGTATTGAGTCTCAGTGACTGGGCACTCATGCCGCTACCGGCAATATCAAAAATACTAAACATGGATTAATCTCCTCTAAGCGCCTTAGTCAGACCTTTAAACGTGGAGCCCAGAAATTCAAGGCTTGCCTGGTAGTGCACTGAGTTTTGCATAAATTGTGATTGTTCAATTTGCTCATCAACGGTATTGCCATCCAATGAATCCTGCATCGCGATACGGTATTGCACGGGTGTAATCAATCCATTGCCGTTCGCATTCATCGCCATGTGATTTTTGTGTGTCATGTTCACTTGAGCAGATGGTTCTTTACTGACGGCATTACTTAGCGCCGCCTTGAAATCAATGTCCTGCGCTTTAAAATTGGGCGTATCCGCATTGGCTAGATTTGTTGCCAACAGCTCTGCACGCTGCGAGCGAACTCGCAATGCATCGGCATGAATGCCCAGGGCAGAATCAAAATTGATTGGCATATCGCACTCCAAAAAAACTATTCATGGAGTAATTAGCAGATTGTGTGCCAAAACGTTAAATCACTGTTTTAAAGCGATATGGAAGGCGTAGCGGCAAATACGCAATATGAAATAGCGGCAAGCTTTGCCACCCTTGTGCCGCTTCTTAATTCAGTCCATATCAAATCAAAAAAGGGCGACAAATATCAGCCTTCAGACTTACTTGTGAAACTAAGCGACCTGCTTTTCCTCCAGACCGTAGAATAATAATTTCTTGCTACAAGTTGGCGTTGTCGCCGCTGTGAAATCAAAGTCGGCACCGGGTGTAATAGCAAGGTTGAGACAAACAACGAATGTCGTTCACATCCTTCATCATCTCCCGCTAAATTCTACTCGACTGTTTTAATTCACGGGCTCCGCATAGTCATCGCTATATAATAAGGTTTGTTGGATGACCACAACATTTTCAGGGTCACTCCCATCGATGCCTGCAAGCATGCCTGATCTTTCTGCCAAAAAGCACTATAGAGTCATATGCATTTTCCCCACAGAAATACGTGCAGTATCACTCCCTACAACCACCCCTCTATTAGGGGGGTGGTATTGTGTTTTAGTACTAGAGTTCAGTAAGTTAATACATGCCCTTTTAAATCTTAATGAGGTCAATACAGCAGAATCATCAAATGGCGTATCAATATTTGCTAGATTTAACGACCAAAAGCACTGCTCGTTGCTAACGGCGGCAATGCATCGTCATGTTTGCCCCAGAATGAATCAGAACGGATTGGTATACCGCACTACAGCGAAGACTATTCCAGGAGTAAGTAACAAACTATGTATCAAATTTCTGAGTCACTATTTGTCTGTGCTTTTGGGAGATGCAAACGTTCAAAAGTACCCTGTCGTTGGGGCCTTTCTATCTCCTCCTGTGACAGTGTCTGTACAGCCGTTATGACCGCTTCCCTCAAACAATGCGAAGTAGTTCACAGAATTGAATAAATAGCGTTGACAAGGGTTGATAACATGTCTAGTTTCTGGAATATGTATAGGACTAATTCGCAAAAAGGATTTACTCTAATAGAACTTATCATTGTTCTGATTATTGCGGGTATTATTGCAGCAATTTCAGCCCCTAGCTTTGCGGAAATGATCCGTAACCACCGCTTAACAACTCAAGCGAACGAAATTTTAAGCGAACTATACTACGCTCGCTCAGAAGCTATTCGCAGAGGTGTTCAGGTTTCCATCCGAAGAACCTCAACCACCGATACAGTCTGGACCGAAGGCTGGCAAATTTTTGCTGATGTCGATGGTGACGGCATCCTCGATAACGGCACTGACACGCTATTAAAACTGCATCAACCATTAAACAACAATTACACATTAACCAGCGGTAATGATTACAAAGTCTGGCTTGCATATCTGCCCAGTGGTTATCCAACAAGCTCCGGGGGATTGGGTAATGATACTTTCCGTCTTTGTCCTAATAACAACGCCACTCCCCCACGATTGATCACGATAAGCAACACTGGTAGGCCCACAATCAGCCATGGAAATTCGGCGTGCTAATAAAATATGAGCAAGGTTTTACTCTGCTAGAGGTCATGATAGCCGTTCTGGTACTGGCCATTGGTTTGCTTGGCATGGCGCATCTACACATTTCATCGATGAAAGTGAACCAAAGTGCCGAGTTCCGCAGTCATGCAACCAGCCTGGCGGCCGATATGTTCGACAAAATGCGAGCCAATCAACAAGCAGCTCAAAATGGCTCCTATGCGCATGCACTCGCCACGGCGCCCCCTGCTTCACCCAGCTCGGTGGCTGAAAACGATCTTGTAAATTGGTTTAATAGACTCACTAATGCTTTGCCTCAAGGTGATGCACGTATTGCTTGC
>NZ_CBFHHW010000038.1:0-1446 GCF_965655755.1 Methylophaga sp. | reverse complement strand
GTTTGTTGCTAACACCGAATTTGTTTGTAGTATCACCGTCACCTGGACTGAAATGCAGGCAGATGACAGCCTTGGTACGACGAGTTTTGTTTATGCAGGGGCAATAAATTGAGCACTCTGAAAAACCAAAAAGGCCTTTCCTTAATAGAGTTGATGGTATCCCTTCTCATCGGCCTCATTATTATAACCGCTGTCATCGAAGTCTTTCTATCAAGCCGACAAGTCTACCGCGTCCAGACGGCTCGGGCCCATATTCAGGAAAATGGTCGTTATGCTATGCATGTCTTAACCGACGAACTACTTAATGTTGGTTACCAGGGCTGTGGTTCATTTCAAGTCGATGATGGTGACGTCACTAACACGCTGAACACCCCGAACAACTTCGCTTGGAATTTTTCAAGGCCCATACAAGGGGCTGAAGCTACAGGACCAAACCTCTGGGCTCCCTCGCTCGATCCCGGCCTCACCGTTCCAGTCGGTGGCAGTGATGTTATTACTGTCAGAAGTATCAGCCAACCTGAAGTCCTTGTAACAAATCACCCGGGAGGCACACCGCCTGGCTCGGCTGTAATTATGGTGCCATCAGGCAATCTCTTCGAGCAATCGGATATTGTCATGGTCACTGACTGTGAATCAGCGGCCATATTCCAAATTACCAATGCCAATCCGAGTACTTCCGGTAATCTTGTTCACAATACAGGTGGGGCTACTTCACCGGGTAATAGCACAAAAGAATTAGGTAAAAACTACACTGGCGGCTGGGTCAGCCGCTTAATGACAAAAAGTTTTTACGTACGAAATAACGCCGATGGCATACCGGCTCTATACACAAAACAAAGTACTAACAATGTGCAAGAGCTCATCAGTGGTGTGGAGTCACTGCAACTGCAATATGGTGTCGATACTGATGGAGACAGTTCAGTTGACAACTACCTCACTGCAAATGCGGTGGCAGACTGGAGTCAAGTGGTCAGTATTTCTATTGATCTGGTGATCGTTAGTGAAGAAGATAATCTCTCAGTGGATGGCCCCCAAAATTATGTTTTGGGTGGTACTACCGTGACACCAACTGATCGCCGGCTTCGCTCGGTTTTTTCCAAAACCATCACGCTACGAAATCGCGTACCTTAAGGAAATTTTATGAAACAGCAAGGTGTCGCCTTAATCATCAGTATGGTCCTCTTAGTTCTTATCACTATTATTGGCCTATCTTCAATGCGAAGTGGCACCATGCAGCAGAAAATGGCCACGAATGAACGTGATTCCGAACTCGCCTTCCAAGCTACTGAAATCGTTTTAAGAGATGCTGAAAATTGGTTAAGTAGTCAACTAGTTGAGCCAGTACCTTCCGATACGGGCAGTACTAATGTCTGGAAGCTTGACGCAATGGATCCCGACGACACCAACCCACAAAGCTGGTGGCAAGAGCGCGATCAAACCTGGTGG
>NZ_CBFHHW010000037.1:0-14729 GCF_965655755.1 Methylophaga sp. | reverse complement strand
CCAGACGTGACCGTACTGACCTTTACCACCACTTTGGCGCACAAACTTGCCTTCCGCTTCAACGGTTTTACGTATCGTTTCACGGTACGCAACCTGTGGTGCACCTACGTTTGCCTCAACACTGAACTCACGCTTAAGGCGATCAATAATGATATCTAAGTGAAGCTCACCCATACCGGCAATGATCGTTTGTGCTGACTCTTCATCAGTCGACACACTAAATGATGGGTCTTCTTTCGCGAGCTTACCTAGAGCGATACTCATTTTTTCCTGATCAGCCTGCGTTCTTGGCTCAATCGCGACCGAAATAACCGGGTCGGGAAATTCCATCCGCTCAAGCATAATACGGTGATCCGGATCACATAGGGTTTCACCGGTGATGGTGTCTTTCAGGCCAATCGCTGCGGCAATATCGCCAGCACGTACTTCGGTGATCTCTTCACGGCTGTTAGCGTGCATTTGTACAAGACGGCCGATCCGTTCTTTTTTACCCTTAAGTGGGTTATAGACAGCATCACCGGATTTCAACACGCCGGAATAAACACGGAAGAATGTTAAGGTCCCAACGAAACTATCTGAAGCGATTTTGAATGCCAGTGATGCAAATGGAAGATCATCGTCCGCTTCACGTGTCTCATAGACTTCATTTTCAACATCTACCAGACCTTTGATTGCTGGTACGTCATTCGGAGCTGGCATGTAGTCAATAACAGCATCAAGCACAGCCTGAACGCCTTTATTCTTGAACGCGGAACCACAAAATGCAGGGACAATTTCATTCGCCAAGGTTTGCAGGCGAATGCCTTTTTTGATGTCTTCGTTTTCCAGGTCACCTGTTTCAAGGTACTTATCCATCAACTCTTCGCTGGCCTCTGCAGCCGCTTCGACAAGTTGTTCACGATACAGATCACATTCGCTCTGCATACTGGCAGGAATGTCACGTGCGTCGTAGGTGACGCCGAGATCATCCGGATTCCAGTAAATAGCTTTCATGCGGACCAGATCCACAACACCTTCGAACTCTTCTTCTGAGCCAATAGGTAATTGTAAAACGATGGGGTTAGCACCAAGTCGTTTTTTAATTTGTGCTATTACACGCAGGAAGTCCGCACCCTGACGATCCATCTTATTGACAAATGCAAGACGGGGAACATGGTATTTGTTAGCTTGACGCCAGACAGTTTCAGATTGCGGTTCTACACCGCCGACCGCACAGAAAACGGCAACGGCACCATCAAGTACACGCAAAGAACGTTCTACTTCAATGGTGAAGTCAACGTGTCCTGGTGTATCGATGATATTAATACGATGTTGTTCATATTGCTGATCCATACCAGCCCAGAAACAGGTGGTTGCAGCAGAAGTAATGGTAATACCACGCTCTTGCTCTTGCTCCATCCAGTCCATGACTGCGGCACCGTTATGTACTTCGCCAATCTTATGCGAAATACCCGTATAGAACAGCACGCGCTCGGTCGTCGTGGTTTTACCCGCGTCGATGTGAGCCATGATGCCGATATTACGGTATCGATTAATAGGTGTACTACGTGCCACTATAGGTACTCTTGAATCAACAATGTTAAAGAACAAAAACCTTCACCAGAACTAGCTGGTGAAGGGGTTACTACTTAGAAGCGGAAGTGAGAGAACGCCTTATTCGCTTCGGCCATACGATGTGTGTCTTCTTTCTTCTTAACGGCGGTGCCTTTGTTTTCAAACGCATCGGCAATTTCACCGGCCAGACGCATACCCATGGATTTTTCACCACGTTTGCGTGAAGCTTCAACCAACCAACGCATTGCCAGAGCAACACGACGTTCTGGACGAACTTCAACTGGTACCTGGTAAGTTGCACCACCAACACGACGAGATTTTACTTCAACCATCGGGCTGATGTTTTCAATCGCTTTTTGGAATGCTTCCAATCCGTCTGTGCCTTTACTTTGCGAAACTGAATCTAATGCACCGTAGGTGATTTTTTCAGCAACAGACTTTTTGCCGTCTTTCATGATGACGTTGATGAACTTAGCCAAACCGATGTTTTGAAACTTCGGATCCGGCAGGACTTCACGTTTGGCAATAACCCTTCTTCTTGGCATTTGTCTTTCCTAAATCTTATTCGTTAAACGCTAGTAGTCTTACTGACTTAGCTCTTTGGACGCTTAGCGCCATACTTAGAGCGACCTTGACGACGCTCAGTCACACCGGACGTATCCAGTGCACCACGAACAGTGTGATAACGCACACCAGGTAAGTCTTTAACACGACCACCGCGAATCAGAACAACACTATGTTCTTGCAGGTTATGGCCTTCACCACCAATATAGGATGTTACTTCGAAGCCGTTAGTCAAACGGACACGAGCTACTTTACGCATAGCTGAGTTCGGCTTTTTAGGGGTAGTGGTGTAAACACGTGTACATACCCCACGACGTTGCGGACAAGCTTGCAACGCTGGTACGTTATTTTTCTTATTTTGTTTCAATCTTGGTTTGCGAACCAACTGATTTATTGTTGCCATCTAAAATACAACCTTAACAAATATCTATTGGTGGTAGCCTGCGATACTATTATTCTCGCATTACCATTCCAGTAAAAAGCGGGCACCTGATAAAGGTGCCCGACAAAGAAGACGAATCATACAACGCAACTATCTGTCACGTCAAGGAATGTTTCAAGAAACCTCTTTCATTTCCTCATCTTTTGATTCTGCTGAATCAGGTGTCATGTCAACGTCAGGGTTTCCTTCAGCTGCCATGCGGGTACGCTGACGTTCCTTGTGGTACGCAAGACCTGTACCGGCAGGAATCAGACGACCTACGATGACGTTTTCTTTCAGACCACGCAGGTTATCACTCTTACCTGTTACCGCGGCGTCAGTCAGGACACGTGTTGTTTCCTGGAACGATGCTGCTGAGATAAACGAGTCTGTTGCCAGAGATGCTTTGGTAATACCCAACAATAATGGCGTAAAGGTCGTTTCAAGTTTTTCCTGTTTAAGCAGGATATCGTTCGCATCCAATGCGCGATCGTATTCAACTTGTTCACCTTTCAGGAACTTGCTGTCACCGGCAGAGTTAATTTCAACTTTACGCAACATCTGACGTACGATGACCTCAATGTGCTTGTCGTTTATCTTAACACCCTGCAGACGATAGACTTCCTGCACTTCGCTTACCATATAGTTAGCAAGCGCCAGAACACCTTTCAGTCGCAAAATATCATGCGGATCTTCAGGTCCATCGACAACCATTTCACCTTTTTCAATGTGCTCACCTTCAAACACAGAAACATGACGCCATTTAGGAATCAGCTCTTCGTAAGGTTCGCCTTCTTTCGGTGTAATAATCAGACGCTGTTTACCTTTCGTTTCTTTACCGAAACTGATGGTACCGCTGATTTCTGCCATCAATGCAGGATCTTTTGGTTTACGCGCTTCAAACAAGTCAGCAACACGCGGCAGACCACCCGTGATATCACGCGTTTTACTACTTTCCTGAGGAATACGTGCCAGGATGTCACCAATTTCCACTTCTTGACCATCTGTTGCACGAACGATCGCACCACCAGGCAAGAAGTACATAGCCGGAATATCTGTGCCTGGAATAAAGACATCTTCACCATTGGCATCGATCAGTTTAACCATCGGACGCATGTCTTTTGCTGAGCTACCGCGCTGTTTAGGTTCACGCACGATCAAGCTGGTCAGGCCGGTTACTTCGTCGACAGTCTTATCAACGGTCACACCTTCAACCAGGTCACTCAGCTGAACCATACCGGCTACTTCTGTTACAACCGGATGCGTATGTGGATCCCAGTTAGCAACAACCTGACCGGCTTCAACTGCTTCATTATCCGCTACAGAAATTTCCGCACCGTAGGGGATCTTATAGCGTTCACGCTCACGACCATTATCATCAACCAGATGCAATTCACCTGAACGTGATACGGCAATAAATTTACCGGCCGAGTTCTGAACGTTCTTGATGTTGTGATAACGCACGTTACCTTTATACTTCAGGGCAACTGAGTTATCAGCTGCTGTACGTGAGGCGGCACCACCAATGTGGAAGGTACGCATTGTCAACTGTGTACCAGGCTCACCGATAGATTGTGCTGCGATAACACCAACAGCTTCACCTACGTTGATTCTGTGGCCACGGCCTAAGTCACGGCCATAACAAGCAGAACAGACACCGTAACGAGATTCACAAGTAATCGCACTGCGAACCAAGACTTCATCGATACCTTCATTTTCCAGCTTATTAACAGCGGCTTCGTCAATCATTTCACCTGCTGCCAGAATGACGCGTTCGCCATCCGTTGTCATCAGATCTTGTGCTACCACACGACCCAGAACACGTTCACCCAAAGGTTCTACTACGTCACCACCTTCAATGATCGGTGACATATTCAGCCCCAGTGAGGTGCCACAATCTTCTTCGACAACAACCAAGTCTTGTGAGACGTCAACCAGACGACGTGTCAGATAACCCGAGTTCGCTGTTTTCAGAGCGGTATCCGCCAGACCTTTACGCGCACCATGGGTGGAGATAAAGTATTGCAGAACGTCCAGACCTTCACGGAAGTTCGCCGTGATAGGTGTTTCGATGATTGATCCATCTGGTTTAGCCATCAAACCACGCATACCGGCTAACTGACGAATCTGTGCAGCAGAACCACGTGCACCTGAATCAGCCATCATGTAGATGGAGTTCATTGAGACTTGCTCAACTTCATTACCTTCCGCATCAATGACAGTGTCTTTGCCGATACCATCCATCATCGCTTTTGCGACTTGGTCATTGGTACGCGACCAGATATCAATGATCTTGTTATAACGCTCGCCGTCAGTAACCAGACCGGAAGCATATTGCGAGGCAATTTCTTCGACTTCTGCTTCCGCTTTAGCCAGAATCTCTGCCTTTTCTCCCGGAATGACCATGTCATCAGCACCAACAGAGGCACCTGATTGCGTCGCCTGAGTAAAGCCAAGGTACATCAACTGATCCGCAAAAATAACGGTATCTTTCAGACCCAGACGGCGATAACTGGTATTAATCACATCACCGATAGCTTTTTTGGTCATCGGACGATCCACCACTGAGAACGGCAGACCTTTAGGTACGATGCTGAACAAAATTGCACGACCAACGGTCGTTTCAACACGTATACGGCGTGTTTGTTCAACTTCTGGCAAGGTAATGTCAGTCTCTTCTAATCGAACAGTTACTTTGGCATGCAATGAAACAGCACTGTTGTCATATGCACGGCGCAGTTCTAACAAATCAGCAAAGTTGCTGCCTTCACCTTTTTCGTTCACACGATCACGTGTCATATAGTACAGTCCCAGAACAACGTCCTGAGAAGGAATAATGACTGGTTCACCGTTTGCTGGTGACAGAATATTGTTGGTTGCCATCATTAATGAACGCGCTTCCAACTGTGCTTCCAGTGACAACGGTACGTGAACCGCCATTTGGTCACCATCAAAGTCGGCGTTGAAAGCACTACAGACTAATGGGTGAAGCTGAATCGCTTTACCTTCAATCAATAATGGTTCAAAAGCCTGAATACCAAGACGGTGAAGTGTCGGTGCACGGTTAAGCATGACCGGATGTTCACGAATGACTTCTTCGAGGATATCCCAGACTTCAGGTCCTTCGCGTTCGACCATTTTTTTGGCAGCTTTAATGGTTGTCGCCAGACCTTGACGCTCCAACTTGCCGTAGATAAAAGGCTTGAACAGTTCCAAAGCCATTTTCTTAGGCAAACCACATTGGTGTAGTTTCAGGTAAGGCCCGACTACGATTACCGAACGACCGGAATAGTCGACACGTTTACCCAATAGATTCTGACGGAAACGACCTTGCTTACCTTTAATCATGTCAGCCAGTGACTTCAACGGCATACGATTAGTACCCGTTATAGCACGACCACGACGACCGTTATCCAATAAGGCGTCTACAGACTCCTGCAACATACGTTTTTCATTACGCACGATAATGTCAGGTGCGTTCAGATCCAACAGACGTTTCAGACGATTATTACGGTTAATAACGCGACGGTATAGATCATTCAAATCTGATGTCGCGAAACGACCACCATCCAGAGGAACCAACGGACGCAGATCAGGTGGCAGTACTGGCAGTACTTCCATGACCATCCACTCAGGTTTATTACCTGAATCGTGGAAGGCTTCCATCAGTTTCAGACGCTTGGTCAGTTTCTTGATCTTCGTTTCAGAGTTAGTGCCGTTAATTTCTTCACGGATAACGTCAATTTCATTGGTCAGGCTGATGTTTTTCAGCAGTTGTTGCACTGCCTCAGCACCCATGCGTGCATCAAACTCGTCACCGTATTCTTCCACCGCTTGCAGGAAGGTCTCATCCGACAGTAACTGACCTTTTTCTAAAGGAGTCATACCGGGGTCAACAACAATGAACGCTTCGAAATAAAGAACACGCTCGATATCACGGAGTGTCATATCAAGGAATAATGAAATACGTGATGGTAACGATTTCAGGAACCAGATATGAGCAACGGGGCTCGCTAATTCAATGTGACCCATGCGCTCACGACGCACTTTTGCGACAGTGACTTCAACTCCACATTTTTCACAGATAACGCCACGATGCTTTAGGCGTTTATATTTACCACACAAACATTCGTAATCTTTGACTGGGCCAAAGATTTTGCAGCAGAACAAACCTTCACGTTCCGGCTTAAAAGTACGGTAGTTGATGGTTTCTGGTTTTTTAACTTCACCAAAAGACCATGATCTCACCATTTTCGGTGAGGCCAGGCCAATGCGAATAGCATCAAATTCTTCTGGCTGAGTTTGTTGCTTTAACAAGTTAAGCAAGTCTTTCATCTTTATTCTCCGCTGCCGTTAAACGGCTAATATCACGATTATCAGTCTTTACCCGGTATTGCTTATTCGTTGACTAGGTCAACGTCAATACCCAGAGAACGAATCTCACGGGTCAATACTTTGAAGGACTCAGGCATACCTGCATCCATACGATAATCACCATCAACGATGTTCTTGTAAATCTTAGTACGACCGTTAACATCATCTGATTTCACAGTCAGCATTTCCTGCAATGTGTAGGCTGCACCATAAGCTTGCAGTGCCCAAACCTCCATCTCACCAAAGCGCTGACCACCGAACTGAGCTTTACCACCCAGCGGTTGCTGTGTCACCAGACTGTATGGACCCGTTGAACGCGCATGCATTTTGTCATCAACCAAGTGATTCAGTTTCAGCATATGCATATAACCAATCGTGACCGGACGGTGGAAGAATTCACCGGTGCGACCATCGATCAATTTAGCCTGACCACTACGTGGCAGACCTGCCAGTTCCAACATATCTTTGATCTCATTTTCCTGAGCACCGTCAAAGACTGGTGTTGCCATCGGCACACCACCTTGTAAGTTTTTCGACAGTTCAATAATTTCATCGTCTGTCAAAGAATCAAGATCTTCTTTCGTACCACTGGTGTTATAAACCTTGCCAAGGAATTCACGCAGCTCAGAAATTTCTTTCTGTTGCTGTAGCATTTCCTCAATCTTGTAACCAAGACCTTTGGCAGCCCAGCCCAGATGCACTTCCAGAATCTGACCGATATTCATACGTGAAGGTACACCCAATGGGTTTAGTACAATATCAACCGGACGACCATCTGCGGTGTAAGGCATATCTTCTACCGGTACGATGTTTGAAATAACACCTTTGTTACCGTGACGACCGGCCATTTTATCACCTGGCTGAATACGACGTTTCACTGCCAGGAAGACTTTAACCATCCGTTGAACACCTGGAGCCAAATCATGACCTGAAGTCAATTTATCTTTCTTGATTTGGAACGCTTCATCGATTTCCAGACGGTATTGTTGAAGATGCGTATTGGCTTGTTCAAGCAGCGTATTAAGCTCTTCATCTTCCATGCGAATATCAAACCATTTCGCATGTTCCAGGCCTTCCAGGTACGCCTCAGTCAGTTTTGTACCTTTCTTCAGTTCCGGTCCTGCTGCTGCGACTTTACCGACCAGATTACGCTCCAGACGTGCGAACACATCTTCGGTCATAATACGGTTTTGGTCTTTCAGGTCAGCCCAGACTTTCTCCAGTTCTGCTTTCTCGATCTCCTGAGTCCGTTCATCTTTCTCAACACCGTCACGGGTAAAGACTTGAACATCAATAACCGTACCGAATGTGCCTGAAGGAACGCGCAGCGATGAATCTTTCACATCAGCTGCTTTCTCACCGAAGATTGCACGTAGAAGCTTTTCTTCCGGTGTTAGCTGTGTTTCACCTTTTGGTGTCACTTTACCGACCAAGATGTCACCAGGCTTAACTTCAGCACCAACATAGACAATACCCGACTCATCTAGTTTTGACAGTGCACTCTCGCTAACGTTCGGAATATCACTGGTCACTTCTTCAGTTCCCAGCTTGGTATCACGTGCCAGACAGTTCAATTCCTGAATGTGGATAGTGGTGAAACGATCTTCTTCCACTACACGCTCAGAAACGAGGATCGAATCCTCAAAGTTGTAACCGTTCCAAGGCATGAACGCGACCAGAATGTTCTGACCCAGAGCCAGCTCACCTTTATCAGTTGATGGACCGTCAGCCAGCACATCGCCAGAGGCAATCACATCACCCGGTTTTACGATCGGACGTTGATTAATACACGTGCTTTGGTTTGATCGTGCGTATTTAATCAGGTTGTATATATCAACACCTGATTCACCCGATTCAGCTTCATCATCATTAACACGAATAACGATACGGCTGGCGTCAACTGAGTCAACGGTACCACCACGTTTCGCAGTAACCATAACGCCTGAGTCTTTAGCAACAACTCGTTCGATACCTGTACCGACTAATGGTTTATCAGCACGCAATGTGGGTACAGCTTGGCGCTGCATGTTTGAACCCATCAGAGCCCGGTTGGCGTCATCGTGCTCCAGGAATGGAATTAACGATGCAGCAACAGAAACCACCTGACGAGGTGACACGTCCATCAATTGTACTTGCTCGGATGGCGTCAATGATGATTCATTACGGTAACGGCAGTGAACCATGTTTTCAGCAATCGAGTTATCGTCATTCAGCTCAATGGTAGCCTGTGCAATTTTATATTCGCCCTCGTCAATCGCTGACAAATAGACGATTTCGTCTGTCGCTTTATTATCAATTACCTTACGGTACGGCGTCTCGATGAAACCATACTCATTGGTGCGTGCATACGTCGCCAAAGAGTTGATCAGACCGATGTTTGGACCTTCTGGTGTTTCGATTGGGCAAACACGGCCATAGTGCGTAGGGTGTACGTCGCGTACCTCAAAACCAGCGCGCTCACGTGTCAGACCGCCCGGACCTAATGCAGAAACACGACGTTTATGCGTGACTTCTGACAGCGGGTTATTTTGATCCATGAACTGAGACAGCTGGCTTGAACCAAAGAACTCTTTGATTGCCGCTGCTACAGGTTTCGCATTGATCAGTTGTTGTGGCATCAGACCTTCTGACTCAGCGATGCTCAAACGTTCACGAACAGCACGTTCTACACGAACCAGACCAACGCGGAATTGATTTTCAGCCATTTCACCGACACTACGGACACGGCGGTTCCCCAAGTGATCGATATCATCGACGATACCGTTACCATTGCGGATGGCAATTAGTTCTTTTAACACGGCAAGAATATCTTCTTTAGCCAGTGTACCCTCACCTTCCAGCTCTTCACGGCCCAGACGACGGTTAAACTTCATACGACCGACACTCGACAGATCGTAACGATCCATTGTGAAGAAAAGGCTGGTAAACAGATTCTGAGCAGCATCTTCAGTAGGTGGTTCACCTGGACGCATCATGCGATAGATTTCAATCTTCGCTTCCAGCGCACTACCCGTCTCATCGAGACGCATTGTGTCCGACATAAACGGACCATCATCCAGATCGTTAGAATAGATCGTTTCGATTTCAGTGATACCGAAACGGTCGAATGCTTCCAGCAAGTCGTCTGTGATTTCAGCATTCGCGTTTGCTAGTAGCTCGCCGGTTTCTGGATCAATTGTATCTTTAGCGAGAACTTTGCCAACCAGGAAGGTAGTAGGAACAGTCAGCGAATTCATGCCCGCTTTTTCCATTCTACGAATATGACGACCTGTAATTTGACGCTCTGCTTCAACAATCACTTCACCATCAGGATCGTTGATATCAAATGGGACGGCCTGACCACGGAGTCGTTGTGGTTCCAAAGCCATCTCAAAAGCATCGCCTTTTTTGACGAAACTATCATTACTGAAGAAAATTTCGAGAATTTCCTGATTGCTGTAACCCAGCGCACGCAACAGAATCGTTGCCGGCAATTTACGGCGGCGATCGATACGAACAAAGACTGAGTCTTTTGGATCAAATTCGAAATCCAGCCAAGAACCACGGTATGGAATAACGCGAGCGTTATAAAGGATCTTGCCTGAGGAGTGAGTTTTACCACGGTCACTGTCGAAGAACACACCTGGCGAACGGTGTAGTTGCGACACGATGACACGCTCTGTACCGTTGATGACAAAGTTACCTTTTTCTGTCATCAGCGGGATTTCACCCATGTAAACTTCCTGCTCTTTGATGTCTTTTACGACTTTTTGTTTCGCAGGGGCATCTTTATCATAAATGACAAGACGCATTTTTACTCTTAAAGGTGCGGCATAGGTTACGCCACGTAATTGGCATTCTTTAACATCGAATGAAGGGGTGCCCAATCGATAGCTGACATATTGCAGCTCTGCCATGCCAGTATGGCTCTTGATGGGGAACACAGATTCAAAAGCAGCATGCAGCCCTTTTGCACCGCGTTCGTCAGCGGCAACACCAAGTTGCAGGAAATCCTGGTAGGAGTTAACCTGCGTCGCTAGAAGGTTAGGAACATTCAAGACACTTGGACGCTTGCCAAAATCTTTACGAATCCGTTTTTTCTCGGTAAACGTATAGGCCATGTATTACACCTCGAAGAACGTCCTGTTTTCACACGCGTGAAAAGCAGGAATGATTATTGTGTTATGGCCGACAAAAACAGATCGGCCTGCAACGGAAAAAGGCCGGTGACCAAAATCACCAGCCATTTTCATTTCGCGGTGGCCTTCAGACCACCGCGACAGGTGTAGAGCTTACTTAAGTTCAGCAGCTGCACCAGCTTCAGTCAGTTGTTTAACAACGTCTTCTGCTTCAGATTTTTCAATGCCTTCTTTCACTGTAGCAGGTACGCCTTCAACCATTTCTTTGGCTTCTTTCAAGCCCAGACCTGTCAGACCACGAACAACTTTGATAACAGATACTTTGTTATCGCCGAAGCTTGTCATAACAACGTCGAACTCAGTTTGCTCAGCAGCAGCTTCGCCACCACCTTCAGCTGGAGCAGCAGCAGCGGCTACAGGAGCAGCAGCAGTTACACCAAATTTTTCTTCCATTGCTTCAATGAGGTCAACAACCTCAACAACGGTCATGTTGGAAATTGCTTCCAAGATATCGTCTTTAGATACAGCCATGATAATTTTCCTATTTCTAGCTTACAGAATTTATTAACGTGCTCAATCCAATAAAGATTAAGCAGCTTCTTTTGCGTCGCGTACAGCCGCGAACGTACGTACCATCTTGCTGGTCGGTGCTTGCAAAGTACGGACAAATTTCTCGATAGGCGCTTTAAGCGTACCCATGAACATGCTGATTGCTTGTTCTTTGGTCGGCATTTTCGCCAGTCTTTCGATTTCACTTGCTGGGTACAATTGTCCACCCAGTGAAACCATTTTGACATCAAGGTTTTTGTTCGTTTTCGCAAAGTCACTCATGACTCGTGCTACAGCACCTGGATCTTCCATAGAAAAACCAAATACCAACGGGCCAGTCATTCCTTCCTGCATGCAGGCGAAATCAGTACCCTCTACCGCACGACGAGCCAAAGTGTTACGAACAACACGCAAGTAAACATTCTCTTTACGCGCTGCAACACGCAGCTCAGTCATATCTGAAACAGTCAAACCACGGTATTCTGCTGCAACAGCAGAGAACGCGTTTGATGCTACTTCAGAGACCTCAGCAACGACGGCCTTTTTACCTTCTAGATTTAAAGCCACCTAAGACCTCCTTAGGTTCACTCACGAATGAGTGAATTGTTGCTACCAAGAAGTGTTGCCACTTCCACCTTTACGGTATTCAACGTCAGAAATTCTGCTGCTGAACCCGTCTGCGCAGGCCGTCCCGTAAATGATACCGGGTCAATTAAAATTGCTTGCCTGCGGTCTTAGACGACTCAGCCCGAAGGCTGAGCGGTCCAATTCGTTGGATAAATCTTATCCGAGGAAAGATTTATCGACAGTGACGCCAGCACCCATGGTGCTGGAAACACTGATGCGTTTGATGTATGTACCTTTGGCTGAGCTAGGCTTCAGCTTATTCAGGTCATCGAGTAACGCATGTAAATTTTGTTCTAATGCGGCCACTTCAAAGCCTGCATTACCGATAGGGCAATGGATGATACCCGCCTTATCTGTGCGGTAACGAACCTGACCCGCTTTAGCGTTTGTAACTGCTTCAGCAACGTTTGGCGTTACAGTACCCACTTTTGGGTTAGGCATCAGACCACGAGGGCCCAAGACTTGACCAAGTTGACCCACGATACGCATGGCATCCGGAGTCGCAATAACGACATCAAAGTCCATATTGCCTTTTTTGATATCTTCAGCCAGATCTTCGAAACCAATAATATCTGCACCTGCTTCTTTTGCTGCATCAGCATTAGCGCCTTGAGCAAAAACAGCAACGCGAACAGTTTTACCTGTTCCGTTTGGCATAACAGTTGAGCTACGAACAACCTGATCAGATTTACGTGGATCAACACCGAGGTTAATCGACACATCGATCGACTCTACAAATTTTGCAGACGCATTTTCTTTAACAAAGGTCAATGCTTCTTCTACGCTGAAAAGTTTGCCATCTTGCAATTTTTCGCGAATAGCGCGTGTTCTTTTACTTAAAGCAGCCATTACTCAACACCCTCCGTGTCCAGACCCATGCTACGTGCTGTACCAGCAACTGTTCTGACGGCAGCATCCAAATCAGCCGCTGACAGGTCAGGCATTTTAGTGTTGGCAATTTCTTCCAACTGAGCACGTGTGACTGTTCCTACTTTTTCAGTGTTTGGACGTCCACTACCACTTTTCAGACCAGCTGCTTTTTTCAGCAATACTGATGCCGGTGGTGTTTTTGTGATGAAGGTAAAGCTTTTGTCATTATACACAGTGATAACAACTGGAATTGGCAAGCCACCTTCCAAGTTTTGAGTTTGAGCGTTAAACGCTTTACAAAACTCCATAATATTCAGGCCATGCTGACCTAAAGCTGGACCAACGGGTGGACTTGGATTAGCACCACCTGCTGGCACTTGCAGCTTGATATAAGCTTCAATTTTTTTAGCCATGTTAACTCCTTACGGGTTCAAACGCCTTACGGCTCCCCAGTGACAAACCAGCCGAAGCTGGACATTCTTAATATTAGCTCTAGCCTTTAGCGACCTGGCTAAACTCAAGTTCAACCGGTGTCGAACGACCAAAGATGACCACTTCAACCCGCAGTCTGCTCTTCTCGTAATTGACTTCTTCCACGACACCTGTGAAATCATTAAACGGACCATCAGTAACGCGAACCACTTCACCCGGCTCAAACAACACTTTAGGTCGTGGGCTATCAGAACCATCCTGAACACGTTGCAGAATTTGATTTGCTTCGGCTTCCGAAATAGGCGCCGGACGATCACCGGTACCACCGATGAAACGTAAAACACGTGGCAAATCGTTCACCACATGCCAGCTTTCATCATCCATTTCCATGTTTACCAACACATAGCCGGGGAAGAATTTTCGTTCACTCTTACGCTGTTGACCTTCACGCATTTCCACGACTTCTTCAGTCGGAACCAGGATTTCACCAAATTTATCTTGCAACTCAAGACGGCTGATGCGCTCTTCAAGAGAACGTTTCACTTGTGCTTCGAAGCCAGAATAAGCCTGAATTACATACCAACGTTTGCTCATTAGAAACCCTGTATTATAGCGTCAGAGCGCGAACGCCCCAACCTAATAATGAATCGATACCCCAAAGCATCAGTGCAACCATAATAACCATCAGGATAACAACCAATGTCGTTTGCAAGGTTTCCTGACGAGTTGGCCAGACAACTTTACGAACTTCTACATTAGTGTCACCGATGTAAGACAGCACAGTAGAACCTATAGCTGTTTTAGATGCGATGAACAAAGAGATACCTGCCACAGCCAGAAGGCCTAGCACGCGAAGCAATGTTGAATACTCTGAGTAGGTATAAAACAAAGCAATCGCAGCCATCATTAAGACGACTGCGACTATTAATTTGATATTGTCTGCCATTGTTTTTCGTTATATATCCGATTTGAGGAAAACATATGATGGCAGGCCAGGAGGGAATCGAACCCCCAACCTACGGTTTTGGAGACCGTCGCTCTGCCAATTGAGCTACTGGCCTATCATATGCTCTCAAAATCACTGAGCGCCAAAGCGCTCAGCGTGTGGCATCCTTACAAGCTTATTCAGTGATCTTACTGACAACACCAGCACCAACTGTGCGGCCGCCTTCACGAATAGCAAAACGTAACCCTTCTTCCATCGCAATCGGTGCAATCAA
>NZ_CBFHHW010000036.1:10320-19568 GCF_965655755.1 Methylophaga sp. | reverse complement strand
TCTTTCACCCGTTGCTTGGCATAATCCCGCATCGATTGTGCGCCATGTTCTTCACAATGCGCAGAGCCATCATCACGGCTGTGAGTACAAAAAAACAGGTGGTATTTATATATTTGAGCCATAAGCGCTTAGGATAACGAACCTTGGGCTATCTACAAAGCCCTTATCGACGCTTTTATGCGTCCACCTTAATAATCACGCGTAATGGAAAAGTCAGCCAATGAGAGTAAAGCGTGTTTGTAGTCACTCTCAGGCAGTATATCTAATGCCCGTTTGGCATAGGCGACTTCTTGCGCTGCTGCGCGAGCGGTGTAATCAATCGCACCGGTTTCGTTAATGATGCGGATGATTTCATCAATCCGATCGCGCTGACCTTGTTCGATGGCCTCGCGGATGATGCCAGCCTGGTGTTCCGAGCCCTGACGCATGGCGTGAATAAGCGGCAAAGTCGGTTTGCCCTCAGCGAGATCATCACCAATATTTTTACCAATGGTTTCGCTGGAATGGCTGTAATCAAGCAGATCATCAACGAGTTGAAACGCACTGCCCAGATGCATGGCATATAGTGACATGGCTTCTTCAATTTCTTCCGATGTATCACAAATGACGGCGCCCAGTTGACCTGCGGCTTCAAATAATTTGGCTGTTTTATGGTGAATCACTTCCAGGTAACGCGACTCTGTGGTGTCAGCGTCGTGGCAGTTAAGTAATTGCAGAACTTCACCTTCTGCAATGATATTCGTGGTGCTGGATAGGATTTTCATCAGTCTCATCGAATCCATTTCCACCATCATTTCAAATGAGCGGGTGTAGAGAAAGTCACCGACCAGTACGCTGGCTTCGTTGCCCCACAGCGAATTAGCGGTTTCCTGACCACGACGCATGTCAGAGTTATCGACGACATCGTCATGCAGTAACGTTGCCGTGTGAATAAACTCGATAATGGTGGCTAGGTTGATGTGTTTATCGCCTTGATAACCACAGGCTTTCGCGCATAAAAGCGCTATAGCCGGGCGTAAACGTTTACCACCGCTATTTATTATGTAGAAACCTAATTGATTGATCAGGGCGACATCAGACTGCAGTCGTTGTTGAATCAGGGTATCAACAGCAGTCATGTCATCTTCAATTAAAGAATAGATGGATTGGATATCCACAGCGCGCAAATCTGCCTATAATATGACTTTTGAAAGGCGTACTTTCTCATGCACGGAGAAAGCGCGCAAATATTTAACAGAGGGCCTGTTCCTCTGCCAAACCCGGTGACCAGATTAGACTGGAATTTTGATTTGATCTCGCCTGAGAAAGGCGCTACAATTGCCGGTCTTTTGTTGGGCAACCTGCATTAACACATAATATTTGGAGACAGCGATGTACGCTATTGTCGCGACTGGCGGTAAACAATACCGAGTTAAAGAGGGCGAAAAGCTCCGCATTGAAAAACTGACTGCTGAAGCCGGTGATACGGTTGAGCTTGATAAAGTGCTGTTGGTTGGTGAAGGCGAAGACGTAAAAGTCGGCGCACCATACCTGGACGGCGCAAAAGTAACTGCTAAAGTTGCATCAAACGGTCGCGGCGATAAAGTAAAAATCGTCAAATTCCGTCGTCGTAAGCACAGCCGCAGACAAATGGGGCATCGTCAGGCTTATACTGAAATCGAAATTACAGGCATCTCAGCCTAAAATCGTTTAGAAGAGGTTTAAAATGGCTCATAAGAAAGCTGGTGGTAGTACGCGTAACGGACGCGATTCAGAGTCTAAACGCTTAGGCGTTAAACGTTACGGTGGTGAAGTTGTTTCAGGTGGTAACATCCTGGTTCGTCAACGTGGTACACGTTACCATGCTGGTCGCAACGTAGGTATTGGTAAAGACCACACATTGTTTGCAACCTCAGAAGGTAAAGTTTTGTTTGAGACTAAAGGTCCTCAAAACCGCACTTTCGTAAGTGTTGTTGCTGACTAAAAACATATGTTAGCCCGTTGGGGCAAACAGCCGAAAGCCCCGCTGATGCGGGGTTTTTTGTTTCTGGCGTATGTTCAGTCAAGAAAAGAGATTAAGGTCGGGTTACGACAATGAAATTTGTTGATGAGGCGAGAATTAAAATCAGTGCTGGTGCCGGTGGTAACGGTTGTCTGAGTTTTCGTCGTGAAAAATTCATTCCCTTTGGTGGTCCAGATGGTGGCGACGGCGGTGATGGCGGTGATATTTATCTGATCGCTGACTCACAGGTCAATACACTGATCGATTTCCGCTACCAGCGAAACTACAAAGCCGAGCGTGGTGAACACGGCCGTGGACGACTATGTAGTGGTGCCCGTGGTGATGATTTGATCATTAAAGTCCCGGTCGGTACCGAGGCTTGGGATGATGATACCGATGAATTGATTGGTGACCTGACAAAAGAAGGTACCAAGTTGTTAGTCGCAAAAGGTGGCTGGCATGGTTTGGGTAATGCCCGTTACAAATCCAGTATTAATCGTGCACCGCGTCAGACCAGTGATGGTACACCCGGTGAGGAACGTCATTTACGCTTGGAAATGAAGTTACTGGCAGATGTTGGGCTGCTTGGTTTACCAAACGCCGGAAAATCGACTTTCATCAGTCAGGTTTCTGCAGCACAACCTAAAGTCGCCAACTACCCTTTCACTACGTTGTACCCTAATCTAGGCGTCGTCACGCTTAAAGATGTACGTAGTTTTGTCATTGCAGACGTACCCGGTCTGGTTGAAGGTGCAGCAGAAGGTGCCGGTCTAGGTATCCAGTTCCTGCGTCACCTGACCCGTACTCGCTTGCTGCTTCATCTGGTTGATATGGCACCTGCTGATGTGAAGCAGGATCCGGTTGAGAGTGTGAAAACCATCAATCGGGAACTTGAAAATTACAGTGATGCGCTGGGTAGTCAGGAGCAATGGCTGGTATTAAACAAAATGGACCTCGTGCCCGACGATATCCGCGAAGAGCTGTGTCAGGAAGTTATTGACAGGTTGGGATGGCAGGGTAAGGTATATCGAGTCAGTGGTCAGAGCGGTGAAGGCTGTGAAGCTTTATGCGACGACGTGATGACATATTTAGAAAAACTTAAAGAACAAACAGACAACGCGGACTCTGCCACGGACGCTACTGAGGAATAAAACAACGTGACCGAACCACACCAGCAACTTCTTAATACCAAACGCTGGGTTATTAAGATCGGCAGTGCTTTGCTGACGCGTGTTGGTGAGGGGCTCGATATTGAGCGGGTTCGTTGGCTCAGTGGTGAAATTGCCGAGTTACGCCGTCAAGGTAAAGAAGTTGTTCTGGTCACATCGGGCTCGGTTGCCGCGGGTATGCAGCAACTGGGCTGGAAACGCCGTCCCCATGAAATTCATCAATTGCAGGCAGCGGCCAGTGTCGGCCAGATGGGGCTTGTGAATGCCTATGCTACTGAATGCAGTAAACACGGTATACAGACCGCACAAATTCTTTTGACCCATTCGGATCTATCCGATCGTGGTCGTCATCTTAATGCACGAAGTGCGCTCCATACCCTATTAGAACTGGGCATTCTGCCTGTTGTGAATGAGAATGACACGATTGCCACCGAAGAAATTCGCTTTGGTGATAATGACACGCTCGCCGCGATGACAGCGAACCTGGTTGAAGCTGACGTACTGGTTATTCTCACCGATCAGGATGGCCTGTTTGATTCTGATCCTAGACAAAATCCCGATGCCCGCATGATTGCCGCCTCAGCTGCCAGTAATGTTGCGCTTGATCAAATGGCTGGAGACAGTAAAGGCGATTTGGGTCGCGGAGGAATGACTACTAAATTACAGGCAGCAAGACGAGCGGCGCGATCAGGTGCTTATACAGTCATTCTTTCAGGGCAAAATCCGGATAACTTACGTCATCTGGCGGCAGGTAATGGCGTTGGTACTTTATTATGGCCTGATAACAAGCCGATTACGGCGCGTCAGCAATGGCTGGTTGGCCATCTCATCGCGAAAGGGCAAATTGTTCTGGATGATGGGGCGGTGTCAGTCATACTGGAAAAAGGCCGAAGTGTGTTACCCGTTGGCGTGAAACATATAGAAGGACAATTTTCACGGGGTGAACTGGTTATCTGTCGTGATATGGAAGGGAGGGAAATCGCCCGCGGTCTGGCTAACTACAATGCCGATGAAGCGCACCGTATCAAAGGGAAAGCGAGTTCAGAGATTGAAGGCTTGCTCGGCTATGTCGATGAACCTGAGCTGATCCATCGTGACAATCTGGTTATTACAGCGTAAGCGATAATCCCAGACATAAAAAAACCGGCATCTAGCCGGTTTTTTTGTTTAAAGCGGTTAGGCTTTAAATTACATTGCGCGAACAGCGTTGTTCAAGCGGCTTTTGCCACGTGCAGCAGTATTCTTGTGAATAACGCCTTTACGAGCCATACGATCCAGTGCAGGCACTGCAACTTGGTAAGCGGCAACAGCTTGTTCTTTATCACCAGCTGCAATTGCTTTTCTCAGTGCTTTGATGGTTGTACGCATCGCTGAACGTTGGCTGGCGTTGCGCAGACGGTGGTCTTCCGCTTGACGTGCGCGTTTTCTTGCTTGTACCGAGTTTGCCAAGGTGCTTCTCCTAAAAAATCAGCTATCTATATTCGATGAACAGGGCATTATCCTGATTTTCATCTGCTTTGTAAATGGTATGATGTGAAAATTTTTCTGACAGGGTAAAACATGCGCATTATAACGGTAAACGTTAATGGCATTCGTGCCGCTGCCCGCAAGGGTTTTTTCGACTGGTTACTCAAGCAGAATGCGGATGTAGTCTGTATTCAGGAAACCAAAGCGCAAATCCATCAACTGGAAGATGCTGTTTTCACGCCGCAAGGATACCATTGTTATTACCATGACGCTGAGAAAAAAGGCTACAGTGGTGTTGCGCTCTATTGCCGCGCTGAACCAGATGAAGTCATTGTCGGTATGGGCAATGCCGAGTTTGATATTGAAGGCCGTTATATCGAAGCGCAATTTGGCAAGTTAAGCGTGATTTCACTCTATCTACCTTCTGGTTCATCCAAGGAAGAGCGTCAACAGGTGAAATACCGCTGCATGGACTTCTTTGAGAATAAAATGCTGGAAATGAAGGCGTCGGGTCGTGATTATATTATTACCGGTGACTGGAATATCGCCCATAAGAACGAAGATATCCGTAACTGGAAAGGGAATCTGAAAAATTCAGGTTTCTTGCCTGAAGAACGTGCCTGGTTGGATAAGCTTTTTGATGACATGGGCTTTATCGACGCTTTCCGCGAACTGCCCCAACAAGAACATGAGTATACCTGGTGGTCAAATCGCGGTCAGGCCTGGGCCAATAATGTGGGATGGCGGATTGATTATCATATTCTGTCGCCATCATTGAAAGGCAGTGTTCATGCCACCGATATTTATCGTGATGAGCGTTTCTCCGATCATGCGCCGTTAACGGTTGATTATGACTATGCGTTTCCGCCCGAATAGCGAATACAAGGGGCTGAAAAAATACCCCTTCTCAGTAGGTGAATATTAAAACATAATGAATTTCTGGGTTTATTCATTGCAATAGTGAGACTAGGAAAGTCTATGGCAGAGCGGGACCCCAAAGTAGAAGAGTGGAAGGAGAAATTCTTTAAAGTCTCCGATTCTCTTGAAAAGCAACAGGAATATGAGCAATTGCTGGAGCGGAGTCTGAACCGCCTTGCTTTACTCTCTCAGGGTCAGGATCCGGGCCTGGATAAGCACTTGCTGAAGATACGCAAGTTACTGCGAGGCAACAGCCGCAACCCTGGCCAGGTTGAGGAAGTGTTGAGAGCGTTGGAGCGGAGTATCGTCCAGATGGATGAAAAGGGTGCTGATAAATCCAATCTCAGTGCCTGTCTGGTCAAGCTGATTGACTATATCAGTTGGCCTAAAGAGCAGCAGAAAGCGGCATCAGCGCTTGGGAAAAAAGCACAGAAAGCAGAAGACAAATCGCTTCCGATGATCATCGAAGATCTTTCAAGTCTAATACAACAAGGCTTTTTGAGTGATGAGAGGCAAGCACCCCAAGGGTTTTTCTCCAAATTGTTCGGAACGAGGAAGCTTGAGGGAGTAAATCAGGACGACAATCTGCCGATACCACTTTTATCAGATAGAGCGGAAGGTGCTGTTTCTCCTTCATCGCAGGAGATTTTAATCACGCTGCTGGAGAAGTTATCGTTACCACAGAAATTCACTCATCAAGCCACAAAAATCCGCAATAAAATTCAGCGTGGAATAGTTCAGAGCGAGTTACCCGGGGTGATTGATGATATCGCCAGTTTAGTCAGCGATATCGGGGGCGCGGCAATCGATGACAAGCAGGAATACGAAACTTTTCTTCTTGATCTGACAGAAAAGATCACGATGCTTGAGCAACAGCTGCATGAATTTGAGGAGGACGAAGTCAGCGCCTACTCACAGCGACGCCAGCTTGGTAATAATGTCAAAGCAGAAATGAACCATCTGCGAACCGATGTCGAAGATGCCAATAATCTGACCCAGTTAAGACAAACTGTCAGCTCGCGGATTGATAATCTGAACCAGCATATCAATCATGCGCATAATGCTGATGTTGAACGATTTACCCAGGCACAGGAGCAAGTCAAACAACTTAATCAGCGGCTGCAGGTAATGGAAGCAGAATCTGAAAACTTACGCAAAGCAACAATAAAAGCGCAGGAGCTGGCTTTAAAAGATGCTTTGACCGGCATCTGGAACCGACAGGCGCTCAATGACGTGCTTGAAAGAGAATACGCTCGTTGGCAGCGTTATCAAACACCATTGACTATGGTGTTTTGGGATATTGACCACTTTAAAGACGTCAACGATCAGTTCGGCCATAGTGCTGGTGATGTGGTTTTGAAAACTATCGCACAGATCTTCAACAAAAAGATAAGGAAAGCCGATTTTATTGCTCGGTTCGGCGGTGAAGAATTCGTCGGGTTATTTCCAGAAACGGATCTGGAAACGGCACTGGTGCTCACCAATAAAGTCCGACAAATTATTGCGGAAACCCATTTTTATCATCAGGATATCACCGTGCCGATTACAGCCTCAGCCGGCCTCGCAATGTTTGAGGGTGACGATAGTATTGATGATGTTTTTGAACGAGCTGATAAGGCACTCTATTCAGTTAAGAGCAATGGTCGGAATAATTGTGTCGTTCTGCGAAAACAAGACAAGTGAATCATCCCGATGACTAAACAAAGTCGTGGTGGGAACTAACATACTAAATAGGCGGTTCCTGTGAATCGCTTTAGACTATGGATGCCTTCACACAGCGGATAATCCCATAGTCATAGGTCTCATCCAGCGCCTGATGAATAGCCTTCAAACTCTCTGCCTGTTCTCCAAGCGATTCGATGGTCACGATGATTTCATTGAGTTGCGCGTCTTGCAGGGCAAGAACGTTTTTGACATCGAGTAAACCTGAGTTAATCCCTTCTGCCAAATGACTATAGACCGTGCTTTGTTTTAACGAGCGCTCTTCCGCTATTTGCTCTGGACTTAAGCCTTGTTCATGCAACATCAGCGTCTGATTTACGGTATCGCTTAAACCGTTGTTGAGGAGTTCTGAGATTGGATGTTGCCGGATGATGTCGACAAACTGCTGGCCGTAACGCGTCAGTTTTTGTTCACCAACACCGCTGATACGCTGCATGGCCTCTAAAGTATCAGGGCGATATTGACACATTTCCTGCAATGCAGCGTCATGAAAAATGACATACGGCGGTACACCATTTTCCTGGGCGATATTGGAACGACACTGACGCAGCGCTTCCCAAAGCTTTTCATCCTGAGGACGCACAGCAGCCTGCTTCTTACCGGCTTTGCCAGTCGCTTTTTTCTCCTGTTGTTTACGTAGTAGCAAGGTTTGTTCACTACGCAAAATAGCGCGGCACTTTTCGGTTAAGCGCAAAGCGCCATAACGGGTGATATCAATATCCAGATAGCCGGTTGCAATTAGCTGCCGGAATATCCCTCGCCACTGAGTAGCGTTGAGTTCGGTGCCGATGCCAAACGTGCTGATTTGATCGTGCTGATTGGCTTTGATTCGATCATCGTCATTACCCAGCAAAATATCGATTAAGTAATTCACGCCAAAACGTTGTTCGGTGCGGTAAACACAAGAAAGCGCTTTCTGGGCGACTTCGGTGGCATCAAAATGCTCTGGCGGATTAACGCAGTTATCACATTGTCCGCATTTTTCCGGTGCTTCCTCGTCAAAATAAGCCAGCAAGGCATGACGGCGGCAGGTGATGAGTTCACATAAGCCCAACATGGCATCTAACTTGTGATGCTCTACGCGTTTGATCAGGTCTGGCGCAGTCGAGTCCTGCATAAACTGACGAAGGGTGATGACATCCTGCAGGCCGTAAGCCATCCAGGCATTGGCGGGTAGGCCATCACGACCAGCGCGACCGGTTTCCTGATAATACGCTTCGATATTTTTGGGCAGATTCAAATGCGCGACAAAACGAACATCAGGTTTATCAATGCCCATACCAAAGGCAATTGTGGCGACGATAATCACACCTTCTTCGCGCAAAAAGCGCTGCTGGGTGTGAGCGCGTAACTCTGCAGGCAAGCCCGCATGATAAGGCAGGGCAATGCGACCTTGTTGCTGTAGCCAGTCGGCAATAGCTTCCACTTTTTTACGAGACAGGCAATACACAATACCCGCGTCGTCAGCATGCTGGCTTTGGATAAAGTCCCACAATTGTTGTTTGGCCTGACGCGCTTCGGCAATCGCATAAAAAATGTTATGCCGATCAAAACTGTTCAGGTAAACCTCAGCCCCTTGCAGCTTTAGTTGCTCGATAATCTCGATACGGGTGCGCTTATCGGCCGTTGCAGTCAGGGCTATGCGCGGTATATCCGGAAATCGTTCATGCAACATCCGCAGCTTTTGGTATTCAGGCCGGAAATCATGACCCCATTGCGATACACAGTGGGCTTCATCAATCGCGAACAGAGCGATTGGCAGCCGTTCCAATAATGTCAGCATGCGTTCACCGAGCAAGCGCTCCGGTGCCACATACAGCAAATCAATCTGACCGGTTTCGAGCTGCTGTTCCACATCGCGCGCTTGTGCCGCGGATAAACTTGAGTTCAGGAAGGCTGCTTTAACGCCCAGCTGTTTTAACGCCATCACCTGATCCTGCATCAGGGCAATTAAGGGCGAGACCACCACCGCGGTGCCGGAGCGAACCAAT
>NZ_CBFHHW010000036.1:3453-10222 GCF_965655755.1 Methylophaga sp. | reverse complement strand
TGGGATCTGATAACACAACGATTTACCGCCGCCAGTTGGCATCAGCACCAGTGCATCACCGCCGCTAATCACATGCTCGACAATGGCTTCCTGATTATGACGAAAGGCGTCGTATCCAAAGATGCTTTGTAAGACGTTCAGCGCTGGTTGCCCGGCAGTTTCCATATAAGATTCAGTCACAGATAAAGGCGACTATTATGGCAAATTGCCCTTGGTCTAACATGGCCAGTGATCGATAAATTCGGTTTATCGTTAAAAGACAGGCAAAATACGTCAATCAAATACAAAGCCTCATCCCAAATCAGCTCTGATTTTGGGGATAAACGATATACAGGAATCAAAATGAAAGAAATTACAGTTGATAGCAACCCAAGCGAAGCACGTTTAAAACAACTGGGCGTTGCTCATTGGCCAACATGGGAAAAAGAGGCCTCAGTATTTCCGTGGGCGTTTGTTACCACAGAAATTGCGTTTATCGTCGAAGGTGAATGTGTCATGACGCCTGAAGATGGCGGCCCATCCACCACATTTAAAGCGGGTGACTTAGTGGTATTCCCGAATGGCTACAAAGGCACCTGGGAAGTGAAAAAAGCGTTGAAGAAACGCTTCAAACATAAAGACGGCAATCTTGTTAAATGTGCTTTCAGCCGATTGAAAATATGGGCGAACGTGATTAAGTCTGTTGGAAAATAAATTCCATTTGATTATTCCAAAAGGAAGGACTGGTAAGTCTCTTTTCATATAAGAGTTTAACTAGGTTCGTGAATAATTTCGCCTTAGTGGCGAGTTAGGGATTTGTGCGGCCAAATCCCTAACAACCCTAGGGCGCCCCACCGTGCTGGCCTGCGGCTTCACTGCGTTGCTCAACTTATCTGGCGATTGGTCAAAACTCCCTTCGGTCAGACACTGACCAATCGTTCCCCAGATAACTCTCCGCTACTCGTCAGCACAAACGGGGAAAGAAGAGCTTTCTTATTCTCGTCTATTGCCGCTAAAAATTAGCTTTATTTTATGGGTTAAGTGGACACATGTTTGAGCGAAGCGACAAATTTGTAGGGAACGAATTTGGACGCCGGAGGTGCTCGAAGAGTAAGTCGCATGATCGCGACGAATCCAATTAAATGAACGCTCAGCGGCAGCGTAAGAGGTTAAATAATAAAGAATGACTCCAAACTTAAGACCGAGAGTGTCGTGTTTTAGTCCTTGTTAGTTTGACCAAAAAATAAGTTCATCTTTTTTAATGCCATGATTAGATAAGTAATAGATTTGATCTAAGCTGACACAGCTGCTCATAGAAAGCACTGTTGCTATTTTAAGTATTGAGCCGCTATAGCATAGGTCATAAGGATATTTTTTATTGACACTTAGTCCAATGAGCAATGGGTACAAAGCGATCCATATATCAATTACTTTTCTATGTTTAGATATGAACTGTCTCGCTAGCATTTGTGACTCATCATTGAGAAGGTTATCTTCACTGATTGATGAGAACCTTGCCAAGGCAGATCTAGGCGTTTCTTCTTGATGATTTTGAACGTCTAGATATGAATCGAGTCTAGCCAAGTAAAAATTGAGATCTGTACGAACGTCCTGAATGTAAGCTTGATCAAACTGATGCTTGTATACACTTTCTTGCGACTTTGTCTGACGAAAAAGAATAATAAAAGCCAGAAGTGCAATAAATGGGGAGTAGATTCCAGAAAATGCAGATCCCATTTCGGCCCACTTAGTGTGCTCGGACCATACACCTATACCAAACTCACCTATGTATACAAGTATGGGTAATAAAAACAAGCCTAAACATACTGAAAAAGCTATTCTTAACTTTAATCTTTTACTCATAGTGTGCCCTTAATTAATAAGCTTGTAGACCGAATTACACTAATACATATTTTCAATTAAGATAAATTCAAAAAACATCATTCAACGCCAAATCTAGTTGCGGCTGCACCTTTTCTGTAACGGGCAGAGCAAACCCACTCAAACTCAATCCCACTAGTCTAACGGCTTTCTGACCCGCTTCCGTTCGGTTTAGTAATTTTGGAATCCATTCTTTTAAATCAGTCAAAGCAATACTGTGTTCCAGGGTTTGTGCCCGGGTGACTTGCTGGAAGTCGGCGTATTTGACTTTAACGGTCACGGTGCGGGCTTTCAGGTTTTGTTTGGCCAGACTTTCCAGCACGATCTCAGCAAGATCGCCTAATCTGGCAGCGAGTTCTGGCACAGACAGGATGTCTTCTGAAAACGTGGTTTCTTTGCCTAACGACTTACGGATCCGTTTGCTGCGAACGGGGCGCTCATCAATCGCTCTGGCGATGTTGTAATAATACTGGCCCGACTTACCGAAACGTTCGGTTAATTCAGCCTCGGTTTTTTGTCGCAGGTCATAGCCGGTTTCAATACCGAGCTGTTTCATCTTGGCTTCTGTGGCGGGGCCGATGCCGTGAAATTTACCTATCGCTAATTCGCTGACAAAAGCTTCGCCCTGGTGAGGGAGAATGACATAAAGCCCGTTGGGTTTATCCATATCGGATGCGATTTTGGCGAGAAATTTGTTATACGACACACCGGCGGACGCATAGAGGTTGGTTTCTTCCAGAATATCTCTCTTGATGGCTTTGGCGATCAGGGTGGCAGAACCATTAAAGTCTTCTGTGTAGGTGACATCTAAATAGGCTTCATCAAGCGATAATGGCTCAACTTCGGAAGCATAACGCCAGAAGATGGAACGAATTTGCTGTGAGACTTCACGGTAGGCGTCAAATCGCGGTCTGACAAACAGCGCTTGCGGACATAGTCGATAGGCGCGTGAACAGGGCATAGCGGAGTGAATACCAAACTTTCTCGCTTCATAACTACAGGCCGCCACAACACCGCGGCTATCAGGCTGGCCACCGACGATTAAGGGCTTACCCTGATAGTCAGGATTGTCGCGCTGTTCAACCGATGCAAAGAACGCATCCATATCAACGTGAATAATTTTTCGCTGTCGTTTCATGTGCCAATAGAGCTGTAATGTTCTCGTTATTTTCTCATATTCAACAGGGCTGTGTCGTATCTGCATTTCAGTATGACGAAGTGGTTCACACATGCAGAGTGGATTGCTGTATTTTTCAGTGTTACTTTAACCGATTAAACCTAATCAGAGAGTTTGGCTTGATAGCACGTATTCATTCATGGCGGGAGAGTGTGCAGGCGTTTTGTCACCCACGGGTGGTGACGATGCTGTTTTTTGGTATTGCCGCCGGTTTGCCATTGTTACTGATTTTTTCGTCGCTGAGTCTTTGGTTACGCGAAGCCGGGGTTGAGCGTGCGGCGGTGACGTATTTTAGCTGGGCCGCGCTGGGCTATTCGTTCAAATTTGTCTGGGCGCCGTTGGTTGATGTGATCCCGTTACCTTTATTAACCAAAACGCTGGGCCGCCGTCGTGCGTGGCTGTTGTTATCGCAACTCATGGTGGTGCTATCCATTGTATTAATGGCGCTGATTGATCCCGCCAGTCAGGGGCTCACCTTGATGGCCTTGGCAGCGGTGTTACTGGGGTTTTCCTCAGCAACTCAGGATGTGGTGATTGATGCCTACCGGATTGAGTCTGCCGGTGAGGAATATCAGGCATTGATGTCGGCGACGTATATCGCCGGTTACCGTATCGGTATGTTAATCGCCGGTGCTGGTGCCTTATTTCTTGCCAGTTCGTTTGGTTCAACGCCCGACATTTATAACTTTTCCGCCTGGCAAATGGCCTATCTGGTGATGGCGCTGTTTATGCTTATTGGCATTATTACTACCCTGGTGGTTGATGAGCCTGAGGTAAACGAGCATCGTGCTGCTCAACCCGCTTGGGACTATGCCGGATTATTCGTGACTTTTGTGGTGGCGGTGTCCGGGTTTATTGCCTGCTTTGCGGCGAGTAGTGATATTGCGACCCAGCTCAAGGGTTTCTTCAGCGATTTGTTGCATAACCGCTATCTCTCAGTGATTTTAGTCGAGTTGATGCGGTTTACACTGGCATTAATGGTCGCCGTGTTGCTGGGACGCTTTTGTATGCGTTTTGAATGGGTTAATGACAATCTCATCCATCGCAGTTATGTCGAACCGATTCAGGACTTTTTCCGTCGTTATGGCTGGTCGTTAGCCTGGTTACTGCTCGCGCTTGTGGGGCTTTATCGGATTTCGGATATTGTTCTTGGCGTAATAGCCAATGTGTTCTATCAAGATATGGGCTTTACCAAACCACAAATAGCGACCGTTGTGAAAAGCTTTGGCTTATTCATGACGATATTTGGGGGCTTTCTGGGCGGTATTCTGGCTGTCAGATATGGCGTTATGCGGATATTGTTTTTAGGTGCACTGCTGTCTGCGTTAACGAATATATTATTTATGATGCTTGCGGGTATGGGCAATGATCTGACGATGTTATATATCGTCATATCCGCCGATAACTTATCAGCCGGTCTGGCGAGCGCCGCGTTTATTGCCTTTTTATCGAGCCTGACCAATATCTCATTTACTGCGGTGCAATATGCAATATTCAGTTCCTTAATGACCTTACTGCCAAAAATGCTCGGGGGGTACTCTGGTTCCATGGTGGAAAGTATCGGTTATGAATGGTTTTTCTTGTTAACGGCGTTGATGGGAATTCCAGTATTGTTATTGATTTTATTTGCGGCGAAACGGTTCAATCTGACACAGTCATGAATTTACGCATCCTTCTGTTGGGATTGTTGATTGCCATTACAGTCTGGCAATGTCGAGCTGCGGAAACGGTTACCTTAGGTTCCGGTGTAAAAGTCGACAAGGCTCCGGTACAAACCCGAATTGAGAATGCGGAGAGCTTTCAGTTCAATGATTATCTGATTACACCCTTGGCCGATTTTTCGTTAGAGGCCAAAGTGTTGTCACGTGAAAATTATTGGTTAGACAGAGAGAGTGATATAGCCCCGACTGATTTAGCGCTGGGCTGGCAGAGAATGTCAGATGAATCGGTCTTAACGGCTATTGATATTCGCCAGTCAGGTCGATGGTATCACTGGCGGGTTGAGCATTTCCCGGTACCAAGACGAATCATTGAAACGCAAAGTGCCAATATGCACATTGTTCCGGCTAATGATCATGTCGAAAAAGTGTTGGATTCGGTGAAGCCCGGCCAGATCATTCGCTTTAAAGGCCAGCTTATCAGGGTGCAGGACGATGATGGCTGGCAGTGGCAGAGTTCTTTAACCCGTGAAGATACCGGTGCCCGCGCCTGTGAGTTGGTTTACGTGAACGAGCTGAATATTATTTCCGAATAACCTTTTTGGCTTATACGATAAAAGGGTTTTTTAATTAATCCAGCAGCTTGTAACAGGGCTTATAGGCATGTTCATCCTGACCCAGTTTCATGCGTTTCTCGTGGACAAATTTGCGTAACAAATCATCAATGGCACGGAGCAGTTCCGGATCACCGTTTATGAGATAGGGTCCATGTTTGGCGACTTCACGAATACCAAAGGCTTTTACATTACCTGCAACAATCCCAGAGAATGCCGAACGCAAGTTACTGGCCAGCTCATGTTCGGGCATATCCGGATATAAGCGAAGTGATGCCATGTTGGCATGCGTTGGGATAAAGGGCATCTGTAGACTGGGGTCGATATTTAACTGCCAGTTGAAGTAATAGGCATCCTGACTGGCATGGCGGTCTTCATGGACGCTTTCAATGGCTTGTTTTACTTTAGCGCCGACTTTTTCAGGGCTGCCGATAATGATTTCATACAACTCGGCAATATCATCGCCCAGGCATTGTTTTAAGAACGTATCCAGCGTATCAAAGTAATCACGACATGATTCAGGACCGGCGAATATGAGTGGGATGCCTTGTTTGTTGTCGGGGTGAAGCAGAATACTCAGCAGGTACATGATTTCTTCAACAGTGCCGACACCACCCGGGAAAACCACGAAGCAATGACCGAGTCTGACAAAGGCCTCTAGCCGTTTTTCAATATCCGGCATGATCACCAGTTCATTCACAATCGCATTCGGTGACTCTGAGGCAATAATCCCAGGTTCGCTAATACCGATATAACGCCCGTCTTTGAGTTGTTGCTTGGCATGACCCACTGCGGCACCTTTCATAGGGCCTTTCATCGCGCCAATACCGCAGCCAGTAATAATATCCACTCCTCTCAGGCCCAGCTCATAGCCCACATGTTTTGCATAATCATATTCTTTACGCGGTATAGAGTGGCCACCCCAGCAGACAACCAGGTTTGGGGTGACACCGGGTCGAACGACCTCAGCATTGCGCAGAATACGGAATACTTTATCGGTGATGTGCACCGAGTCGTCCGCTTCTTCGGTCAGGATCTTAAAGTCGGTGTAGACGATGTCACGCAGTACCGATGAAAGATGCTCCTGTATACCGCGAATGATTTTGCCATCGACAAACGATTGTGCTGGTGCGTTTAGGATTTCGAGCATCACCCCACGCGCTTCCGGCTTAAGGCGGATGTCAAAGTCAGCAAAGGTTTTAAAGATTTCCTCGGCATCATCAATT
The DNA here is from genome assembly GCF_965655755.1 of Methylophaga sp. Lineage (GTDB taxonomy): Bacteria > Pseudomonadota > Gammaproteobacteria > Nitrosococcales > Methylophagaceae > Methylophaga. Next base: position 3,687 of record NZ_CBFHHW010000036.1, on the reverse strand, counting down.
TCACTGTCGGTGTTAAGGATGGCGAGTGCGCAGTCACGGAATAATTTGTGTAAATCAGCCCGGGTATTGCTGAGCTTGAAGATTTCTTCCTGTGACAAAAGATTCAGGCTGCGGACAGGGCGAATCGTGGTATGCGCGACTTTGTTCATGGTCTACCTTTAATGAGGAAACTCAGTTTGATATTCCCACTGTTCATAATCAGGATCAATGCTTGTTTGCGTTTAGAGAATGCCC
>NZ_CBFHHW010000036.1:0-3354 GCF_965655755.1 Methylophaga sp. | reverse complement strand
GTAATAAAAAAGCCCCTGATTTGAGGGGCTTTTTTTATATTTTCCAGATGATTTTTTAGAACGGAATATCATCATCGTAATAATCAGAATCACCACCGTAATCAGGTCCAGCTGACGAAGAGGCCGGTTGTGGCGCATTTTGACCACCGGACTGTTGTGGTTGTGGTGCCGGACGCTGGTCATATGCAGCATCACCGCCACCACCAGAGCCGCCACGACTATCAAGCATGGTCATCTCATTACCGACTATTTCGGTGGTGTAACGATCCTGACCGTCCTGACCCTGCCATTTGCGGGTCTGAATACGACCTTCAATATAGACCTGTGAACCCTTGTGTAAATACTGTTGGGCTACTTCACCCAGGCGATTGCGCAAGACTACACGATGCCATTCAGTCCGTTCTTTACGTTCACCAGTCTGTTTGTCTTTCCAGTTTTCAGAGGTAGCGACACGGAGGTTACAAATCGAGCCACCGTTGGGAAAGGCGCGGCTTTCAGGCTCTGCACCCAGGCGACCGACGAGAATGACCTTATTTACTGACATGGCATGTTCCTTGGTTAAAAGATAATTGGCTTATTCTACGACGCTAATTCTGGAAAGCAAACGCATCCAGTTCAGAGAGATCGGTCTCTTCTGGGGAAAACTTCACATAGGCGACTTGTTCTTCCAGAACGACGACGGTTTCTTTAACGCCCTTAATGGCATTGAGCTTATCAACAATTTGATCGGTATTGATCAAGGCAGCGCTGTTCAGGTGAATAATGCGGCTGCTGTAATGACGCGGCGCTTGCATAGGCAGGATGATGATAAGCCAAATGACGATGATGACTGCGCTGGCGGTGAAAATACCTTCCAGTCCGAAACTGGTGTATAGGATGCCGCCCAATGCACCGCCGATAAATGCGCCGATAAACTGTGCGCTGGAATAAATGCCCATTGCTGTGCCTTTATTTTCTATAGGACTTAACTTGGACATCATTGAGGGCAGACTGGCTTCGAGAATATTAAATGCGGTGAAAAATAACCAGAGACTAAAAAGAATCGTAAACAGTGAGTTTGGCATTAACGCCCACCCCAGTTCCGCGATGCCTAAGGTCGCGATTGCGCCAATAAACACGGCTTTCATTTTACGCTTTTTCTCAGCAATGATGATGAAGGGCACCATCGTCACAAACGCCACCAGCAAAATAGGCAGATACGCCAGCGCGTGCTGACTTTTATCCAGACCGGCACCATTTTGCAGGGCTAGTGGCAATGCAAAAAAGCTGGTGGTCAGTAGTAAATGCAGCACCATGATGCTGAGCACCATGCGCATGATCTGAGGGTTTTTTAGTACCTTGATAAACTGTCTGGGAACTGGCTCAATGTCTCGGTGACTAACGCAACGATGCGGTGATGGTACCCAGAAATGTAATACTGCCACGCCGACCAGCGCTAGCAAAGCGGTTGCCCAAAAAATACCGGATAAACCTATCCAGTGCTCTAGTGCTGCACCGGTTGCCAGAGCGACAGAAAATGACAATCCAATACTGATACCAATACTGGCCATGGCTTTAGTACGTTGTTCATCGCGGGTTAAATCGGCTGTGAGCGCCATCACAGCGGCAGCAATGGCGCCACTACCCTGTAGCAGTCTGCCTGCAATGACCATTTCGATTGATTCGGCCATGGCGGCGACGGCGCTACCGGCAGCAAATAACAGTAAACCAATCGTAATAACGCGCTTGCGGCCAATGCGATCGGAGAGCATGCCAAATGGAATTTGTAATAGCGCCTGAGTTAAACCATATGCGCCAATCGCGAGTCCAATGAGCATGGGAGTACTGCCACTGTATTGGTGAGCAGAAATTGAAAACACAGGCAGGATCATGAACAAGCCCAGCATACGTAGGGCAAAAATGAGGGAGAGGCCTGAGATACTGCGTTTTTCGAGTGCAGTCATTGAGGTCGTTGCAGTTTGTTTTTGCGTCATGATAGTTGGACAGAGTATATTGATCCGTTTGATTTTACTACGGAATCCTGATGAAAAATATAAGCGTTCCCGGGATGAAAAATATCAGCATTCGTGGGGCCAGAACTCACAATCTGAAAAACATCGATCTGGATCTGCCCAGAGATGCGCTGATCGTGATCACCGGCTTGTCCGGCTCGGGTAAATCGTCACTCGCGTTTGATACATTATACGCAGAAGGCCAGCGACGTTACGTGGAATCCTTATCCGCTTATGCTCGCCAGTTCCTTTCGATGATGGAAAAACCGGATGTTGACCACATTGAAGGTCTGTCACCGGCAATCTCTATTGAGCAGAAATCGACCTCGCATAACCCTCGCTCGACAGTGGGCACGATCACCGAGATTTATGATTATCTGCGCTTGTTATTTGCCCGCGCGGGTGAACCACGCTGTCCTACTCATCAGCTTCCGTTAGCGGCGCAAACAGTCAGTCAGATGGTCGACATGGTATTAGCGATGCCGGAAGGCAAACGCATGATGCTATTGGCACCGGTGATTAAGGATCGTAAAGGTGAACACCGTGACGTATTGGAAGAGTTGCGTCTGAAAGGATTTGTCAGAGCGCGCGTCAACGGTAAAGTGATCGAGCTTGATGAACCGCCGGAACTGGAACTGCGTAAAAAACACACGATTGAAGCAGTCGTGGATCGTTTTAAAGTGCGTGATGATCTGCAGCAACGGCTGGCAGAGTCTTTTGAAACAGCGCTGAACATGGCGGAAGGTGTCGCCAAAGTTGTATCAATGGACGACGAAAAAGATGAAACTCTGTTTTCTGCGTTGTTCGCGTGTCCTACCTGTGGTTATTCGATTTCTGAGTTGGAACCACGCATGTTCTCGTTCAATAACCCTGCGGGTGCCTGTGGTACCTGTGATGGCCTGGGCATTAAACAATTTGTGGATCCGGCGCGGGTTGTTGCTCATCCGGAATTGAGCCTGGCTGCTGGCGCGATTCGTGGTTGGGATCGCCGAAATGCCTATTATTACCAGATGATGCAATCACTGGCCGCACATTATGAGTTTGATCTGGAAACACCGTTTGATGACCTGCCTGAAAATGTGCGTCAGGCAGTGCTTTACGGCAGTGGAAATACCCCAATTGATTTTAGATATATGGGCGATCGGGGCAAGCAGGTCACGCGGCGTCATAGTTTTGAAGGCGTGATTCCCAATTTACAACGTCGTTATCACGAAACGGAGTCGAACAGCGTCCGTGAAGATCTCGCCAAGCTACACTCAATTCGTGCCTGTCCTGATTGTCATGGTGCTCGGCTGACTCAGGCATCACGTCACGTCTACATAGCCGAAACGACATTGCCTGAAGTCACAGATATGCCTATCGG
>NZ_CBFHHW010000035.1:0-22845 GCF_965655755.1 Methylophaga sp. | reverse complement strand
TGCCTGCATATGTAGATGAAACTATACCACGCCATATTAGCGCCTCAGCCGATTCTGAATGTGCATTAACAATAGCATCAGCCTGCTGGCTCAACTGTTCAAAACGTTGTTTTTGTTGTTTGCCTTTTAACGTGTAATTCGCTTCAGCCCAGCCTTTCTGAAGTTCTGATACGTCTTGCATCACATCCGCTGCAACTGAAAAACTCACTATTAAAGCCATTATTACGATCATTTTTTTCATGATTTTCTCCATCATAGATAGCGTTTGATTACTGCTAGTTGTTTTCGAAAGGACTGATCGACCAGTGCTGGAAACAGACTATTAATTCGAACAAATAGCTTTTCCGGCCAGCCCAGATAAGCAGTTCTCCCTTTTTTCCCGAGAAAACTCACCAGCTCAGAAGCGACAAGTTCAGGGCTATCCATCGTATTGCCCAGCGCTTCATTCATTTCATTCACACGATTATCATTTAAAGCGGTTTGTGTGGCTCTTGGTGCAAAGTAACGGACATCAACTGCTGTATCTGACAATTCCCTTGCCAAAGATTCACTAAATCCCCTCAGGCCAAACTTAGTAGCGCAATAAACGCTATAGCCGGGCATTCCGATGCTGCCGAGTACTGAACCGACATTGATAATGGAAGCTTTTGGTTGTTTGCGTAATAATGGAAGAAAATCACGGCTCAAAGCAATTTGACTAGTGAGATTGACACGAATAAGTGTATCGAGTTGGTCATCTGTGTAATCAGTGATTTTTGCAAAACGATTAATGCCGGCAATATTGATAACAATAGAGGGTTGGCGCATCAATTCCTGACACGTTTGAATCAACTTCTGACGACCGCTTACCGAACTGAGATCGGCTTCCACTGTGTAGTGTTTATTGCCAAGCGTCTCATTCAATTGATCGAGTTGAGTGGCATTGATATCTGTGAGAATCAGACTAGCGCCCTGTTTATCAAGCAAGCCTGCCACCGCCTGCCCTATCCCACCCGCAGCTCCGGTCAATACAATGGTATTTTCTTTTAGAGTGAACATGGCATCTGCTCACCTGTCAGACTACGAAAGATATTACCGTAGAGATAATAAAAGCGTTTGGCTGAAGAGATAATTAGTTCTTGCTCTTCAGGGTCTGATATTCGATTCATCAGTTCTTCAAAAAATTTCACATGTTCCAGATCCAGAGCACCATGGGATCGCAGGTAGCTAAAGGCTTTATTTGGTAAATCACATGTCTGTTGAATAGCCTCAGCCGCCTTGTCTGCTGAAGTGATGCTTGTTCCCTCAAGCACATGAACCATGCCAAAAAATCCAAGAGGATTAACCCGTTGAGCCATATCGTAGGCATAAGCCACCATCAATTCTGTATGAAAGTCTGGCGCGCCGTTTCTAACAACCTCTTTATCACCACCACAAGCTTCAATATCATTCAAAATCCACTCCTGGTGACCAACCTCCTCGTCGATATATTCAGCAACCGCTGTTCTAAGCCATTCTTTTTCCTCCGGCAGTCTTCCGCCCACAGTCATCAAAAGAGGTACTGTGTGTTTGACGTGATGATACGCCTGAGTCAGAAACTCAATATACATCTCCCGTGTGATATTGCCGGTAAACGCTCGTTCAAAAATAGGGGCTGTGAAGAGTTGATTTCGGGCATCAGTCGTCTGCTCCTGTAATACATCAAAAAAAGCCATCTATGCTTGCTCCTTGTAGGTCATTTCAATATTAGGTTCAAAAAGTCTTGTGACCTCATCGCGTACGGGTTTCCCATTAGCTGTGAGTGTTCCATCGGCCATATTTAGTGGGTTTTCAAGACGAATCCAATGATTCACTTGAGCGTAATCTGGCAGAACTGAATCGAGTTGTTTCAACCACTTTGTTATCAGAGAATCAGGGACAGATGGATGCCGAGGGTATATCAAGGCGACGCAATAGGGTCTGGCATCACCAGTAACAACACACTGCGCAATGATCGGATTGGACAATACTTCACTTTCTACCCACTCTGGGTTGATATTGCGACCAAAGCTGTTGATTAGAAGGTTCTTTTTACGGCCCATGATGTGCAGATAGCCTTCTTTATCCAGAAAGCCAATGTCGCCGGTATATACTGCTTCAGGCAACCAGCTTTCTGGTTCATTCACATAACCCAGGAAGCTATTACCTCTGACAACAACCTCATCATTTTCCAGTGTCACGTTGATATGTGAGAGTGGTTTCCCTGCACTACCAGTCTGATGGCTTACAGGACTGTTTAGGCTCACTACTGAACTGCATTCTGAAAGCCCATACCCTTCATAGATTGGCAAACCAGCTGCTTTTGCCGATTGCAACAATCCGGAGCCAACCCGACTTCCACCCACTGCCACAAATTTAAGACTTGTAGGAGGCGTCCAGCCGGAATTGATTTTTATAACCAGGGCAGACAATAGGCCCGGCAATAGAATCAGACTATTAGGTTGGTAAAAATCAATTGCGCGAGTGAACAAATCAACATTAAAGTTACTACTGCCGTTAAATCCAAGTTGTGCCGCAGGCAATAACACCACCTGCCCGCCACTTAGTAAGGGTGAATAAATACCCGCGATGTTTTCCAATAAGGTTGGTAAAGGCAATACACATAAGTGCTTTGTCTTCTCTATACCGATGCGTTCAACGATAGCTTTGGCCACACTGAGTTGATTTTGCTCACTTAAACACACTCCCTTAGGCTCACCCGTTGAACCTGAAGTGAATGTCATTTTCACAGTGCCAGCAGGAATTTCTGCTTCTTGCTCAGCTTCAAGGTTAATAATCTTCAGCGTATTGATAAGCCGGTCAGCATCAAACGCCATATTCTGATCGGTGATTAGAGCCACTGCGCCACTTTGATTAAGGCTGAACTCACGTTGCTGTTGGCTGAAAAAAACCGGAATCGGAAACAGTGTCACGCCCGCTTGCAAACAAGCTAAATCAACAAGGACCCAGTCGATGCTGTTGTCCGCCATCAGGGCGATCGTTTTGCCATTAAATGCTGAAAGAAAATCGGCAAGTCGACTGATATCTTTCATCATGGCTGACCAGCTAAGTGTACCGGCGTGATCCTGGAGAGCAATGGCATCGCCCTGCGTCTCAGCAACAAATGCAAGGGTGTCCATCAATTGCGTCATTTGATTAATTGGGCTTTGAAACGGTTGATCTGCGAACCGTAGCTATCTCGTAGCTGCGCCATGAGTGGTTGTTCGTTTATACTGCTGAAACTATGCTCAATGTTAGCGGCCAGAACAACCGGACGATCATCATAATAGCTACCCCATTTCACTGATTTATCCGTTAGAAGGTTAGGATCAGCCTCTTTAATAATGAAAGCTGAGAGCTGCATTCTGGCAAGCCAGGTTTTCACCGCTCGGTTGGCAGTAAACACAACCCATCCATACCCGGCATCGTGAAGGATTTGGGCCAGTAATAAAAACAAGGTCTGGGTAGCACGTTGTCGGCCTGACGCCAGATTGCCAATTTCAACAATACTATCTCGTTCGACAATATTATGAGTAATCAGTCCCAGCGTCGTCTCAATATCACAATCAAGGTATTGCTCTAAAAAGAGTTTATTATCCGATGCCGTTTGAAAGCCGAGCGCTGCACTGATTCCTTTTTCGTTGGAAGCAGATAAAAGGAATGGCAGGAAGCCTCTGATCTCAGCACCATACTGACTGGCAAATCGTTGATAAATAAAATGTTCGGTTGTCTCTCTCTCAGCACTGTTCGCTTGGTGCAAGTCCAGTTTAAACACTGGTAACATTTGATGGTTCGTATTCCGTTCAAGAAAACGAGCCTCAAGTGGCGTACTATCAAACGATAAAGCTTCCATACCCGACTCCCATCTGTGACTAGTTCAGCACAGATTAACGGGCTTATCTTAAGAGAAAATTAAGTGGAATCTATTCTGAAAAAGATGCTTAGAGGATGATGCCAAGGGCTTGATTAACAGCCGCTTTTTGCTGCTGAACTTGAACTTCCAACTCACGTTTTCGGCTTTGACTGTTATTGGCTAATACCTGACTGCGAAGTAAATCAATCAGGTTTACCTCACCTAAATCAAAAGCACGCTTTTGTAGCTGATAATACTGCTGAGTAGTTTCATCTTGTTCTTTGGCCAACGTTAACTGTTGACGTGTGCTATCAAGTTGCTCTTTACGACTTAATAATTGCGTTTTCAGATCACGCAGTAAAGCCTGTCTTGCCACCTGCGCATCAGCAAGTTCAGCAGATGCCTGAGCAATGGCAGGTCGGCTATAACGACTATCATCCAGGGCAAAACTGATACCTACACCAATACTATTATTAAAAGCTTCGCCGGAATTACCACGATCACGCCTGACGCCTACAGAAAGGTTAGGATTAACAGAACCATCGAAATGGGCAATACCTCTCTTTGCCTGTAACCGCGCAATCACTTGATCCTGAAGTAACAGCTCCGGGTGTGATTGCTCCAGAGTTTCTGATTCAGTGATCGTTTCTTCTATGCTGGCCGGAAGTTGAGTTTCGCCTGTGATTAAGCTGTAGGTTTTGAGTTTCTGTTGCAGATTGGACTGTGCATTGGCCATACTGCTGTGCGCTTCTAACGTATTACTCCTCGCTAACAGGCGTTCTGTTTTAGCCAAATCCCCCGCTGCAACGCGATTATCAACGTCTTTTTCCAACTTTTTAGCTGTTTGCCAGGCAATCCTTGCTTGTTGAAGCTGTGCTTCAGCCAGTTTTATCTGCCACAGCAGTTGGCGAACTTCGCCTGATGCCTGCAACTTTAATTGTTGCTGATACGCTGGAAGCTCTGCCGCAATTTTATCAGAGAGAGCCTGTTGTTTTTGTTTCTGGCCGGGTAACCATAAAGGCATATCGACCCCGCCTTCCCACTCCTGGAAGCCATCACTACTTCCTATCGCATCGTTAAAATGACTCAGGTTCCCAGTCATAGGTTCAGCAAATAAAGCATGACTTACAGCATCATTAGCCTGTTTGAGCTGCTCGTATTTGCCTTCTCCCATCTTGCCCGGCAATCGTTGATAGACTTTTTCAGCAAGACTCTCCAAGCTCAATTGTTCAGAATAAGTAGCCCTAAGCTCTTCAGCAAAAACATTCTGACAAAACAGTCCCGTTATCAAGGCAACGACCAGCCCGTGCTTAGTAAGGTGCATAAATTTCCTTTTGTCTTTATTTAAGCTGTAAATGATAATAATCGTATAGTTTTATCAGATAAACCTTATCTCAATATTAAGTCTGATTTGTTGAGGTAGTCATCATCTGGTTCTTCATCTTATCTGCCGCACTCTCATGCACAGACAGCATCGCTGGAATAACCATGAGCACAAGTATGGTTGCAAACATTAAACCAAAAGAAATAGAGACAGCCATAGGGATTAAGAATTGCGCCTGGAGAGATGTTTCAAACAATAAGGGCGTTAATCCCCCCACTGTGGTCAACGACGTTAACAAGACGGCCCGTAAACGTTTACTCGATGCTTCAATAATCGCTTCTTGAGTTTCCATGCCCGCTTCACGGAGTTGCTTGAAGAAGGTCACCAGAATGATTGAATCGTTGACCACAATCCCGGATAAGCCAAAAATCCCAAACAAAGACAAAATTGTCAGATCAATGTTTAATAACCAATGTCCAAAAATTGCGCCAATCAGGCCGAAGGGAATCGCTGCCATGACGACTAATGGCCAGCCATAGGAAGCAAATACCCAGGCAAGGACAAGGTATATCATGACAAATGCCAGCATCATACCTGTAACCATATCGCCTATTGTTTCAGCCTGCTCTTCAGCCCGACCTTCATAGGCAATATCCACCCCGTAACGTGAAGATATATCCGGTAAAAATTCCTGCTGCATATCGGCCAGAATTTCATTGTTATTATTCACTAGTGGATCAACGGTTGCGGTGGTATGGATGGCAAGCTGACTATCAGTATGGCGTAATACATCAAACCCACGTCGTGATTCAAATTCGACCACACTTGATAATGGCGCACTGCCACCCTGAGGCAAGCGCACCATAAAGTTCTCCAGCGTCGCTAATGTATTACGCTCGTTGTTGGGCAGCATGACTCGTACTTCCACTTCATCATCACCATCCTGGAAAATCTGCACCAACTGGCCATCGAAGGCGGCACGTAATTGTCGGCCCACATTATTCACAGTCAGACCTAAGACCTCGCCCTGACCTTTGATACGATAAATTAGTTGCTCCTGTCCATAGGGCATATCATCTTCAATCGCGCTAACTCCGGCATAGCCTTTTAATTTTTCTGACACATCCTGAGAAGCGGCTTTCAATACTTCCGCTGATGCGCCAGTAAGACGGATATCAATATCTTTCCCGGGTGGGCCGCCCCGACGTTCAGTAATGGTAAAGGTCTCAATACCCGCTGGGAGATTGATATTATCCTGCCAGGCCCTGATAAAATCCTTATTACGGATATCACGCTTATCCGGTGAAATCATTTCCAGTTGGATCGAACCAAATCGTTCATCGACCTGAGAATTGCCCCCATTAGGGTTTGATGAGGCGGCCTTTCCGAGACGTGTTACAGCCATGTCGAGAATGTCCGCATCGATCTCTGCCGAGGTTTTGTCCAAAGCCTGATTTACGTGCTCTAGAAAACGTTCAACATGAGAAGCCGGGGTACCTGCAATAAATCGTGCATTCGCGATAATGGTCGTCCCTTCCGGTGAAGGAAAAAAGTTAAACAAAATACGTCCACTTGCGAGCAACCCGAATGCCACAATCAGTAAAGCGATGGTGGCCGTTATTGTGGTCCAACGATTTTTTACGGCATGCGTCACCAATGGTTTGAATTGCTCGTCACGGAAATAATTGAATTTATCATCTAGGTAACGTCTAACCCGTCCCGGCTCAGCATGATGCATTGTATGAAAAGAGTGACGTAAGTGACCGGGAAGTATAAGAAAGCTTTCAACCAGTGAAGCGATAATGACACATAAAACAACAAACGGAATATCAAATAGAATATTGCCGATAACGCCACTTATCATCATCAGTGGAAGAAAGGATGAAATTGTGGTTAACGATGACGAAATAACCGGTGCCAGCATTCTACGGGCGCCGCCCTCAGCAGCAGTTAACGATCGTTCACCACTTTGATAATGCGATAAGGCATCTTCGCCAACAACGATTGCGTCATCAACGATAATCCCAAGAGACATAATCAAGCCGAACAAACTGATCATATTAATGCTGCCGCCCAGCATAAAAAGAACAAAAAGTGCAGCCATAAACGAAACGGGTATCCCCACCGCAACCCAGAAAGCTACCCGGCCATGTAGAAAAAGAAATAACACCCCAAGTACTAAGATCAGACCACTCAAACCATTGCTTAACAAGAGGTTAATTCGTTCTTTTATTAATGACCAACTGGCATCGTATACTTTAATATGGACGCCTTTGGGAAGATTAGGTCGTGTGTCCAAAAGCCATTGTTCCATAATCTTGGCAGAGTCCAGAGCATCGGCGTTTTCTGTTCGCTGTAGCTCAATCTCAACCGCTGGTTGTCCCTGATAAAAAACATTAACCTGATTACGCATAGGGCGACGTTCGATTTCTGCAACATCGTCAAGCGTCAGCAGACCACCGTTGAAATCACTTTTCAACGGTATGGTACTGAAGGCCTGTGCATCACGGCGCTGGCCCAGACTACGTAATTGACGGGCTGTTTCATCATTACCGATTTCACCCGCGGGTAAATCCTGACTCTGCTCACTGATACGCTGCGCGACTGCCTCAAAGCTCAGCCCTAATGCTTCAAGTTCATGAGTACTCAGTTGGATTGCAATTTCTTCTTCTGGAAGGCCGCTAATATTAACTCTTGAAATCCCTCTATCCAAAAGCTCATGTTCGATTTGATGCACCAGATCACGTAACTCACTGAGTTTGCCTTCCGTTGTAACCAGTAATCGCGCGACACTGTCATAACGGGTTGCCAAGGTAACTTCAGGCGTTTCAGAGTCTGTCGGTAAATTACGTAGCCGGGCAACATGGTCCTTTACCTGATCCAGAGCCTTACCCATATCAGTGCCTTCTTCAAACTCAAGCGTCACCAATGACGACCCATAGGAAGAAGTTGAGGTCATTTTGTCGACATAATCGACGGTTCTTAGCTCTTGCTCGATACGGCTTGATAATGAGTCTTCGACATCTTCAGCACTGGCTCCACGCCATTCAACCCGGACGCTGACGATATCCAATGCAAAGTTAGGGAAGAACTGGGTATTGAGCTTGCTTAACGCGAGCGTACCTGCGATCAACATAATGATCATCAATAGATTAGCCGCAACTTTATGTTGAGCAAATATACCTATAAAGTCTCGTCGTGTTTCCCCGCTCACTCAGCGATCTCCACCTGAAGACCAGTGATAGCATTCGGTAATTGAGTCGCTGCAATTTTATCGCCGACCTGGAGGTCATCGCTGCGAATGAGTACCGTGTTCTGTCCGGATGCATTCTTAACTTCACCCACTCGCTCAATCGTGACTGACTTAAGCGTACCCTCTTCAATCACGTATACGTGGTCAAGCCCGTACAAAGCACTAAAAGGAATTTCGATAACCTGTTCCTGCTCTGCCAGTTGTAACTGGAGTTCAACAAATGTCCCTAATGGCAGAGGCTCAGCGTTATTAATAATTCTGAAGAGTCCATCCAGACCGCCACTGTCTTCCCTGACTTCGCCAGATAAACGGGTTAATTCCAGGCGCATGGTTTGACCATCAAGTTCAGCTACTGCCAACAGTGGCTTTCCTTGTCGGATCATTCTCTGCACTTGGGTGATATAACGCCCGGGTATCTGAGCTCTGACTTCAAGGTTATCGAGATCATAAACCTGAAGAAGAATATCACCGGCACGTACTCGGTCACCCATAGCAACGCTGAGACGCGCAACACGTCCATTAAACGGTGCTTTGATATCGGTTCGGCTAAGATTTACCTGACTTTGCTCAAATAAAGCTTGAGCACGTTTTAATGACGCGTTGAGCTGTGCCAGACGTGCAGGATGCTCATTAATATCAAACTGCAGCTGCTTAAGGGATAAAACGCGTGATTCATAAGCCGCCATCGCGTCATCCATTGTGGCCTTTGAAGCCAGACGGCTCTCTTCCAGTTTCTGGGCACGTGATACCGCATTATCCGCCAACGCGACCAGTTTTTTTTGGTTCGATAATAAGGCCTTATCACGCTTAAAACGGGTTTCTTCGCTTTCTATAGCTGCTTTAATTTCATCAATATCTGCCTGTCGCTGTTGCATTTGCAGACTCACGTCGGTTTCATCCAGCTCTAATAATAGTTGACCTGATTCTACGCGATCCCCCTCGAGAGCATGAACCTGCATAACATCAGCTTCCAATGCTGCTTTAAGCGAAGCATCCCGTGGCGTTTCAACCCTGCCATAAATAGTGATTTCAGGTGATACGGAGGTAAATTCGGTCGTTACAGCTTCAACCAACCACGCCTTATCAGCCTGTTCCCGAACGGCTGTTTCCGGGCGGGTCAGCTTGAGCACACTAAAAACGACGACTGCAACAACGATAATAATGAAAGGTAAAGCAATCTTTTTAAACAATGTGTGCTCCGATAGATTTCCGTTCTATATCAACAAAAACTGTCCGTCATCACGATGGTTCTGTGACAATCGCAACTCTGACGGCATCCAGCCTTAATTCAGCTGATTGTATACTATCCGCTAGATGATTCCGCCTGTTTACCAGAAATTCGATTTCCTGTTGACGGATAGCCGGGTTGACTTGAGCCAACGCTTGCAGCCGGTGCTGCTCTGATTCAAGTTCAGCATGCATCTTTTCCAATGCTTGCTGTCGGATTAACTGCTGCGGCTCCAGTACTGCCTTTTCGGCATGCTCTATTAGCCCTGAAATCTGTCCTCTGGCGTGGCGAATTAATTCCTGTGCTGTGGCTCGTGGTATTCGGCCAGCCAGTTTGTTGAACTGCTGATCCGATAACCGTTCCTGATATTGCTTTCCTTTTTCATCCACAACCAAACGAAGATGACTTTCTGCAATAAAACGATCCGTTTGTAATTGTCTTCCCGAAACGCAGTTCACTACAAATAAGGCTTCCAGTAACAAGGTACCGGCAGTAAAAGCATTGGTTTCCAGTGTACAGAAAGCACTGTTACCCAGATCACTACTTATAACCAAATCCATGGCGCCTGTGACCATGGGATGTTCCCAGCTGAGAAACGCCATATCTTCACGCCCCAAAGCACGGTGGCGTTGATAGGTCGCTGTCAGACCATCCTCAGGTAGAGCCGGAAACTGGTCATAAAGCATATGCGTGCCGGGCTCGATAATAATGCTATCCGCACTGTGGGCCTGCTGCTCCACACCAAAAGCATCAAACACATCATCCATGTAATCGGCGAGCTCTAAGCCTCTCGTGACATCTTCCAGCTCGGCCACGATCTCTTCAGCATGTTGCACGTCAAACGAATTACGCTCCAATAAGCGATTTCTGCCTGATTGCAACGTAGCCAGAGTTTCATCCACTGTTTGTCTGGTGTGCTCAATCAATTTCGTTTGCGACCTTTTATCTTCCGCATCATTCAAACATGTCCGTAGCATCTCACCCGTCTGTGATACAACGGCTTGTCCTGCTGCAAAGACCCGCTCAAATGCATTCATGCCCTTGTGATACCAATTCAAAAGCACTTCCTGAGCACTGTTTTGATAATACGGCACATGAATATTCACCGTTTGAAGTTGCCCAATACGATCCAAACGACCAATGCGTTGTTCGAGTAGATCCGGGTTGGTCGGTAAATCAAATAACACCAGGTGCTGACAGAACTGAAAATTTCGACCTTCACTGCCAATTTCAGAGCAAACCAGACATTGTGCGCCGTCTTCATCATCGGCAAAAAACGCCGCGGCTCGATCACGATTGACCAAACTCATATCTTCGTGGAACACGGCACTGCGAACACCATGGTGAAGACGCAGCATGGTTTCCAAATCCATCGCGGTGTCAGCCTGTGCGCAAATTATCAGCACTTTATCCTGACGGTTTTCTTTTAAAAGTTCGACTAACCACTCAACTCGGCTATCACTCTGTAACCAGCCATCCCCAAGTATATTTTCTGGTAATAATAAGGGCTGTTCTGATTCGGCCAGGTCATCGGGCAGGGTTAAAGGATAGGTATGTAAAACACGATCAGGAAAACCGGCAACAACATCACGCGTATTTCGGAACAGCACGCGACCGGTGCCATGGCGATCCAGTAATTGTCTGATTGCCAACTGACTCGCATGTTCAAACGTGTCTTTTTGCCCCAGCTCAGCCAATAAACCTGTATCGAGATACTGTTCCAGCTGCGCTTGAACCGTTTTATTCTGAACTTGTTCAAACGCGGTATCTGAATCAAGCATCTCAATCAAATCACTGACCGGTTGGTAGGCTTTTTCTTGTTGTTTGAATGCTTCCAGATCGTGAAAACGATCCGGATCCAATAACCGCAGACGCGCAAAATGACTCTCGATTCCCAGTTGCTCGGGTGTCGCTGTTAGAAGCAGCAAACCAGGAACCTGTGCTGCCAGTGATTCAATGAAAGCGTACTCAGAACTGGCATTATCAGGCTGCCAGTATAGATGATGCGCCTCATCAACAATCAGCATGTCCCACTGCGCATCTTTAATATCTGCCTGCATCGCAGAATCTGCCACTAAGTCAGATAGACCACATAAAACCAATTGTGCGCTGTCGAAGGGATTCCCTTCATCAAGTTCGGTCAATGCTTCATGACGTGCTTTATCAATCAACGTAAAGCTCAGATTGAAGCGTCTCAGCATTTCGACCAGCCACTGATGCAATAACGCATCCGGTACGATAATCAGTGCTCTCCTGACCTGACCACTTAAGAGCTGCCGGTGCAGCACCAGACCCGCTTCTATCGTCTTTCCCAGTCCAACTTCATCTGCCAGCAAGACCCGTGGCGCATGACGCTGTGATACATTCTGTGCGATATAGAGCTGATGCGGTAAAAATTGGACCCGTCCGCCTAGCAAGCCATAAACTGAAGAACTGAGCAATCTGTGCTGATGCGCTAACGTTTTAGCGCGCAGTTCAAAATGACTGTTTTTATCGACCTGACCGGCAAACAGGCGATCTTGAGGTTTATTAAAATGAACACGACTGTCTAGATCCATTTCATGGATACTGACAGGCTCGCCCTCGCTGGTATCACCTTGATAGATATAACAGCCATTAAAATCCTGAACGACCGATATAGTGAAGCTCTGCTGGGCGCGGGTTTTAACCTCTTCACCTTCGGAATAAATAACGCGGCTCAGGGGGGCATTGTTGGCAGCATAGAATCGTGTTTCTTCTACTGCAGGAAAAAAGACTTCAATCTGACGACCGATTAATTCCTTGATGATCCCCAACCCCAGCTCAGCCTCACTGTTACTTACCCAGCGTTGACCGACAATAAACTCACTGTCTGACAAAATAGTCCCCGTTAATTAACCAAATTGATAATGTTTGCGTAAATCTCGCTTAATATCCCAGTGGCAGGATAAGCCTGCAGCAAAGGTTACCAAATCACCGGCCTCAAGATGTACCACTTCCTGACCATCTTCTGAGGTCACGACAACCTCACCCTCTAGGATGAGCGCTGTTTCTCTCTCATCGTAATGCCACGGAAAGGTTGATTTTTCTTTTTCCCAGACAGGCCAGGCATAGACACCCAGCTCAGTAAGCCGCGATTGTTCTGGCTGATGTTCCACAGTGATTGCTTTCATGGTTCCATCCTTAATAAAGGGAGATAAACACCTGCTATGGGTCGATATGTTAAATTGTTGTCTGTCTTTTTCCTATAGCTAGCAACAATGGCGTCCGAATTATTCACCCTTACATCGTCGGTACAAGCCGAGTATGAGATAAAAAAATCACGCTTTATCGGTGTCATTATGCCCTGTAATAGTGAGCAGGAAGCACTGCATCAGCTTGGTCTGTTAGCTCGACAACATCCCAATGCAAACCATCTGGCATTCGCCTGGCGGATTAGACAACCAGAAGGTTTTATCACAGAACGTTTTCACGATGCCGGCGAGCCATCAGGAACAGCAGGAAGACCTATTCTTGCGCCACTTGAAGGTGAATCACTGATTAACACCGTGGTTGGCGTGGTGCGGTATTTTGGTGGTATCAAACTGGGCACAGGCGGATTAACTCGCGCTTATGCCACCGCGGCAAAAGAAGCGATAGCTGCGGCGAAGATTATCCCCTGGGTGGAGATGGCTGAGGTCACGCTGGAAATTGAATATGCCCAATTGCAAATGTTGGAATACCAATTAAAACAGATTCGTGGCCAGATTCTGGATCAGCAGTTTACAGACAAAGTTACGGTAACTTTTAGTCTTCCCGCAGCATTACGCGCTGATATCGAACAACAGTTTTCCGGCTTTACAGGCTGAAAACCACAAACCGACCATCAATAACTGGCTTTTTAAAGCCATACCTATCAGCGATATAACTGAGTGTCTTACGGTGATACATGAACACATGCGTTGGATCGTTTTTGTAGTTCCACTGATGAAAGTCAATACCTTCGTGATAGATCTCAGTCATACAGAGAAGCTGACCTTGAGGGTTTAATAACGTTCTCAGCAAAGCGAAACTATCTGCCGGATGATGGAAGTGTTCTATAACCTCACAACTACATATGTAGTCATAAGTCCGGTTCAATAAACGCTGTTCGTTGAAAAATAAAGGATCGAAGGATGCTACGTTATACCCTTTTTTCTGCAGCACATGACTGATAACGGGCGCATGTCCCGCGCCAAAATCGAGGCCCGTATGTTGTGGCGAGAAGTAATGAAAAATATGCTGTGTGATAGGCGCTACAAAAGCCTGAAACCGAGGGTCCTCAACTACATTGTGGTGCTCCAGATAACGCGCTTTTTCTGTGTTTCTGTCAGGCCATAAGGCCTTATCCATAAAAATAGCCTGACAGAAACCACATTGATGATAGAGCCGCTGTTTAAACTGGTAGAACACCGCTGCCGAATGTTGGCAGAGCGGGCACGATATGGTCATTAGACAGGTAGAAAACTGGTGGCAAGTCCTATCAAACCGCCAAATACGCCGCCCCACACCACAAGCCAGCCCAGATGCTCGCGGATCATGGTCTGGATAATTTGCTTAACCATTTGCGGCGTTAATTCATCCAGCCGTGACTGCACAATATGTTCAATTTGCAGATGAATGTCATCAAATACAGACATACTGCTCAGCTTATCTTTCACACTGGCTTGAAATGAATCGCTATGAGCCATTTCGTTGAGTGACACTTTCATCTTGTCGATAAAGGGCTGTTTTAGTTTTTCCAATGCTGATTTTCCGCCAAACATTGACAGCATACTGCCAAATGAGGACTCCATTATCGTGTCTACCAGACTGTGGTAAGCCGGTTCCAGATCGGTATTGTCGATTACAGCACTGAAATCTAATTGATGATCGGCGTTATCAGCCACCAGCTCGGCCATAAAGCGATCGACATTGTCTTTACTAAAAAACTGTTCCATGACTAGCTGTTCAATACCGGATTTGAACTGGTCAAAGCGAGCAGTGATGACGCCTGAGCCATAAAGGCCAGGCACTTTTTCAAACAGCATATGAATCGCGAGCCAGTTCGTTATTCCACCGGCGAGTGCAAATAAGCCAGTATTCAGCACATGCGCTTTAAATGGTGGCTCGATGAATAATGCTGTAGTGACTAGACCGGTAGCCACCAGATTAGTAATAAGACTTTTATTCATTGGTCCATTTAGTTAACGCAGCAATGATTTGTGAGGCTTGGTCTCGACTGGAAATATTGAATTTCGAACGCTGATTGTATTCACCATTGCGTTTTTGATAGCGACGAATGGTATATTTTTCTGGACCAAAGTCATTTGTTTTACGATCCAAATCCTGATATCGAAACATCACGGTTGCCCAGGCACCTTTTGTCAGTACCACTTTGTCGAGTTCTTTGACGGTCATTTGCTCGCCTTCGAAATACTCAACGGTGAGTTCATCAACTGTTTCAGCCATAAAATAAAATTTCCTTTAGTGGGGGTTTTGATTAAAAAATGCCGTTAGAACGGTATATAACATCGATGCGTCCTGACTACCGGCCAATTCACGAATCGAATGCATGGCAAAGGTCGGCACACCGATATCCAGGGTACGAACACCAAGGTTTGAAGCAGTTATTGGACCGATCGTGCTACCACAGCCCATGTCCGTTCTGACCACAAAGTCCTGCACCGGTACATTATTTTTTTCGCACAATTGGCGAAATATCGCACTGGTCTCACTGCTCGTCGCATAGCGCTGGTTCGCGTTTGTTTTGATAACAGGCCCTTTGTTAAGAACCGGGCCGTGTTCAGCATCGTGACGATCCGCATAATTAGGATGAACTGCGTGTGCATTATCCGCTGAAATCATCATCGAATGATCAACCATACGCTGATAATTTTCGGTGGTTTGCGTCATTCTCTGTAGGACTGACTGTAAAAATGTCCCCTGTGCACCGCTACTGGACTGACTGCCGACTTCTTCATGATCATTGCAGACAAGCAGACTTGAAGTCTTTTCATCTGCGCTCAGCAACGATTGTAAACCAACATAACAACTGAGCAGGTTATCCAGACGTGCACCGCTGATAAAATCCGAAGAAAGTCCGGTCACAGCAGCTTTTTGCGTGTCATAAAAACACATTTCGTAATCCAACACTTTGCCGATTTTCAGATCCGGGTGCTGTTGACTGCACTGCTGTTCGAGCAAGGCCCTGAAATCAAGCTTATCGCCATCATCCAATTGCGTTAAAACAGGGGGTAAGTGCTGTTGAGGGTTGATAGTGCGATTTTGGTTAACGTCTCTATCCAGGTGAATCGCCAGACTGGGTATGACGGCAACCGCTTTTTCAAAATCAACCAGAACCTGATCAATTTGACCAGAGTCCGTTTGATAACTCACCCGCCCTGCCATCGATAAATCCCGATCAAACCATGGATTGAGTAGTGCGCCACCATACACTTCAACGCCAAGTTGAAACAAGGTGTTCTGTACCTTTTCCGGCTGTGGTTTCACCTTTAGGCAGGGACTGTCTGTATGTGCCCCGACCATGTTGATGCCTTGCCGGGCTAAATCACCTGCAGCTAATTTAAAAGCAATAATGGAAGAATCATTTCGTGTGACAAGATAACGACCGGGATTGAGTTGTCCCCAAGTCTCCCCTTCCTGTAATTCCAAAAAACCGTGCGCTTTGAGTAACTGCTTCATCGACGCCACAGCATGGTATGGCGTGGGGGAATTGTCTAAGAAGGAACAAAGTCCCTGATTGAATTCTGTTGTTGATGTAGCCATGATGCGTCGCTATCAGTGAAAGAATGAACGATATGATACCGGTTTTAAAGATAAGGTTCGATCTCTGTTAATCGTCAAGCACGCGACCACGATACATTCTTACGGGCTTTTTCCTCGCTGGTGCCGTATCCGGTTTTTTCATTTTGGGAATGCTTGGCTTTTCATCAATCTCAATACCACGGTATACACGCTTACGCCTTTCCGGACCGTTTTCATTCTGATTGAATTGTGTGATTTGTCGACAAAAGCACGGCTGCTCAAAGGCATTTTCATTTGCTGTTGAAATGAAAACCGTTCAATTTTTATAAACGGCAGTTCTGAAATGACCGCTTCACCACGCTCTTTCCCATATGACAGGGCGGTGATCTGACCCTTTTCAAGGAGAATGTGGCAGGCCTTGTTGTCGATGGTGGTGATAAAAAAAGTGCCAGTTTCTACAGCATGGCAAAGGTTCGCGAGATGGGTAAGAACTTCCGTATTTCTTATCATGTGTGGAGGGCAACGCTATGATGACAAAACATAGACCATAGACTACAACACATCTTCATCTTTGTTGGTTTTTTTCCTAACGCGCTTGGAAAGTCCGCCATGAAGACGACAGCGATCGGCTAAGGCACCCAATCCCCAGGCCTCAGGAGGTCTTATTGCAACAGAACGTTTACAACGCTTACCCCCGGGCAATCTGGCACCACACTCTGGCCGATAGCGTTTGATCTTTTCCCAGCCTTCCAGTGTTTGTGAGGCTTTGCGGATACCTTTCACTTCGCGTGGCGATAGCTGGCTCTGATCCACAGGATGGGTTTCTTGATCCGTATTGCGCCACCAATAACGCACCACGGGCACAGGTAAGCCAAAGCGTCGGGCCAGATCGTCAGGTTTACGATAGATTTCGTAATCCAACAACAGCAGAGCTGCCAGCTCTAACCTTGCGGTAAAATCACGACTTTCTTCAGGTCTCATGCATCTGGTTCGGGTTCATGGCTCAAACCAATGACCGCCTCTGTCAGATCATCAATCTCGTCTTCAGGTTGGGCAATATCGCGAACAGATATACCTGCTTTATGCACACTATTCGGATCACCTGTAATTAACGGATGCCACTCAGGAAGCGGCTCACCTTCTGCTAACAGCCGATAGGCACAGGTTGAGGGTAACCAGTCAAAGTAATGCGCATTTTCAATGCTGAGTTGAATACAGTCTGGTACCAGACTTTGTCGATTATCGTAATCTTTACAACGACAAGCCGTAATATCCAGTAACGAACAGGCCGCCTTGGTGTAGTACATACGACCGTCATCGTCGTCTTCCAGCTTGTGCAGACAACAGCGGGCACAACCATCGCAGAGACTTTCCCACTCTTCGTGAGTCATCTGACTTAGTCGTTTGTGTTTCCAGAATTCAACAGATGTTTTATCCTGAGTAGTCATGACAGATTCATATGCCTTATCCAGCCTGTTAGCGCCGTTCGTGAGTCAATTCAAACCGAAGTCAATATTGACCGCCGGTGAGACGGCAGCGACTTGTCTGCAAACTGATAATGATACTAGATTGCAGCATCTGACGACACCATTCAGCCAACAGCAACTTCTTGATATATCACCCATCGACCTGGCCCTTATCAGCCATTTAACTGAATCACTGGACAAATCCGATGCACAGCAATGGTTAGGCAAAATCAAAAATCTTTATGCGCCGCATGTGATTTTGATCAGTCATCCCGATTTAGCGCAACAGAAAAAATGGCAATTTACGGACTACCTAGCAATGGGGTTCAAGCACATTGCCGGCAGTGAAGACGGCTTGCAGGTATTCAGCTACGCTATAGAAAACTACCAACCCAAGCGTGAGTGGTTAAACAGCCGGTTCTGGGCCAATCCAGAAATGTACGACAAGTATCGCTGGTAATGTCATCACGATGTCATAATAAAGCGCTAGAATATAAGGATTAGTGTCTGTATCAGACCAAAAAGGAAATATGAAACAAGAACTCTCTATCGATCTAAGTAACCCTGAGCTATACATCAATCGGGAACTAAGCCTGCTCGAGTTCAACTGGCGTGTTTTGCAACAGGCACTGGATAGTAATGTCCCCCTTCTTGAACGCCTGAATTACCTCTGTATATCCAGTACAAACCTGGATGAGTTTTTTGAAGTGCGTGTCGCCGGCCTGATTCAACAAATCGAGATCGGCGATCCTTACCTTGAATCCGACCAGATAACCGCTCAAGAATGCCTCAAACTGATTAACCAGCGTGCCCATGAATTAGTAGAAGAGCAATACAAGGTCCTCAATGAGGTCTTGTTACCTGAACTGGAAAAAGAGGCCATTCAGATATTGCCGCGATCTCAATGGACGACGGAGCACAATAAATGGCTTAAAAATTATTTCAAAGAGGCCATCCTCCCCATTCTCAGTCCAATGGGACTGGACTCTGCTCACCCCTTTCCTCGCCTGCTTAATAAAAGTTTGAACTTTATTGTTTCGCTGGTTGGCAAAGATGCCTTTGGTCGTGACCGAGGTTATGCCATCTTACAGGCTCCTCGCGCCTTACCACGAGTCATTCAGCTGCCAGCTGAAGTATGCAATGAAGGTAAATACAATTTCGTCTTCCTGTCTTCAATTATCCATGCCTTTGCTGAAGACTTATTTTTTGGCATGAAAGTGAAAGGCTGTTACCAATTCCGTGTCACCCGAAACAGTGATCTTGCTATCGATACTGAAGAAACGAGTGATTTATTGGCAACCATTGCGGATGAATTAACATTGCGTAATTACGGTGACGAGGTCCGTCTGGAGATTGCCCATAATTGCCCTGAAGATATGGTCGAGTTTCTACGGAATGAATGTGCCATGGACAGTGACAATGTTTATTTGGTGAATGGCCCGGTCAACCTAAGTCGGATACAGGCTGTCAGCTCTCTGGTGGACAGACCTGATCTGAAATTTAAACCGTTTTCACAAGGGCGCCCTTCTGGTTTAAGTTCTGATGTTGATATTTTCGCTACCCTGCGTAAGCAGGATATGTTGTTACATCACCCCTATCAGTCCTTCACACCCATCATTGAGTTGCTCAAACAGGCAGCCACAGACAGTAGCGTGTTGGCAATCAAACAAACGCTGTACCGTACAGGCGCAAAATCACCTATTGTTGATGCACTGGTATCAGCCGCCCAGGCAGGGAAAGAAGTCACTGTAGTCATTGAGTTGCGTGCCCGGTTTGATGAAGAGGCAAACGTGGCGCTGGCCGCACGCTTACAGGAAGCGGGTGCCCATGTTGTATACGGTATTGTGGGCTACAAAACACATGCCAAAATGCTATTAATATTACGTCGTGAGAACAGCAAACTCCGTCGTTATGTCCATTTAGGTACCGGTAATTATCACCGAAGTACATCGCGCATATACACAGACTACGGCTTACTGACAACGGACAGGCAAATCGGGGAGGATGTGAATAACCTCTTTATCCAGCTCACCAGTCTGGGCAAGATCCCCCAGATGCACAAAATCCTGCATGCGCCTTTCACCTTACATGAAGGCCTCTTAAATAAAATAGAACGCGAGATTGAACATGCTCACGCCGGTAAAAAGGCGCATATTATTATCAAGGTGAATGCCGTGGTGGAGCAAGAAATGATTCAGGCTTTCTATCGTGCCTCTATGGCCGGTGTTAAGGTTGATCTGATTGTCAGGGGAATTTGCTGCCTCAGACCGGGTGTCAAAGGCTTATCTGACAATATTCAAGTACGCAGTATTATTGGTCGCTTCCTCGAACACACTCGTGTGTTTTATTTCGAGAATGATGGATCCCCAGAAATGTGGGCAGGTAGTGCAGATTTGATGAAACGCAACCTGCTTCGTCGTGTTGAAACCAGCTTCCCGATTGAATCTAAAAAACTACGTGAACGTATTCTTGATGATCTGAATGTGTATCTATCGGATAACTCACAAGCCTGGGTTTTAAATCAAGATGGTCGTTATCAACGCACAATTCGCTCGGAAAACGAAGAAGCTATTTCTGCACAGACAACCCTGCTAGAGCAAATGGCAAAAACGTATTAGGCCTCATGGAAACCATCGCTTTTTTTAATCTCAAGGGGGGTGTGGGTAAAACGACATCTGCCGTTAACATCGCATGGCATGCCGCCAATGAGGGTATACCTACCCTACTTTGGGATCTTGATCCTCAAGGGGCGGCAAGTTGGTTACTGAACAGGAAAGCTAAGTCAAAATCCGAACCCAAAAAGATATTGAGTGGAAAAACCCCTATAGGCAACCTGGTAAAAGCTACCGACTATGAACACTTGGATATCATTCCAGCAGACTTTTCAATTCGTGATCTTGAGCAGCAATTAATGCTTCAAAGCGAGCAGGACAAAAGTAATCTCATTGCCAAACTTATCGCGCCATTCAGTGAAAACTATGCCCTGATCATATTAGACTGCCCTCCCAGTTTTTCACTGTTGAGCGAACAGATTTTTGAGACGGCCAATTCTTTATATCTACCGTTGATACCGACCTATCTCTCACTGAGAACGTTCGATCAAACCCGAGAGTTTTTTAAGCAAAATAAACTCAAACCCAAACGTCTTCATGCTTTTTTTACCATGGTAGATCGGCGCAGGAGTTTGCATCGGCAGATGCTAGCGCACCCACCAAGAATGCTTAAAAATGGTTTACCTACACCGATACCCTATGCGGCAATAGTCGAAAAGATGGGTGACCATCAGGCGCCGCTGCCAGCATTTGATAAAAATGCCACTGTCAGCAAAGCCTACGCAGCACTATGGCAAGATATTAAAAAGACGTTGAGTGAGTTTTAATAATCTGAAATCTAACAAACATAACCTTGGGGATTTTCCTGAAGCCACTCTTGGTACGTCTGTGTCGGAGTAGTGAATTTAGGAAAATATTCGTCGCCCACATCCGGTCCGAAATGCTCCCACTCCCTAAGTGAATTAAACTGATTTTTTTCATCTGAACGTGACATCATTTTTACTCCGCTTTAAATATGGGAGTAATTTAAAGGACTGGATATCAACGCAATGTGAAACGAGCGAGAATTTCCTGTGAAATTTCAGGCCTGACTAAATACAATCAGCCAGCATTGGTGAATCTTTTTACTACGCTCAAAATCTTTAGGTATCGTTTGCTGGCTAATGTTACTGACTGACAAGCCTAACGCTTCAAGTTGTTCAGATGATAATTTAAAATCACTGCGGTTAGTCGAAAAAATCAACTCACCTGTTGGTGTAAGAAGCTTACTGGCCATCTTAATCAAAGACACATGGTCACGCTGTATATCGAATATACCTTCCATACGACTTGAGTTAGAAAACGTCGGTGGATCCAGAAAAATTAAACCATAGCGCTGTTCTTGCTGTTGAGCTGCCTGCAACCATTCCAGACAGTTGGCTCGAATAAAATGATGGCTATCACCTTTGAACAGGTTCAAACGCATATTATCCTCAGCCCAACTCAGATATGTATTTGACATATCAATGCTTGTGGTGCTTTTTGCTTGCCCTGCCGCTGCATAAACCGTTGCTGAACCGGTATATGAGAACAAATTGAGAAAGTCTTTGCCGGATGCTTTTTCTAATAGCATCTGTCGAGTGTCCCGATGATCCAGAAACAGTCCCGTATCAAGGTAATCGGTCAGATTCACCCAGAATTTCAAACCGTTCTCAGTGACTTCAAAGCGCTGGTTTTGTGATGCCTGCGTCTCATATTGCTGCGTACCACGCTGTTTTTGTCGTACTTTCAGCACCACATTTTTGACGGGTACATCAAGCGTTTCAGGAATCAACTGCATCGCTTCTTTCAGGCGTTCAATGGCTTTAAGCGGATCGATCTGTTTCGGTGGTGCGTATTCCTGCACATGAACCTGATCGCCATACATATCGATTGCAAAGGCGTAATCCGGTAAGTCTGCATCATAGACACGATAACTACTAAGGTCATTTTTGCGTGCCCACTTAGCTAAATGTTTAATATTTTTTTTCAGACGATTGGCAAACATTCGTCCCTGGTCGGTGATTTCAACCTCAGCGCTTTCGGTAGACACATAGTCTTCATCCGCCTCAGACGAGGACGATTGAGTCATCTCAGTCGTGCGCACCGGTTTAGGTGCACGGTAAAATAAGACGTCACAAGGAATCGGGCCATTATCAAATGGTACTGTGTCAAACAGGGTAAGTCCCGTAAACTGACCAAGCTGCGCATTGTCAGTTATTAAAGCTGTTCGCCAGCCGGGTAAATATTCATGCATAACATTACCCAGGCTCTCGTATAGATGATGTAGTTCATCCACATTACCGATACGCTCGCCATAAGGCGGATTACACACAAGTAATCCGACATTGGGTAAGTCTCGGCTTGCAGCCGGCCAATCAAGCAAACTTTTATGATGGACCTGAATACG
>NZ_CBFHHW010000034.1:8294-25828 GCF_965655755.1 Methylophaga sp. | reverse complement strand
ACAAGTCTGACAAAAGGCCCGGTATCGCAAGATGCCGGGTCTTTTTTTATGACTAAGATAAGGTGTTGAATTAGAGTGATAAGCGCTTTGATTACTCAGGATCACATTGAGAATTTATGAAACAAATGTGTTAGCTTTACGGTCACACTATTTTAAAAGCAATAAAAAGGAAGAGAGAATGACCCACTTGCAGCGATGGACAGTCTTACTGTCAGGATTACTTTTAAGTACAACAGCAGTGAATGCCGAAGACTTGAAACCACTGCCGGGCCAGGAAGCGGTCAGGGTATGTGCTGACGGTTATAACATGCCGTATTCGAATAAAGAAAAAGAAGGCTTTGATAATAAAATCGCTGAGCTGTTAGGAGAAGAGCTCGGTATACCCGTTGAATATTACTGGTTCCCACAACGTATTGGTTTCTCACGTAATACTATTAAAAGCGTTGATCCGGAAACAGGTAAATTCCGGTGTGACTTAGCAATGAGTATTCCCGAACATACTGATTTTCTCAAGCCGACCAAGCCTTACTGGAGCTCAATAGAAGCGATGGTTTATCGTGACGGCGAAGGCTATGAACTTAATAACATCGAAGATATTGCGAGCGTAAGCAAAGAACAAGAGCCATTACGTATTGGTCTGTTTGACCGTGGTGTTGCTACTAAAAAGTTATTAGAGTTGGGTCTGGCAAATCAAATCGAATATTTCCAGATGATGAGTGGTGATGCGACGGTTAATGCAGGGCGTATTGTTGAAGATGCGCTTGCAAATGGTCAGGTTGATGTCGCTTTATTGTGGGGACCGATTGCAGGTCACTATGCAAGTGTTTCTGATGTACCTATGACGGTTAAACCTCTAAATGAATTAGGTGAAGCGATGGTCTTCAGTTTCAGTATGGGAACCCGCTATCAGGATAAAAAGTGGAATGAACTGTTGAATAAATTCATTGATAAGCGTCGCGATGATATCAATGCGATTATGGCTGAATACAATATGCCCTCTCTGGAGAACGTTAATCCTTATCCCAAAAAACGTGTTCGTAAGGATGATGACGATTAAGTACGGTGTTTTTTGTCGGGGCTACTCAATTGTAGCCTCGATAATACCTTTCAAGTTTTTATTAATTTTTTTGGCAAACTTAACCTGAGCCGTATTGGAGACAGATTCATCCATGAATTTTGTGCTGACAATGACTTTATTATCATGCGTTTGTCTGACCCCGATATTACAGGGCATATCATTAATTAAAACAGGATTGATCAGCATCATTTCCTTTGCATAGGAAATGTTGCAAAAACTGGTGATGGTTGAAAGAGGGAAGTCCTCTTCACCTCTGTCTCTGACCGCTTGACCGATATGGCTTCGATGAATAATGCGGTAGTTGTATTCAGAAATGGAGATATCGAGATTCAAGATCGTATCTTGAAATGAATAAGGGCTTTCCCGCTCGTAAATACGACTTTCTTTTTGTGGCTGACAGCCGGAGTTGACCATCAGCAGCAGAGCGAGAAAAAAGAAGGAAAAGATTTTTTGAAATGAGTTCATCATTTTTAGGGCTTTGTGTAAACTTAAACGTTAGCTCAAGCATAACATCAAAAATCCACAATAAAGAGGTATGAAATTGTGAAGAAATTCGTTATTACTCTGGCAACAGGCTGGATGTTAGCCTTAATTGCTACAGTATCTGCCGCACCCGGCTTTTCAGAAGTGAACAATGTGCTTTTTGATAAAGCGCATATGCAAAATATTGATCAACCCGGCACGCTAACCTATAAGTACGAGAAAGAAAGCTTTGTTGAGGATTCACGTGAAGATAGTATCAAAGCGCTAGTTTCCAATATCCGAAATACTGGCCGTCGCGATCTGGCGTTTGAGTTTTTTACCAATGAATTTAATCGACCTTATGAGCCCATGGAAAACCAACGTGGCAATGGTGTCTTCGTCCTATATCTGGAGTTTGATATCCATGAAATGCAGCGTTTGACAGGTGGTGAATGGCGTTATTTTCAGCGTAAGCTGCGTTGGTCTTTTGCTGAGGGTGGGGATAAAAAAGAAGTCGATATTGATTACAACGGTGAGACGGTAAAAGGGGTCCAATATACAGTTCAGCCTTATGCTAACGATCCTAAAAATGATCGTTATAAGCTTTATGCGAACAAGTATTATATCTTCACTTTATCGGAAGAAATTCCGGGTGAAATATATCAGGTTCGAACTGTGGTACCTGATGGTAAAACCTGGAGTGAGGGTGAACCTGCGCTCGTAGATGAGTCTATAACCTTTACTGGCTTTGAACCTGCTTGAGGCAGTTTCAGTCATTGATACGATATTTAAAGAACGGGCTACTCGGCCCGTTTTTTTTGAATGAAGTTATTTCGTAAATTTCACAGTATTCAAGGCTCCTTGCTTTTGCATGAGCTCAGCTTTGTGGTGTTGATTCTGGTTACGGCCAGTGTAGGCATTGTCTGGGCTTATGCGTGGCAGAAAAGTTCGGAAGAATCACTTAGGCTTACCGCCATGAACAGTCATGTTCAGAATATTCGGGGTGAGCTCTACCGTCAGTTAAAAGAAGTGTTTGATGCCTCTTTTCTGAATGATCTGGATGCTGCTGATGAATACGACTCATACACTCGCCATATTAATCAGTCCCTCCAGGATCTTCAGCTTCTGGCGATAGATAGAAAGGAGCGCAAAGCGACTGATGAAATTGCGATTGCCTATAATCGCTTTCATAGTGAAACGAATAAGTTACTGACGCCGAGTAATTTAACGCAACAGCAAAAGCATTTACTCGATAAACAGCTTGAGCAGTATACTTTCAGCGAATTAGAAGCCGCGTTTGGGGGCTTCGAACTGCTATTACAGGATAGGCAGCGGGTGCTAGCTGAAAACCGTGAACAATGGGTTTCTCATATCACCGTCTTAGCACCTGTTCCTGTTTTACTTGCTATTAGTTTGCTTCTTTTGTCACGCCGTTACGTTAAAACTAATGTAGTCAGACCTTTAGCCAGTGTGATGCAAGGTGCTCGTCGAATGAGTAAGGGGGATTTAAAGCATAAAATTCCCAGTTATGGTGTCGATGATTTAACACGTCTAGCGAATGCCATTAATACGATGGCGGATGAGCTTGCCAGTAACAGGGATAAGCTTGTCGATGCCAAGAAGCAGGCGGCATTGGGTGAGCTTGTTCCTTTAGTCGCCCATAATATTCGTAACCCTCTAGCGGGTATCCGCGCGGCCTCTCAAGTCACCCAGGATGAAACCACTGATCCTATGATTCAGGATGCGTTGGATGACATTATTATTGCCGTGGATAGACTGGAGCGCTGGGTTACCTCCTTATTGACTTATTTACATCCCTTAAAGCCGCACTTTATTCGTCAAACGCTTACCGATGTGACCGATAATGCGATGTCATTGATCGAACTGTTGTTAAAGGATAAAAAACTCCACCTTCTCAGAAAAGGATGGCAGGGACACGCATGTCAGATTGATATCGATATTAACCTGATGGAACAGACACTATTTAACCTGGTTCAAAATGCGATTGAAGCAGCACCAAGGGGCTCGGCGATAGAATTAAACTACCAAGAAAGGCAAAACGACGTCATCCTGTCGATAATCGATTCCGGAAAAGGGATGAAATTTGATCCGATATCTGAGCAGGTGACCGATGGTGAAGCGAAACGACTTGGTTGTGGTTTGGGTATACCATTTGCACTGAAGGTCATTAAGCAACATGGCGGGCAGTTAAATTATAGTGATATTGAGGCCGGAGGGACGAAAGTCACGCTCTTACTGCCAAAAGAACAAACTCAAAAAGTCTAAACAGGACGACTATGCTGAATGTATTGTTAATTGAAGATGAGACCTTATTTGCAAAATCGGTATTACGCCGATTACAGCGTGAGGGACATCAGGGAACTATCGCATATTCGCTTGAAGATGGTCGTGAACAATTAAAAGCACAATTACCAGACATCCTGCTATTAGATGTACGTTTGCCGGATGGTAGTGGACTCGAACTACTGAAAGAGATCCAGAGTAATCAGGACTGGCAGGGCATGCCCGTAGTTATGATGACGGCGTACGGCGAACTCGAAGATGCTGTCTCTGCTATGAAATCTGGGGCGACTGACTATCTTAAAAAACCGGTCGATTTGGATGAATTAGTCCTCACTCTCGCCAAAGTAATGCAGAAACAAAAGCTGAGCCAGCAACTTGATTATTCGCAAGTTCGTGAAACACATGGTATCGAACCTATAACCATGATTGGCTTCAGCCAAAGCATGCAAAAAGTTCGTCAGCAAATCGATCGTATCGCCAGCCTGGTGGAGAAAACCGGACAGGGACATCCGGTCATACTTGTTTCTGGTGAAACCGGAACAGGTAAAGATGTGATTGCGCGTCTCTATCATCAGGCAGGGGATTGGCGAGATAGACCCTATGTACACGTCGATTGTGCCGCATTGCCTGCTGAATTGATCGAAGCAGAGTTATTCGGATACGAGCGTGGTGCATTCACCAATGCACACCAGTCAAAACCGGGTCTGATTGAAGTCGCTGAAGATGGCACTTTGTTTCTAGACGAAGTGGGGGAATTGCCGCTGACATTACAGGCAAAACTACTTAATGTTTTGGAGCGACGTAAGGTCAGACGTTTGGGCTCAACTAAAGAGATCAGTGTACAGGCACATTTTATTGCGGCAACAAACCGTGATTTGAAACAAATGGTAGCTGAGGGAAGGTTTCGTTCCGATCTGTATTTTCGACTCAATGTACTGGAATTAGTTTTACCGCCATTACGTGAACGACAGGACGATATCACGCCATTGGCAGCACATTTTGTCGACGTCGTAGCCAGACGATATGGATTGCAGCCACCCGTTTTTTCAAAAGCGGCCATAGAGATGATGCAGCGTTATCATTGGCCAGGCAATATTCGTGAGTTACAGCATGTTATTGAGCGTGCAGTGATGATGGCTCCGCAAGGTGTGATTGAGCATTCTCAATTAATGCTACAAGCTCAGACGACTAGCAATGAAACAAATCAGGATTCGCTGGATATACTGAGCCAGATGACACTGGAGCAAGTGGAAAAATTTCTAATAGAGAAAGCTCTGGAGAGAACAGCTGGAAATATATCTCGCGCAGCGCGTGAGTTAGGCTTAACCCGGATGGCAATGCGTTATCGCATGGAAAAATATCAACTCTAGCGTGTTTATTTGACCACTTTTAAGCTGGGACGGCCCTTACCCTTACTGACTGGAGTTGTCTCGTCCGGTTCATCATCTGAAGGCGGCGGTGGTTCATGATCTTCTTCCGGGAAGAACATACCCTCATTATTTTCTTTGCCATAAATCGCTTGTATGGAAATGATGGGGATAAAGACATCCATTGGTTTCCCAGCAAATCGCGCAGAGAAGCTAATCCATTCATTATCAATCAGCAGATCACGAATAGCATCGGGTGCAATATTGAGCACAATACGCTCATCTTTAACGTAATCCCAAGGTACCTGTACACCCTCATGGCGGGTGTTGACCAACACATAGGGCGTGCACTGATTATCCAACAGCCATTCATGAATGGCCCTGACGAGGTATGGCTTTTGTGAAGTCATACTCATTTAACGCAGATTCCTTTCAGCATCACTGAGACTGGCCTGAAAGCTGTCCCGTTTAAAAATACGCTCAGCATAAGACTCAACAGCCTTTGCACTGGCAGGAAGCTTTATGTTGAGGCTCGGCAAGCGCCAGAGTAAAGGGGCAATGGTGCAGTCAAGCATTGAGAACTCATTACCCATAAAATAAGGTGAGTTTTCAAACAGAGGGGATAAAACAGTCAGATCTTCCTGAATAGTTTTGCGTGCCTTACTTGTTTTTCCGCGTTCTCGGCCAGATAATGCCTGCCAGAGTGAATACCAGTCCTTATCAATCCGATGGAGCATTAAGCGTGCTTTTGCTCTGGCAACAGGATCGACAGGTAATAGCGGCGGATGAGGAAAGCGCTCATCAAAAAAGTCCATGATGACACGGGCATCAAACAGCGCCAGATCACGGTCCAACAGTGTTGGACCAAATCCATAAGGGTTGGCTGCAGCTACTTCTTCCGGCCACTCTCCGGCGACTAAATCTTCAATATTGGTTTCAATATTCTTTTCTTGAATAACAATTCTGATTTGATGACTGAACGGGCAATTTGGATCCGAGTAGACAGTCATCGTTGAACGACGATTGTTATTCACACTATTACCCCAGTTGAACTAGTCGAGGTCACTTGCAAAAAGTTGTCCGGAGAAAAAGTTAGCTGCATGACTAGTGTATATCTCTCCAGAATGCTTTTTTCATTGGATAGGCAACCAAGAAGAAAAGCGCCAGATAAATCAGAACCCACTTACCCAGCTCCATTCTTTGCAGTTTGGATGGTTCGCCGATATAAGCGAGGAAATTCACTAAATCCTGTACCAGCTCATTGTATTCATGGGTCGTCATTGGGCCGGCCTCAGCCTGCTCCAATTTTCCTGTTTCTTCATTTTTGCTTAAATAACCTTGCTGCTCCCAAAGAACATGAGGCATGCCTACATCTTTAAAGGCCAGATTATTCGTACCCATTGGGCGAGATTCATCTTGGTAAAAGGTACGCAGGTAGGTATAAAGCCAGTCTGTGCCCCTGGAGCGTGAAATTACAGACAAGTCAGGAGGTGTGACACCAAACCATTTCTGAGCATCTTCTGCACGCATTGCAACAGTCATGGTTTCACCGATTTTATCTGAAGCAAACATGAGATTGTTTTCAATTTGCTCATCGGTTAAACCAATATCTTTAGCCATACGGTTGTAGCGCATGTATGACGCTGAGTGACAGCTAAGGCAATAGTTTACGAATGTCTTTGCGCCACGCTGAAGTGAGGCTTTATCCGAAATATCTATTTCAACATGATCAAGGTGAACTTCACCTGACGCCGCTAGAGCCTGAGCAGAGAACAGGCTCACAATAAATGCAAATACTAAAGTTCTCATTTGAATGTCACCCTTTCTGGCACAGGTTTGTCTTTATCTAATTTTGTGTAAATAGGCATAAAGATAAAGAAAGCAAAGTAAATAATAGAAAATATCTGTGCAAGCAATGTATACAAAGCTGTTGCTGGTTGTGTGCCCAGGAAACCCAAAATCAGGAAGCTGATGATGAACAATGTCAACGCTACTTTGAAGAAAGGTCCACGATAGCGGATTGATCTAACCGGACTGCGATCCAGCCACGGTAAGAAAAACAAAAACACGATCGATAAGCCCATCGCCACGACACCCGGGAATGCGGAATTATTAATACTCGGAACAGCCCGTAAGATGGCGTAGAAAGGGGTGAAATACCAAACAGGTGCTATATGCTCTGGTGTTTTTAATGGATCGGCAGGAACAAAGTTCGCATGTTCAAGAAACCAGCCACCACCCTCTGGGGCGTAAAAAAGTACCAGTGAGAAGATAAACAGGAAGACGATAACGCCCACAATATCTTTCACTGTGTAATATGGATGGAATGGAATGCCATCGACAGGTTTGCCATCAGCATCTTTATTTTTCTTGATTTCAACGCCGTCAGGGTTATTCGAACCGACTTCATGCAAAGCGATGATGTGTGCAGCCACTAAGCCAAGAATGACCAATGGCATAGCAATGACATGGAATGCAAAGAAGCGGTTTAATGTGGCATCAGCAACAACGAAGTCACCCCGAATCCATAAGGCTAATTGTTCACCTATGAATGGAATCGCTCCAAACAGGGAAATAATTACTTGAGCGCCCCAATAAGACATTTGACCCCAAGGTAGGAGATACCCCATGAAAGCTTCAGCCATCAGAACAAGGTAAATCAACATACCGAATATCCACACGAGCTCGCGAGGTTGCTTATATGATCCGTATATCAGGCCACGGAACATATGCAGATAAATCACTACAAAAAAAGCAGAAGCACCGGTTGAATGGAGGTAGCGAATTAACCAGCCCCATTCCACATCACGCATGATGTATTCAACAGAAGCAAATGCCATTGCTGCATCCGGCTTGTAGTGCATGGTCAGAAAGATACCGGTCACTATCTGAAGTACCAGCACTAGGAGAGCAAGTGAGCCAAAGAAATAAAAGAAGTTAAAGTTTTTCGGAGCGTAATATTCTGAGAGATGCTCTTTCCACATCTTAGTTGCAGGAAATCGAGCGTCTAACCAATTCATAAATCCATTCATCAGGCGACCCCTTCAGCATCATTACCTACTACCACAAGATTGTCACCCTCAAAATAATAAGGTGGAACTATCAGGTTTTTCGGTGCAGGCATATTTTCGAATACACGTCCGGCTAAATCGTATTTTGAACCGTGACAAGGGCAGAAAAAGCCCCCTTTCCAGTCTTTGCCTAAATCAGAAGGCGCCATCTCCGGGCGATAAGTAGGTGAGCAGCCTAAATGGGTGCAGATACCGACCACCACCATTAGTTCATCACGGATTGAGCGGGTCTCATTCTGACAGTATTCAGGTTGTTGTGAAGCAACTTCACTGTCAGGATCGCGTAATTTACTTTCCATTGTTTCAAGTGTGCTCAGGACATCTGGGCTGCGACGGAAGATCCAGACCGGTTTACCGCGCCATTCGACAGTTAATAATTGTCCCATTTCCAGCTTGCTAATATCCACTTCTACCGGCGCACCAGCGGCTTGAGCCTTGGCACTAGGTAGCATGGAAGAAACAAAAGGAACGGCAACGGCAGCAGCGCCGGCACCACCCACAACACTGGCGGCTGCGGTTAAAAAACGCCTTTTGCCGGTATCGATTGTCTGACTCATTGATGGAGCTCCCCAGCATTCATAGAGTGTTTATTCTTGTTATTTTATTACAGGTGAATAAAGTTTCACAAGGTGAATAAAATGTAACCGAGTAAATAAATACTTAATTTTAACATACGAGTGGGGATAAAGGATCAAAAAAGCCCGCCTGAAAACAGGCGGGCTTTATGACTAAACCGATTAATTGCTTGGTTTATTTGAGAGCTTTGGCAGCTTTTCTTACTAAGCGGCCGAGAGCGCCTTTAGGATCAGTTGCTTGAATGTCTGCCAGGTTAGTTGGCTCACCAACGATGATGACACCACCCATACCCGCACCCCAATGTGGGTCACATTTGTATAAGTAAACACCTTCAACGGTCAGTTCTGGTGTTGTAAAGTTTTCACCCATCGCTGAGGTCCAGCCTTCAGCACCTTCTGGGATATACTCGTGCTCACCATCTGCTTGAACGAATATTGTATTGGTAATATGGCCGTTCATGTTTTCCCATGAAACAGTGTCACCTGGTTGTACTTGCAATACCATTGGTTTGAAATTGGTTACTGATGCTGTAACCATGTGATCTTCAGCCATTACAGCAGTTGACATCAATGTTGCTGCGCTCATGGCTGCAGCGATAAGTGATTTACCGTATTTCATTATAGTTCCTCTCGTTTTTTAGGTTATTTGCCTCAGTGCGGTGGCAGTGTCTCATAGAGAAACTGAACCGAAACTGAACAGAACTAAATCAATATTTTCTAAGAGTTTTTGACTTAGTTGAGTCCGAGACCGCGCGACATACTACCTTGATAAACAGAGAGATGTCCAAAAATCAGGCCACAGATATGTGTCATATGCCTTAATTTCAGGGTGTGTGCTCACGATAACGTTCACTCTGCTGTAGTGCCCACATCGCGGCATAGTGGCCATTCTGTGATAGCAGCTGTTCATGGTTACCTTGTTCAACAATATGTCCATGATCCATCACCACAATGGTATCGGCATCAACAACCGTAGACAGTCGGTGAGCAATGACTAACGTGGTTTTATTGGCGCTGACCGATAATAATTCCTGGCCAATAGCCTTTTCAGCATGACTATCAAGCGCTGATGTCGCCTCATCAAATACAAGAATGGCAGGATTTTTTAATAACGTTCGGGCGATAGCGACACGTTGTTTCTCGCCACCGGACAATTTAAGTCCTCGTTCACCAACCAGTGAGTTATAGCCTTCTGGTAAGTGGCTGATGAATTCGTGAATATGCGCCTGTTTTGCTGCCGCAATTACGGTATCGTAATCGGCATTGTTCTGACCATAGGCGATGTTGTTGTAAATACTGTCGTTAAATAACACAGTATCTTGTGGCACGATGCCGATTGCCTGTCTGAGACTATGTTGAGTGACGTCGCGTAGATCTTGCCCGTCAATGAGAATTCGCCCTTTTTGAGGGTCATAAAAGCGAAATAACAAACGAACGATAGTTGATTTGCCAGAACCACTTGCCCCGACCAGAGCCAGTTTTTGTCCTGATTCAATCGTAAAATTTATCCGGTGCAGAATTGGTCGCTGGGATTGATAAAAAAACGAAACATCTTCAAAACTCACCTTTCCATGACTGACTTTCAATAATGCGGCATTTGGTTTATCAGCAGTTTCTTCCTGCTCCTCCAGTAAACTGAACATTCTCTCCATATCAGCTAACGAATGACGAATTTCGCGGTAAACAAAGCCTAAAAAACCTAATGGTAGATAAAGTTGTAGTAAGTAGGCGTTTATCAAAACCAGATCACCCAGGCTGAGCTCACCATCAACCACGCCCTGGCCTGCTAATAGCATAAGAGTGGTCAAACCAATGGCAATGATGATGCCTTGTCCGACATTGAGCACAGATAAGGAAATTTGATTGCGAATCGCAGAGTGTTGCCAGCGTGCAAGCTTTTTATCGTAGCGATCAATCTCAAAAGCTTCGTTGTTGAAATATTTGACGGTTTCATAGTTCAGCAGACTATCTATGGCCTGGTTGTTTGCTTCCGAGTCCATGTCATTCATCAATCGGCGAAACCGCATCCGCCACTCGGTTACCAGCAGGGTATAGACAATATATATGACGATGGTGCCGGTGGTAATTAAAGCAAAAACACTCTCGTAGTTGATGAGCAAAATAATGCAGACTAAGCCGATCTCGACTAACGTGGGCAAAATGTTAAATACCATGAAGTTCAACAGGAAACCGATGCCTCGCGAGCCACGTTCAATATCACGCGAAATGCCACCTGTTTGGCGCTGCAGATGAAACCGTAATGACAACTGATGAAGATGTCTGAATATGATGGTGGCAATCCGTCTTACGGTGCGAAAGATGACTTTCGCAAATAACGCATCACGTAATTCACTGAATAGACTACTGGTAAAGCGCAAAATACCGTAAAGAATGAGCATTGCTACAGGTAAATAAATGATAGGTTGCTGCTGAGGATCTAACGCATCAACGGCATGTTTGAGCGCGAGGGGGACACTCACATTGGCCAGTTTGGCTAAGGTCAGTAATCCCAAGGCAAACAATACGCGACCTTTAAATTGCCAGACAAAAGGCAGCAGGCTGCGAATCGCCCGCCAGTCTTGATGTGTTTTCATTACTGCAGTTTAGCCGAAACCATAAGATGGTGGAAAAGCGTTTCGGCGACAGAGGATAAATTTGTTTATAATTAGCTGATTAAATGGCTTGAAAAACATATTTTAAGCCGCAATTAATAACCCCGATCAAGTCAGGTATTGTGAGGAATAAGAAATGCCGCTTTATGAATATCGTTGTGATGCGTGTGGCCACGAGTTTGAGGCGCTACAAAAAATTAGTGATGAACCCTTGGTTCATTGTCCTGCCTGTGAAGCAGAAGATCTTCGTAAGCTGGTTTCAGCTGCGGGCTTTCGTCTTAAGGGGCAGGGCTGGTATGAAACAGATTTCAAAACCAGTAATAAACGAAATCTCGCAGAAAAGGCGGCACCCGAAACAAAAAAGACTGAGCCTACTGCGTGATAAAGATTGTAATTCCACCCCTAATGCTCACAGTACTATTCCCGCATTATGCGTAAATACCTGATAGCAGGATTATTAGTCTGGATGCCCCTGGGCATCACATTTCTGGTGATTAGGGCAATCGTCGGTTTTCTGGATAAAACTCTTTTATTATTGCCGAATGCCTATCAGCCCGATAACTTGCTGGGCTTTCATATACCGGGTTTAGGTGTTTTGTTAGCCGTTGTATTGGTACTCGCAACCGGTATGATTGTCGCTAATTTACTGGGGAGACGTTTAGTCAACGCATGGGAGTCGGTATTATCGCGGATTCCTCTGGTCAGAACGCTATACGCCGGTGTCAAACAAATCATGGAAGCGGTGTTGGCAGCAGATGCCAAATCGTTTCGACGGGTTCTGTTGATCGAATATCCTCGCAAAGGTGTCTGGAGTCTGGCATTCATGACTTCGGATCAATTGGGGGAAGTGCAGGAAAAAACCGAAGCTGATGTGATTAGTGTGTTTATTCCTACTACACCCAACCCGACGTCTGGGTTTGTATTGATGGTGCCATCACACGAAGTGATTTATCTGGATATGGCTGTCGAACAAGGCCTTAAGATGATTATATCAATGGGTGTTGTGGTACCAGACTGGCAAAAAAATAAGTTGCTTAAAGAGCAGCAAACAGAAAACGAATAGTCATTGCTGCAGGAGCGTCCTGTAGTGAGAAAAAATTGAAAAC
This sequence comes from Methylophaga sp., assembly GCF_965655755.1. Taxonomy (GTDB): domain Bacteria; phylum Pseudomonadota; class Gammaproteobacteria; order Nitrosococcales; family Methylophagaceae; genus Methylophaga. The sequence goes on along the minus strand of NZ_CBFHHW010000034.1, from coordinate 13,253 downwards.
AAGATTGGAAAAAAATTATGCGAAGCCATTATTGCGGCGAAGTAAATGAAACACTCGAGGGTAAATCAGTAACTATTACGGGGTGGATGCATCGCCGTCGTGACCATGGTGGTGTCATTTTTATTGACCTGAGAGATCGTGATGGTTTGGTTCAGGTAGTTTGCAACCCGGAAGATGCGGAAAGTTTCGCTGTTGCAGAACGTGTTCGTAGTGAATATGTGCTGAAAATCGAAGGTGAGGTTCAATTACGTCCGGCCGGTAGTGATAACCCAGACTTAAAAAGTGGCAAAATCGAAGTCATTGCGAAGAAGCTGGAAATCTTAAATGCTTCTGAAACGCCACCATTTCCACTGAATGAATTATTAGATGTCAGTGAAGATGTCCGTTTGCGTCATCGTTATATCGATCTGCGTCGCCCTGAGATGCAGCAACGTTTGCGCTTCCGCTCAAAAATCACGCGTCATCTGCGTAATTACCTTGATGATAATGGCTTTCTCGATATTGAAACGCCGATCTTAACTAAAGCAACACCGGAAGGTGCGCGTGACTATCTGGTGCCAAGCCGTACGCACCCGGGCGAGTTCTTTGCTTTACCACAATCACCACAGTTATTTAAACAACTGCTGATGATGTCGGGTTTTGACCGTTACTATCAGGTCGTACGTTGTTTCCGTGATGAAGATTTGCGTGCCGATCGCCAGCCTGAATTTACTCAGGTGGATATCGAGACTTCATTTGTCGATGAAGAAGAATTCATGACATTGATGGAAGAAATGATTCGCAGTTTGTTTGCCAACGTGCTTGAAGAGGCCCTACCGAATCCATTCCCGCGTATGACCTATGCTGAAGCTCAGGAGCGTTATGGTAGTGACAAGCCGGATCTGCGAATTCCACTGGAACTGGTTGATGTTAGCGATCTGATGAAAGAGGTTGATTTTAAAGTCTTCTCCGGCCCTGCCAACGATGAGCGTGGTCGTGTTGCCGCGCTGCGAGTGCCGGGCGGTAACAGCCTGAGTCGTAAAGAAATTGACGATTACACCAAATATGTCAGTATCTACGGTGCAAAAGGACTGGCGTACATCAAAGTGAATGATCTGGCTGCTGGTCGTGAAGGACTGCAATCGCCTATTCTGAAATTCCTCCCAGATGACGTGGTCGATGCAATCATGCAGCGTGCTGGAGCGGAAACCGGTGACCTGGTGTTCTTTGGTGCAGATAAAACCACCATTGTGAATGAATCACTGGGCGCGTTACGTGTCAAAGTAGGTCAGGATCTGGATATGGTTGAACATGGCTGGCGTCCGCTTTGGGTGGTAGCCTTTCCGATGTTTGAATGGGATGACAAAACTGAACGCTGGCATGCTTTGCACCATCCATTCACGGCACCACGTGAGTCCGATGTTGGTCTGTTGGATTCGGACCCGGAAAAATGCCTGTCACGCGCCTACGATATGGTACTGAATGGTACTGAACTGGGCGGTGGTTCCATTCGTATTCATCAAACGGATGTACAGAAAAAAGTACTGGAGTTACTCGGTATTGATGAAAAAGAAGCACAGGATAAATTTGGCTTTCTGCTTGAAGCGTTAAAATATGGTTGTCCTCCGCATGGTGGTCTGGCGTTTGGTCTGGACCGTCTGGTGATGTTGATGACCGGATCAGCATCAATTCGTGATGTGATGGCATTCCCGAAAACACAATCAGCCAGTTGTCTTTTAACAAACGCGCCGAGTGCAATTGGGGACCAACAGTTGAAAGAGCTGAACATTCGCCTGAGAAAATTGCCTAACGCAGAAGCCCAGCAGTAAAGAGGAGTAATTGTGGCGAGCAAAGAACTACCATTTGAGGATTATTTTTCGCTGGATGATGAGACTTGCGAAGCGCGCATTGCTATAGCGAAAGAAAAGCTGGGTGATGATCTGGTGATTCTGGGTCACCATTATCAGCGCAATGAAGTCTTTCGCCATGCTGACTTTTCGGGTGATTCACTGAAGTTATCACGTAATGCCGCTAATTCAGATGCACAATACATTGTTTTCTGTGGTGTGCATTTCATGGCGGAAGTAGCAGAAATTCTGTCCCGACCCGATCAGGTCGCTATTCTGCCGGATATGGCCGCGGGCTGTTCGATGGCTGATATGGCTAATCGTGTCAATGTCGATCGCGCTTGGGATGAAATGGCTGAAGTACTCAATCCTGATGAGACTATTACACCCATTACCTATATTAACTCAGCTGCGGATTTGAAGTCTTTTTGTGGTAAGCATGGTGGTATCGTTTGCACTTCAACAAATGCGCCACATGTCTTGGACTGGGCATTTACAAGGCGTGAAAAAGTGCTGTTCTTTCCCGACCAGCATTTGGGGCGTAATACCGGTTACAAAATGGGCATTCCGCTCGAAGAAATGGTCGTGTGGGACTTTGATAAACCCATGGGTGGTCTAACCGCAGATGAAATTCGTAATGCGAAAATAATTCTGTGGAAAGGCTTTTGTTCAGTGCATCAAATGTTTCAGCCGATTCAGATCGATAACTTCCTGGAAAAATACCCGGAAACTAAGGTTATATCGCATCCTGAATGCAGCTTTGAAGTGTGCCAGAAATCCGATTACGTTGGCTCGACTGAGTATATCGTCAATACCATTGCTGACAGTGAACCCGGTACCCGCTGGTTGGTGGGGACTGAATTGAATCTGGTTAACCGTCTGAATGAACAATTCCAGTCTGAAGGAAAATCTGTTCACTTTATGTCACCAACTGTCTGCATGTGTTCAACAATGTTCCGTACTGATCCTCAACATTTGTTATGGGTGCTGGAAAATTTAGTTGAAGGCCATGTGGTGAATCAGGTTCAAGTGGACGCTACCATAGCTGAAGAAGCGAAACTGGCTTTAGATAATATGTTGGCATTACCTATCTAGGTTTAGGGGTACTTGTTTGTGACAGAGCAAAAACAGGCATGCACAGAACAACGCTACGAGGTTACACGGAAAGATCTGCCTTTATCCTGCCCAATGCCTGAAATGGCTGCATGGGATGCGCATCCCAGGGTGTATCTTCCGATCGAAGATGTAGACGAAGTCCGTTGTCCATATTGTGGTGCGCTGTTTACTTTGAAAGATATTTAGCTAATGCAACAGATCGATGTCGCTGTCGCTATTTTGCTCAATCCTGAAAAGCAGGTCTTAACCAGCTGGCGTCAACCGCATCAGCATCAAGGTGGTTTATGGGAATTTCCGGGTGGCAAGCGTGAACCTGAAGAGACTATATTTGAAGCCTTAAAACGCGAAATCAGAGAGGAGCTTGCTGTTTCTGTCGAGCAAGCTGAACCCTTCGTTCATATCGAACATGATTACGGCGATAAGAAGGTGCGTCTCGATGTCTGGTTGGTATCTCGTTTTATCGGGGAGCCCCAAGGCAATGAAGGTCAGCCTTTGAAGTGGCAGGCTGTTACTGAGCTCAAAGCGGCAGAGTTCCCTGCTGCAAATTCAGCCATTATTGAGGCATTGCAACAAGCCACTATTTAATGCTGATCGTTGGGATCTTGTTCCGGGTCGAAATGGGGTTCACCGGCGATTCGATGACCTTCGCTTGCCCATTCACCTAGATCAATCAATTTGCAGCGTTCACTGCAAAAAGGTTTCCATCTTTCTTTGTCTTCCCAGACAACAGATTTTCCGCATTGTGGACAATTGACAGTTGTAACCATAATTACATTGCACAGCAGCTTAGTTTAAAAGGCACTTCTTCAAAAGTTTGTTGCGGCCTTTGACTGATATCAAACAGCATAAATCGAATGGTAAAGCGATGTTTCCCACCACTCACCTCAGGGAAAAAATCGACTAACGCGGGGAGCTCGACCCGAATGAGCTGATAAGGTTGATTGCTGTCCAGACTCCGCTGAAAGAACCCATCTTTAGCGACTTCTTCACGAAAACCGACACTCCCCCGAATTAACCGCAAACTCATTTCTACCGCATTGCGGACAGATTGGAACTCTTTAAACCATAAGCGTAATTGTTCTGTACGAATTTCATCTTGCGTATGCTGGAGCCAGTAATGATAAGACGGTAAATCAAAATCACACGTGCCACCAGGAATGGTGGAACGTTGGCGGATACTATACAGAAACTCGTTTTCGCGAAGCGTCTGACCGATACCGCTTTTTTGAATATGCAAAGCATCAAGGTTTTCGTCTAAGTCTGACAACAATGCATCAAGGGCTTGTTTATCGACACCGGGTGTATTTTCAAGTGCTGAAAGGTTAGCTGAAAGTCGTTCAATTTCTTTCATTAATTCCTGTTTTAGATCACTGCGCTCAAATACACTCAGCATATTGATCATGCCATCAAGTGCATCACGGTGATGCATTTCAGTCTGGCCTGTTAATGCATTGTCGACGCGCTTGAACAGAAATTCCAAACGGAGAAATGTTCGGATTCTTTCATTGAGTGGTTGTTCAAAAATTATAGTATCTGACACAGGCTTCTTATAAGTCGTGATGAAAGGATGGGTTTATTGTCCATGACTCCGAGTTCACTAGCAACTTGCGTTATATTTTACTGCGAGTTCGCAATAAAAATGATGTAAAAGTTCAACTTTTTGTTGAAGTGAGTCTGCATCATCGAGATTTTCAATAACATCATCCGCTATTTGTAATCGATCGGCTCGGCTTGCCTGACCGTTCAGAATAGACTGTGCCTGTTGCTCAGTTAGCTTATCGCGTTGTCTCAAACGTTCAATCTGCATCTGTTCAGAAATATCTACGACTAAGATCCGGTCAACCAGATCCAGCATATTCGCTTCGAGTAACAACGGTACAATCAAAAGACAATAGGGTGACTCACTCTTATCGGCTTCGATAAGGAGTTTTTGACGAACTTCAGGATGGATGATGTTTTCCAAAGCTTGTTTAGCGTCGCCATCGTTAAACACGATATCACGAAGTGCAGGTCGGTC
>NZ_CBFHHW010000034.1:0-8197 GCF_965655755.1 Methylophaga sp. | reverse complement strand
TTTATCTCACCATTGTCCAGCAAGATTCCAGGACCATACTGTTCAATAACCTGTTGATAACAGTGGGTGTCCTTTTCCAGTAGCTCACGCGCGATGATGTCGGCATCAATGGTAGTGATTCCCAAAGCTGAAAACAACCGACTGACCGTCGTTTTGCCACTGGCAATGCCCCCCGTCAACCCAACCCGGAAAAGCATTAGTTTAATCCAGCAATGTTCAAATAGCCTTGATTAAGCTGTTCCCCCCAGACCAAAGCGATCCAACCAGCAGCAGCAAGGTAAGGACCAAAGGGAATGGGAATATCACGCTGATGTTTTCTTACGACTATCAAAGTGATTCCTACGACAGCCCCGACCAGAGAAGAAAGCAGCACAATCACTGGTAACAATTGCCAACCCATAAAGGCGCCGAGGGCCGCAAGTAATTTGAAATCACCATAGCCCATGCCTTCTTTACCTGTTGCCAGTCGGAACAGGTGATAGATGCTCCATAACGATAGGTAACCAGCTAAGGCGCCAATGACACTGCTGGCAAGATCGGTGTATAAGCCAAACAGGTTGAAGAAAAGGCCCAGCCAAACCAGCGGTAAAGTAATTTTATCCGGCAGTAGCTGGTGGTCAAGATCGATGAAGGTCAACGCGATTAATGACCAGGTCAGCAGTAAGGCGCCAAAACATGCCCAACTAAAACCAAAATACCAGGCGACAACACCGGATAAGATACCTGTCAGTGCCTCGATAATTGGATAACGTACAGATATGGCTGCTTTACAGGAGTGACACTTTCCTCCTAAAGCAAGAAAGCTGAGAACAGGAATGTTTTCAAACGCAGAGATAGCATGGTCACAATGCGGACAACGAGAGCGTGGTGTTGAGAGATTAAATACAAGCTGGGATTTTTCTTGGCCAGCTAATTCAGCACATTGAGATTCCCATTCATTCTGCATCATTACAGGCAGACGATAGATTACAACATTTAAAAAACTACCGACCAATAAGCCAAGCACAATTGTTGTCGTCACCCATAGGAGGGGAGACGATGCCAGTAAATCGATAACTTGCATCTTTAGATGGCGGCCCCGAGTTTGAAGATGGGCAGATACATAGCAATAACAAGCGTACCAACAATACCGCCAAGGAAGACCATGATTATAGGTTCCATCAAAGCGGTCATATTATCGACAGCGTCGTCTACTTCAGCTTCGTAAAAATCAGCCACTTTTGCAAGCATAGCATCTAAAGAGCCGGACTCTTCACCAATCGCAACCATCTGGATAACCATATTTGGAAATAATTCAGTATCAAGCATGGCTTTGTTTAATTGGGTACCTGTTGATACTTCATCTCGCATATCAAGTGTCGCTTCACCATAAACAATATTCCCTGTGGCACCAGCAACGGATGTCATTGCTTCAACCATCGGTACACCGGCTTTGAACATTGTTGAGAACGTCCGGGCAAAACGGGCAATGGCCGCTTTGGTCATAACAGCACCGATTACAGGCAATTTTAAAAGTATTCTGTCAAGAAAGTGCTGGATCTTTCTCGAACGCTTTTTGGCTGCCATAAAACCCATGACAATACCGATAATGGAACCAAAAATGAGCCACCATAGTTCCTGGAAAACTTCAGATATCTTAATGACAAGTTTGGTTAAACCAGGGAGGTCGGCGCCGAACCCTTGGAAAAGAGATTGAAACTGAGGAATAACAAAAATCATCAAAATTGCAGTAACTAGAAAAGCCACCACAATGATAGCTGTTGGATACACTAACGCTTTTTTAATTTTTGCTTTTAGGGCTTCAGTCTTTTCCTGATATTCAGCAATTTCATGCAAGAGTGTTTCTAAGGTACCTGACTGTTCACCAGCATCGACAAGATTGATGTATAAATCATCAAAATAAAGAGGAAACTTGCCAAGAGATGCCGCTAGACTTGTACCTGATTCTACATCGGCTTTAATCGCCAAAATCATTTCTTGCATGCTGGCATTTTCATGGCCTTCACCGATGATTTGCATGGCCTGCATCAGAGGTACACCAGATGACATCATGGTCGCTAACATGCGGCTAAAGATAGCAATATCTTTAGGTTTGATGGGAGGCTTTCGAGCAGCAAAAAGATCTTTGGGTTTTTTCTTTACCTTGAGTGGAGCAATACCCTGTCGTCGCAAATCTGCTCTAGCCTGAGCGACATTCTCAGCCGTTAATTGACCTTTGATCCGGCGGCCTTGTTTATTGGTGCCTTGCCAAAGGTAAATATCGGGTACTTTGACCTTCTTTGCCTTTACAGCTTGAGCTTGTGCCACGTGTTACTCCTTGATCACACGGTTGATTTCTTCGAGGCTGGTAAGCCCCGCAGCCACTTTTTTGAGCCCTGATTTTCTCAAATCATCAATACCTTCTTTTTCTGCTTGATCAGCAAGTTGAATCGCGTTACCACCTTCCATGATGATCCGTCCCATGGCTTCGGACACGGGCATAACCTGATACACACCGACACGGCCTTTATAACCTTCTGTGCAGCTATCGCAACCTACCGCTTTGTAGACACTGACTCCTGCATCGATCTGTTCCTGTGTAAATCCCTCATCGAGTAACACGTCTGAAGGGAGATTTTCTTCAGCCTTACATTTGGAGCACAATCTTCTGGCCAGTCGCTGTGCAATGATCAATGAGACAGCTGATGCGATATTAAAGGCCGGTACCCCCATATTAGCGAGACGAGTCAAAGTCTGTGGAGCATCGTTGGTGTGTAAGGTGGAAAATACCATGTGACCGGTCTGTGCCGCTTTGATAGCAATTTCTGCTGTTTCAAGGTCACGAATCTCACCGACCATGATGATATCCGGATCCTGACGCAGGAAGGCACGAAGTGCTGATGAAAAATCTAAACCTATAGCAGGGTGCACATTGACCTGATTAACACCTGGTAAACTGATTTCAGCCGGATCTTCAGCGGTCGAAATATTGCGATCACCGGTATTGAGAATATTGAGAGCGGTATAGAGTGAGACAGTTTTACCACTACCCGTTGGACCTGTTACAAGCACCATGCCATAGGGCTTGTGCATTATTTTCATGAATGTGGCTTTTTGATCTTCTTCGTAGCCGAGCGCGTCTATACCGAGTTGTGCACTGGTCGGATCCAGGATACGTAAAACGATTTTTTCGCCGAATAAGGTAGGGCAGGAGCTGACACGAAAATCGATAGCTTTGGTTTTTGACAGCTTCAGACGCATTCGTCCATCTTGAGGAACACGTCTTTCTGCAATATTCAGTCGGGATAAAACCTTGAGTCTGGCTGCAATACGACCACCCAAAGCAACGGGGGCGGTTTTCATTTCATGGAGCATACCATCGATACGCATACGAACACGGTATTTTTTCTCATACGGTTCAAAGTGGATATCGGATGCACCGGCTTTAATAGCACTGGTCAGGATGCCATTAATGAATCGTACGACCGGCGTGTCGTCGACATTGGCTTCGGTAATATCTTCGCCTTTATCAGAGTCATCCGGTCCTAGATCCATGTCCTCCAGATCAGCGTCACCAAAACTATCGAGTTGCTCTTCGGATTTATCCAGCGCTTTTTCGATGACCACAGATAATTTCTGTTCATCTACTAAGACGGGATAAGTGTTCATTGCTGTATTGAATTGAAACTCATCCAGCGCTTGCAGATTGGTAGGGTCAGAAACAGCTATATATAGGCGCTTCCCGCGTTTATATAAAGGAAGAGCATTGTGCTGGCGAATCAGTTTTTCCTGAATCAGACTGGTTGCGGCCATATCCAGGTTCATCGCGTTGATATCAAACAACGGAACCCCAAATTCTTGCGATGCAATCGAGGCGATATCGGCACTGGCAAGAATTTTGTGATTAACCATGTAGGTTACAAAGGGTTGTTTGGCTTCTTTAGCGGCCGTTTGCGCTGAAAGGGCTTGCTCATCGTTTAGCAAGCCTTCATTGACAAGACGCCTTGCTAAACCGCTGAGTCTCATGGGGGTTGCCATATTTGCCATGTCTAATTGCGATTCCTTAACATAAGCTGAGCTCTTAAAAGCTAATAGTATGTAAGTTAAACAAGAAATTCTAGTTTCTGCTGCCAAGACGTCTCAGTCTTTCCCGTATATACTGCCGGTTATTGAGAAATATTGGGGAATAAAAATGCAAAAATTCTTACGCTGGAATCTGTCAGCCATCTTATTATGTGGCATTTTGATGCTGACAGCATGTGGTCAAACAGGTGATCTTTATTTGCCTCAGGGCGGAACTGATAACAGCTCGGCAGGATAAGAATAACGATGGATTTTTTTCAATACCAGGCTGATACCCTGCACGCGGAAAATGTCTCTGCGAACCGTATTACACAACAATTTGGCACGCCTACCTATGTTTATTCGCGCGCAACGCTGGAGCGTCACTGGAAAGCATTTGATACGGCTTTTTCAAGCCAGCCTCATCTGGTGTGTTATGCCGTAAAAGCAAACTCAAATCTGGCGGTGTTAAATGTTTTGGCAAGACTTGGTTCAGGTTTTGATATCGTCTCAGCCGGGGAGTTGGCACGCGTGATTGCTGCCGGTGGTGATGCTGCAAAAACCGTATTCTCCGGTGTCGGCAAAACGCATGATGAAATTGAATATGCGCTCAATCAGGGGATTCGCTGTTTCAATGTGGAATCGATCCCAGAGCTGGATCGCATCAATACGGTTGCGCAGCGTCTGAATAAAACGGCTTCGGTATCGATTCGTGTTAATCCAGACGTTGATGCGCAAACGCATCCCTATATATCGACCGGTTTGAAAGAAAATAAATTCGGTATCGCGATTGAAGATGCGCGTGAGGTCTACCAATCAGCTAAGCAAATGACGAGTCTTCATATTGTAGGTGTTGATTGTCACATAGGCTCACAATTGACTTCAGTATCACCGTTTGTAGATGCGCTTAACCGTGTTTTGACGTTGATTGATGAGTTGGCTGAAGATGGCATTACCATCAAACACTTGGATATTGGCGGTGGATTGGGTATTCATTATCGCGATGAAACACCGCCGACACCGGCTGAATATGCCGAAGCTCTAAAACCACTGCTACAGGAACGTGAACTGGAAATCCTCTTAGAGCCAGGTCGGGCTATTGCTGGAAATGCTGGCATATTGCTGACGCAGGTTGAATTCATTAAACCTACCGAAGCCAAACAGTTTGCGATTGTCGATGCGGCAATGAATGATTTGCTCAGACCCGCATTGTATCAATCATGGCAGGAGATTCAGGCAGTCAGTTTAAACAGCGATGCACAAGCCACAACTTATGATATTGTGGGACCTATCTGTGAAACAGGTGATTTTCTGGGTAAAGACCGCAAACTGGCTATCAAACAAGGCGATTATCTGGCTATTCGCTCAGCGGGTGCATATGGTTTTACCATGAGCTCTAACTATAACTCTCGTCCCCGGGCAGCAGAAGTGATGGTGGACGGAGAAGAAATGCATCTGGTTCGTGAGCGTGAAACGATTGAAGATCTGTTCTCAGGAGAGCACATTCTACAGGCGTAACGATGTTGAAATTCAGCAAAATGCACGGCCTTGGCAATGACTTCATTGTCATCAATGCCATCGAACAAGCAGTCAACTTAACGTCTGAACAAATTCAGTTTTTGTCAGACAGACGGTTTGGTGTGGGTTGTGATCAGCTGCTTTTGGTCGAGAAACCACAAACCGCTGAGGCTGATTTTCGCTATCGTATTTTTAATGCAGATGGTGGCGAAGTCTCCCAATGTGGTAATGGTGCTCGTTGTTTTGCTCGATTTGTCCGTGAAAAAGGGCTGACAGCAAAAGATACCATCGCTGTTGAAACTGCTTCTGGCTTAATTTATCCAACTTTGCAGGCTGATGGTAGCGTGACGGTGGACATGGGCAAACCCATCTTTGAGCCCAAAAACATTCCCTTCATTGCTGAAGAACAAGCCAATACTTATATGCTGGCAATTGATGACCACGGCAAAAAAGAAATTACCGCTTTATCGATGGGCAATCCTCATGCGGTCATGATGGTCGATGATGTCGATACGGCCTCAGTTGAGGAGATTGGTCCTTTGGTCGAGTCGCATGAACGCTTTCCCGAGCGGGTCAATGCCGGCTTCATGCAGGTGATTGACTCTGATTCGATACGTTTGCGCGTTTTTGAGCGTGGTTCAGGTGAAACGTTTGCTTGCGGTACAGGGGCCTGTGCAGCGGTTGTCAGTGGTATACGACGCGGGTTACTGAATAATATTGTGACGGTGGCATTACCTGGCGGTGACTTGCAAATAAGCTGGCCTGATGAAGATTCCTCGGTGTGGATGACCGGACCGGCAGAACATGTATTTGATGGAGAAATTGCGTGGGCGATGATAGAGCAACATTAACAAGCGCCGAATTAGAGCATTATCTGAGGGAACATCCTGATGTTTTTTTGCAGCAGCCAGAGCTGCTGGAGCTGGTGGAGTTGAATGCCTCACCCGAAGGCACTATTTCTCTCGCTCAGAAACAACAGCAACGTCTGCAGGAAAAAAATAAACAGCTCAATGAGCAGTTGCATGCAGTCATTGAAAACGCACACAGCAATAATGAGTTACAGCAGCGTGTTCATGCCTTGTGTCTGAGCCTGCTTGATGCACCCGATTTGAGCAGTCTTATCAGTGTCTTAGTGAAAGAGCTCAAACATGAGTTCTCTGCGGATGATGTGGCTTTGCGCCTGTTTTATAATTCAGAAAAACCTCAGGAACTGCCAAAGCTTGATGCGAACGTCGCGCAACTGCACGCTGATGATAAAAAACTGCAAAGTTTCGACAATATACTCAATAAGCAGGAACCGGTGTGTGGACGCCTGACGAAAGCTCAGAAGCAAATCTTATTCAGTACTCAGGCTGATGAAATCCAGTCTATCGCTTGCCTGCCGTTAGGTCATGAGCCTTGTGCGGGCATACTTGCCATTGGCAGTCATGATGCCAACCGCTTCCATGCGGATATGGCAACGGACTACTTAAGTTTCTTAGGCGACGTCTTTATGCGTATCGTCCGTCAGCACTGTCACAATCATCATGAGCAATGAGTTAGAACAGCAAAGTAACGCCTTTCTGGACTATCTGTCGCACCAGCGACGCCTCTCCCAACACACGGTGAATAATTATCACCGTGACCTCACACAACTAATAGCGTTTTGTCAGACAGAGTCATTATCACAATGGCATGAGGTGAAACCAGCCGATTTACGACGGTTTATTGCCTTTCTTCATCGAAAAGGCCTATCCAGCCGAACTATCCAGCGTATGTTGTCAGCCAGCCGTTCGCTTTACCAGTATCTCATTCGCCAGGGGGTAGTCGAAACCAACCCTGCCCAGGCAGTGCAGGCGCCGAAAGCCGAAAAACGATTACCGTCGACGCTGGACGTGGATCAAATGAATGCCTTATTGGATCAAACCTTACCGGATACCTTTGTTGCCTGTCGTGATCGTGCCATCATGGAATTGTTCTATTCCTCTGGTCTGCGTCTGGCAGAGCTGGCGACGTTAGATTTACGTGATATCGACTTTGGTGATCAACTGGTGCATGTCACCGGTAAGGGTAATAAAGATCGGGTCTGTCCGGTCGGTAAGGCCGCAATTAAAGCCTTGCAGGACTGGCTAGAAAAACGCGATAAGATAGGCTTTTTTGATCAACCCGCTGTGTTTATTACCCAGCAGGGCAGGCGTTTAGGGGTCAGATCGATTCAGAAGCGATTAAGTTTTTGGGGTAAAAAACAGGGTATCTCAGACCGTGTTCATCCCCACAGATTACGGCATGCTTTTGCATCCCACATGCTGGAATCAAGCGGCGATTTACGCGCAGTACAGGAATTACTGGGGCATGCCGATATTGCGACAACGCAGATCTATACGCATGTTGATTTTCAGCATTTAGCGAAAGTTTATGACTCGGCGCACCCAAGAGCAAAGAAGCGAACGGAGTCATAACGAGCAAGTAAGACGGCCAGAGATTGATGCTATACAGGGAGAAGCATGAATGAACGGAGAGATTGGGTTAATACTATTATTTGTGCTGTTTGTTATTGCAGGCGCTGTGCTGGGCTGGGTTGCTTTTTTCCGGGAAAAAGCATTAAGACAAACAGTGAATGCTTTGTCAGAGCAACTTCAGTCGTTTCAGGCTTCGCCCT
>NZ_CBFHHW010000033.1:19868-26444 GCF_965655755.1 Methylophaga sp. | reverse complement strand
CACATTGCTGATTAACAAACTGACAGTAAACGATGTAACACTATTAGTAGTGGAAACGGAAGATGTTGACACGTCTACAGAGGACCTGGCGCTGCCCGATATCAAGTTACCGTTACGCATCAAAATTAAGCAAATCACTGTTGATAACGTGCAAACCGTTTCGTCATCAAATGACAACACAGTTCTTATTAATCAGCTCAATACCGCAATTGACGTGAATTATGATTCACTGCAAATTCATCAACTGTCCGTCGATCGTAATGATATAGCTATTGCTCTCAATGGTGGCATCGAGTTGCAGTCCCCGTATCAGACCCGACTTAAGTATGACCTCACGTTGAAGCAGCTTTTAGCCAAACCGCTAGAGGTAGCAGGCGATATTCATGGTGATCTGCAAAGACTAACCTTAAATCAGACGATTACTGCCCCGATCGTTTCTACGCAATCGATCTCTGTCACGAATATTTTGTCAGATATGAACTGGTCTTTATTACTTGAAGCAGACGCTCTCAATGTGGCGGATATCGTGCCAGAGCAGTCAACCCAACTAAAGGCTGTCACGTTAACAGCCAAAGGTGATCTTGACTCTGTCGATGCGACTTTATCCTCTCAGGTTATTCAGCCTGAGTTGCCAGCTATTGAGCTGACAGCGGATATTGATAGTGATGATTTGAAAGTCTGGCGTATTAACAGCCAGGCGGCACTGTCTGAACAAAGCATGTTGAATCTGGCGGGTGACATCAGTATTAACGATGCAACCCCCACAGTTGACCTGAAAGCCATCTGGAAAAATATGCAGTGGCCGCTGACTGGCGAGGAAATTTTTGCCAAAAGTTCAACAGGTTCGCTGCTTGTATCAGGCACAGCGCAAGCCTATACCGCTTCTCTTGAAACCGATCTGGAGTGGCAACAACAAGCGTTGGAGGTTAGCGCCGAAACGGCAGGCACACAGAATGATATTGACATAAAGCAACTCTCGATTAGCGGGCTTGATGGCAAGCTAAATGCCGATGGCCGAGTTGATTGGCATGCGACTCCGATGCAATATCAATTCAATGCCGACTGGCACGGCCTTAAACTGCCTGAGTCATTGACCGATATGACGGTGCTGCTCGAACAAGGAAATATTAATCTGACCGGTACGCCAGAAGCCTTGAATTTAACGACGCAGGCAAAAATTCTGCTGGACGGTGTTCAAATGGCAGTTGATGCAAAAGCAAGCGGACAGACTAATAAAGGCTTTGAACAAACCCGTCTGGATATCGCTCTTGCACAGGGCGGTTTCAGCTACCAGGGGAAATTACTCTGGGCTGAAGCATTGTTAATGGAAGGGGAGCTTATGCTTGATAAGCTCAATCCGGGGGTATTAGCAACGCAGTGGCCGGGAAGTTTATCAGGTAATACTCACATCGTTATCGAGAATAAGACCGAGACTGGGCTTCATGTGCAAGCCAACAAAATTGATATTACGGGCACATTACGACAAAGACCACTGCAAGTGAGCGGTGCAGTTGATTACAGCCAATCGCTGATTGATATCAAACAGTTGCAACTAGAGTCAGGAGATTCATCGTTGCAGGCAAACGGTCAAATGCAGCATGAGATAATGGCTTTTGATTGGGTACTCAAATCGCCCGATTTACAAGACTTCTATCCGGATCTTAGCGGTCAGATGGATGCGTCAGGTAACATTAAAGGCACGCTTCAAGCGCCTGAACTAAAAGCAAAACTAGCAGGAGGAAACCTGCGATATCGGGATATAAAAGCACAGGCACTGACGGGTGATATCAACCTTGCTATGAGTGATAATGCCGAGCTGGACTCCCGTATCGAAGTGACGGGACTCGGCTTGCCTCATTTGCCTATTGATACAGTAAATCTTCATCTCACGGGCCAACAAAAAAATCATCAATTAACGGTTGATATCGCATCAGAACCGTTAACGCTTATGCTATCAGCTACAGGTGGGCTTAATGAACGAATATGGCAGGGCAATATTAATCGTTTCAGCATGGAGAATGAGAAAGCAGGAAAATGGTCCTTGCAGCAACAAGATGAGCTGATTATAAGTGCTGAAGAGCAACATATTCCAGAGCATTGCTGGGCATCCAATAATGGTAACTTCTGCCTACAAGCAGACAATAGCAGCAAAGGCTGGCAAACAGCTGGTCAATTTGATGCTGTGCCATTAAGCCTGTTTGAAGCGTTTGTTATACAGCTAGAGCAGTTGCAAGGAACGCTTCGCGGTGATTTTAATGTCATGGCAAACAAAGGTGAAGCCATTACCGGCGAAGGTGAGGTCTTCCTGGATGATGCTACATTAAAACTGGAGCAGGAAGCGTTTAATCAGCAAAAGCCAATAACGTTGAATAACACCTTCTTAAACTATCGAGTTGATGCGGACAAAACCCATGCACGGATTCATCTTGAGCCTGCTGTGGATGGGGTCTCTGCTATCGAGGCCGAGTTCGACACTGCTGGCTTAACAACCTTCCTGGAAAACCCCGATTCGGCACCAATCAATGGTCGAATCAACACAGCTATTCAGGATCTATCACAGTTGCAGATATCGCATCCTGCATTTACCGATATAAAAGGTAAATTTGACCTGAATGTAACCGTTTCCGGCACCACCGCTCAGCCACAAATTAAAGGACAGGCTAACCTTATCAATGGCGAGATAGGCATTGTTGACGCTGGTATCGTATTGAAACAGATTGAGGCCAACATCAATGGCAACCTGGAACAAGTGACGTTCGACTATCAGGCAACATCAGGTAAGGGGACCTTAAACGGCGATGGCACCTTCACTCTCACGGATAAAAACTGGGAACTTAAAACGGACTTAAAAGCTGACCAATTTCGGGTGATGAATACACCAGAGGCTCTGGTAATAGCTGAACCTGATTTAACCATTCTGGTGACGCCAAAACTGACAAAAGTAACGGGGCAGGTGACGATCCCGGAAGCCGAGTTAGAACCCACCCAGTTTAATTCAACCGTGAGCCCGAGCCGTGATGTCGTCGTGGTCCGTGATGAGTCAGAAGATGAACAATCTGGCCCGTCCACCGAAGTGGATATAAAAATCATTCTGGGCGATAAGGTGAAGCTCAAGGCGGCCGGTTTTCAGGGGCGTTTAACCGGTGATTTAGCTGTGAGCGGTAACACTAATGATATCTTGCTGGGCAATGGTGAAATCAAAATCAAAGACGGTAGTTACCTTGCTTACGGTAAGTTACTTCAAGTCAACGATGGCAGTATTCGCTATGCTGGGGGTGCGATTGATAATCCGGAACTCGATATCAAAGCTGTCAGAGTGGGAGAAGACTATAAAGCCGGTCTTCATATCGAGGGCTATGCCTCATCACCTCAGGCAACATTATTTTCAACGCCTGATATGAGTCAAGACGATATTTTGTCTTATATCCTGCTGGGTAAACCGATAGATAAAGCCAGTGCGACAGATGCAGCATTACTCGCTTCTGCAGCATCTGGTCTGGGGCTGCAGAATGGTGCCATGATCGGTGATGGAATAGCGAGCACATTCGGTTTGGATGAATTCACCGTGAGAGGGGATAGTGCTGAAAATGCGGCGTTACAAGTGGGTAAATACCTATCGCCAAAGTTATACCTCAGTTATGGCATTGGCGTGTTTGATTCGGTCAGCACAGTTGAGCTGCGTTATCAGTTAAGTAAGATTTGGTCATTAAAAGCCGAGTCCGGAACTGAGAGTGGTATCGATTTACTTTATACCTATGAACGGGGTGGCCCCGAATAACAGGCAAAAAAAAGCCCTGACTGGCAGGGCTTTTGAGCGTATGAGGTTATAGCATTATTGCTATTCAACAACGTCTAGGCGTTGTTTATCTGACGCGATTTTTTTCTCTGATTTCGTCTAATGTTTTGCAGTCGATACACAGAGTGGCGGTGGGCCTTGCTTCAAGGCGGCGCACACCAATTTCGGTGCCACATGATTCGCAAAAACCATAGTCACCTTTTTCTAAATCAATCAATGATTCATCAATCTTTTTGATGAGTTTACGTTCACGGTCACGTGTTCGTAATTCGAGCGTAAATTCCTCTTCTTGAGTTGCACGATCATTAGGGTCCGGGAAGTTAGCCGCTTCATCTTGCATATGATGAACAGTACGATCCACTTCCTCGCGTAATTGTGCCCTCCAAGTCATTAAAATATTATGAAAATGCTCAACTTGAGCATCGTTCATATATTCTTCGCCAGCTTCCTCCTGATAAGGAGTAATTTTAGCCTCAACCAGAGTGTTTTCCATGTTCAAACCTCATACTTTCTAAAACCAAGGGCGAATCTATACCAGATGAACCCTCATTGTGCAAAACAAAAATACTATTTTAGCTTATTCCCAATCCAAAAATGCTTAAGGAAGCAATTAAAATCGGTTATTTTGACACCATTCACACAAGCGCAGTAACCGGACTTGAAAACACACGTTTTTTAGCGTAATGCGCATGCCTCAATGTAGGTCATGACTGGCTCTTGGGCGAAAATGTCTATCGGTTACGGTGCCATAAATTCACCATAATGACGAGACTTTTTTTAATTATTTATAATTCTACTAAAAGCGAGTCCTGAGTAGGCTTACAACTTTGATAGTAACTGACTTAGACTAGGCAGTGAAAAACCAAAGTCATTTCGGCTAAGCTGAGGCTGATTTATCGCCATATTATTTAAAAACAAAACAGTAATGAGACCTCAATGAACAAGCCGATAACCAAGCGTGCTGCAGATATTTCTCCTTTTCATGTGATGGATATTCTGGCTCAAGCAAAGCTATTGCAGAGTCAGGGGAACGACATCATTCATATGGAAGTAGGGGAGCCTGACTTTGAAACGCCGGAACCGGTTATAGAAGCAGGTGTGAAAGCCATCAAAGCAGGTAAAACCCACTATACACCAGCTCTGGGCCTGCCGGAACTGCGTGAAGCGATAGCCAACTGGTATCAAACTCAGTACCAGGTCACTATTTCACCGGAGCGGGTCGTGGTTACCCCCGGTGCATCGGGTGCGTTACTTTTAGTGATGGGTGCGTTGTTGGAGCAGGGTAAGAAGGTTTTATTAGCGGATCCCGGTTATCCCTGTAACCGACATTTCGCCCGTTTTGTTGAAGGAGGGGTCAATGCTGTTCCCGTCACGTCCGACTCACGCTATCAACTCACGGCAAATCACGTTGAACAGTATTGGGATAAACAAACCAGCATGGCATTAGTTGCTTCGCCATCGAACCCAACTGGAACCGTGTTGAAAAAGTCGGAACTATCAGCGTTATCGGATTCAGTAAAAAAGCAAAAAGGAACACTGGTTGTTGACGAGATTTATCACGGCCTGACCTATGATGGTTTTCAGGCGCCAACAGCGCTATCTGTTAGTGATGAAGCATTCGTAATCAATAGTTTCTCTAAATTCTTTGGTATGACAGGCTGGCGTTTGGGCTGGTTAGTCGTACCCGAAGGCTACACAGAAATTATGGACCGCCTGGCCCAAAACCTGTTTCTGGCTGCACCCACCATGTCTCAATATGCGGCGTTAGCCGCCTTTCAGAACGATACACTGGAAATTCTTGAACAACGACGCCAGACATTTGAAGCCCGAAGAAATGTATTATTTCCCACCTTAAAGCAACTGGGTTTTAAATTGCCCGTTATCCCACAAGGTGCGTTTTATCTTTACGCTGACTGTTCTTCAATGTTGAATGAGGCAATACCTGACAGTATGGCTTTGTCACGATTTTTGCTCAAAGAAGCGGGCGTTGCCATCACGCCGGGACTCGATTTTGGTCGATTTGATGCAGAGAAACACTGCCGTTTTGCCTACACCACCAGCGAAGAAAGGCTGCTGGAAGCGGTTGATAGAATTGCTGAGGCTGAATTCAAATAGAGGTAAATCTCGATATTAAGTGATTTTACACAGGCTAAAGAAGATTAAATTCATAAGACCCTAATATCATTACTGCTAGGCCTGCTATTTGTGAATTATTGATGATCGATCTATCCACCCGATTTGCCATCATCCGAGATAGGTCAGCGTCAGCAGTTTACGTTGTATCGCTTACAATATTAGTTGCGTTTTTTTGGGGCTTTTCTGGAGGTGACTTTTCGTTTTGGATGTTCCTTCACTTCATCGCCATGCTGTGATGTCATAGCGTTAGGTACTTATTCCGGAGAGGAAAAAATGTCAAGTTGTGGTTGTGGGGCTGAACAAGAAGAAAGCTTGCAAAGAAAAACGCTCATTGTTCTTCTCTCTATCAATGCATTTATGTTCGTAGCTGAGTTGATACTGGGTTGGTTCGCACAATCAACTGGGCTAATGGCGGATTCTATCGATATGCTGGCAGATGCAACTGTTTATGGTTTATCACTATATGCAGTTGGTAAAGGAATCACCAAACAGGTTAAGGCAGCCAGAGTGAGTGGCTATCTTCAAATCATATTAGGCATTGGCGTACTACTCGATGTATTTAGACGGCTACTACTTGGAAGCGAACCTCAAAGCACTTTAATTATTGTTGTTGGCACTGTCGCTTTGTTGGCAAATATCCTATG
>NZ_CBFHHW010000033.1:0-19771 GCF_965655755.1 Methylophaga sp. | reverse complement strand
TCCAGGCACAGAGAGGGAGGTGTTCATATGCGCGCATCTTGGATTTTTTCAACTAATGATGTCATCGCCAATCTGGGGATTATTGTATCCGGTATTCTTGTAGCCAGCATAGGAAGTCGGTATCCGGATTTAATTATTGGGACAATAATATCGGCAGTAGTCATTCGTGGTGGTATAAAAATAATTCAGGAGGCTCGCGCTGAAAGTGCGTGCCGGTGATGTAGGTATTAGGAACGGAATCATGAAACCGAAAATCAGTATTATCACGCTTGGTGTGGATGATTTAGACAGAGCCACTCGTTTCTATGGCGAAGGCCTCGGTCTTCCGAAGTACGATTTTGAAGGAGGCAAGATATCCTTTTTCAGTCTTGATGGCACATGGTTAGCGCTCTATCCTCGGAAGGAGTTGGCTAAGGATATTGGCTTACCCATATCCACTCAGGCAGGTTTTTCTGGCATTACACTGGCCCATAACGTGGCTAGCAAGTCGGAGGTAGATGCTGTGCTGAGTCAGGCAGTATCGGCAGGGGCGCAACTTATCAAACCGGCGGTAGAAGTTTGCTGGGGTGGCTACTCCGGTTACTTTCAAGATCCGGAAGGTCATTACTGGGAAATAGCTTACAACCCTTATCAGGATCTGACGTGATTTTTTTAAACGACACATGGTTTGATGACGGTTTACGATTGGTCCTTTTCTTGTTTGTAGAAGCTATTGATATACGACAAAGTTCGGAGCATCAGACAAAGGCTCGCGTAGGCAGACTTAAATAAGGAATGACTATGATACAAGCGGTAATTTTTGACATGGATGGCGTTCTTATTGATGCAGGGCCTATCTGGAAGCAGGCGGAAAAATATGTTTTTTCATCTGTCGGGGTTGAAGTCAGTGAGCAATTAGCTTCCTATACTGCTGCTATGTCGACACGAGAAGTGACTGAGTTTTGGTATCGTCACTATCCTTGGTCAGGCAAAAGCTTAGATCAAGTTGAAAATGAAGTTGTTGATCAAGTAGAAAGACAGATTCTTGAACAAGGTGAATCCATGGCTGGGGTAAAAGAGATTTTAGCTTTCTTTCGAGATAAAAAACTCAAAATTGGTCTTGCAACCAATTCACCCGCGAAGCTGATTTCGGTGGTTCTGAATAAGCTTGGTATTGCTCACTATTTCGACGCCATTTCCTCTTCCGAGGACGAGCTTAAAGCAAAGCCTCATCCGGGTGTATATCTCTCAACCGCTAAAAAACTTAATGTTGATCCTTCAAAATGTCTTGTCTTTGAAGATTCAGTGTCCGGCATAATCGCGGCAAATGAAGCCTCCATGAAAACGATAGCAGTTCCGCCTTGCTTAGAATTTACAGATGAAAAATTTGAAATATCTCATCTTAAGCTCAAACAGCTATCTGATTTCACAGACCACCATTTAGAAACAATCGTACGCCAGATACCCTGCTGACACGACATTTTAAATTCAATTTTTTATCATCAATCTAACAATCCATTGAAACCTTAAAAGAGATAAAGGACTAAGATGAAAAAACTGCATATTGCTATTTCAACGGACAAAATAGACGAAACCATTGAAGACTATTCCAAGCGTTTGGGTATGCCGCCGTGTTCATCAGTCCCGGGAGAATACGCGCTTTGGCGAACTGAATCATTGAATGTATCTGTACGACAAGATCCAGACTGCAAGCCAGGTTCACTTCGGCATTTGGGGTGGGAAGATTCTACAGCGACTGAATTCACTCAAGAGACGGATGTTAATGGTATTGTTTGGGAGCGATTTGCTGCTCATCACCAAGCGGACGAAATCAACGATATTTGGCCGGATACTGATTATCAGCCATGAACGATAAGATTTATTCTCCTGAGCTATACATCTGAACTGAACAGTTCACAACTTAAATAGAGTTTGCATGAGCCCACTTTCAAAAAAACAGCAAGTTTCAGGACTTATAGCCTGGATGTTGGTGGTCTTCACCGCTTCTGCGGTAGGTGCTATTGCCTCGATACAGGCGAAGTCATTTTACGGGCAACTCATCCAGCCTGATTGGGCGCCACCACCCGCTGTGTTTGGTCCTGTATGGACAACACTATTTGCAATGATGGGCCTGGCTGCGTGGTTTGTCTGGCGCTCGGGTGGTTTGCGACAACACACAACTGCATTTGTATTGTTTATATCGCAATTGGCGATAAATGCGTTATGGAGTTGGCTTTTCTTTGCCTGGCATCTTGGTTTCTTCGCGCTGATCGATGTTTTGATTTTGTGGCTTCTTATTGCCGCCACAATGATTGCTTTTTGGCGAGTGCGGCCGCTTGCCGGAGCATTGTTTATTCCCTATCTGATATGGGTGAGTTTTGCTGCCGGGTTGAATTATGTTTTATGGCAGTTGAACCCTCAGATACTTGGCTGATGGAATGTCTTGGACGGGCACATTTCTGCCCGGCCATGATAATCAATGAATATCGTGCTGGTCGCCAGGCGCATGGACTGAACCATTAGTAACATTCTATGTCAGAGGCTTTGATCAGACTAATGCGGCATGTTAGCTTAGTTAGCTGTTGGAAATGAAACTGTAAGAGGTGAGGGGCCTGTCAGTCGGTATTTTCCCACAACAAGAGAGAACTTACATTAATAACAACGAAAGGACAGGTGCTGTATGGTGTCTGAAGGACTAAATAACAATACCCCGGCATGGGCCAGTATTCTCGGTGTCATCGCTATCATGTTGGGTGTTTTCTTAACTGCTGTTCAGGCCAATGAGGCGATGAAGCAAGCCGTCATTGTCGAGCATATGCCTGCGAGCGGTATCATGCCAGAAGCTGACTGCCCACCAGAAGAGCTGGAGGAAGAGGGCATTACAGTAGCTGAATGTGAATATCTTATTGAGCATGTCAAAGGTGTTGCTTTATCAGCACCGGATTGGTTTCCTGGCGCTCAAATGACATTGGCGGGTGTAGGCGCTTTGCTTGCGTTTATTTCTATCATCATCGGTGGTGCCCTAGTCAATTACTCTCCTGCAGCGTCAACTGCTGCAGTAGCGATATTCTCAGGATTAGCGGCGATTGATTTATTGCAGTTTGCTGTTGTGGTGAACACAGGCCCCACGCTGCGAGAAGTGTATCTTGGCGGGATTCTGCTCTGGTTCATTCTCCACCTGATGTTACTGGTGGGAGCCATCGCTGGCAGACACACTCAAGCTAACGCTTAACTCTCTAATCATCGCAACGAACTATAAACGGAAGCTGTTATGCAAAGACAAGGTTTTAACAGAACGGCAGTCATCCTTCATTGGTTACTCGCCGTTTCTATATTTTTCTTATTTATTTCAAGCTGGTGGATGATGGGCTTACCGCTGCCATCACCAGAACTACAATTCAGAGCGTTCCCATTCCAACTTCACAAAAATATTGGGATTACCCTCGTCATCATTATTCTGATGCTACTGTATGTCAGGCTGAAGCATCGGCCCGCGCCGGTTGATTCGTCTGATATGGCGCCGTGGATGCATTGGTCGGCTATTCTTGCACATGTGCTTATTTACGGGTTAATCCTTGCTGTGTGTGTGACTGGTTATCTGTCATCAGCGCATACTCGCTGGGATACTGTTTGGTGGTGGACGATTGAGTTCCCCCGTATTGCGCCAGCAAATGAGGACTTAAACGAGTTCTGGGGGGAGCTGCATATGTGGACAGCCTGGGCCTTATTAGGGATCATTGCTGTGCATGTTAGCGGTGCGATTTACCACGCATTTCGCAATGATGGTATTGTCCGTCGAATGCTTCGCTGGTAAAAGATAGTAACGCAAATAGAAATGGGCCTTTATTGGCCCATTTTTTTTGTCTGAAACATCACATTTATGATCTTGCCACTCAATTATGAAGACAGGCATACTGCATACTTATGTGTCTGACAAGGAGAAAACAATGACAATTGCTCTAACACCATTATTATCATTGATTGCCGGTGTATTGGTACTGATGGTACCGCGACTGCTTAACTATATCGTTGCCATATATCTGATCATTATCGGCCTCGTCGGTTTGTTTGGCGGCAACATCAATCTCACTCCCTGAAAACAAAACCAAGATGCCTGATTATTTCAGGCATCTATTGGTTCTTCATTCAAATCCCAAGTACGAAATAATCTACGGATTTCAAGTAGTGAAAGGTTTAGCATCTAAGCTGATGCTTTATTTTCCTTCCTTACATATTTAATGAATATTAATGCTGATCAAAGGTGTCAAAGCCCATTGTACTGAGAGATAATAGTGTCCAATTTTTAATGTTCAGAAAATAATGACAGACGATACTGTAGCCAATTTAGATGAGGTGATCTGCGATTGCAGTGGAACCACTCGCGGTAAGATTCAGAGTCTTATCGAGCAGGGAATCGTGGATGCCGACACCATCTCTCGCAAGACTGGGGCGCTCTCTGGTTGTGGCTCCTGTGAGTGGGATATTGAAATTATATTGGATGACTATATAGCTAAGCTGTAAGTCATTCAGCGTTTTTAAAGTTCTCCAGATATAGCGCGGTCGCGCCGGCAACTGCCGCAGGAATCACCAGGAAATTAACGATAGGTATCATTGTTGCCACCATGGTAGCGCTACCAAAGCCTAAGGCTAGACTCCTGTTTTTTCTTAACACCGCACGTTGCTGTCGAAAATCGAGTTGATGATTGCCCATGGGATAATCGTGATAGTCCAGTGCTAACGTCCAACTGGTAAACATAAACCAGAGTATGGGAGCGATGAGATTGAGTCCCGGAATCCACGAAAAAATTAATAATGGCAGTAGCCACATGAGTAAATAAGCAATCTTTCGTAGTTCATTGAACAGCATTTTGGGTGTGTCTTTAAGCATTTTAGCCCAAGGCATCTCGGGTGGTGTGTCTCCCGTAAGCTTCTTTTCTACCATTTCAGCCAAAATCCCATTGAATGGAGCGGCAAGTACATTTGCAATGACTGAAAAGGTAAAAAACACAATGATGATCAGAAGTAATACAAATAGTGGCCAGATGATCCAGGTTAAAATGCTCTCCAGCCATGCGGGTAACCAGTTTGGCATTAATGCTTCTAACCAGCCTCCAAAATGACTAAAGCCAAACCAGATAGCAAAACTGAATAAAAGTGTATTAATCAGTATGGGTAAGTAAGCAAAACGGCGAATTCCAGGCTGGTTTATCAGATTAAAGCCTTGCTTCAGATATCGCGCGCCTTTGATCACATTTTGCATGCTGACCTCTGTTTGCTTTGGATTGAAACGGGTTAAGGACTGACTTTGGTAAGCAAGTGAATTACAACCCGACCTTCAGAGGCCGGGTTGTTTAAAACAACTGTTTAGGGCAAAGTCACGGGAGTGGGTGGAACCCAGCCTTCTTTGCGATGTTCAGCAACGACGGTAGTGTAGACACCACCTCGGACATTGAAAATACCGGTTACACGCATGAAGCGGGGATCGGTGGCAGCTACCAGATCATTGAGAATTGTGTTGGTCACTTTTTCATGGAATGCGCCTTCGTCGCGATAAGACCACATATAAAGTTTGAATGATTTCAACTCGACACATTTTTCATCGGGTACATAATCGAGTTTAATCGTGGCAAAATCAGGTTGGCCGGTTTTAGGACACAGACAAGAAAATTCAGGTGTCTCAATGTGAATGCTATAATCACGCTCTGGCGTAGCATTATCGAAGGTTTCCAATTGTTTGCTTGGTTGAGTGGACATGTACAATCTCGGGTTGATTTAAAAAACGAATATTATCTCTTAAGTGAAAGATTAATTTAAGTGCTAGAAATTATTGTCCTTACTATTGTTATCGTCTTGGCGTTTATTGCGGCGAGCTGGTATACCCATCAGCGCAGTCAACAGCGTGCAAATGAATTTGAACGCGAATTGGAAATTGACGATTCGCAAGAGGATGATTCATTCCAACAGCGCTTTGACGCACTATTCGATCAAGAGTTGCATACGCAGGAACAAAATCTGACGGATGACACTCGGGTGACGGATAATGCTGAGAGCGAACCTGATTTATTTTCAGAACCACTTTCTGAAGAAGAAAAACAAGCGCATCAACAAGCTGTGCAACCCGAGCCCTCTGATGCTGTTCAGGATTGGGATTTAGTGATTGCGTTTACCATTATGGCGCCGGAAGCAAAAGCCTTTACCGGGAAGGCAGTGAAGGCAGCATTAGAAGATCATGATTTGCATTTCGGTGATATGCAGATTTATCACAGGCAAACAGCAGGTGCTAATAAACAAACGCTATTCAGCGTAGCCAATATTCTTGATCCGGGCACCTTATTACCGGATAAGTTTGTTTCGATGACAACACCGGGTTTACTGATTTTTGCCCGCCTGCCTGGGCCGGTAAATGGTATGGCATTGTTTGATGATTTACTCGATACTGCCCGTGGCATCAATGAACAACTTGATGGCCTCCTGTGTGATGAAACTCGCAAGCCATTAAGTGACTCCGCTCTGGAAGCGATGCGTGCACGCATACTTGAATATCAAATGTCTGCTCAAGCAGAGAGTAACCAATTATCGAATGACTATTTCAACTGAGGTCAGGCAACGAGCAGCAACGTTGCGAGACCTTATAAATCACTATAATTACCTCTACTATGTGGCTGATAATCCAGAGGTTCCTGATGCGGAGTATGACCGTCTCTTTCGCGAGCTACAGACGCTGGAACAGACTTACCCTGAATTACTAACGGCCGACTCACCCACCCAGCGTGTGGGAGGAGAGGCTCTGGATAAGTTTGCTGAGATAGAACATGCGATGCCGATGCTGTCGTTGGATAATGTGTTTGATCAGGATGAACTAACCGCATTTGATAAACGTGTACGAGATTGGCTAAACACCGATCAGGTACAAACCTACGCAGCTGAACCCAAGCTTGACGGACTCGCAATCAGTATTCGCTATGAACAGGGTGTGATGGTTCATGCTGCCACCCGAGGCGATGGCAGTAGGGGGGAAGATGTCACTGCAAATGTTCGGACAATCAAATCTGTTCCGCTCAAACTGACAGGTGATGACATCCCCGATGTTGTTGAAATCCGCGGTGAAATTTTTATGCCCAAAGCGGGTTTCGAGAAGCTCAACCGCAGTCAGCTTGAGAACAATAAAAAAGTCTTTGTGAACCCCCGCAATGCAGCAGCTGGTTCACTGAGGCAGTTAGACTCAAAAATTACCGCGACACGACCATTGGAAATATATTGCTACGGTATCGGTTATATTGAGGGTGCTTCGCGTCCGGAGAGTCATACTGAAGCGATGCACCTGATTGAAACCTGGGGTTGCCGTATATCACCGGAGTTAAAACAACTGGATGGACTTGACGCCTGTCATCGCTATATAAACGAGCTTGGCGAACGGCGTGACAGTCTGTCATATGACATCGATGGGGTGGTGTTAAAGATTGACAGTACCGCGTTACAGGAACGTTTAGGTTTTGTTTCACGGGCACCACGTTGGGCCATTGCCTATAAGTTTCCTGCTCAGGAAGAAATGACCACTGTTGAAGATATTGAAATTCAGGTGGGCCGAACCGGGGCGTTAACGCCTGTGGCAAGACTGAAACCGGTGTTTGTCGGTGGGGTTACAGTCAGCAATGCCACGCTACATAATGAAGACGAAATCCGTCGCAAAGATGTCCGTATCGGCGATCAAGTCATTGTCCGCCGCGCTGGTGATGTGATTCCTGAAGTGGTGAAGGTTATTACGTCGAAACGTCCGGATAATGTGTGTGAATTTGTTATGCCTACGCAATGTCCTGTGTGTGGCTCGGATGTTGAAAGAGAAGAGGGTGAAGCGGTTTCACGATGCAGTGGCGGATTATTCTGTCCGGCGCAGCGTAAAGAAGCGATAAAACATTTTGCCTCCCGCAAGGCATTGGATGTCGATGGCCTCGGCGATAAACTCGTTGAGCAGATGGTTGATGCTGGCTTAATCAAAGATGCGGCTGACCTATTTACCTTAACAGCTGAGCAGATTGCCAGTCTGGAACGTATGGGCCAGAAATCAGCCGATAATTTAGTCAATGCTTTACAACATGCTAGAGAAACTCGGTTCCCACGATTTTTATACGCGTTAGGAATCCGTGAGGTGGGGGAAGCTACGGCTCGCTCTTTAGCAATGCATTTTGCTGATCTTGATGCATTAAAGGCAGCAAATTCAGATGCTTTAGTTGAAATTGAGGACGTTGGTCCAATTGTGGCGCATCATATCGAAACCTTTTTTCAGCAGTCACATAACATTGAGGTGATTCAGCGTCTGCTTGAGGTGGGAGTAAGATGGCCGCAGGAAGAGATAACGCATTCAGATTCACTATTGAGCGGTAAAACGATTGTGCTTACAGGCACATTGACGCACTTATCACGCAGTGAGGCAAAAGAAAAATTATTGGCTTTAGGAGCCAAAGTTGCTGGTAGCGTGTCTAAAAAAACAGATTATGTTGTGGCAGGAGCTGATGCTGGCTCTAAGCTGACGAAAGCGCAATCTCTCGGCATTTCAGTGGTCGATGAAGACACTTTGCTTGAATGGTTAAAACAGGATTAATAATGACTGCAATTGCAGACGCGATTAAAAAAGTAGCAACAGGTCCGCATCTGAGTAAAGATCTGACTCAAGACGAAGCCTATGCTGCCACGATGGAAATTCTGAATGGTGAGGCTGAACCGGTAAGAGCGGCGATATTTTTTATCGCTATGCGGATGAAACGCGAGACAAATGAAGAAAACCTTGGCATTTTACAGGCGCTTCAATCTGTCACTGAGCAGCAACAAACAGACGTCGATAATTTGCTGATATTTGCTGATCCTTATAATGGTTTCAACCGCCATTGCCCGGTAACTGCATTCTTACCGGCTGTGCTTGCAGCCTCTGGTTTTCCTACCGTCTCGCAAGGCGTGTTTGAAATGGGACCCAAGTTTGGTGTGACGCATGCACAAGTTTTAGCGCTCGCAGGTTATGACATCAAGCAATCAGTCACGACTGCGGGAGAAGCGGTAAATCAGTCTCAAACTGGTTGGGCCTATATCGATCAGGCGCAGGCAAGTCCGAAATTATTTGCCCTGCAGGATTTACGCACGCAGATGATTAAAAGACCGAGCCTGGCAACACTGGAAAAAATGGTGATGCCGCTTAAAGCAAAAAACAAAACCCATCTTGCTATTGGGTTTGTGCACAAAGAATATCCCGCCATTCTGGGCTGGCTTGCTGAGGCATTTGGTTATGATTCCGCTTTTATTGCCAGAGGGCTAGAAGGCGGTATCGTTCCAACACTTCGGGATGTCTCCAATAATCACCAACTACTCAATGGGCAGATGCATACGTGTTCATTGGATCCTGAAAACTTTGCTATAGAGCAGGATACCCGGGGCGTGAAAGTGGATGATGTGGTTACCGCTGAACGAACACTCGATGAGGGCTTACAAGCCTTAGCCGGTGAGGCTGGACCGGCCTATGACAGCTTGGTATTCGGTGCAGCCATCGCTTTATGGCATACCGGTTTTTTTTCGTCTCAGTCACAAGCTGCAGAGCATGTAAGAACAGTGATCAATTCAGGCAAAGCCAAAGCACATTTCGATTCTGGAATTTAATCATGGTTTATCAACAAACGCTCAGCTATAACAACCCAGGTCGCAGCACCAGTAATATCACACAGGATGTTCAGCAATTGGTTGCCAGTTCAGGTATTACAACCGGTACCTGCCATGTGTTTGTGCAGCACACCAGTGCTTCACTGATGTTATGTGAAAACGCTGATCCCGATGTCAGACATGATCTGGAAACCTTTATGCAACATATCGTGCCGGATGGGGATCCGATGTTTCGGCATCAGGATGAAGGACCGGATGATATGAGTGCGCATGTACGAACAGTACTGACAAATCCTGATTTAACGGTGCCCGTAAGTGGTGGACAGTGTGATTTGGGTATTTGGCAGGGAATTTATTTGTGGGAACACCGTACCCACCCACAACGACGTCGCGTTATCGTGACGATCCAAGGTGAATAATATGTCTGAAAATGATCAGGAACAAGAAAACTGGCCTGAGGACTGGGAGCTCGAAAAAAGTAAATCACAGGTAAAACGTGAACTTGATGCGTTAAAAACACTGGGTAAGGCGTTGATGGAGTTATCAGAGAAAGAGTTGGAGAAGCTTAATCTATCTGAAGATTTACTGTATGCCATTACAAAAGCGCAGGCGATGAGCAAAGGGGCTCTCAAGCGTCAAGTAGGCTATATCGGTGGCATGTTAACACGAGAAGATCACGTTGAAATTCAGCGTAATCTGGACTTGATGAAATTACCTCATCAAGGGCAAGTTAAGCAATTTCATCAGCTAGAAGAATGGCGGGATCGATTATTGGACGGTGACAATGCGGTTTACGATGAATTGATTGCAGAATATGAAGGGTTTGATGTCCAGCACGTACGTCAGCTGGTTAGAAATGCTGATCGCGAAGCAAAGCAAAATAAACCGCCGAAATCAGCGCGTCAGTTATTTCACTATTTACAGGAACAACAACAAAATCAATGACGCGGTAGTTCAATCACAAATCTGGCACCGCCAAGGTGCCCGCGTTCCAGGTTGATATTACCTTCGTAGGCCATAATGATATCACTCACAATGGCAAGCCCCAGACCTTGACCTTCAGCCTGGGTATCAATGCGATGCCCACGTTTAATAACAAAGCCTTCTGCCCGCATCGGGATACCTGAACCATCATCTTCAACACGAATGACGATCATATCGTTAACGGTATGAACAATGACATGAACCTGTGAATGACAGTATTTGTAGGCATTTTCAAGAATATTACCAAGCAATTCGTACATATCGCCTTCATCAGCATGAATATAGGCATCACGCTCAATTTCACACTGAGTCTGAATTGTCTTGCTCAGATAGACTTTATCAAGACTGCTAATGATCTTATAGATAATTTCACCCAGCGATACAGGCGCTAATAAACTGCTCTTACCTTCTGTGGATGCTCTTTGTAGCTGATAGTCCACGAGTGTACTAATGCGATCCAGTTGTTCATGGCCTGTTTGTTTTATGTCGTTTAAATCGTGGCTATTCTCAAGTTCTCCCCGAAAAACCGACAAGGGTGTCTTGAGGCTGTGTGCCAGATCGGCGAGGGAGTTTTTATAACGAAGTCTTCTCGATTCTTCATGATCCAGCAGGGCATTGATATTATTGGTGAGTTGGCGCAGCTCATTGGGATATTGGTCATTAAGCCGACGGTGTTCGCCGGTCTCAATAGCGTGAAGATCAACCGCTGCATCATGCAGTGGACGTAAGCTCCATCGCAGGATAAGCCATTGTGCAATCAATAGCATGAGACCTGTACCACCCAACCAGTACCACAAACTTCGCTGAAATTCGGCGGTTTTTTCCTGTAAGTTGCTCATGTCTTCTGCGACATTAATGGTGTAATGGATTTCTTCACCGGTATCCGTTTCCCAGACAATCCCGAATGAGAGGTTTTGCAATGTTATACCGGCGTCTATATCGACAACATTGAACTGTTCCTGTGATGGACCTGGATCAAATGGCAATACCAGAAAATGGCCGATCGCAGAGGGGGATTGCCAGATAATTCTGCCCTCGTTAGTTATCTGAGCATAAAGACCTGAGTTGGGGATAGAGAACTTTGGTTCAGCTAAGTCATGAGACATGATGAGTTCACCCTCTTTATCTAGCTCAGCGGCTGTCAGTAGGGTATATACATAATTTTTAAGCCGTTTTTTCTGCTCAGATTCAGCACTACTCTGGAAAGCATTGTTCAGACTGAATGCTGACAAGCCCAAAAAAGCGGTCAGTACCAGACTGACCGCAATGAATAGACGGGTAGAGAGGGAAAGGTTAAGTACTTTCACGAGGCAAATTCAGACGATATCCACGTCCACGGAGGGTTTCGATTGGATTTAACTCTTTTTCCGGATCAAGTTTTCCTCTCAGTCTTTTGACAAAGACTTCAATGACATTGCTATCTCTATCCTGATCTTGTTCATAGATATGGTCAGTTAATTCCGTCTTGGAAATCACTTCGCCGGAATGCATGAGTAGGTAATGCAATAGGCGGTATTCATAAGCTGTCAGGTCGATGACAGTATCGTTTTTAGTCACTTGCTGTGTGCCCGGATTGAGACAAATTGGCCCACAACACAACGTCGAATTAGCCCAGCCTGAAGCACGGCGACACAGGGCATTGAGGCGTGCCATTAACTCTTCGAAATGGAAGGGTTTGACCAGATAGTCATCGGCTCCTGATTCCAAGCCTTCAACCTTGTCTTGCCAGCGGCCACGGGCAGTAAGGATCAAAATAGGGTAGTCCAGACCTTGTTGACGTAATTTCTGGATGACCTCGATGCCTGATAATTTAGGCAAGCCGAGATCAATAATAGCGATATCGTAAGCATACTCTGACCCCATGAACAGGCCTTCTTCACCATCGCTGACAGCATCAACAGTCCATTTTTGCTGCTTAAGCTGATGAGCAATTTGCTCACGTAAATGAGCTTCATCTTCAATGACTAAAACGCGCATATCTGCTCAGGGTACAGCGTGGCCGGTATCACGATGGATACGATGCACTTTGACCTTGCCGTTATTGTGGAGCACTTTAATTCTGAAGACAGTTTCGTTATCACGTATTTCCTCATCAACTGAAAGAATTTTCCCTTCAGTTTCTATTTTGGCCAACTCTGCTGCCGTGTGTCGGTTTAGAGGCAACTCTATTTCATTGATACTGTTGCCGGGAAGATGCTCATAGGGCACTGACTTACCTGCCATAACTGACACGCTCAACAATAAGGTGGCTAGCAGAAAGCTATACTTCAACATGTCTAAACCTTAACATTTGTTAGCGAATATTTATAACAGAATCTGCTCTCAGAGCAAGCCTGAGCGGTCCGTGATAATGGCATTATTTAGCCAACTCAGGTTTCACCGAACCAATGTCACCATTCGCTCGCGCCTTCAGATAGCTGTATATATTATCCCGACCTTTCATCACCGCCGAGTTTGATCTCCATGCCGGCATACTGCCGATTGAACCTGATTTTCCGTCTGCCACGATACTCATAAATTCATCCCGGTTAATTTGGTTCAGACTTTTGGTTAGATCTGGTCCCGCCAATCCCTGACCATAGGTACCATGACATCGAGCACACCAGTTCCGGTAGAGTTTGAAACCGTTATAGGTGTCAGCGTCGAGCTGGTTACCTTCTTTAATCGTGTAGGGACGTTCCTGTGCCTGTGTCGTCAGACTGGTCATCAGACCTGTCGACACCAAACACAGACTCAGTAATGCTGCTTGTCGTAATGTCATCACTTCACCTTATCAATAATAACGGCGAGAGCATGGTGCAACGTGCACATTCACAGGAATATACTTACCCGGATCGTGGTCCATTAGTGCTGTTATTTTCATTACTGCACGCCTCTTTTGTGAGCTGTTGCAAGGACATTAGCAAAGCCAAGCTGAACCAGAACTGAATGTTTTACCGATTTTGTCAACGATAGTCATAAGACATGAACTGGTTTACACAAGAAAAAGCAGTCTCTTTGTTTTACTGCCTCGCTGTGACAGAGTTTATAGTTAAAAATACCTTGTTGGAGCGACATTAAACACACTGTCAGCAGTGAGAATGATTTTGGGGCTTGCTATCAGATAATGGAATCAGCCCGCGCACTGGTGGGCTGATTCTTTGAGCAAGGCGGAGCTAGCCAAATTAAGTTCAAGCGTTCAGTACTGAGTTAAAAGTCCTCTAAAGGAGTTTTAGCCATCAATTTTGATGGGCCGTTGAGTTGGCCGAATATAAGTTGAACCTCACTTCGGCTCAATACCGTTGGGATGTTTTTAAACCGTTTAATACTTCTTAGATATTCAAGCTCACCTATCTCCATTTTCAATACATGATGCTAAAGAAACACAATCGCATTGAGGCGTTGATTTTATGAGGGGTTAGCATATCGGTAAGCCTGAAAAATGGCAGATCAGATCAACATTTCTGCCACTGTTTTTCCAGCCGTTTAGCCGATATTGGGCCGGCTGTTTTCAATTCCTGAGCAAAGACCGATATCCGAAACTCTTCCAGCATCCACCGGTATTCCCAAAACTCGGCTGTTTCTATTTTATTGACCTTACTCGTAAACTTCTGCCAGTGAGGCATGACTTCAGCCATACGCTGTTTGTCTTTGGCAGGATCCGTTAATAGCTTGTCGAGTCGTATCCCCGCGGCCTGGCAATAAACCGGAAGGCGTTTTAATGCCTCATCTGGTGTGCTGTGAACAAACCCCTGATAAATTAAATAGCCGAGTTGTTGGCGAATATCGTTGACAGCATTGATGGCTGTCAGTGGAATATTGTTACCAAGCCGTTTGGCAATAGCATGGTATTCAGCAAGGGGGCCGGCAATGCTCTGTGCTAAATCAGATGCTATTTTGATCAAATCGCCGCTTTTATTTTCCAACCGTTTATTGAAGTCATCGACGGTTCTAATATGATCCTGGCCAAGTAAAAAACAACGATCAAATGACACATGAATTAAATCTGTTTTAAGCTGTTCGCTGGGCGTTTGAGTGGTATCCGGTTTGTCTTCATAGGGGGAGGCTGGCACATTGGCGTAGTGAAGAGACATTTGTTTAAGGTTGGGCAGGTTCTTACTCAGGTACTTCACCGCATCGGCCTGCGCCAACATAAACAAACGACGTAAACCAAGTTTAGTGAGCTCTTGTGCCTGTGCGGCTGTGTCCATAAGTGTAAGATCGACACTGTCATTTTTATCAACCAGAGCAGGGTAGGCGGTCATTTCCAGACCATTTTGTTCCAGTGTTATTTGTTCTGGTAAGTCCTTGAACGTCCACTCAGTCAATCCCTTCTGCTCGTAGTCACTATCCGGAATCTGGCGGAAACTGGCAGCCGCTTCTCTGGCCCAATCTTCTTTTAACCTGTTTAGATCACGACTTTCGTCGAGTAATTTTCCGTCGTCATCAACCAGTTTAAAATTCATCTGCAGATAGAGCGGCAAATCATCCGTTCGCCAATCAGCAGGATCGATTTCAACACCTGTTATTTTCCTCAGGCATTCACTTAATGCCGGTAATAACGGACCGGACTCGGGTGAAAGCTGTTGTAAACATTGATCCGCGTATTGTGGGACCGGAATAAAATGCCTGCGTAATGACTTGGGCAGGGCTTTAATCAGGAAAATAAGTTTGTCCCGTAACAAACCTGGAACCAGCCAATCGTGGCGATCCTGATTGGTTTGATTCAGCAGAGAAAGTGGAATGGTCTGGGTAATACCATCGTGCTGTTTACCCGGTTCAAAGTGATATTCGAGCGGCAAAGGCACCCGATTTATCAGCATCTGGTCCGGGTAATGATCGGCGGTTACCTGATCCGCTTCATGCTGCATAAGCTGTTCACGTGTTAAAAACAGCAATTCTGGTGACGATTTTTCTGCCGTTTTACGCCATTTTTCAAAGCCTGCGCCATTAATAATGTTATGCGGGATCCGTTCCCGATAAAAATTAAACAGGATGTCTTCGTCGACCAGCACATCACGTCTGCGCGATTTTTGCTCGAGTAACTCAATATCCGCTATCAGAGCACGGTTATGTTTGAAAAACGGGGCACGACAATGCCAGTCGCCGTTGACCAAAGCTTCACGGATGAAGATTTCATTCGACACTTCCGGGTCGATGGGCCCGTAGTGAACCCGCCTGCGTGTAACAATAGGTAAGCCATATAGGGAGGCTGATTCAAATGCGACCACTTGTGCCGGTTTCTTTTCCCAGTGTGGATCGCTGTATTGACGTTTAATCAAACTACCAGCCAGCGGTTCAATCCAGGTGGGATCAATTTTAGCGACAATACGGGCATATAATCTGCCCGTTTCTACTAATTCAGCAGCCATGATCCATTTTGGCCCTTTCTTATGTAATGCCGAACCCGGGAAAATCTGCAGTTTGAGATTACGCGCCCCTGTATATTCATGTTTATCACTTTTGAAAGCAATATGACTTAATAGACCGCAAAGGAGAGCCTGGTGAATTGCGTCATAGCCGGCTTCCTGTTGATTAAATTTAAGGCCGAGTTCAGATAACTGAATGTGTAATTGCTGATGAATATCGTGCCATTCACGCAGTCGTAAAAAGGATAGGAAATTTTCTTTACAATACTTTCTGAGCTTATTCTGACTTAAATGCTTTTTCTTATCGTGATAAAGATTCCATAGCTTAATAAAGCCAATAAAATCAGAACGTTCGTCTTTATACTTAGAATGCGCCTCATCAGCTGCCTGTTGCTTATCCATGGGTCGTTCACGTGGATCCTGAATACTTAATGCACTGGCAATGATCAGGACTTCGGTGAGGCTGTTATGCTCTGCACCAGCCAGCAACATACGGGCGATTCGTGGATCGATGGGCAGTTTAGCCAGTTGACGACCGGTTTCAGTAATCCGTCGTTGCCGATCAACTGCATTCAATTCATCTAAAAGCCGATAGCCATCATTTATCATCTTTTGTGGCGGCGGATTAATGAACGGAAATTTGGCAGGATCGCCCAATTTCAAGGCGGACATTTGCAGAATGACGGAAGCCAGATTGGTTCTCAGAACTTCGGGATCGGTAAACGCCGGACGATTTGTAAAATCTTCCTCATCATAAAGACGTATACAGATACCGGCTGCAACACGACCGCAACGACCGGCACGTTGGTTAGCACTGGATTGCGATATTTTTTCGATCGGAAGGCGCTGGACTTTATTACGTACGCTATACCGGCTGATGCGGGCGTTTCCAGGATCTACGACATAGCGAATTCCGGGCACGGTTAAAGATGTTTCTGCGACATTGGTAGCGAGCACAATCCGTCGTTGACCACCTGTTTTAAATACCCGATTTTGTTCAGCAGCAGACTGACGGGCAAATAAGGGTAGAATTTCAGTTTGTGGTGGGTGATGCTTGCGTAACGCTTCTGATACGTCACGAATATCCCGCTCACCGGCAAGAAAGATTAAAACATCACCGGGGCCTTCACGACATAATTCATCGACAGCCGCCACAATGCCCTGAACCATATCGTAATCAGGCGAATCTTCATCAGGGGTTTGCAGCGGACGATAACGTAAGTCTACGGGGTAGGTTCGACCACTGACCTCAATAACCGGCGCATTCTCAAAATGCTTGGAAAAACGTTCGGTATCAATCGTAGCTGAAGTAATAATGACTTTCAGATCCGGACGCTTCGGTAATAGTTGCTTCAGGTAACCGAGCAGAAAGTCGATATTCAGACTACGCTCATGTGCCTCATCGATAATCAACGTGTCATATTGATTAAGGAATTTATCATTTTGCGTTTCTGCCAGTAGAATCCCGTCTGTCATCAGTTTGACGTAACTGGTTTCGGCATTTACATGGGCATGAAACCGGACTTTATAGCCGACTGTTTTCCCTATTTCTGAGTTGAGTTCTTCTGCAATACGTGTGGCGACCGTTCGAGCTGCTATCCGTCGAGGTTGTGTATGGCCGATTAGCCCGGTTACGCCGCGGCCTAGTTCAAGACAGATTTTAGGTAATTGTGTTGTTTTACCTGAGCCCGTTTCACCACAGAGAATGATGACCTGATTATCTTCAATCGCCTTAGCTATTTCCTGACGTCTTTCGATGACAGGAAGATCGGCATTAAACGTGGGTTTAGGAATGTTTTCCAGGCGACGCTGGGCACGTTCGGCTGAGGTCTTAATCTGGCTTGCCAATTTTTCCCGTTGCGCATCGGCATTTTTTTGCTGATTAACTTGCTGCAAACGACGAGATAGACGATGCCTGTCGGTAAGCATTGTCTTTTTGATTAATTGTTCAAGTTCTGTCGGCAGTTTTTTCACGGGCAAGTCGGTCAAAAGCCACTATTCTACAGCGTCCATGCTAATGAGACAGTATATTTGAGGTCATTTTCATCACTGTTTTCTTCGGCAGCAGAGTCGTATTCGTTTATAAGCCCACTATGAAGGCGACGCCAAGCTAATTATTAGAATCCAGTCAAAGGTTGTTTGGTTTCGATCGTCTGCGTTTTGCTTAAGGTTGGGATAGAGCGAGTTGGTTAATTGGATCTGTTGATGGTCGTTCATTTCCCATTTGCTTTCTATTCCCAGCCAACCTTCCGGTGTAAAGTCTTCACGTTCTCCACTAAAAGTCTGATT
Organism: Methylophaga sp.; assembly: GCF_965655755.1. Classification (GTDB taxonomy): domain Bacteria; phylum Pseudomonadota; class Gammaproteobacteria; order Nitrosococcales; family Methylophagaceae; genus Methylophaga. The sequence continues at coordinate 1,529 of NZ_CBFHHW010000033.1, read as the reverse complement.
AAAACCAGGCGGGTTCGACCAAAAACAGAAACTCACCATTATTGGCAAGCTCATACATAACCAATACCTACGTTACTAAACAGTTTATCGGTTTGTTCGATTAATTTCGTATTTTGACAATTGCGTTGTGGCTGGGTGAATGACTGCACATGAGTATTGAAGAGCTATGACTATAGTGTTTAAAGTCATCGCGAAGCTCTGAGATTTTTGATCGAGGAATACAAAAATGGCAGCACTGAAAACAGTACTGCCATTTTTAAACCGTTAGTCTTGGTGATTTTAACAACCGCTGTTGTTAACTTCTCCATTAGGCATGGTGGTGTTGCAATAGAGAATACCGCGCATTTGTGCATTCTCAACATTCGCACCGGTCAGGTCAGCGTTGGTCAGGTCAGCGAATATGAGCTGTGTACCACTTAGATTGGCTCCTTTGAGGTTCGCGCCATTGAGTAAGGCATAGTCCATTAAAGCGCCGGAAACATTCGCACCCTCTAAGTTGGCTCCCTGCATTTTCGAGTGGGTAAACCAGACACCGACGAGTTTAGACCGACTCAGGTTAATGCCTGTGAGAATCGATTCACTCATGTCGGCACCGCTGAAGTCTTTATCACTGAGATCAGCTTCACTTAAATTACAGTGATGGCATTGAAGCGTGTCGAGCAGACGATCTACATAAATCTGTTCAAATGCAGCGACGGAACCGGTGCTGATTAATCCAATTAATAGAAGGGCTTTCTTTATCATTTTCAACTCCTGCTTAGCCCTGTGAAGGCCATTCACCATGAAAAAACTGTTGTTCTAATGGACGGCGTGACCGCTCTTTTAGTTCCCGCTCCATTTGTTCTTCATTTAGGCTATCCAATGGCGCTGGATGTCCTATAGCCATCATTGCCCACATCTGTATATTCTTCGGAATAGCAAAACTTTGTCGCATTTTATCGGCATCAAAGCCACCCATCTGGTGACTCATTAATCCCATTGCGGTGGCTTGTAAGCACAGACTGATACTGGCAGCACCGGTATCATAGCCGGACCAACTATTAGGTTTGTCATTCTGTGAAAACGTGTCAACTGAAGCAGCTAAAATGAGAATAGGTGCATTTTGAGCCCATTCCTGATTGCCTGGTGCCAGCGCATCCAATGCCTTTTGCCAGGCAGGCTCATTCGTGAACTTATTGCAGATAAGATAGCGCCAGGGCGCATCACCAAAACAGGAGGGTGCCCATCTGGCCGCTTCTGTCAAAGCGATCAGCTGATCGTCACTGACAGGTACGTTGATATCAAAAGCCCGGCCACTCCAGCGTTCAGCCAGTGTTTTTTCGATAGGTTGTTCGGTATCTGCAGGTTTCTGAATCATAATTTACCTTGGTAGTTGAATAGCAGGCTCTTTGGCAGGACGATAAAAACCGCCGATATGACCAATGACCTGAACCAAATCTGCGCCAGTCTTCTCAGAAATATGCTCCAGCATAGCTTTGCGATCTGCGCGTTCCTGACCACTTACACGGACTTTTATCAGCTCGTGATGT
>NZ_CBFHHW010000032.1:27765-29836 GCF_965655755.1 Methylophaga sp. | reverse complement strand
ATACTCATTGTAGATTGGGATTATCATCATGGGAATGGGACAGAAGCCGCTTTTTATTCCGACCCATCAGTTTTGTTTTTTTCCACGCATGATCAATTCGCTTACCCTGGTACAGGCAGTCCATTGCGCGAAGGCAATGGGCCCGGTGAGGGATTCAATATTAACGTGCATTTAGACTGTGGTAGTGATGAAAAAGACATCCTCTCCTCATTTGAGGAAAAGCTGAAACCTGAAATTGAAAAATTTCAGCCCGAACTCATCTTAATATCAGCAGGTTTTGATAGTAGGAAAGATGATCTGTTGGGTTGTTTTGATGTAAAAGATACGGGGTTTCACAGGATGACTGTCTGGCTATGTGAAATGGCAGAAAAGTATTGTGATGGTAAGTTAATATCAGTTTTAGAGGGTGGCTACAATATAGAAGGCACAGCCTCAGCAGCAATGTCACATCTGCATGCGTTATCGGATTATGATGCTTCGAATTTTTGAAAAATTTGACACCCGTCTCACTTAGGCACGTTTCATGCAGTTACCTTGATAGAGCCCCTAATGCCAAAAATATGTCGCGGCATGGGTTACTCAACTTTCAAGGAGAAAATCAATGAACGCGTTGAAAGCTCATAAGCATCTCTCAACGGAAATGCAAGAAAACCCTCACGTGAGTGGGGCAAATCAAATGTCATCGCATTACGATGAAAAGTACAAGATAAATTGGCTTTACATGCATGCTTTACCTCGTCCTTGTTTTTCCCATGCTCTGCTGGACGAAATTACAGTATTCATCGAGAACATGAAAAATGAAATGCAGCAATCCAATCAATCTAAATATGATTATTTGGTGGTTGCCTCGAAAGTTGAAAATGTATTCAACTTAGGGGGAGATCTGGATTTATTTACCCAATTGATTGAGCAAAAGGATAGAGCGGCTCTATTAGAATATGCCGTAAAAGGCATCGATCTCGTCTATCATAACCATCGACACTTTGACTTGGATATGACCACAATTTCACTCATCCAGGGAGATGCTCTGGGCGGTGGATTTGAGGCGGCCTTATCAAGCAATGTCATTATTGCTGAAAAGGGCGTGAAGATGGGCTTGCCGGAAGTTTTATTTAACTTATTTCCGGGCATGGGAGCTTATTCTTTATTGTCTCGCAAAATAGGATCTAAGGCAGCCGAAAGAATGATCTTGTCAGGAAAGGTCTACACCGCTGAAGAAATGTTTGATTTAGGTGTTATTGATATATTGGCTGAACCGGGCGAAGGGGACCTTGCTGTTTATCGTTATGTCGATGCGGGCAAACGTTCAAATAACACACGAAAGGCAATGCGTAACGTTTTGGATGTATGTAATCCTATTACTTACGAGGAGATGTATGCTATTGGTGAGATTTGGGCTGATGCTGCTTTAGAGTTAACCACGAAGGACTTGAAAATGATGGCACGCTTGATAAAACGCCAGACTGTCCGATCAGAAACGAGTAGTCAAAAACTAGACAAGAAATTCGTTGCTTTGACTGCCTAACACCTCTATCTCAAGCGCTGAAATCGTCTCATGAAAAGTTTTCTCCAACTGTTTGCATAGGGTGAGCAACTGATCAGAGCCAATGTCGTCTGGTTTAAGTTGCTCACCTTGTGTGCATAGTGTTGACAGTGTTACAGCTCCCATCTCAGTGGCAGAGCCTTTGAGCGCATGAAGACTCTCACGATATGTAAGATAATCATCCTTACTTGCAGCGCAAATAATTCCAACGTGCTTACTGGCATCATGTTTAAAGCTTTCAATCAGTGACAGTATGAATTGTTTATCTTGATCCAAATTAATTAATTCAGCCAGCTTGTTACTGTCAAATAATTGACTGCTAGCTTGTACGTTTTCGGAGTGAGCTTTTGTTTTATCTTTCTGTTTTACCGGTATCTGTTGCGCGAGTAGCGAAACTTGTTCAAGCAAAGCCCGAGAATTGATCGGTTTAGTTAAAAAGGCGTCGACGCCAGAATCGATACATTCCTGTCTTGCTTCCGGGGTGGCATCAGCTGTCAAGATGATAATGGGAATATGTCGTTCCGTTTC
>NZ_CBFHHW010000032.1:14945-27665 GCF_965655755.1 Methylophaga sp. | reverse complement strand
GAATCGATACATTCCTGTCTTGCTTCCGGGGTGGCATCAGCTGTCAAGATGATAATGGGAATATGTCGTTCCGTTTCCATCATGCGAACTGCCTTGGCGACTTCCGGTCCCGTATATATAGGCATGTTCATATCCAAGATAAGCATGTCCAGCTCACTGATAGCATCGGTAATGATATCCAGTGCTTCTTCCCCCGATGCGGCGATTCTCGTCTGGACACCGGCATGTTCTAACAGGCCTTTAAGTACCTGCTGATTGACGTGGTTGTCTTCAGCAATGAGTATACTTAAGGGCTGATCCTGTTGCGCTGTGTAATGTGAAGCAAGGGAAACAACATTGTCGTCAGTGACAGGCACGCTATTAGCAGCATGTAAGGCATTAAATAGAAGGCGTTTATCTTCTGTATTCGAAAGAACCGATATGTAATGGTCTGTAAGTTCTGGAATGCTAATACGCTCATTGTTGGTGTTTATTAAAATAAGCGAAAGATGAGCCAAAACTTTTTCTGATTTCAGCATGTGTGCATACTGAACAGGAGAAATATTATGCATGCAGGACTGATCGATAAGCAGAGTGTCAAATGACTTGTCGACTTCAGCGTGTTTCATTAATTCTGAAAATGCTTTCACAGAATTATCAACCCAGTGGTGTTGGATTGACCAGGCACGAAGCGAGGGTTCAAGTTGTAATTTTGTCTCTTCGTTACTGAGGAGCAGAATTTTGTTTTCCGCGAGATTCAAATGTGTTTCACCTGTTGCTTTAAATGGCATCTCAACCCAGAACATTGTACCTTTTCCAGGTTCACTATTTACACCTATCTGACCCCCCATTAATTCTACGAGTTCTTTAGAAATGGTGGTGCCAAGCCCCGTCCCACTGATTTTACTTTGTCTTACTTCTGGTGCCTGTTTGAAGTCGTCAAAAATGGTATCCAGAAATTCGGGCATGATTCCGGGACCTGTATCCGTCACTTCAAATCGAACCCAGCACTGATTATCTGTACTTTCGATATGATTGATAATCAATTTAACGGCACCAGAATCAGTAAACTTAATCGCATTACCGACTAGGTTTATCAATACTTGTTTTAAATGCTGAGGATCCCCTTTGAGGCTATAGTCTATTTTCGGATCAATGTGCATTGAGACAAGTAAGCCTTTGGCGGCTCCCATTGGCTTTTGAATTAGCATGACGTTATTGATTAATTGATGAAGATCGAAAAGTTCACTGGCAATAGTGATTTTTCCTGCTTCAATTTTCGAAATATCGAGCACATTTTCGATTAAACCCAACAAAGTGTTAGCTGAAGAACGCATAATTTTAACGAATTCGCGTTGTTGCAAATTGAGACTTGTTTCACCGATTAAATCGGCGATCCCAATAACGCCATTAAGTGGTGTCCGGAGTTCGTGGGACATATTGGCAAGGAAACGACTCTTTGCTTGGTTAGCTTGTTTGGCGGAAGCGATCGCACTATGAAGCTTATTGATCAAAAAAGCAGCGTACAAAGGCACTAGTATCAATACTAATAATAGACTCAGGCCAAATGGTTGATGTTGTGGATCGTTCCAATAATCACCATACGTAATTGAAAAAGTGAAACCAATGAGTGATATCGCAAGTGAGAAATAAAGATAATTAACCCCATAGCGAAAACCATTACCTAGAATTACCCAGAGATAGGCAACGAAAAAGAACACCGTTTCATTACCGGCAAGAAACATCAGTACAGAGAGGGGGACAAGATCCAGTATCGCCCCGACTAATCGCCTTGCAGGAGAGGGAACGGGTCTTATAACGATAGACAGAGCGATAGCCAAAGCGACAAGGTAGTACGCTATGGCTAGGACACTTGGAAGGCTGAAAAATGCCTGGCTAAATGATTCAGATTCTCCCCATGGGAAGCAAAAATAGAGTAAGACTGCAACGCCAATAGTCAGGCGAACCTTTATGGCTTGTTCAGGTTCGCTATCACCCGTGAGCTCAAGACGCTGTTTTAATCTTTGGTAGTAATTTAGAGGTGTTTTGCGAGATGCATCCATGTCCGTATTACACTGGTTCGTCAGCGTATTCTTCTTGAATTTGTTGTATCACATCAAGTCTTTTCACAAATGCTTTAACACAATCTGGATCCAGATGGGTGCCGGATTGATGTTTGATATAAGTAATGGCGTCCTCGTTACTCCAGGCTTTTTTGTAGGGACGAGTAGAAACTAATGCATCAAAGACGTCGGCAACCGCAACCACTCGAGCAATAAGTGGAATCTCTTCACCTTTCAAGCCGTTGGGATACCCTTTTCCATCAAAACGTTCGTGGTGATTGAGGGCGATGATCGCGCCAATTTTCATATAACGTGACTGGCTATCAGACAGTATAGCGTGACCGATAGTTGTGTGTGTTTGCATGATATCCCACTCATAGCCATTGAGCTTTCCGGGCTTGAGCAAAATACCATCAGGAATGCCAATTTTACCAATATCATGCATGGGGGCGGCGTATTCGAGATCGTCACAGTCTTGTTTTGAAAATGTGCCTAATGCTTCAGCAATATGACGTGAATATTTAGCCATTCTAAAAATATGATTACCCGTACCTTCATCACGGTACTCACCGGCTCTGGCTAGTCTTAAGATGGTCTCTTTTTCACGTTGGGTAATTTGTTCGGTAGCCACTTCGACTTGTCTGGCCAGCCAGTCGGCTCTGTCTTGAATGATCAAATGTTGCTCATGCATTTGGAGTAGGTTACGGCAGCTGGTTCGACATTCAATTTGATCAATCGGGCGGGTCAGAAAAGCCGTGGCACCGGCCTCCAAGGCTTCATAACGAACGGCTTTTTCACTGACCACGGTAATCATCATGATGGGAACGTTTTCACAGCGGGGCTTTTGTCTGACCGCACTAATAAATTCGACACCGTTCATTTCCGGCATGCGGTAATCAGTGATTATTAAATCGGGATCATGCTCATCGATCCACGTTAAGGCCTCCACAGGATTGCCAAAAGCTGACACAGAAATATTATCTGAGATTTGTTGTATGATTTTTTCGAGAATCGTCCTGCCCGTAGACTGATCATCAATGATCAATACATTCTTTTTTTTCTTCAGAATACTTTGCCTCCTGGCAGTCATATAGGGTTGATTGCTAGGTTTCTGTGTTGTCTTGCCAGTCAAGGTGACGTACCTCATAATCGTGGCGAATATGACTGAGCATCCTGCAATAGAGCCACATCAACTGTCCGACCCATTTATCTCCTTAGGGTCAGGAATGGAACTGATTTGCACTCAACTGAATATATCAGCTTTATATCAGCCTCATTATCACCATTGCTGAAGATTTCGTCCAGCCTTTCTCCTAAGCGGCTTGGCGAATAGTCAGATTAATCCTTTTTTGACCAGTCAATGGGTGGTGAGAGAGTTTGATTGGTTGTACTCCATGAAACCGTAACCGATCCTCTCCGCCCCAGACAACAATATCACCATGTTTAAGTAAGTGTGCTGTGGGCTTATCCTGACGTTTTAAGCCGCCAAAAAGAAAAATAGCTGGTACGCCTAATGAGATAGAGACGATTGGGGCGCTGAAATCCTTTTCGTCTTTATCCTGATGCAGCCCCATACCTGCGCCGGGCTGATAACAGTTGACCAAGCATACATCCGGTTCAAACAGTTTAAAGCCGCAGACCTTAGCTGCCTCAATTGCCAAATCATAGATTACATCGGGCATTGCTGGCCACGGTTCACCTGTTAACGGGTCGGTTCTTTGGTATCGGTAACCACCTTTATCCGTTACCCAGCCCAAGCGTCCACAATTGGTGATCTGAGCAGCCATCCTGAACCCTCCGGGTGTATTCATACGACGCAATGGTGACAGCGAAGTAACGTGCTCAACTACGCTAAGTAGCACTTTTGTATGTGGCTCAGCAAATTCAGGCAGGATAAAACTGGCTTGCGCGATAGATTTAGAGCTACTATTCATATCGGATTTACTCAAACTTATCTTAATTTAAGTTGCTAGCATGGACTAGGATTCATACATTTAAGATGTTAAAAAAATGTGTGAATAACGGCGATCAGTCCAACTATTATCCTCTTTTAGTCAGTCTTTATTTCTAAATTTTCGCCACGTTTTTTTTATGGCTTTACGGCCGTAACGACGTTTGAAATTGACCTTAAAGTCGTAAAGATAAAATGGCAGACGATAACGCAAGGTGAAGTGCTTACGTTTGAGCATACCTTGGAGATAGTACTCAACTAAAAACTCTCTGCCTTCCCAGTGTAGTTTGTGGCAAATTCGAGTCAGATCAGAAATCCGTTGTTTTAACGGGGTACTACGATTATAAAAGCGTGCTCGGTTTATATCGATCAAGGTAAATTCAAGCTTACCGTCGGCTTGTTTCTCGATCAGGATATTGCCACCGGCCAGATCTCTGAAAAAGACACCATGCTCGTGCATGCGCAAGAAGAATTTGGCTAATTGCCGATAGGCATCTTCAGCTTTTATACCGCTGAACTCATTAGCGCCGTTATGAAAAGCGACAATCATTTCCCGTGCCGAAAAGTCATGGGGAACATGCTCGCAAACAAATAGGTTCTGCATCATGCTCCGATCATTTTCTTTTTCGAAAAACGCCAAGGGCTGTGCCGTAGGAATACCCCTTCTGCTGAGTTCGGCTGCAGCGATCCAGCTTCGGCGTGACTTACTCGGTTTGAACATGTCCAGAAGTCGTTTATGCGGGTGCATTTTGATAGGCTTTTTCGCTACAACAGAGCTGCCATTGAGGCCTGGTACAGTCCAAATAATATTTCTTGCCTTACGTAAGGTTGTGCTTTCGGTGGGATCAGGCAAGTTATCAGGTAACAAGTGGTTTAAAAGTGATTGTGCCTCAGCCTGATTATCGGCAATAAGCATCCCGCGCCAGCCATTTTTATTAACCGGGTGATACTGACCGTGTTGACGATGAGCAAATACCGATTCTAATCGTGCTTTTTCTGCTGAGGGTTTTAAACCGATAACATTGGTGGCATGCCAGAACAGATAAGTAGGTGTCTCGGTGATGTATTCAGGGGCTTCGGCATAGTTCTCGCCGTCTCTGTTTTTGAAACCTGCCATCTGGAGATCGCGAGGGTGATAAAGCGCATCGATCGGGCACGCTTTGCCATTAATTGTCCAAGCCACATGGAGCAGCGTTTTATTCTTACGGAACATATGTACTTCAACATCATTGGATGTCAGAAGTGGACCCAGATACTGACTGCCGGGAATAGCAGCATTGAATTGCTTTAAGGCAAAAAATGCAGCACGGGGACGAAAGTCCTCTTGCTTCCCTGTCACGCTCTGGTAAAGCGTAATCCGTTCCAGTTCGGGGTATTCACCGCTGCCATCATCAATCAAGCCCTCACGCCAGCATAGAAGCGGACCCCAGAAGGTCTTTTCTAATGCGCCTGATGCGGCCAGTAAAACAAAGTAGCGTGTTAGATAATCAGCCTGTTTCTGTTCTTTTTCTGCCAGTAAACGTTCAATACGTGGCAAGGTCCAGAATGCAGCCGGAGACACAAAGCGTGATACACCATTGTTGGTTCCAGCCTTACCTAAAAGTCGTGCTTTTTTGACTAAATTAACTTTCAGTCTAGTGGCCCATTGGAATCCTAGAATACGGTGATCATAACGCTCAGGTTCGGTGACCCGTTCACAGAAAAGATTATTGGTATGAATGTCAGGCAACATAGCCAGTTGCTGTAATTCTTCCAGAATGGAGAATGTGTAAAATGGCTCAAAGTCGGAAATATTTGGCCCTGCCAAAGTGATTCCGCGAGACTTGATTTCCTCGTGGGCAATATCCCAGGCGATAAAAAAGCCTTTAGTACTGTAACCTGCCCAGCGACGACGGTTGATTGTTGAGCCCACTTCGATAGCATAAGCTCGCGAACCGAAGCGCTCACAGACTGCCTTTACAAACTCGCGCCATGCTGTCTGTGCCGCTTCATCCTGCATCACAAAAGCCGCATCGAAGGGTTGTACTAAATGAATGAAAACCTGCAGGTTAGTATTGAGCAATTTGTGCAGCAAGCGCCCGGTTGGCCCATCTAAATCATCATAGCTGACATCAATCCGAACATTTCTGACACCCAGATCCTGAAGTTTGTCGAGAATATACTCATCCGCGGCCGGATCGGCAGCGGCGGCGACACCCACACCAGAAAAGTCAGTGGCAACATCGTGGCCCGATGGGGGAATATGTCCACCATGGAAACTGAGTCCACCCTTAAAGACTTGCTTGAGCGCTTTAAATAACAGACCACCATTCATGACGGCTGGAACGTTTTTCTTGGTTTTGTGCTTTGGCGGCTGCCGTGTCATAGCGAGTCTGAATCCAACGTTATAGATGTCAGTCCTGAGTTACCGTCGGTGCTTTATGGCGTATCAGTAAACTGAGAAAAGTCTAATATTTTGAATTGTCTGACAATAAAGCACAACTTTAACCCCATTGGCAGGTTTGTATTGGAAGGATAAAGTCATCATAATCAACCACAAAGTCGCAGTCATAAATAAATAACAACGCGGCAAAAAGAGAGAGAAACCATGAGTGCAGATCGGTATGAGCAGGTCAGGCTAAACCCTAATTTTCATCGTCTGGTGAAACGTCGTTCACGATGGGCCTGGGGATTGGCAGGCATTATTCTTGTTATGTATTTCGCGTTTATTTTGTTGATTGCATTTGCTCCACAGTGGCTGGCTCAGCCGGTTGCGGCAGGTAGCGTCATGACAATCGGTATTCCGATTGGGGTGTTTGTGATTGTGGTTGCGTTTGTCTTGACCGGTGTTTACGTACACAAAGCGAACACGGACTTTGACCGAATCAATCAAAAAATTATCAGCGAGATCAAATAATGCGTCTCCTCCATACATTTATTTCAGCTTTAATTTTTTTGGTTCCGTCTTTTGTCTTATCGGCTGAGACCATTGATGGTTCAGTTGAAAAGCAAGCTCTGAACCTACCCGCGATAATCATGTTTTTGTTGTTTGTTACAGGAACGTTGATGATTACCTATTGGGCGGCCAAAAGAACGCGATCGACATCAGATTATTATGCGGCTGGCGGAGGTATAACAGGGTTGCAGAATGGTCTCGCCATAGCCGGTGACTATATGTCTGCAGCCTCATTTCTGGGAATTTCAGGTTTAGTGTATCTCTCCGGCTATGACGGGCTTATTTACTCGATTGGTTTCTTGATTGGTTGGCCGTTAATTTTGTTTCTTATCGCTGAGCGGCTTCGTAATCTGGGGCGTTATACGTTTGCTGATGTCGCGTCTTATCGACTGCAACAATTACCTATCAGAACGTTATCAGCATTTGGCGCATTAGCCGTTGTGGCGTTATATCTAATTGCGCAGATGGTTGGTGCCGGTAAGCTCATCCAATTACTCTTCGGTTTACCGTATGAGTTTGCCGTCGTGATAGTCGGTGTGTTGATGGTGCTGTATGTCACTTTTGGCGGCATGATAGCGACCACCTGGGTGCAAATCATCAAGGCTGTCTTGTTACTGTCAGGCGCGACGTTTATGGCGATTATGGTGCTCAGGCATGTGGGATTTGATCTCAATGTCTTATTCGAACAGGCGATCGCTGTTCATGATAAAGGTGCACAAATTATGGCACCGGGCGGTCTGGTGACCGACCCGATATCGGCAATTTCGCTTGGGGTTGCGTTAATCTTTGGTACCGCAGGATTACCTCATATTCTGATGCGTTTCTTTACAGTAAAGGATGCGAAGCAAGCGCGTCGTTCGGTCTTTTTCGCTACCGGTTTTATTGGGTATTTCTACATACTGACGTTTGTGATTGGCTTTGGCGCGATTGTTTTACTGACCAAAAACCCGGACTTTTTTGAGGCTGGCGGCCTATTAATCGGTGGTAACAATATGGCAGCGATCCATCTGTCTCAGGCGGTGGGTGGCGATATTTTTCTTGGCTTTATTTCTGCCGTGGCATTCGCCACTATCCTTGCCGTTGTTTCTGGATTGACGTTAGCAGGGGCATCAGCCATCTCTCATGATCTTTATGCCAGTGTCATTAAGAAAGGACAGGTGACAGGCGAACATGAAATTCGGGTGTCACGCATTGCAACCTTAGTGCTGGGTATTGTTGCCATCGTGCTCGGTATTTTGTTTGAAAAGCAGAATGTGGCGTTTATGGTCGGGCTTGCCTTTGCGATTGCTGCCAGTGCCAACTTCCCGATTCTGTTTTTATCCATGTACTGGCGAAAGCTGACAACAAGAGGCGCTCTGATTGGCGGGTTCTCAGGCTTATTAACCGCGATTGTACTGGTTATTCTGGGTCCGATTGTCTGGGTCGATATTCTGGGTAATGCACAAGCCATTTTTCCGTATAAATACCCTGCATTATTCTCCGTCATCGTGGCATTTACATTGATATGGTTCTTTTCAATGACGGATAAAAGCGAGCAGGGTAAGAAAGAGAGAGCTTTATTTGAGCATCAGTTCATTCGTTCGCAAACGGGTATAGGGGCTCATGGCGCCAGTGAGCATTAAGAGCACATACAAAACGGGGCTAAGTTAGGCTTGTTCGACCACAAGATCTCTACACTTTATGCCGATAAACTCGAACTTATCTGATTGCCACCGGCATTTTTGGACTTATACAGGGCTTTATCCGCTCTGACAGAGAGTTGGCTGGGAGACTCCCCTTTCGTTAATTCAACGACACCGAAACTGGCGCTGGCACTGTCAAGAACGGTGTTTAATTCAGAATTTATCCGCTTTCTGAGTTTGTCTGCTACCACAAAAGCATCATTCAGCGAGGTGTTAGGCAGTAAAATAGCAAACTCATCTCCGCCCCAACGGGATACTAAATCAATTTCCCTGATTTCATTACGTAGCAGTTTGCCAATTGAAATGAGTATCTCGTCACCAGCAGCGTGCCCATGTAAATCATTAATTAGCTTAAACTTGTCGAGATCAAAAATCATCAGAGAGAGCGGTTCGTTAAATCGCTGTGCTCTTGATACTTCATTGCTCAGACTCTTCTCAAAGTTGTAACGATTGGACAACGTAGTTAAAAAATCAGTTCTGGCGAGTAATTCGGTTTGTTTGATTTTTGCCGTTAGTTCCTGATTAAGCTTATTCAGTTCTTTGGTACGTTCATCGATCGTTTTCTGTAATTCCTGATGAAGTAGTTTGTCATGTTGATTAAGTCGTTCCTGAGCATCAATATCTCGATGTGCGCCAATCATTCTGGCAACAGACCCATCTTCATTGCGCTCAACAACGAACGCTTTATCCTCAATCAGGATGTAATCACCTGATTTTGTTTTACAACGATATTCCAGATGATAGGCCTCGCTGAGGCTTTTCATGTAACGCTCAAAATGTTCCATCACCATCTGATAGTCGTCTGGGTGGATCACAGTTTCCCACGTGAAAACGGTGCCATCGAGAGAGTGCACATCATAACCAAGCATTTTGTACCAACCAGGGCTTCGGTAGACATAGCCAGTGTTGGCATGCCAAAACCAAACACCATCACTGACAATTTCTAACAGTGCTTCTATTGCCGGAGGGTCAAACTTCGGTAAATCTATGATAGACATTGACTATCTCACAGAGAAACAACTCTAAGAGCGAATATGCGCTCGACAAGTTGTTTTGTAAAGCGTTGTTCGGCATAAATCTGAGTATTCAAATGTGGCTCACCATTGATGTGGAATGCATTAGTAATGTCTTGGCTAAGCTGTAGGCACTGTCATGAGCTGACTCTATCCGACCATGAATTAAGGCATCTCCGCAAACGGCTATTTGTGTCGTCGGATCAATAAGATATGAGGCAGTTGACTGCTTCTTCGGGGCGTTAGCATAAACCCATTTTTTCACATGACTATCGGCAACCTTTTCAGCTGATAATCCCGTTACGTCACATAAGCAAGAAAGCATATGTTGTTCAACTTGAGTCAATTCATCATTAATATGCTCATCGGCCCAGGAATTACGAGCATGAACAACAAGCGCAGGAAAATCTTCTCTCTGGGGTTTAGTATCGTTTTTTGAAATCCAGCTGATGTCATGATTTCTTATCAGTGCTGCGTTGAAGCCGAGGTTCACTTCCTCTTTGAGAGCCACACGTAGGGCAAAACAGGCTTGCATCTCAATCTTTGATAATGGCTTGTGGAAACAATGCGAGTCAGGCAAGAGCTGACCGACTTGAGGGGCGGGCATTGTTAGCACGACCCAATCAAATGTACCTAATGCATTATTTCCATCTGATAATTGCCATCCGCTATCTGTCTTTTCGACTTTGTTTACAGTCGTCTCATAAAAAATCTTAAGCGGGTCGGCCATCCACTGACCAATGGCTGACATGTCGGGAATGCCGACATAATGGGGGTAGTCCTCATCCCAGTCTCTTTCTGAGCAGACTTGATTATGGTCAAACTCGATAAAGTGACCTTGCCATATATCAACAACGCCTTTTGAAAGCATTTCATCAACCATGGCCTGAAACGGTCTGGTTTTTGCGGTGAAGAACTGAGCGCCGTAATCGAAATCGACACCATTTATGATTTTGCTGGTTACACGTCCACCCGGACGGTTGGCCTTCTCAAAGACAGTGACATCAAAATGGTCACTGAGGTGTCTGGCAAGTGTTAAACCGCTGATACCTGCTCCAATGACTGCAACAGATCTCTTCGAAGAGTTATTTTTCATCTCCAGAATATGACGCTAGGGGTGTCAAAGTGACGTCAAATACATTTGTTTTCATGGGATAATTAATTTACGAAAGCATATTATTTAAGGAAACAGCTATTATTTTTTTCTACACCATGAAAAGTATTGGCCCCGCCTGAATTTTTTGAATTGAAGCGAACTATTGCAATCAAGAAATCTGGGGTATACAAATCCCAAGTCAGCGTTTTTATGCCTACTTGCTTGTGCAATAAATGCTCGTTTACTTGGCTATAGTTATGCCCAATCGGTGATTATTGCGTCTGTTCAATCCGTTGTTTTTCTGCATCAATCGCTTGACCCCAAGTGCTGGGACGGACTGTATCAGGTTTTTTCTGGCTTGGTGCCTGACCAGCGTCATATGGGAGGCTCTTCTGCATTCTTGCATGTTCCGTATTGATTGCTTGTCCCCATGTAACAGGCATAGTGTTTTGAGACGGCGAGGTTACTCTTTGATGCTGCTGATTCACTCTCTCTTGGGGGTGGTTTTTTTGCATACGTTCTCTTTCAGTGGCTATGATCTCACTATAAGATGCGGGAGCAGCAAAACTAGCCGAGCAAACTAAACTCGATGCTGTAAAGAGAATCACAGAGATGTTTCTTTTCAGGGACATTAGCGTAGCCTTCTAGATAAATTAAGCATTGATATAACATTACGACACACTGTCTGGAACAGAGTTCATTATTGCAGCCCAAGATGAATTTGTTAATGAAAATTGCTGATAATGAGTGAGTAAACATCAATTTAAGATTCGCATGGTTCTCATGGCAGAATTCATAATTTCATCGCTCGACCTTTACAACTCCTGGCTAACCAAGATTATTTCTCTGTGTATTTCAGAATAGTTTGCTCATGCAGTCAGATAGTTTCTGATGGGGCTCTATGGTTAAAAGCTGGTTTGTTAATCGACATAGGAAAAGTTTAGCAGGAACTCAGAAAAAGTCTGAGGGTAAACTGGTCATCCTGACGATCAAAAAGCTTATCCCGATCTATATGGTGTGTACTGTGTTTAACAACAAAGGAGACACGATGAATACTGTACTGAAAACCGTTTCAACATTTGCAGCAGCAGGTGTTTTGTCAGCAACCATGGCAGGTTATGTACATGCCAACCATCACATGGAAAATCATAAAGACAATTCTCGCTGGACTGAAGTAATGCAAAAAAGCACAGTGACAGATCAACAATTAATGCGTTATGCAGAACTTCAAAGCGATGTGGCAGAGATCGAACAGGGATATTCTTTAAAACTACATAGCGCTCCCAATGATATTGCTAAGCAATCAGTTGTTCGCAAGGCGACGATCAGTAAATATTCTGTTATCAGCGATGCAGGTTTTGACTACGATTTATACGAAGCAATTGATGTTGCTGTGAAAACAGACCCTGCAGTAAGAGCAAGATTAAAAAATCTCACAGGCGTTGATGTCCCTGTGGATATGATTAATGGTGTTGCCTACACTCCGAAGACACAACGTGAGCCAATTCAGACGAACAAAGTCAGGGCAGATTTTTCAAATAAGAAATTGAAAAAATTTGCTGCAGTTCAGGATGAGATAAAAACGATTCGCACGCATTATGCAGAAAAAATTACAGCCTCTGACTCAGTAGCGCATGAACGTGATTTACTGGTTGAGGCTCACCGTGAAATTGCTAAAGCCATTGAAAATGTAGGCTTATACAGAGAGGAATATGCAAATATTTCACTTTCTATGAAACAAGATCCGAAGTTACGTTCAAAAGTTCAAACGATGATTCAACAGAGCTCATGAACTAACGCTAGGCTGCTTTAAATATAGTCTCAGCCTGAATTAATAAAAAAGCCCCTTGATTGGGGCTTTTTTTATAGCGGACTTACCTTTACCAAGGACGAAAGCATGATCAAGCTGATATCTACCCAGCCATTTTGTGAACTTGAAATGAGTTGTTTGTGTCGCATTTGTAGATATTTTAATGGTATTGCCATTACGTTTTAACTTAG
>NZ_CBFHHW010000032.1:0-14846 GCF_965655755.1 Methylophaga sp. | reverse complement strand
AGTTCCACAGGAGGTAATTTTTATGTCAAGCCCAGAACATAAGCAGAAGATTTGGGAAATGATAAAAGATATCGGAGTCGGCATGTTGGTCACGCTTGATGATGATATGCCACGCGCTAGACCAATGCATCTAGTCCAGGATGAATATGACGGCACTCTCTGGTTCTTTACACGGCGAAGTGCTGAGAAAGTCTCTGAAACTAGAAATGATCATGATGTATGCCTTAGCTTCTCCGATCAGGAAAAGGGAGTGTATGTCTCGCTCTCGGGTAAGGCTCAACTGACCGATGACCCCACACTGATAGAGAAATATTGGAATCCTATGATCGCGGCATGGTTTACAGAAGGCAAAGATGACTCTGATGTGGCATTGCTGGAAATCAAGGTTGAAATGGGTGAGCACTGGAAGGCTAAGCAAAGTAAGGTGTTCCAGCTTTATGAATACGCCAAAGCCAACATCAAGGAAGACACCACTCCGGATATTGGCGAAAACGAAAAATTTGGTGGCTAAATAACGTTTATAAAGCGATTGTATTCATTTAGAGCATTACATCAATGATTTATTTGAAGGACGCGTATTCGAGGCAGATAATGTCACCACTCTCACAAATGCTTCGTAATTAATCCTAAACTTTGAATAAATCAGAGGACTGTCACACAAAGTTGTGGCAGTCCTTTTTATTAGGTAGCTATTCAATGTTCGCCGGCATGGTCGATGATCGTAACACCAGTGATTTCGATAAAAGCCTGAAAAGTCGTGCGGAATGTTGAGGAACCCGCTCTTTTTTTGTTTCAGGGAAAGAGCCAAACAACTGCCGCTGACTAAAGGTTAGGTAAGCATTAACCCCTGTTGCGATTGAGTGGCTGTTAATTCGTTCAGCCACTAGCGTGTGTTTAAGCTTAATTCACTTTTTAGATGGCTCTGATGGGGGTGTTGGGGCTGGCGGCATGGGAGGCGCTTTTTCGGATCCTTCCTCATCTTCATCCTCATCGGGCTCTACAGGAGGAACTGGAGGCTGAGGCATAGGGGGGGCATCTTCAGCTTCTTTTTGTTCATCCTCGTCGGGATCTTCTCTGGAAGGAGTGGTAGCAGAAAGAGATGAAAGTTGATTTTCAGTCGAGAAAACTTCAGTGACATATTCATCCGTTGTTACAGAGTCTTGTCTTTCTTGTGTGTATTCACAGTTCTGGGAAGCAAGAAAACCAGTGATGTTCATTGGATGTTTTTCATGAATATTTTGTGGTTTCATTGGTTTGTTTCCTTAAAGTTATTAAAGCGTCTTTAAATTGAACTGGAGACTTGATAAGTACCTTTCGGAAAATTTTTATTAGTTCCAGGGTAAAAGCGAGTTGTATATGCTTGTTCAACTCTCATAATGAGTAACACTGACTACATCATCGTTTATCTATCCGATGACTTCAATCTTGAACTCCTGGTGAGAGTATTTTCTGTTCCTTTTGACATCTTCGATTGCCATGTCGCCATATCCTGTTAAATTAACAGGAAGTCACTGATAC
This sequence comes from Methylophaga sp., assembly GCF_965655755.1. Lineage (GTDB taxonomy): Bacteria > Pseudomonadota > Gammaproteobacteria > Nitrosococcales > Methylophagaceae > Methylophaga. The sequence goes on along the minus strand of NZ_CBFHHW010000032.1, from coordinate 13,328 downwards.
CATGGCAGGGGGCAATATGCAGCAGTTGATTGAGAAGAGCTTGATGGGATGGGCAGGTGCTGTGGGACTTGCAATCGTTGCCATACTTGTTAGTTTTTTTATCTATAAAGCACTTATTTTTCTGGTTGGCCGCTTTTCCAAACCGACCTCGGTCGCCCGCATATTCTTTGACGCGGCAGCTCCCGCACTGGGTGTATCTATAGCCCTGTTAGCCCTGAACAGTGTTTTACATTCGGTGCCTCAGGATCTTCCTATGCTGGCGCCCATTCAAAATTTCACAGTACTGATGTTGATTTTGTCTCTATCCTGGACTGCTGTTGGCCTAACGTCGGCGATTGGCGATGTTATTGTCCAACTAAACCCTGCTTTCGAAGATGATTGGAAGAGGGCTCGCAAGGTTGAAACTCAGACTCGCTTTATCGTCCGTGGCCTGAATATCGTGATTGTTCTGGTGGGAACAGGCGTAGCATTGATGAGATTCGAATCTGTTAACCAGATTGGCACCAGCCTGCTAGCCTCAGCCGGTATTGGTGGAATCATCCTTGGTTTTGCTGCTCGTCCGCTGTTGAGTAATCTGCTGGCAGGCATGCAGATCGCGTTCACCCAGCCATTCCGAATTGATGATGCGATGTTTGTTCAGGGCGAGTGGTGTTGGGTAGAAGAGGTAACCGCGACCTATGTCGTTCTAAGAGTATGGGATCTCCGTCGACTGGTCGTCCCATTACAGTGGTTTATTGAGAACCCTTTCCAGAATTGGTCACGGAATACTGCCGATCAGATAGGAAGTGCTTTGATTTGGGTGGATTATGGCATTCCCATTGAACCATTACGTGAAGAGTTCTCACGTTTGTTAGAGGCATCACCAGACTGGAATGGTGATACCTCATCAGTTCAGGTGGTTGAGGCTGGTGAAAAGGCGATACAAATTCGCTTTCTGATGAGTGCTAAAAACTCCAGCACACTCTGGAACCTGAGGTGCTCTATACGTGAAGGCTTAATACTCTTCATTCAGCAGCATTATCCAGAATATCTGCCTCGACACCGTGCTCAGTTAGAAGAAAAATTAGATCCAGTCAGTCCAGGATAATGATCTTTTAATCTCAGGTGGGAGACAGCTGAAACATTATCGCTGCAATATGGCTCAGCCAGTGTCTCAGTAGCTCAGTTGGATAGGGCGTTCCCGTCATAATAGCAGCTGTTAGTCAGACAAAAGCTATCTTATTTAGCTGTCAGTGCAGGGCTTTATTATGAAATCTCCTCCAAGTCCACCATAGGCTGTCCTCAGCTCATAGCCTACTCATAGGTTTTTATCGGTGACGGCGCCTTCAGATGCAGAAGAAACCGTTTTTGCATATTTCGCCAAAAGTCCGCGGGTATAACGGGGTGGAACAGGTTGCCAAGCTTTTCGTCTTTGTTTAATTTCGGCATCACTTAAGTGAAGGTGAATTTCGGCGGTTTCTGCATCAATCGTTATTTCATCACCATTTTCAACCAGTGCAATTGGACCGCCATCAAAGGCTTCAGGAGTAATGTGGCCAACCACAAAGCCGTGACTGCCGCCAGAGAAGCGGCCATCAGTAATTAAGGCAACGTCGTTACCGAGTCCTTTGCCAATAACAGCCGAAGTTGGACTTAGCATTTCACGCATTCCCGGTCCGCCTTTAGGGCCTTCATAACGGATAACGATGACGTCACCTTTAACAACAGTGCCATTTAAAATGTCTTGTTGAGCTTCTTCTTCAGAATGAAATACCCGAGCTTTGCCAGTAAACCGTAACCCTTCTTTGCCGGTAATTTTAGCGACAGCGCCTTCAGGCGCTAAATTGCCTTTGAGAATGATCAAATGACTGTCTTTTTTGATGGGCTTATCAAAGGAATAAATAATGTTTTGATCGGCAGGATAGGGGGCTACATCAGCCAGATTTTCAGCCAATGTTTTGCCGGTAACTGTCAGGCAATCACCATGCAACAGTCCCCGATCCAATAGGCTTTTCATCAGGGGCTGAATTCCGCCGATGGCAATCAGTTCCGACATCATATATTTGCCGCTGGGGCGCAAGTCCGCTAATACCGGTACCTGGCGGCCGATGCGTGCAAAATCATCCAATGTGAGTTCAACATCCACCGCATGGGCCATCGCCAACATATGCAAAACGGCATTGGTCGAGCCGCCCAGTGCGATTAATGTGGTGATAGCATTTTCAAATGCCTGCTTGGTCATGATGTCGGTGGGTTTGATGTCCTGTTCCAGCAATGCCATAACGGCAGCACCTGCCCGGCGGCAATCCTCTGCTTTTGAGGGAGAGACGGCTTCCTGTGCGGAACTGTTGGGCAGACTCATGCCCAATGCTTCGATTGCTGACGCCATGGTATTGGCGGTGTACATGCCACCACAGGAACCGGCACCGGGAATCGCCGTTTGTTCAACCTGTTTTAATTCCGCCGCCGACATATCGCCCCGGGCATGTTTGCCCACAGCCTCGAACACAGAAACAATATCCGTATGGTTAGCACCAGGCTGGATTGTGCCGCCATAGACAAATACCGACGGGCGGTTTAAGCGGGCAAGGCCGATCAGGCAGCCGGGCATGTTTTTATCGCAGCCACCAATGGCGACCAGTCCATCGAATCCCTGACAGCCGGCAACAGCCTCAATCGAGTCCGCAATGACTTCACGAGACACCAATGAATATTTCATGCCGATGGTGCCATTAGCAATGCCATCAGAAATAGTGATGGTATTGAATATTATCCCTTTACCACCGGCCTGGTTAGTACCCTCACAGGCAAAATCAGCCAGTTGATTGATATGCATATTGCAGGGGGTGACCATGCTCCAGGTCGAGGCGATGCCAATTTGAGGTTTCTGAAAATCGGCATCGTTGAAACCAACCGCACGTAGCATCGCTCTGGCGGGTGCTTTGCCGGTCCCATCTACCACCGTGGATGAATGTTTTCGAGTATCTGTCATGGCCTGACCTTATCGGATTTTAATAAGAGAATCTTAAGACTAAAATCAAATTGGATCTCTTTAAACGAGCTAGTTCGATATTGATTTATTATTAGTAAAGAACCTTATCATTTCCTGTGCTCAACAGACAGTTCGCAGTGACTTTACTAATAAAGACTTCCTGCTAAGGTTAAGTGGGGTTTATCTAAAAGAGCCTAGCGGCATAGGGTTAAGGTGAGTGATAGAACCTGCCACTTGGAACTGAGTGTCGGGGTGCTGGTGGGACATCTATGAGGTTATATTGGCCTTTCCTGTTTTACTGAACGCCTTTGGCCGCTCAACTACTACTCTTGAAAGCCAGTTTTCTTTGTATAATGGGCAGTATCGTCGGTTGCGAATGGGCCTGTAATAACCCTCCATGTTGAGGCCTCTGGCTCTGCTGGATAGAGTGTCTCCCTATAAATGTAATCTTAGCGCTAGGACTTAGCTCCAATTAATAATTGGGAAAGAGTTCAGCTTTGGCTTGGCAAAATAGAAACCTTGAAATTTAGTAATACCTTCTTGGAGTAACCAGTTTATCTCCGCTATTTCTTCTACACCTTCAGCAATGACTGAGATGCCAAGCGAATGGCAGCAATTGACTATCGCTCTCACTATGGCTTGCTTGGGTCCGTTGGTATGAATTGATTGTATAAGTTTTCTATCTATTTTTACCTTGTCTGGATGAAATTCAGTCAGCAAAGATAAGCCTGCGTATCCTGCACCGAAATCATCGATAGCCACGTTAATGCCTGAAGTCTTCAACTTCATTATCGCTTGTAAGAAAGCTTCTTGATTTGTAATGATCTCCTCTTCTGTTATTTCAACAATGATTTGCTCGTTGGGAATATGAAGATCTTTGGCTTTGGAAACTAGCACTTCCACAGCATCAGGATTCACTATTAGAGACATTGGCAAAAGATTTAGTGAGATTCTACATGGCAAACCGAGATCAGATGCTATTTCGAGTGCGTATTTCTTTGATTCCAAATCAAACTCATACAGTTCGGTTCCACTATATTTGGATAGCACCTCGAATGGCGAAGAATTATCAGGACCTCTGATTAGAGCTTCAGCGGAAGTCACTAATTTACTGACTGGGTTAACGATAGGTTGGAATGCAAAGTTAACCGGATATTCTTTTTTAGGTTTATTGAGTTGATCGCTTAATTGGAGGCCAGAATTGACTGAATCATTAAGCTTGTCAGCTGGGATACTATAACTTTCACGCCAGAGACCTTTAGCAAATGCGTCTATAATCATCGCTGCACGATTCTCATCCACAGATTCCAGTTCACTCAAGTATTGTGGCTGATTGGTTCCATTGTGGTTTGTTGGAAGTTCAATTTGATTATCTTTGCCAATAGATATAAATGCTAGGCCCCAATCGCTGAACGTTCTTTTGAAAATAGGCTCATGTAGAACAGTCACCAACTTTTTGTGTCTGGAATCAAGCTTAATATCTTCGTAAAGACTACCAATGCTCTGGCTACTGCCTTCAAGAACCTGAAGAAAGTGTTCGCCATCAAAAAGAAGCAGGCCTGTAATATTTCTTTGGCGGTTTCTGTGTTTGAATACCAGAGACATTTCCTGAACCCTATCCTTATCAAGCTGGTCAGTGATGGTGCTCTTGTATACAAGTAAACTTAACGACATTTAAAATCCACACACAACTAAATTACTTCAATCAAACATTAATGTTTGAGGGGTGAAATTTTTATCAAAGTATGAATACGATAGTTCTCAAAATATTAATCAAATATGCAAAGTATCGATAGAGTTTGCATGTTAAATGATCAATTTTTCTAACTTCTGTGGAGGCTAGAATAAAAGATGTATGCCGCTCATCAGCCGATCCATTATGATTGAGCTCTTGGGATCGAGCTGAGTCGTTATCACTGTTATAATGCCCAGCCATTGTCCCCGTAGCTCAGCTGGATAGAGCGTCCCCCTCCTAAGGGGAAGGTCGCAGGTTCGACTCCTGCCGGGGACGCCATGATTTATTTTAGATGTAGAGCGTGGTATCCGCTTCGCTGGCAAACTCAAGAAAAGTAGCCGCGCCACCGGAGCTTACGCCATCGATGAAGTCTTCATGCTTGAAGTCAAACAAGTCCACGGTCATCTGGCAGGCAATCAGTTCAACGCCAGATTCGATGCAAATCTCACGTAATTGTTCGACACTGGCAACGCCTTTCTTTTTTAATTTTCGTTTCATCATCCAGGTAGCAAAGCTTTCCATCCCTGGCAGGATCTGAATAAAGCTAGGCACGGGAACAGGCATTGGCATTGCCGGGTTGCCCAACGGAGAGACTTTGAGTGAGAGTTCTTTATTGAGCAATTGCAGACCGTAGAAGGTGAAAAAGATTTTGGCTTCAAACCCCAATGCAGCGGCTGTGGAGGCTAACAGAAAAGGGGGGTAAGCACCGTCTAAAGTGCCTTTGCTAGCAATAATTGCGAGCTTTTTAGCCATTTGAATCACCTTTCTCCAGAATGAAATAAATTTTGCCGTCGGCTTCAGAGGTTTCAACCAGCCTGTTACCCGTCATTTTGCAGAAGGCGGGGATGTCTTTGTTAGCGCCCGGATCTGTTACGATTAGATTGAGGCGCTGACCGGGAGTCATGTCATTCAAGGCTTTACGTGCTTTGAGAACTGGCAGTGGACAATTTAGTCCTGAGGTATCAATTTCTGTATCAAATTCTGACATACTTGCTTTCGACCAATCATTAGACCAATTCATCATGATAAACCGAATTACCTTTATTGTCTTGCCGGAACCCCTTCAGGGGGGCATGGGTCTATGCACAGTATGAAACGTTATTTTTTACTCTTATTACTGTTTTCTCCGGGACTGTTCATCACGAATGGTTATGCGGTAGATATTGCTTTACCTGAAATGGGAGACAGTGCAGGAGCATTAATTTCTCCTAGAGAGGAATATGACATTGGACAGGCCTTTTTCTGGCGACTCCAGCAGAACACTGAATTGGTCGAAGATCCGGAAGTTAATAGTTACATTCAGTCTTTGGGGTACAAGTTAGCATCCAATAGTGATGAACCGGGATTGAATTACACCTTTTTTATGGTACCGGATCAATCTGTTAACGCGTTTGCCGCGCCGGGCGGATTTATTGGTGTTAATGCAGGGTTATTGCTGACAGCCGAAAGTGAAGACGAGTTAGCCTCCGTCATGGCGCATGAGATTGCACATATTACGCAGCGGCATATCCTTCGCAGTTTTGAACGGTATAAACGGATGACGATTCCGCGAACAGCAGCAATGATTGCGGCAGCGCTTCTTGGCGCAGCAGATCCCCGAGCCGGTTCAGCAGCCATACTGGCTGTGCAGGCAGGGGATATTCAAAGTCAGATCGATTACACCCGCGCCCATGAGTCTGAAGCAGATAATCTGGGTATGCAGACACTGGTTCAAGCAGGCTTTGATCCTAATGCAATGCCCAGCTTTTTTGAAAAACTACAACAGGCAAGTCGTTATTACGGTGGTGATTCGGTGCCCGAATTTCTGCGAACTCACCCCGTTACACTTTCTCGTATAGCCGATGCCCGTGGTCGCGCAGTGAAATATCAGAAGCAACAACAGCTCAGTGATGGATTGCAGTTTTATTTGATGAAAGAAAAGCTGCGGGTGATGACAACGGATGATTCATCAAAACTTCTAAATCATTATGAGCAAGTCTTATCACTCGACAATGATAAAAATAAAGATCCCGCACGCTATGGTTATGCATTAGCTTTGTTAAAAAGTGGCCAGCACACTCGGGCACGCTCGACCTTGCAGCCGCTTCTAGAAAAAGACCACGATAGGTTAGCTTATCAACTGGCTTTAGCGGATATTGAAATGGCAGTGGGGCGAGTGTCGACAGCATTAGCCATATACGAAGAGTTCCAGCGCCTCTATCCGGATGATCAGGCTTTGAGCATGAATCATGTTCACGCACTATTACGCAATGGACGCCCACAAGAGGCAGCCAATTTGCTTCAAACGCAACTTGATTTAGGTGAAAATTCGCGTGACGTTTATAAGCTAATGGCACAAGCCAAGGGTGATATGGGACAGAAAAGTCAGGCACATACCTGGTTAGCTGAGTATTATTATCGATCCGGTTTGCTTAAGGCGGCTGCCGATCAATTACGGCTGGCGGCTGATGCCGCTGGTAATGATGAGTATCAACGGGCCAAGATTGCATCACGCTTACGTGAAGTGGAAAATGCGTTAGCCCAGATGGAACAGCAATAAATGACACATGCTACAAACACAATGCGTCGCAAACTGATCAAAGGTGCTATCTCAGCGTCGACGCTGGCGATGGTGGCTGCGAGCGGCCTCATTTTACCTAGGCGGGTTCTGGCGCATTGGCCCAGTGATGCGTTTACTGCTGGCACCGTTGAAGATGCCTTGCTTGCTCTGCTTGGTGAAGCAGAAGTTGCAACTGATAAAGAGGTCAGTTTCAAGATTGGCGCCCCCCCGAGTTATGCGGTTAATGGTGCATCAGTCCCGGTTGAGGTACGAAGCACACTAAATAATATCGAACGGATTGCGATTCTTGTTGAAAAAAACCCCAATCCGTTGGCGATGAGTCTGGATTTAACCCCGGATGTTTCTCTTCCCTTTAAAAGCATGATTAAAGTAGCTGAAGACTCGAGAGTTATTGCGGTGATACGTGCTGATGGTAAGCTCTATCGAACGTCACGTGAGATAGAAGTAGACATTGGAGGGTGTGCTTAATGGCGATTAAAGCGAGAGATAGAATCAGAGCCAAGCTACAAGATGGTCAAACCATCGTACGTGTTCTACTGGCGCATCCCATGCATACCGGAAGAGGCGAAAATGAGCTGGGGGAGTTGATTCCGGCAGAGTTTATTCAGGATATCCGTTGCTGGCGGAATGAGCATGAGGTATTGACCATCAAGTGCGGCACGGCCACAGCGCGAAATCCTTATTTCTCTTTTCAGCTCACGGGTGGCTCGGCGGGTGACAAGATCATGATTCGCTGGGTCGATAACCTGGGTGCAAAAGGTACTGCCGAGACATTTCTGCAATGAGTCTCAAGCTTAAGGTCAATCTGTTTTTTACCATGCTTTTGCTGGTGTCGTTATTGGCGAGTACCGGTGTCTTAATCTCTAATGCCCGTCATTCTGTGCAAAATGAAGTGGAAGACACAATGAATTCAGCGGCGCGTTTGATCACGCTGACCCTTGCCGATAAGCCGCTTAATCGGGATCTTGGCATTAATGAGCAGATGCATGAAATGGTCAAAGCCCTGAGTGAAATTCGTAGCCTGCATATCCTTTTGTTTGATTCTCAGGGGCTTTTATTCCAGGGTGAACCGGAAGAAAATATCGAGGATGAACCACCGGAATGGTTCGTAGATGTTCTATTCCCAAAGGTTACACCTTTATCAAAACGTTTTGGTAGCGGACGCATGGTGATTTATGCCGCACCGATGCAGGAAATCAGTGAGCGTTGGCTGGATATCCGCAGCATCCTGGCTTTGGGGTTAGTGATATTCGTGTTTGTCAGCGTCTTTTTATATTGGGGCGTCGATTGGTTCTTGAGACCATTACAGCGTTTATTGCAGGCTCTGTCAGGGTTTGAACGCGGTGATTTGCACTTACGATTGCCTAATTTCACTTTAGCTGAAATGAATCAAATCAGTCACACCTTTAATAGAATGGGGCAGGCATTAGAGCTTAGTACTGTTGAAAACCAGCGCCTGGCCATGTTGGTGCGGCAATCGGGCGATGCCATTTTATCTTTGGACCATGCCGGCAACATCACATTTTGTAATTCGACCGCAGAGCGTTTATTTGCACCTCAAACCTCCATCCTTAAGGGAAAAGCTCTAGCTAACCTTGGCTTTGCCAGGGATCACAAACAGATTGCGAATATTCTGGAAAATTGTGAAAGCACAGAAAACAAAGAGACCATTCTGCTTCGTCCGGATGGTCAGGAAGTGGATTTATTGATGTCTACCGTACCTTTGTTGGACAACGAACATAGGGTTATGGGCTTAATCTGTACATTACGTGATATCACTGAGCTGAAACAGGCTGAAGCGGCCAGAAGTCAGTTACGCGAAACCCGTTTGTTGGCGAAACATATGGACGAAGTTCAGGAAGCGGAAAGGCGTCATCTGGCGCGTGAATTACATGATGAATTGGGTCAATGTCTGACAGCCATTAAAACCGATGCGGTTCTTATTCGTAATCGCACTGAATCTACAGAGCCTCGTGTCTTTAATAGTGCTCAGGCGATTATTGACACAGCAAGTCATATCTATGATGTAGTACATAACATGATTACCCAACTTCGCCCGAGCCCATTAGATGACCTAGGGCTTGTGCCTACCTTGGAACAGAGCATTGCCAGCTGGCAGTCTCGTGAGAGTGGTATTAATTTTCAACTCGATGTTGAAGGCACGCTTAACAATCTCACCGAAATGATGAATATGACGGTGTTCAGGGTTGTTCAAGAGGCAATTACCAATGCCGTTCGTCATGCCGATGCTTCTGAAATAAAGGTAAAAGTCACAGCTGAGCAGGGTAGTGACGACGACAAGCTATTTATTGATATTCGAGATAACGGCAAAGGAATGGTAGTGAAAGACTTTCACTCCGATGTTGACTTCGGCTTGCTGGGTATGCGTGAGCGTGCACAAAGTCTAGGCGGTGAATTTAAACTAGAGAGTGAACCTGACGCGGGTGTCAGAATTTTGATTAGTATTCCACTTGGAGCGGATAAAACCTTATGAGCCAGAATAAAACGACAGTGCTATTAGTGGATGACCATGGACTCGTTCGGGCTGGTTTTCGACGCCTGTTGGAGGATGGTGATAAATTTACCGTTTTGGCTGAAGCTGGGAGCGGTGAACAAGCCGTACAGGATTTTGGCAAACATCATCCCGATGTGGTGGTGATGGATATTTCTATGCCAGGGATTGGTGGCGTAGGCGCTATTGAGCGAATCATTGCGAGAGAACCTTCGGCGAAAATTCTGGTGTTGAGTGTTCATGAGGACAGCGTTTTTACTACCCGAGCCATGCAAGCAGGTGCCTTAGGATTTATCCCCAAGCGAAGTGCACCAGAAGAAATGTTGCGTGCTGTCGAAATGGTGGCGCAGGGAAAGACCTGTATTGCGCCCGAAATAGCTCAGCAACTGGCTATGCAAAAATTAACCGGATCTGAAAATCCGATTGATGTATTGAGTCAACGCGAATTTGAAGTGTTTCGTCTATTGGCTGAAGGCAGAACAGTCAATGATATTGCCGATATTTTAAGTTTAAGCCCCAAAACTGTGGGCACCCACCACACCAATATAAAACAGAAACTCAATGTGTCCAATTCAGCTGAGTTAGCCAGACTAGCGATACGTAGTGGCTTATTGGATGCCTGATTACACTCACTTCTATACAAAAAGATTTTTATGAGTGCTGCTATTCAGGAAAATCCTGAGTCAGGTCGAGTAAAATTCTCTCTTCTTTCTTGTCACAGATAGATATTATGTATCTCAAGTCATGAAGCAAATGACATTTTTAATAACCCTAAAGAGAGGTGATTATCATGTGGACTAAACCAGAATATTCAGACATGCGTTTCGGTTTCGAAGTAACAATGTACATCTGCAACCGTTAATACGCAGTTAAGAAACAAAGAAAGCCTCGGTCTCGACCGGGGCTTTTTTTTGTCTGCGATTTCTATTGAGCAATGAGATTAGGAGATTCTCCTATCTTGTAAAAAGAGGTCAGGAACTATACTAGTTGTTTTTTCATGAACCTCGACGTATGAACCTCAGATTCAGACTTAATCTTGTTGTGACATTGGTCCTTCTGGTCATTTTATCGATCGGTGCCGTTGTTGTTATTCATAATGCACGTCAGAATGTTCAGGCCGAAGTTCAGTCAACTATGGATTTGGCACTCCATATGTTGAATGCGGAACTAACGACCATCAATCAGAATAATATTCAGGCAAGTGTGGTGTCTCGAACCTCGCCTTTTAATTTAAGGGACCTTGCTGGTGTGCGACATCTTCGCATAGCTTTTTACGACGATAATAATCGTTTGATTGAAACGAACCTGACGGACAGTGTGAATAAACAAAAGCAACCGCCCTCATGGTTTATGAATCAGATGCACTCTGCCTTGGAATCCATCTCAGAAAAAGTAATACCTATTAGCATAAATGGTCAGGTACTGGGGAAATTAGTGGTGAGTCCCGAACCTGGAAATGAAGTCAGCGAAGCGTGGAAAGAGACCAAAACCATCCTGTATTTGATCGTTCTTTTTTTTATTATTGTTAATGTGTTGCTTTATTTTGCAGTAGCGCGCTCTTTAAAACCTATTGATACGATTACTGAAGCATTAACCGATATTGAGACGGGACAGTTGGATAGGCGTCTGCCCGTTTTTAAATTGCCTGAGATGAGCATTATCAGCCATAAGTTTAATCTGATGGCAGCGGCCCTACAAAGTAGTATTAATAATAATCATCGACTTACACAACAAATTATTCGTTTACAGGAAGCTGAGCGTAAAAGACTTGCTCATGAACTGCATGATGAAATCGGTCAGCACTTAACTGCCATTCATGTGGATGCTTCTGTAATTAAAACCAGCCCTAACCTCGAGTCAGCAAGGAAGAGTGCCGCAGCAATTGATGATGTTGTGCGCCGTATGATGGAAATTGTTCGCACGATGTTGCGTCAATTACGGCCTGATGGACTTGATGAGTTGGGTTTTGTCATCGCATTACAAGAGCTGGTAAATAACTGGAAAGAAAGACACCAGAATATTGATGTCGAGGTGCATTTTGATGGTGATTTCAAGGTCATTGATGAAGCTGTTCAATTGACTTTATATCGCGTTATGCAGGAATGTCTGACCAACATCAGTCGCCATTCTAAAGCTAGACAGGTTTGGATTTCATTAACTGAGAAGAACAAGAATATCCAGCTGGAGGTGATAGACAATGGGCAAGGATTTGATCTACAGCAACATCGGCATCGGTTTGGCCTTGCGGGTATGAAAGAACGTGTAGATAGCGTTCAAGGGAAGTTGATAATTAAAGCTTCGCTCAACGAGGGCGTCACAATTGACGTTACTATTCCAAAACAAGGAGGTCTCACTTGAGTCTAATGATTAGAGTCATGTTGGTTGATGATCATGCTGTTGTCAGGTCTGGCTTATGCCGTCTATTAGAGCAAAATGCAGATATCAGAGTTATAGCTGAAGCGAATAGTGGTGAACAAGCCTATCAGATATACCCGGATATCCACCCTGATATATTGGTGATGGATATGTCAATGCCGGGAATGGGTGGTTTAGAGGCAGTGCGTCGCGTACTAAATCGTTGGCCTGCAGCCAGGGTGATTATGTTTTCAATGCATGAGAATGCAACTTATGCGATTCAATCACTTACCGCTGGCGCGATGGGGTATGTGGCAAAGTCAGGCAATGCTGAAGATTTAGTCAAAGCAGTGCGAGAAGTCAGCAGCGGAAAGAGCTTTTTGAGTTCAGATATGGCCCATAAAGTGGCACTGCAGAGTTTGGCTGGTGATGATAACCCTACGCAAAGGCTTACTTCACGTGAGTTTGAGGTGTTTCGTTTATTAGCTGAAGGCAAGTTAGTTGATGATATCGCGAGTTGTCTGAGTATCGGCCAAAAAACCGTTGCGAACTATCAAACCAGCCTTAAACAGAAATTAGATATCCATTCTCCTGTCGAATTGGTTCGGTTGGCAATGAAATATGGTGTTATAGCAGAACAATAAAAGACATATTATTCAATTGCATAGGCTTTGCTTTCCCATCTCGGGTGGGAGTCTCTCCCAGTTAATTTAGGAGCCCCTCATGGTGCTTGTGCGACGTAAGCATAATAGAGTCGTAACACTCACGCAGTCGGACAAACAAGGTTGTCTGTGTGTATTGCTAATAATGAAATAAATAGGGACTCAATTATGAAGCTGAAAACTTTATCATTAGCCATGATGTCTTTGGCCGTACCAGGTATGGTCGCTGCTGACGAACTGGCAACAATGCAAGAAAACGAAAATAACTGGGTTATGCCTGCAGGTAACTATGCTAATCAACGTTATAGCGAACTAACTCAAATCAATAAAGATAATGTCAAAGATATGAACATGACATGGTCTTTCTCAACCGGTGTTTTACGTGGTCACGAAGGTAATGCATTGGTGATGGACGGCACAATGTACGTTCATACTGCATTCCCTAACATCGTATTTGCGTTGGATTTGAACAACGACGGTGCAATCAAATGGAAATATGAGCCAAAACAAAACTACGACGAAACTGTGCCAGT
>NZ_CBFHHW010000031.1:0-30766 GCF_965655755.1 Methylophaga sp. | reverse complement strand
GCAAAGCTCGCACTGTCTGTGTCGCCACCTTCAGTCGCAATATCTGCATCGTCGGTTTGCAGGCTGATCCCCGTCAGGTCAACACTGCCCACGTTCACACTCGGACCATCATCCAGAATTGTGATTGATAAAGGCACAGGGTTGCTAGTATTGCCGGAGCTGTCAGTCGCTATAAGCGTGAACTCAAAAGTGAGAGGTTCATTGCTGTTGCCTGTATCAGGGTGATCAAAGGCACTTTTTTGAGTGAATTGGTAGCGACCATCTGCATTCACAGTCATTGACCAACTGCCATCATCAGCGCTGATTGAGCTGGTTCCATCGCCAGTCACATCGCCTGACCAAGTGCCGCCAGACAGAGTAAGTGAAATTGTACCTGTGTCACCGGGGCCGTAGTCAGGTTCTAATTCACCTGAAATACTCGCTAAAGACACTGTTTCATCTGCGAGTTGCTTGTCACCGGAAAGCAGAACATCATCGTCGACAATCGTCACTGTGGCTGTATTATCTGCCGATAGTACTGCCCCTTCAACACTGGTGAGAATAATTGAGAAAGTTTCATTAGCCTCAGGAATAGCATCTTCGACAATATTTAATGTGACGGTGAAACCAATATTTCCGACTGGAATTGTTACTGTGCCGACTATGTCACCATCGGTATAATCATCTGGGATAAGCGCTGTTCCCGGATCAACCCTGTAGCTGATTGTAACCGGCTCTTCTACTGGTTCGGACAGGCTTATAAAAAAGGTGACCGGATGTGTACCATCTTCTGAGGTGAGTTCATTGATGTTTATGCTATTCACACCAACAGGGAGAACTGTACCCGCTGGAATGAATACGTCGACCGGGTCATTGGGCAGCGGATCACCTTCAACACTCACCCCCACCCCGACAGATACGGACAAAGAGGGAGAAAGAACTTCCGGAACTGGCTCATTGAGAACAATTAGGTCCTCTTCTGGTTGATCAAATGTCGAGCTAACACCGACAGTCTCGAACCCTGCATTTACTTCTGCTGTGGGGTTGAGATAGTCAACAAAGACAGCATCGTGACCTTCATTACCAGTTTGTGTTCCAGCACCAGCAGCAGTTGCCTCAAGCTCTAGTGTAGGATCGTCACCGGAAAGCAAGGCTTGCTGGATAGCGGCAACATCATCTAAAACAGACTCTTGCTCTGATTCTGCTGCTTCTGCCAGGTCAAAGACAAGGCTGTCGAGCATGGCCTGAGATTCACGGCCCAGATCCATAACGCTGCCATCAAGGAACTCAATTTCAACAGCAGCACCATTGGCTGTCGAAATGACTTCATTCGCAAAGACCTTATCGCCCGCCTGAAGCGTTCTGGTTGTTCCATCTGGTGCGGTCGCGTTTACAACCCCAGTAATGAGTTTTACAAAACCGATTTCGTTAGCCATCTTTGTCATCCTTTTTTAGAATTAGAGCCTGAAGTTTTTCCCGATAAATCTGGAACCAGCACTTCATACTGCCAATTATTTATCACTTTTTCTCCACTTACTATTGTACTAAGGTACTAATTTGCTATTCATTTGCAAATTTATTTTAGTAAATCAGGCATTGCACCCATCGATAACAGACAACCTGCACACAGGACTTTATGCTGTTATCACAGCAGTTCCCAGAATTGAGATTGCATTTTACTAGGCAGAATTAGCAGTTATTTATTAACTTGGCAACGACTGTGATTAAAGTTTTACATGATTGTGTCGCTTAACAAATTAATGAAGGAAAAATGGATCCTAATAAATGAACATCAAGCAAAAAATACTTGTGGCAGGCCTGTTAATTTCATTGCTCCCACTGGTTATCGCTTTATCACTAAATTTGTATTTTGTTACAACGGAGTCCAATCAAGCATTGGATAAAGTCACCAAGCAACGGCTCTTTACTTTGAGGGATGTCAAGAAGCAGCAAATAGAGAACTATTTTCAAACCATTCAGAACCAACTAACTAACTTGGCCGAATCTCCACTCACCTCGCAGGCAATATCAGAGCTAACGGATGCATTCTCTATTTACACTGCTGAAACCGGGATTTACGACCGCGTTGGAGTGAAAACACGTCTTTCGCGATTCTACGAAACTGAATTTAATCAGCGTTATTTAGAAAAAAATGGGGTCCCTGCAGACACAGACAAATTGACAGAAAACATTGATGCCAATGGTGTAGCCCTACAATATGCTTTTATTGCAGATAACCAGGAAAAACTGGGACAAAAAGACAAGCTCACATCGTTGAGTGACAACACAGCCTATAGTATCGCCCATCAGCGCTACCATCCGTACTTTCGCGACTTGCAGCAAAAATTCGGCTTTTATGACGTTTTCCTGGTCGATAAAAATGGCTTCGTGGTCTATAGCGTTTTCAAGGAGATCGATTTCGCTACCAACCTGAAATACGGGCCGCACAAAAGCTCAAGCCTTAGCAAGGCATTCACTCAGGCGATGTCACTTGGTCTCAGCCAAGACAGGCAGGCAAGCACTGTAACAGACTTCTCACCCTACCTCCCTTCTTATGAAGATGCCGCTGGCTTTATTGCTGCTCCCGTTTCGAGCGATGGGCGACTGCTAGGGGCTCTGATTTTTCAGATGCCAATCGATAAAATCAACTCACTGATGACATTTGGAAATGCCTGGTCAGAAGTCGGCCTTGGTCACACTGGTGAAACCTATCTGGTCGGACCAGACAGTACCCTACGAAGTGAAAGCCGCTTCGTGGTTGAGAATTTGCCGAGCTATCTTGATCAAGCGCTTAACCTTTCAGAATCTGACAGACTTATGGCGGAGCTGAAAGACACAGCTGTCGGTATACAAAAGATTAAGTCTGCCTCTGCTCAATTGGCAGCAGAAGGTGAAAGTGGCTACACCTACACAACTAACTATCTCAACAAACGTGTCATATCTGCTTATACCCCACTCTCGATTAAGGGACTTGAATGGATACTCATTGCAGATATTGGAATGGCTGAAGCTTTCATGCCTTCCTCACAACTTAATCGTGTGATGTGGTTAACCGGTCTGGCTCTCCTACTCGGGTTTATGCTGATCAGCATAGGAGCCTCCTTAAAGTTCTCTAATAGGCTGGCTCTGCCGGCAATCAAAATGTCCTCATTTCTTGAGGACACGACCCAGAGTCTCGACTTGACAAAACGTATTGACATCGACACCAAAGATGAGATTGGCAAGTCCGCTGATAACTTTAACCAATTCCTTGACAAGCTGCACTCCGCGATAAAGATGGTAAATAAAGAATGCCATAACATTCTGCTTTCCACTGATGAGACAACTACCGTCAGCAAAAAAGCAGACACTGCCGCTGAAAAACAACAAGAACAAACTTCGCTGATTGCTTCAGCCATAAATGAGATGACTGCGACCATCAGTGATGTTTCTGCTAACATGAATAATTCGAACCTGCTTACGGAGAAAGCTTCAGATCAAACTAATCATGGGCTAGCCTTGATGCACAACACATTAGACATCATTCACGACCTGCAGCAACAAATATCAGAAACGGCACAAACCATTTCCTTGGTTGATGAGAGCACAAAACAGATTGCCGAAGTGTTATCTGTCATCAATACAATCACTGAGCAAACCAACCTGCTCGCACTCAACGCCTCCATTGAAGCAGCCCACGCTGGAGAATACGGTCGAGGATTTTCTGTCGTTGCCAATGAGGTGCGTTCCCTATCAGTCAAAACAGCAGAATCAACAGCGCAAATTTCAGAAGTGATTCATCGCTTACAAACAAGCTCTAGGCAGGCGGTCAAATCAATGGATTTGAGCACAAGAAAATCAGAAGAAACCATGGAAAAAGCAACCGCTACCGGGGCATCACTGCAGACAATTGATAATCTGATTTCAGAGATTAAGGATATGAGTAATCAGATAGCGACGGCTGCAGAGCAGCAAAGCGCTGTTAGTGTTGAAATTGATCACAACATTACCGTGATTGATGATATGGCATCAGAAACCTCTTTAGCCGCTAAAGAAGTTACCTCGGTGAGCTCAAGTCTCAAGCTCACGACAAAAACACTGATAAAAAATATCAGTGTTTTTAAAACTTAGCTGTTACAGAAGCTTACTGGATGACTCATTAAATATTTACCGAGGACTCAGTCAGTATCTCTATATTCCAATCAAATGCATTATTTGTCGGGATCAGCATGTTGAGCAGCAATTTGTCTAAAACTCTCATGAATTTGAAGAAAAATATCGACCAATACTGGATCGAAATGCTTTCCTCTGCCCTCGGTTATTATTTCAACCGCTTTCTCATGGCTAGATGGTGGCTTGCATACTCGTCTTGAAATCAAGGCGACGTAAACATCTGCCTGCGCCATCAGTCTGGCCGCGAGAGGAATCTGCTGACCGGAAAGCCCAGCTGGGTAACCTGAGCCATGCCATTTTTCCTGGTGTGATAGTGCAATATCCTTGGCATGCTTGAGAAAGTCGAGTTCTACCCCCAGCGCGTGCTCAGCCCTGACAATAGCCTCATAGCCAAGTGTAGTGTGAGTTTTCATAATCTCAAACTCTCAAGGGGGGTAATTTATCTGGTTTACAAAGGATGCTGTCTGGAATGCCGACTTTACCAATGTCATGCAAGGGAGCGGACAAATAGAGTAGATCAATATCAAGTTTATCAAAAACTCTGAACTGTAATCCTTGTGACACCTCAATGTCAGAGCTTGAATAGCGACCGATTCACTAGACTCATCAGCCGTTTATGAAATCACTTTTCAAACTCTACCGGCGAAAACTGCTTATTAAAACTATGCTATCGTTTGTTGTCTGGACTTGGTTGAAGTAAACCGGCTTAAATCCAGTGCCATGCTCATCCTCTGAAACGTCTGATCATTTACTGAGCTTGTGTGACTGGTTCACCAGATTTTCCGCGTTGTGACTGGACTGGTTGGAGCTGCCAGCTACAGACTCAGCATCAGTACTAATCCAGACAATATTTTTGTTAATATCCTCACTGACTGCACTTTGCTCTTTAACGGCTGTTGCAATCATCGTGGCGAGGTCATTTAGTTCCTGTTTTTGAAACGCGATTCGGCGTCATGAATCAACTGGAGTTTGTGCTTTTCTCTTAGCTTATTATCTAGTGCTCGCTCTAAAACTGCATCGAGAATCGCTTTCTCAATGGTCTTTCTAAGAAAATACTTAGCTCCTTTCTTTATGGATTGGATAAAGTATTCTGAAGGCTCGTCAGCAGTAATAAAAATAATGAGCTCTTCTTCATTTGCTTGAAGTTGGTCGAAAACATCAAAACCACTCAAATCTGGCAAGTGAGTATCGAGCAAAGTGACATCTGCCTTATGAGAATGAAATTTCTGAATACCCTCTCTTCCATCTACAGCATGAAATACATCGCTATAGCCACTGACAAACTCGGTCAGCAGGTGTGATGTGTGCTCATCGTCCTCGATTATTAGTATCTTTCTCCTCATGTTTTAACTATACGCCATGAAATGCTGGCTCACCAACGCAGGTCAAAGTTTACTTAAGCACTTCATATGGCGGTTCGATTTGGATATGTGAAAAAACTCTTGGTCGGTTAGAAAGTTGATTTAAACTGGTGTGATACTGACGTAATATCAGGTTTAAGATCTGACTGAGTAGCCACCGTTGCGTTTCATTTATTTGATACATTAATACACATTAATTTGACATTCTTGTGTTATTCTACAATTATCGATATCATTTTTTTGGAATTCACATTTTCATTTTGCCCCAAAAGGATTAGGTCTTGACCCTCGCGCGCGAGGGTCTTTTTTAAGCAAATTCGTTGATACATCTTGTCGGCCCAGGCTGAAAAACAACCTAACCCTGCGGATGTTGACTTCGAAGGCAAATAGGTACCACATCGGATGCAGTTATACCAGCTAATCTACAAGAGCACTGCGACCCGTCCTTTTAGTGAGCATGAGCTGTCTCAACTCTTAAAATGCTGTCAATACAACAATGCGCAAGTCAATGTCACCGGTGTGCTACTGTATGATGGCACACATTTTCTGCAGGTCCTGGAAGGCCGCTTCAGTGTCCTGAACAAGCTGATTGGCAAAATTGAGTCTGATCAGCGCCATGCCAGCATAGTCACTCTGATTAAAGAACCTATCGTCAAGCGCGAGTATGTCAATTGGTCAATGGAACTCATCAAAAAAAAGGGCTTTGCTCTTACAAAGATCGAACATACTTTTGAAGAAATGCACGAACGAATAAACGGCCAGCGACAACAGCTCGAAATTGAAACACGCTCTATGTTAATTGCCAATGCATTCAGGGACGGCGACTGGTCTGGCTCAGACGGACTCACTGAATCTGTTATCCCTTTTGAGGGCGGACGATACCTGCATCAGAGACTGGCTCCCACTTTTGAGGTAGAGCAAAAATTTGCCTTTCAGCCGATTATCGATGTCATGCAGCGTGAGGTCATATGGGTTGAGGCCCTGATTAGAGGTCCTGATGGCGAATCTCCAATGTCAATTTTTGATGGACTTGATGATAGCAGTCTTCACAAACTCGATGCCCAATCAAAGCTCGATGCACTGAAAGCATTTCGACAGTTTGATACCGACAGTGGTCTGAGCCTGAACCTCCTTCCTGGCACACTACTGGAGTATCCAGACGTAGTTGAAGAACTGGCACAACTTGCCGATGAGTTCAAGATTGAACGCAGCAATATCATTATCGAGCTCACCGAACAGGAAGCCATCGAAAACCTAGAGCACATTAGCAAGATTGCCAATGAAATCAAAGCACATGGCTTTCTCTTGGCCATTGATGATTTTGGTAGTGGTTATGCTGGCCTTTCCATCCTGGTTGAACTGCAACCGCACATAATCAAAATAGACCGGGGCATTGTGCATGGCGCGTCACAAAGTGGACCGCGAGAGGCTATTATTGACTCTATTATCTATTGCGCTAAGCGTCTTGGTATCAGCATCATCGCAGAGGGTGTGGAAACCAAAGAAGATCTCAACTGGTTGTTTGCTGCCGGTATTAAACGTTTTCAGGGCTTTCTATTGGCAAAACCTGCCTTCATGGCGTTGCCATCTATACAAGGACCAAAAAAATGGTAGATAAACAAACCATATTCAACACGCCTCGCTCAATACTTCATCACTTACTAAAAGTAAATAGAGGACAGCCTCACAGTTGACTAACAGATTACTTTGCACACCCTCAGCAAAGCAGAGTCTTTTTGTTTTTATAGCGACCTAAATTGATGGTGCTAGCAATGAATCCTCAATGCTGCAAGAGAAGAGATCAATCATTCGTATAGCATACATAGCATGTCAGCCATTCATATGTCTGCGCTATTCCGACTTAGGGGTTCACAGAGGATCATTGATGATGGCATTCACGCATATACCCCTCAATTAAAGGTGATCCTTGATCTATCAGTTGCTTTTTTAAGACCCTGAAGCGGAAGCGACCAGCAATAAAGCTTGCAAAAAATCAATCGGGGTAAATATCACCCGCAATGGTTGACAAGTTGAGAGACTTGTGAAGCAAAGATTCAGTTGAATAATAAATAATTTAAGAATTTTTATGTGTAATAAATGTTCACAACCCCAGCACAGCGAGTTTGCAAATAAGTAGATTTAAAAGCCAAGGAATGGATAAGCGGCTGTGCTTGTCACTCTACAAAGCTGTTAATGAAATTAGGCGTTTTTATAGCGCGCTTCTTGACCAGTATCACCTTACATATACGCAGTACCTTGTTTTATCAGTGCTCTGGGAAAGAGAGCATATCCCTCTTAAAGAAGTGATGACTAGGTTAAAACTAGATTCAGGTACCCTTTCACCGCTTATTAAACGCCTTCAGAATGCAGGACTCGTTATCAAGTCTCGTTGCGCTAAAGACGAGCGAGTTGTTTTACTCACACTAACAGATAAGGCAAGACAGCTCCACCCCTTGCTAACTATGGTAGAACAGCGAGTTACAAATCAGAGTGCTTTAACATCTACCGAATATTATAAGCTCATCGAAATGCTTGAAACAGTTGCTAATAGCTTGAGTTCAGAAATAACTAAGTAGGTCGCTACTCAGAATCATGGTGAAGAAGTAAGCCATAAGCTGTTATCCCGTTTAGGCTTTAAAACCATCATTTGTGCTGTCAACCATGCATACTTTCGCATTTTCACTTATCGACCAACTATCACTGCTCCAGTTGCAGGCATGGGAGCATGATGCCCACTAAGGAAATTCATCGAACATTCTCGACCTTACGACTAACTCTCATTGTTATAATAAAAGCCATTTGATTTCGCAGCAATACGAAGTTACTAGAGCATGAGGACATACCCATACTGGCTTGAGTAGGGCTAGTTAAGTTCAATCTAAACGTGTAATTTTTGTGACTTGATTAAGCCGGGCAAGTCATGATTTATACTTACTGAGACTGTATTTACTCTGAAAAGCAACCCTAACTCATTGTTTTTATTAAGTGTAAAATTTTGATATGCGACTTAAAATCCCTCGACTTTGCGGTCGTGCCGGTTCGATTCCGGCCCTGGGCACCATTAGGAATATGAAAAGCCTCAATGCTGAAAAGCGTCGGGGCTTTTTTGTTGGGTGGAATTCTGGTTACGACGACTCATAATACCAGGGCTCAGATTCAACTCCTGATGGGCCCACCACTAAAATTAGGCAGTTAGCCGGCTTTCAACTAGTCGCTTTTTTATGCCTGATGGCTTTCTTGGATCAGTTTGGATGTTGTCTAAAACACCCGGAACAGTCCCTGAATAGCTGATTTCTATATAGCAGAATTGTGACAATTCAATATTTAAGGAAAAGCATCCGTTAAATTGTGTAAATCCACTTTTAGTCTTCGGAATATCATATCCATGATGTGATTCGGGTTCGGGTTCGGGTTCGGGTTCGATGAAGGGTAAAACCCGTTCATGAAACTGTCGTAAAAATGCGTTAACTTGAAAAATTATTATGCATATGCTGAATGACTTTGATGAAAACTGATAGCACTAGCAGCTGGCTTCAATATCCACAATCAGTTATGCCATGGTTATTACCGGCATTATTGTTATTTTCCCGAGTGATTGCAGACATTACGGTGCTGCTGACTGGTATTTTGTTTCTGATTTGGTCATTTCAACAGCAAAACTGGCAGTGGACCAAGCAGTCTTGGTTTCGATTTAGTTTGTTATTTTGGGCATATTTACTGTTGTTAAATGTGCCGTTCAGTGTTGACTCAGCGGATAGCCTGCTCTATGCGATAACGTTTATGCGCTGGCCGTTATTTGCTGCAGCTTTATGTTACTGGCTTTTGCTGGGCCGGGATCAGCAAAAACATTTTCTTATCGCGCTGTTGTTAACATCACTATTTATTGGCCTTGATACCGGCTGGCAATATATCACCGGTGTTGACTGGTTTGGCATTCAGGCCGCACCAGAAAATCGCCTGACCGGACCATTTCGTAATCCGGTGGTCGGCATCATGATGGTGAGGGTGGAATTTATCTTATTGTTTGCGGTTACATTATTTGCTTGCTTGCAATCAGTTGCTCGGCAAACCCTGTATATCGCCGCTATTTTAATAGCTTTTTTATTGCTCATTTTTACCACTGGCGAGCGCATGGCGTTTATTTTGTGTCTTACAGCGAGTTTGCTGGTGTTGTTTGGTTTAGCGCTGCAATATCCGCTTAACCGTAGGCTGATCATGCTGGGTGGTTTGTCGTTGGCAATATTGCTCCTCGCCTTGTCAATGTGGCTGCCGGAGACTGCCCAACGGATGATATTCAGCAGCATTGATAAATTACAAAATTTTCGCGAATCAGATTATGGTCAAGTGTTTCGCGGGGCAATTGAAGTCTGGCAGCATTATCCATGGTTGGGCAGCGGCCTACACAGTTACAAGTCGGTCTGTAATGAATTGGGCGTATTAACAAATTTCCCGATGGCTTGCAGTCATCCGCATAATCTTTATTTACAAATTGGCGCTGAAACTGGACTGGTTGGTGTGGGGTTGTTCAGCCTATTGGTATCAAGTATTTTTCATCAGGCATTGGTTCCGCTCTGGCAGGGAAAAAGCTGGCTGTTAATGACAATCAGTGCAACGATTTTATTACTCAGCTTCTGGCCATTAATTGGCGGCATAAGTATTTTGAATAATTGGGTGGCAGCGCTAGTTTGGCTGGGCGTTGGCTGGGCGCTGCTGATGGCTAACTACCAACAGACGATAAATCAAACGACGATGACGCCACGCTCACTTAAATAATCGATAACAGTATCGACGCGAAGCGTTGATAAGTCACTGCTGCTAAAAGGTTTAAACTGTTCGCGGGTAATTTCGGCTCGTTGCGGGCAACTTTGTGGCCCAAAAATCGCCATGCCGGCCTGACCAATGTGTGCTGCCAAATGGCTGGGACCAGAGTCATTGCCAATAACAAAACATGCCTGCTTAATGACGCCGGCCAGTTGAAACCAACTCAGATCCGTTAAAACGGTGCCAGAAAATTGTGGTGCTAACGAACCTTCATCCGGACCAAGAATGGTCAGCACATTTTTGCCTTTTGCCGTTAACGTCTCTGCAAGTTGTGGATAAAACGGCCAGCGTTTTTCAGAACGTCTGGCCGAACATCCAGGCAAGAGTAAAATAAAGCCGGGTTTAATTTTCTGCGTAATCAGCCAGTTGTGCATATCCTCAGCCATCCAGGTTAAATCAGCCTGCCGGGCATATTCAGCGGGGATACCCGCCTGTTCTAATAAGTCAATCAGCCCCTGTAAACCACTGACAGAAGCCGTTTTTGCAGTGCGTTGCAACCAAGGTAATTTCGGCAATAACAGCATACGATAGAGTCGACTGCGCTGAGAGTTTTGTAAATCAATGACCTGATTAATGTCGGCGTTAATTAAGGTTTTTCTGAGCCCCAGAAACGCTTGAATATGCCATAAAGGCAGGCGATTATCGCTGATCACTGAATCAATGTACGGATTGCGTTGCATCAGCGATTTATAAGCTGGAGCGGTCAGTAAAGTGATTCGGGCATGATGATAGAAAGTTCGAATATCGCGCAGTACACCGTCTGCCTGTAACAAATCGCCGAAAGCACCATGTTTTATCAAAAGAATATGTGTTTCGCTCATGCTGATATCAGTTTTTCATACACCGAAAGTGTTTGCTGTGTCATGGCTGTTAAAGTCATTTGTTGCCTAGCAAATTCATAGGGCTTTTGCATTAATGCTGACCAAGCATCCCGTTCCGCTAACAGGGTTTGCAAACGTTCTTGCAACGCCAACGGATTGTCGATAGGAACAATTAATCCATCAGGTAATACTTCATTGGCCACTGGTACATTGGTTGCTAACACCGGACAGTGAGATAGCAGTGCTTCGTTGAGCACGTAGGAAAAGCCTTCCCGCCGAGAAGCTATAATCAGCCCATCAGCTTGTTGCATTAGCTGAAAAACATCCTGACGCGTACCCAATAATTGGATATTCGCGGCTGTGGCATTATTGTCAATCAGTGACTGCAATTTGGTTTTATCCGGACCGTCACCAGCGATCAACAAAGTCACTGGGAGATCAGCAACGGCCTTTATCAGTACATCAAAGCCTTTCGCTTTGACTAACCTACCCACTGCTAGGAGTGTTGCAGGTGTATGATTTTTGCTGGCAAGAAGGGCTGATGATGGTAACTCAGTACCGTTATAAACAACCGTTACTTTATCGGCAGCAAATGGAAGTGCAAGTTGTTTGCTGACGGTAATGACTTGATCAAAATGCTTGAAAGCTTTTAGTTGGCGTTTGATGTTATGCAGTGTTGCAACCCGCCGGCCGGAATAAATAGGCCGCAACGTGTTGAGCATTATCGCCGCTTTATTGGCCTGCGCATGAGTAATATCATACTGGCCAATACGTAAAGCACGACCAAGTCTCCACAACAATCGCGGATCATGACGGCTCAAATGACATGGTATGGCAATAGTTTTGATCTGTGATGGCAAAGTGTTATTAAACAATGGATCGGCAATGACGGTTATGTCATGGCCGCGCTCATGAATCGCAATACTAAGTTCACGAACATGTTTTTCCAGACCGCCGTTGCCTTGACTGGAAAGTACCTGGGCAATTTTCATGATTATTTTGGCCGCACCATCACGGACTGGTAAACAGTTAATGTGTTTTCCAACATTCGCTGCAGGGTAAAAGGATGGTTTGTTGGCACCGCTGGCAAGCTCTCTAGCCACTGTAAACATTTGTCAGCCACAGCACTTTTATCCCCCACCGCTATCAGCCCATCAGGCAACATGATGTTAAGTTGTTCTGACACGCCACCATGATCATAGGCAATGACGGGTTTGCCCAAACTGATGGCTTCGATCGGAATACGACCAAAGGCTTCCGGTTCCGTAGACAAAGAAAATACGATATGAGATGTCGCCATAATATCTCGAAGATCGCTGCGATGGCCGGTAAAGGTTATCAGCGATTCTACGCTCAGCTCACTGGCCAGAGCAGTTAACTCCTGTAAATAACGCGTTTTGCCGGGCTTGGTCTCACCTACAATCAGACCATGCACATTGACATGACGTTGACTGAGCGTGGCAATCAGTTCAATAAAATCCTGCTGACCTTTCCAGCGGGTAATGCGCGCCGGTAAACATAACAGCAATTTGTTCCGGGTTTGCGGAAACTGTTGATACCACCTGGCCAGCCAAGTGGCATCCGGTTGATATGCGCAAGAAAACTCTGCGGCATTAACTCCCCTATAATTTAGCTGCAATCGCTCAGAATTCACTCGGTAATGACGCAGCACGTAATCACGGATCATCTCTGAAATAACGATGACTTTTTCGCCTTTAGTCATGATAGCGCTGTATGCATTGACCGAATACGGGCCATGAACGGTAGTAACAAAATGCGGTCGCTGCGCGCGCGGTATGGTTTTCAGGGTCAGATAGCAAATCCAGGCCGGTAGCCGGGAGCGAGCGTGGACAATATCAATTTGTTGGCTGAGTAAAAATCGCCGAAGTTTGGGAATAAGCCTTAAGGTCAGCAGCGATTTATGGCCAATCGGCCATTGAATATGTTCGCTGCCTTGTTCAGTCAATGTTTTGACCAGACGGCCACCACCAGAAATAACCATCGATCGGTGGCCTTGTTGACTTAGAAACTGGCCAACTTCCAAGGTACCCCGCTCAACGCCGCCAGACGCCAGCGCGGGTAATACCTGAACTACACTAAGTTTGGACAAAATAAATCAAAAACACTAAATACTGTCAATGGCAATATGACCGAGATCTGTTTGCGACAACCAGTTTGCTTCAATCCATTCTGCGCAGCGATCGGCTTCAATAAAACCGCTGACTGGATGCAAAGTTCGTTGATATGCCTGATGATCGTCAAAGCGAACAACCATACCCTCTGCTAATAATTGTTGTAAGCCGTTACTGACCCGGTTTTGACGTTTAATCGGCACCGGCAAAGTGCCGACCGCAAGCCTTGCAGTTAACGCTTCATAAACCATAGAGACGGAATCTTCGCTGATCCAGGCACTGCCGACATTGGCCATTTGATTGGCAACCCAGCCCGGTGCCGTGTTCTGAAATGGCACCACCTGTAAATTGGGTGCATCAATTAATTGCGCTGATTGCAATGACTCCGCTGGCGTGCGCCGAGATGTGGTCAACGTGTAATGAATCGTCGGATTATCAGCCAGCAATTTAGTGATATTTTGCATCAGTTTCTGATTATCCCAACCACAATGTTTGGATGGACCACCGAGCATAATCAGTGACTCTTCGGCGCGATGGTCTCCTATGGCCTGTAACGGGTTTAACACGCCACGGGTTTGCAGATAACGACCACCACCTTGATATCGGTCATGTTCTGGGATCAGGCACAGATCAAATAAACCGACCGGCAAACTGGGTTGCATCATTAATATGGCTTTACCACCAAAAGCACGTCTTGCTGCCAATATGGGTAAATGTGTCCGATGACCAGCACCTAGAATCAAATCGGGCGTGGGCAAACCCATTCCCTCTGGCCATATTCCAGATAACCATTGTGCAAACGGCTTTAATTTCCCGGAAACCGGAATATCAATCACCTGACAGCGACGGATACGTTGTAATGCGCGAGCCAGTCCCAACGACTGGTTTTCATGGCCTGGCTTACCATCAGTCAACCGCCAGATAATCGTGTTACCAGAATCAGATGCGTTCATTAGATGTTTGCCTCTCAAATTACGTTGTCTGTTCATCAAGGCAATGGTTAACGCCTAGGATGATTTACTGGTTATTAGCATAAGTTGAAAGTGTGTAATTTTGATGTCGGTTATATGACAGAAAACGTCATATTGATTAGGCAGATGCTCTGGGCGATTAATACAAAAGCCTCGACCAATGGGTTGGGTTTTGAATCCGTGGTGAAGCCAAAGATATTGTTCGGAGTATTGGCGGATCTGCTCTGCCAGCCAATCATTCAGATGCTGTGCATCCTGCAAGTCGTCCCCACTAGGATAGTGTTCTAGTGCCATCAGGCCAAGACTTTGCAGTTTTTTTCGCAATAATCGTTATTGCTCGAGCGCTGGTAACTCGGGGAAGCATAGGAACTATGCCCAACGTTATTTGGTTACTAAACTAATAAGAGGCGTTAATATGTCACTTAGGACTTTCTGAGCACTGACCAATCAACGATTTCTTAAAACGAATAACCGTACATTGAAAGGAGATAAACATGTTTCCCGAACATCGTGAACTGATCACCAAACTTAAGAACAAGGATCACCATTTCATGCAGTTGTTTGAAAAGCACAACGAACTCGATCAGAAAATTAAAAACATGGAAGCACAGATTGTGCACGTAGGCCATGATGAGATTGAGCTGATGAAAAAACAGAAACTGAAAATCAAGGACGAATTGTATGCTTATTTAGAGTCGTTCGGTTCTGAATAGCTTTGCTCGCAAGTTGTACTTAAAATCCCTGGGCTTTGCGGTCGGTTCGATTCTAGCATCGAACATCATTAGGAATATCAAAGCCTCAATGCC
Organism: Methylophaga sp.; assembly: GCF_965655755.1. Classification (GTDB taxonomy): domain Bacteria; phylum Pseudomonadota; class Gammaproteobacteria; order Nitrosococcales; family Methylophagaceae; genus Methylophaga. The sequence goes on along the minus strand of NZ_CBFHHW010000031.1, from coordinate 15,723 downwards.
TTCACTGTGTTGAGGCTTTTTTCCAGACTTCTTACATGAACGATCACTATCACGTTGATTGACGTCATAAAACTGAATCAATCTAATCATTTTCAATCGGATCTCCGTTTTGATGTTTTTGTTTGAAGCGTAAAATATAAACTAATGAAACTAGTCTCAAGCCTTTATAGTCAGATCTAATGATTACGGCATTTCATCGTTAATTACATTGATAAAGGCTCATCTCCATGTTTTCATTATTCAAATCAGATCCAATAAAAAAATTGAAAAAAGCCCATGCAAAAAAGCTGGAGCAAGCAATGCATGCCCAAAGAAATGGAGATATTCGTAGCTTTTCAACCCTGACAACTGAAGCCGAGCAACTTAAGCAAGAAATCCAAAAACTGCAATAACACGCAACTCATAAACAAAGTTGCTGCTCGATTATCGGTTAGAATCGATATCTCTGTGTGGGGATTACCGCAATATGCAAGTCACCAGGAACACCAATGATGAAACAAGCCCCCGAGAGTATGTCTTCCAAGATCGCTACTCTCGAAGACCTTGCAAAAATGACAAGTTATTCGTTTATGGATTCACTTAACAGCGATCCTGACGGGACTTTGAATGGAGACGATCACTCTCCGCGACAAGTATTCACAGGACATTATGTCCCGGTAAAACCAACGCCAATCCAAAACCCTGTTTACGTTACACATAGTAAAACCTTTTTCCATGAACTTGGGTTCGCAGACAGCATGGCGAACTCGAAAGACTTCGTTCAGATGTTTTCCGGCGATCTACGTTTTGTTCCCGCGCCTATTCGCAAAGTCGGTTGGGCTTGTGGTTATGCCCTTTCCATTTACGGTACAGAATACAATCAACAGTGTCCGTTCCAAACCGGCAACGGATACGGTGATGGTCGGGCAATCTCAGTATTGGAAGCCGTTATCAGGGACCGTCGATGGGAAATGCAGTTAAAAGGTGGCGGTCGAACCCCCTACTGCCGAGGTGCGGATGGTCGAGCCGTTTTACGATCCAGCATCAGAGAGTTTCTTGCTCAAGAGCACATGTACGCGCTCGGGGTACCCACATCACGTTCGCTAAGCTTGTATGCCTCAAAAACCGAGCAGGTCCAGCGGCCCTGGTATTCGGATGGATCGACTTCAACTGAACCCAACATTCTTATCACTGAACCCGTTGCCATCTCGACGCGGGTCGCCCCCTCATTTATACGAGTGGGTCAACTCGAGCTATTTGGCCGTCGCGTTATCAACAATGCTCACGAGCACGCGATGGATGAACTCGAGAAGATTGTGTCGCACTTGATTGATCGAGAATATTCTCATGTTATTGATCAAAACCTTAAAATCGAAACAAAAGTCATTTTGCTTGCAAAGGCGTTTCGTGGTCGTCTTACGTCTCTTATCGCTGACTGGATACGTGTAGGTTATTGCCAAGGCAATTTCAACAGTGATAACTGCGCTGCCGGAGGTTTCACACTTGACTACGGTCCTTATGGATTCTGTGAAATGTTTGATCCTCAATACCAGCCATGGACCGGTGGCGGACGCCATTTCTCCTTCCTAAACCAACCAGCGGCGGCAGAGCGTAACTTCGCCATGTTTTGTAAAGCATTGCAGCCTTTGCTTAAGACCGATCAGCGTTATATATCAGAGCTTGAAGAAATTCGAAGGGGGTTTTCTGAGGTCATGCAAACGCAATTAGAAAAGATGTGGGCTGCCAAACTGGGACTTGAACGCTATAACGAGGCATTGGTCAGCGAGCTCGTAAGCCTGATGGCCTTAACACCGGTAGATTACACCATTTTCTTTCGTGAGCTCTCTCTGTTGCCTGACGATGTTGGTCCACTCAAAAAAAGCTTTTATGGTGAACTGAATCCTTCAGAAAGTGACTTAGACTCTCCGTTCCCAAACGCCCAAGTAATTGACTCACATTGGTCAGAGTGGCTTTTAAAATGGAAAACGTGTCTAGGCATCAATGACAAAATCGGCACAAATCATTCAGGGCCCCGGTCTCGTAAAACGATTTCCAGTCAGATGAAACAGGTCAATCCGAAATATATTTTGCGAGAGTGGCACGTCGTTTCTGCTTATAAGCAAGCAGCTGATGGAGAATACTCACTCCTCCGTGAGTTACAGGACGTGATAGCGCAACCCTATGCCGAACAATCGGAAGAGATCGAGGAAAAATATTATCGACTTAGGCCACCGGAGCTCTGTGATATCGGCGGCGTATCCCATTATAGTTGCTCGTCATGACTCAAAAGCGATGCAACACTGCGTTATAAAAAAGTGGGCTTGTATTGCCAGAAGCGCTTGTTAACGGGCTGAAACGCTACCCTCGAATCAATAAAAATCTCATTCCGGCCGTGCCCGTTTGACCTCGTCAGTGAGCTCTCTGGCGTATGTGACAAACTCAATTTCATTGTATGCAATTTACATCTAACACACTGATAAAATTAAATTATTCTGTTATTTTGAGTTTAGAACTTCTTCCAGTTTTAGCCCTGTTAGATCATGAATGGTCCGCCATAAATAGTAAAGAATGCCCATAGTCATCAGCATAGACGGAAGCGCGATAACAGGATAACTGTATAAGGTTAATTGACCGAGCTCTTTATTAAATTCAGGTGTTCCTGCTGTACTGGTTACTATCGCTTTGGCAAGAATGTAGTTCATCGTTGCTGAAAAGGCAAAAGAGCCTGCCACAAGGTAAGTTGCCTTGATTAAGCGAGACTCAAATATATGCGTACTGTTCAATTCTTCAAGCTTTTGTTGAATTTTTTCAACATTCATAACAGCTGGATTAAAAAGTAATGCCTTTACCAAAGGGTAGGGCGTATACGTTGAAATCAAAACAGAAATACCAATTATTGCAGGAATAGCGGCTTCTTTAATCGCCAACCACTTAGTATCGAGCTCAAGCAAACCGATACCTCCTGTCAGTAAAATACTGATAAATCCTAACAGGGCAATGAAATTGAATTTTCTGTATTTGATTAACTCGAAAAGTCCCCATCCAATAGGAAACGAAAGAGCAATAATCAGACCGCCACTCACACCTAAATAATCGTCGGTACTCCATTTCATCAGAATTAATGACGGGATGATGATACCTATTAAAAGATCAAGCATCGGACGTGGTTTATGTGTAGGTATACTGCTCATCGTTATCCGGTTCCAATAGGGTCTGGAGGTTAGTACTCATTATCGATATTGACTGAAAACCATAGCGATGAAACCACGTTATATTTTCTAACAGGTCGATTTGATTCCAAGGCTATATTCTTTAAATTATTATAGCTGAAACCTCATGAAAATAAGACTCTATTCGCTATTTCGATTACAGCGAAAGCGTTTTTGTTTGTTATTTTCTTTTACAGCAGACTAGGCAATTTTATGTGCAACTTCTTCCCTTGAGTCATTATCGTAACGGTCTTCTGGATTTTTATATTGCTCCCACGCACTATTAAAAGCTTCTTTATATATTTTCTGAGCATGTTTCGGCAGATTATCTTTCACCTGATCAGGTAATTCTGATAATGAGTCATACGGCATAGTTACTCCTGATTAATCAGAGTAAGTGAGTTCAAAAACCTGCATCAATGACTACGCTCTCTCTGAAACAAATTCAGCAGACAGCTCCCTTATGTTTTCAAATTTATCTACCGGTAGCGGCGGCGAGAAATAGTAACCTTGAGCATAGCGACAATGATTCAATATCAACAATTCTAGATGCTTGTGATCTTCAATTCCCTCTGCAACCACCTCCATTGAGAGGTCGTGGGCTAAACGAATAATTGCTGTTAAAATTTTGCCGCTTGTATTCCCTTGTTCTGCCCCCGCTATAAATGAGCGGTCAATTTTCAGGTTGTCAAAAGGTAATTGTTTTAAGTAGCTCAAAGATGAATAACCCGTACCAAAATCATCTAGCGACAATTGGACGCCCAATTTTTTCAGCTGTTTTAAAACATCAATCGCCTTATCAGCATCACTGATAATTGCTGACTCCGTGATTTCGATTTCTAGTTTTTCAGGGCTAAAATTATAGTTTGTTAGAGTCTGTTTTATATTCTGAATAAAATCTTCATGGAACAGCTGGATAGGTGACACATTGATGGACAGGGACAAATGTTCAAACCTTGTCCCCTTCCATGAGGTTAACTGCTGAGCCGCTGCCTCTATAACCCATTTCCCAATAGGAAGTATTTGTAACGTTTCTTCCGCGAAGAGAATAAAATGGTCTGGAGAAATCATTTCTCCATCTGGTTTAAACCAACGAATTAAGGCTTCTGCGCCGTATACCTGATTATTAAATAAATCAATTTTTGGCTGGAAGAACAATCTAAACTCATCATTCACTAACGCTACATCAATACTATTTCTAAGCTGAAAATAACGTTCTACTTTTGCATTTAAACTTGGGGAAAAAAATGATGTTTGGTTTTTCCCTGAATCCTTGGCATTGTACATTGCAATATCGGCTTTTTTGATGAGCTCTTCTGGACCTGATGCATCGTCAGGATAGAGAGAAATACCAATACTGGCTCCGATTTTAAATTCGTTCTCATTAACCACAATAGGATCATTGAGACACGCTATTAAATCATTTGCCAGAATGGCTATTTCCTCAGAGTCACTAAACTCACTGACAATGACTGTGAACTCATCTCCACCGATTCGGGATAAAAAGTCGCTTTCTCGGACTCTCGCATTGAACCGCCTTGCTGCTTCAATCAACACCAGATCACCCGTTCCATGCCCTAATGAGTCATTGATTTCTTTGAAATTGTCTAAATCGATAAAAATAAGCGCAAGTCTACTTTTTTCTCGCTTGCTTGCTCTCAATGAAGATTTAAGCTCTTCTTCAAAATACTGACGGTTAGGCTGCTCTGTGAGTCCGTCATAAAAAGCCATTTTCTTGAGCTTGTTCTCAACATCTTTTTGTTTAGAAATATCCTGGAATAAAAAAACCAGCTCCGCATCATCAGTCGATACTTCGATAACCGACGACACCGTTAGCCATACAGGCAGTTGCTCATTAACAGAATTAGAAAGGTTAACCTCCCCATTCCAACCAATACCCATTTGAACGTCTCTCTTGAGTTGACTTAATGCGTGTTTATCATCAGAAATAAACTGCCAAATTTTTTGTTTTAAAATGCCGTCATCACTGACTTTGGCTATTCGATTGAAAGCATCATTTGACTGATAGATCTCACCATTTAAATCTGTAAAGACAATCCCTTCACTCATACTCGAAAAAGCTTTATGGGCAACGTTGAGTCTACGCACGGGATCGCTTAAGACCTGTCTGATGAGGTAAAACAACACAAAAATGAAGAAAATAGAAACCAGACCAATTTGCATTAACTCAATTAAGATCGCCTCTCGTTGCTGTTTGATAAACGGCTGAGTATCAATGAAGAGCTCTACTTTCCCAAGAGTCATTGTTTCAAATTTTATTGGATACAAGCGGGAAAGGTTGGACTGTTCTAGAAGAATCGACTTGTTGGATTTATCGTAGGACTGTATATCACCATTTTGATCAATCCAACGCCCCATAAAAACATGCCCAAATTGGCCATAGACGACGACACCAGTAATATATTGCCCCTCTAGTTCAGAATCGAGTATGCCTGCGGCAAACTCCTCTGAAAAAGCGCGATCAACCGATTTGCTATAAATAGACCAGATGGAAGGTTTCACCGCTGAAGCAATGCGATTAGCCGTCTGCTTTATTAGAACATCTAAACGCTGTTGAAAATCTGTCTGTGATAAATGAAATCTAATACCACCAAATACTGACATCACCAGAAAAGTACTCAGGACGATGCCTGCTATCAGTCTTACGTTGAAGATGTTGTTCATATCGCCTTATTCGAAAGGGCCGAATAAATCGTAATATTCGTCAAAATCCTTTTTAAATTCATGTTTTTTTTCAATCAGTTGGCTTGAAAAAGGATCCTTTTTATATTGCGAAATGATCTCTTCTGATGCGCTACGCCACTTAGTAAGATCAGCTTCATTCCAGTGATTAAAGTGCATCCCCCCCTCTTTGAGCATTTTTAATGCATCAATGTCGTTTACTTTCGCTTTGAGTGTGGCAGTCAAGGTGAACGATTTTATTGCGGTTTCCAGAATGGACTTCAACGCTGGTTCCAAAGCATCATAAGCTTCTGCATTTATCAAAAAGTCAGACAATACCGAAGGTTGCCAGATAGCGGGGACTATTGCGTAAGGACTAATATCTACTATTTCCAAATCAAATAGCCCTGAGGTGGTTGTCCACTCAACCGCATCAATATTTCCCGCGATCATAGATGGCTTAATTTCCTCTGGGACCAAAGGAATAGTCAAGCTGTTTGATGCTTTTGCTAACACTTCACTTGGTAACCCGGGCCCTATTCGTACTTTTTTTCCTGCTAAGTCACTCAAACCAGTAATGGGGGTTTTAGAAACCAAACCAAACTCCATACCAGCCCACCAAGCAGGTCGCCATAGAACACCACTTTCCTGGGATAACTGGTTTGCAAAAACGGCCCCCTCCTTTTCGAGGAAAAACATCATAGAAGCATCGATATTCATAAAATCTAGAGGGCCAGAATTCATCACTGCCCACGCTTGGTGTTGAGCAGACCACCAATTTGGCCAACCATTACCCATCTGTACCCGGTTTTCTGCAACAGCGTTGAAAATATTAGCACCATGAGCATGTTCACCAGCAGGATAAGGCGTAATTAACAAGCGCCCCTCACTCATCAACGCCACATTCTCTGCAAACTTTTGCAACTCCCTAAAGCTGCTACTGTTGGCAACGGCATGGGACTGCAAACTCCAATTGTGTATAACGCTGGTATCTTGCTGCTGATTACAGCCAGTCAACAAAAGCACAATAAAAACGCACGATAAATTCAATAACTTTCTCATTTAGTTTTATCTTCTTATGACTATTTTCAGCTTACAGATTAGATATTTAAAGTAGTTAGCTACTATCTAAATGCTTAATAAGCAGCATAAAGCGTTACAAGATATTTCTCTATATAAAATTTAGCTTATTGCGAGTGTGCTGATTCGATTCCGGGGTGGACTATTAAAAACACATGGCCTCTAGGCATTGCGTGTGTTGAACTTTTTATTGAGGTGTTTTGAGCCAGAAAACACTTTATTTTTTGCTTTGAGTCGTGTGTGTGATATGCAGTCGTGATACAAAATCACCGACAGTCACGGGTTTTCGTCTTTCATCGCAAAAACTGACGGATACAGTATTTCCAGACACAAAATAAATCACATCTTGTTTATACATTAAGCCAATATCACAAGCATCATTCCAGCTACAGTTAACGGCCCATCCGGATTTTAAATCATCCCATTTTGGGGAGAAGCTAATCAATCTCCTAACCCATGGGAAATGAGCCTTCAAATATTGCTCAAGGTTCTTATCTGCTGATTCATTCTGCTCAGATGAGCCGTTGTCACCGGTGGTTGCATAAGCAGATATTATGGCGAAGTTGCTGGGCCAATGTGAAATCTTTTCAACATTTAAAAACTGTGTATCCAAATAGGAATCAGGAATTTGGTTTTGCATTTTTCAGCCTCTATCCCGTTTGAGAGTTCTCAAGAGAGACTATGATATAGATGCGAAATTATGGTTCACTATTTTCATACCTGTCACTAAAGTCGGCATACCAAAATGTCTGGCTATAGCTAAGCCTGATTTGTGTTTTTACCTGTCCAAAAATGCTGCAAGTGGCCTCCTAACACAGCGTCCTCAATACGCAAGGTAAGATAAATTGTATGAGAACAAGATCAGGACTACACGTTTATTGCAGTCCTGATCTATGACAACGTAAGTAGAATAGCTAATGTTATTTTATGAATAACATTTCCTGGTATTTAGGAAGAGGCCATAATTCATCCGCGACTTCTGTTTCCAAAATATCAGCATGTGTGCGTACTTCGTCCATCAGGCCACGGATCTCGTTAGCACAGAATTGCATATGCTCTTCGGTAGAAGCGAAATCATGCTTTTCTATAGCCTCACTCAATTGTGTAACGGCAGTCATCATGGCGTTTGATTCGCTCGCGATTGTTTTTGCTATTGAGCTATCCAATTCAATCCCTATGTCTGCCATGCCTGCGGCTGTGATGGATAGCTCCGACAAGTAGCTTAAAGCAGCAGGATAAATCATTGTCTTCGCCATGTTTATAACAAGCTTGGCTTCAACTTCGATAGATAAAATATATTGTTCGGAATACACTTCATAACGACTCTCCAGCTCTACCGGTGAGAGCACATTCATTTTTTCAAATAACTCTATTACTGAAGCTTCACGAAGAGCTGGTAATGCATCAGCAGTTGTTGGGATATTCTTAAGACCGCGTTCTTCAACTGCCATTTTATGCCACTCGGGCGAATAACCATCTCCACCAAACACGACATTACCGTGTGACTCCATTAGCTCTTTTAGAACAGCAAGCACAGCATCTGCTTGTGTCGTTCCTTTTCCTAGTTCCGACTCCAGTTTTTCAGCAATCCAGTTTAATGAATCAGCCAAGATAGTATTCATTGTCACCAGCGGACCAGAGACGGATTGTGATGAGCCTACTGCCCTGAATTCAAAACGATTACCGGTAAAAGCAAATGGTGATGTACGGTTACGGTCGCCAGGATCTCGTTCAAAATTCAGAATTTGAGACAAACCAAGATCCATTTCACCTCCGCTTTGTGATGACGTAATTTTACCCTCTTGAATGTCTTTGAAGACTTTTTCAAGTTGGTCACCCAAGTAAACCGATAAAATGGCTGGCGGTGCTTCATTGGCCCCCAAACGATGGTCATTTGCCGCCGAGGCAATTGCGGCTCTTAATAAAGGACCAAACTTATGGACGCCCCGAATAACCGCACCACAGAACAATAAGAAATTAAGATTGGCATGAGGGGTGCTGCCTGGATCTAATAAATTCCCCTGGGTGGCGTTACCGACTGACCAGTTGACATGTTTACCTGAACCATTAATGCCCGCGAAAGGTTTTTCATGAAGTAAGCAAAGAAATCCATGCTTCTTAGCCGTGGTTTTCATTAAGGTCATCATCAGCTGTTGATGATCAGCAGCCACATTCGCCGATTCAAAATACGGTGCAATTTCAAACTGGCCCGGCGCGACCTCGTTATGATGCGTTTTAGCTGGAATACCTAATTTATAGAGTTGATCTTCAAAGTCTTGCATGAACACTTGAACGCGAGCAGGAATCGCTCCGAAGTAGTGGTCATCAAACTCCTGACCTTTGGCAGGTGCTGCACCAAATAAAGTACGGCCCGCAAGCAACAGATCTGGGCGACTGTTAGCGAAATTGCTATCAACTAAAAAGTATTCCTGTTCAGCACCACAACTGGAATTTAATGTTGCAATGTCTGTTTCCCCCATTAAGGAGAGCACTTTCTGAGCGGCTTCATTCATGGCGGCATTCGAGCGTAATAATGGGATTTTTTTATCCAGGGCTTCCGCTGTCCATGACATGAAAACGCTTGGAATCATCAGAGTCGCACCATTGTCAGTTTCCATAATGAAAGCTGGACTGGTTGGATCCCAAGCCGTGTAGCCTCGAGCGGCATTCGTCATGCGCAAGCTACCATTTGGGAAGGAAGAACCATCAGGTTCGCCTTTGATTAAAAGGCTACCGTTAAATTCTGTAATGGCGTTACCATCCGAGTTGGTAACAATAAACCCGTCATGCTTTTCGGCAGTGATATTAGTCATCGGATAGAAGATATGAGAAAAGAATTTAACCCCTTTTGATAGGGCCCATTCTTTCATTGCTGCTGCAACCACTTCTGCCGTTAACGTGTCGAGAGGCTCCCCACTCTGAACTGTCTTCTTGATCGACTTAAATGCTGCTTTGGAGAGTGACTCCTCCATTTTGGATAAGTTGAACACATTGCTTGCCCATATTTTATCCAGAGGCTCGGGCTGTGATACTGATATGGGTTCACGGTTCGTGATTTGGTAAATTGCTTGGATGCGAGACTCATTTCCACTCATTTCATTTCCTTCATTATTTGCGTTGTTTAATAATCCAGAACAGCTAAAAATTAAGGTAAAAATCTTGTCTAAGAGAAATCGTCTCTAACTCAATCACTCATTAGATTGGTCTTTGGCTGCATTAAGTATTTCAATCACCAACTAAAATAGCCTGAAACTACAAGCAAGATTCAACCCAATACAGAAACAGGGCCTAAAACCCAATAATACTGATACATAACAGTCACTTATAAAATTAACCATATTCACGAGGGGGGTTGAAGATGCACTGTAATAGTATTTGTATGCACCTTCCATGTGCATACAAATCTCATATCAATATGATGAGAGGCAGTAATTGGGCTTAATGCTATATGACCTATAGACGGTACACTGAACCTGTAATATGTATTAAATGACCGTCATGCATTGTATAGCTTGAGTAATATATGATGCGTGAGTCTGGTCGTCTGATATGAAATAAGTCATGATATGAAAATAGATACTAGGAGTTGAAAATGGATCCATTTTCTATTGATGCATACCGCCCTGAAGAGATTGCCAATCGTATCCAGAAGTTAGGGGTCGTCAAAAGCAGGAACGATCCGTTGCGGGTTCTGGCGTTGTCATTACTGGCAGGAGCGTTTATCGCCTTGGGCGCCGCCTTATTTACTGTCGTCACGCATGATGCAGGAGAACTTGCCAGCGGTATACTTCGCTTGATTGGCGGCCTGGCTTTTTGTCTCGGCCTTGTTCTCGTTGTTGTGGCCGGCGCCGAGTTATTCACCGGAAATAATTTAATCGTCATGGCTTATGTTGATGGTCAGGTTACCCTCAAACAATTACTCAAGAACTGGTCACTGGTTTACATCGGTAATTTTATTGGCGCTTTAGGAATAATGGTTCTGATTTACTTTAGTGGCCATTGGCAAATGGGTAATGGGGCCGTTGGAGCGCATGCCGTCATGATTGCCGATGCCAAGGTGAATCTGACATGGATGGAAGCCTTCAGCCGGGGCATTTTGTGTAATATTTTAGTGTGTCTGGCGGTATGGTTATGCTATGCCGGTCGAAGTGCCACTGACAAGATTCTGGCCGTTCTGTTTCCGATTACTGCATTTGTGGCTTTGGGTTTTGAGCACTCCGTAGCGAATATGTTTTTTATTCCTGCGGGCTTGATGGCACAAACCGATGCACTTATTGCTGCAACAATGGCTGTTCCGGTATCTGAGCAATTATCGATCAGTGGCTTTCTCTGGCACAACCTGATACCCGTAACATTGGGCAATATCATAGGTGGCAGTGTATTTGTTGGCTTATTTTATTGGTTTATTTATCTACGCAAGCAAAAAAATCCATGATGGTCGACGGTCATATAATTAGCCCATCCTGAATCAGGAAATAAAGCTTACTCAGTGGATGAGTACCGATGACCTGACTCTCTTTACTAAACTCAGACTAGTTAAATAACAACACGGCTTGTTAGAATGCGATTTTGAGTTCCAGTTCTTCTTATGGTCAACGCCAGACCCGGTTGGGTTTTCTACGTGTCACTGTCACTTTTATTTAGTTTTATTACAGTGGCAACTCTCTATCCTGATACCTTTGCTGAATATGCCAAGACTGCACTGGCGTTTACAACAACACACTTTGGCTGGTTGTATCTCTTCGTTACCACTGGCTTCTTGGTTTTTTGTATCAGTATCGCATTGTCAAACTACGGTCTGATTCGCTTAGGCGCTGATGGCGAAGCACCAGAGTTCTCCTACCTATCATGGCTTGGGATGATTTTCTCAGCTGGTATGGGGGTCGGGTTGGTATTCTGGGGAGTGGCTGAGCCCATGACGCATTACGCAAACCCACCCTTTGGAAGCACACTTCCCCACTCACCGGAATCAGCCAGCCTAGCAATGAGATACTCACTTTTCCATTGGGGATTTCATCAATGGGCAAATTTTGCCGTTGTTGGACTTGCCATCGCCTACGTGCGTTTCAGACAACAGCGTGCAGGACTTATCAGTGAGGCATTCCGATCCACTTTAGGTGACCGAGTGGATGGCAGTATGGGTCATATGATTAATGTCTTGGCTGTCGTCTCAACTGTGTTTGGTGTTGCTACAACGCTTGGCCTGGGTATCATTCAAATCAACAGTGGGATGTTCTCAGTCTTCAACCTCGAATTTGGTATTTCGTCACAACTTGCCATTTTAGGTGGTATCGGCCTTATATTCCTTCTGTGTTCACTCGCCCCTCTAGAGAGTGGCATACGTTATATGAGTGATCTGAATATGTGGCTTGCCGGGTTGCTACTCATCTTTGTTTTCTTTGCTGGCCCAACAGACTTCATCACCGGCTCAATGACCAACGCAATTGGAGACTATTTCAGTAACTTGATTGGCATGAGCTTTGTCATGACACCCTATTCCGGTGAAGATTGGGTGGAACGCTGGACTATTTTCTACTGGGCATGGGGTCTCTCATGGGCTCCCTTTGTCGGAACATTTATCGCTCGCATCTCCCGTGGGCGCACTATCAGAGAATTTATTTTTGGTGTTATCGGAATGCCTGTATTACTCAGTACATTGTGGTTTGCCACTTTTGGGGGGAGTGCGATGTACTTTGAGATATTCCAGAATGCCAACATTGCCGAGACAGTTTCAAACGAGATCAGTGCTGGCTTGTTTGCCTTGCTTGACCTATTGCCTGGCTCAGAAATATTGGCTGTATTGATGCTGGTCTTGATTATTTTATTTGTGGTCACATCCGCCAATTCAGCCACCTTCGTTCTGGGTATGTTTACTGGCAAAGGCGCGCTGATCCCAAGACCCTGGTTGCGATTTACTTTTGGGATAGTACAGATACTGGTTGCCGCTGTTTTGTTAATGAGTGGCGGACTTTCATCTTTACAAACTATCTCTATCGTTGCCGCTTTTCCATTCATGATTCTGATGGTGTTCATGGCTAGCGCCTTACTCAAATCATTGAAAAATGAGCAACGACAAATTGAACTGCATGAGGCGCTTATGCGTGAGCGGCTTCAAAGAATCATTGAAGAACATGAAAAAGCAGAAACTAGTCAGTAATGGAGTGATAAGGTTTATTAGCTCATTACATATATCCATAACGTTTTTAGTCATCACTTTAAATAAAAAGGCGTGTTAACCTTTACCTATAAACACAGTTCAATTCATCGTAATTTCACAGCAGAATTTCTATTTTGAAAATGTATCGTAACGGACGCTGGTAAGACCAATGGAAGAAACTTCAAGGTGGGGATGGTCTATTCTTAATCCCATTTTTATCTTCATTCTCACACTCACATTCTCAGGGTTTTGTGTGGCTGAAGTTCAGCCACCTACAGAGTCATCAGACAACTGTGATGTCGTAGGTATCGATTACCAGGACAATCCGGATATGACGCGTGCAGAAAGGCTAGAACGCATGGAGCAGGCTTTCTATGAATCTTTACACAAGTTTGAAAATTGCCACACCTCGCCTTCCTTAAGTTCCTCATCAGCCGCCAGCGCCACATCAAATTCGTCTGGCTCAGATGGCGGCAAAACGTCCACAGCAAGTGAAATGCTACAAGGAACCGAGTCGGAACCGATCGAGGAACCAGCGGCAACCGCCAGCAGTTCAAATGAAACAACCGATTCACAAACATCAGGCCCAACGACGAGTTCGTCGAACGGCAGAATACCGGAAGATATTCCACCAGCAGAAAATGATGACGCCATCGCGGCTCAGATTAGAATAGCTGCTGAGGCAGAAACGGATCCTGAGACCAAGAAAAAGCTCTGGAATGAATATCGTAAATACAAGGGGATGGATATTGAACAGTGATCGTTATAGAAAACCCTCCACTTTATTAGTCTATACGCTGGTTTTAATGCATCTGCTGACAGGGTGTGCCAATACGCTAACAAATTCCGGCGCGAATAGCGCAACAGGACCCCAGGTTTCTTCTAGCTTTGAAAAAGACACTGCTGAAGAGAGCTACACAGGCCCGAAACTGGATGTCGTTATCCCTGCTTTCTCGCCAGGTCTTTCTGAAGACGCCTCTAGCTATGAAGAAGAAGGAATATGGCCAGAACTTCGTCGGGCAGAAGCAAACCGCTTTGCCTACAAGCTGAAAAAGGCCTTGGATGACACAGGTAAATTTGGTGCGGTCAGAGTCACGCCCAATAATACCGCTTCGGGCGATTTATACGTATTGGGAGAAATTGTTACCTCAGATGGTGTCGATCTGGAATTTGACCTTGAGGTAATTGATGTCAGTGGTAAACGCTGGATGGATGACGCTATTGATTATGAAGTGAGCGAGGGATTTTATAAAAACCCTAGAAACGAAGGTAAAGACCCTTATGACCCCGCCTTTGATCAAGCTGCCGATGACATAGTTAAAGCACTTCTCAAACAGAAACCAGCGAATCTTGCAGAGTTAAAACAAATTGCCGATTTACGTTTTGCTGCTAGCTTTAATGAGGAAGCATTCTTACCTTACCTTGATACCTCCAAAGATCCGATGGAGGTAATTAGTATGCCAAGTGATGCCGATCCCCTATATCAACGAGTGCAGTCCGTCAGGGTCAGAGAACAGCTGTTTGTGGATAACCTTCAACAAGACTACAGCGCTTTTAGTCAGCAAATGGAAGACAGTTATCTTACCTGGCAAAAAGCAAGCTTTACTGAAACCCTGTTACGAAAAGAAGCCAAAACGAAAAGCTTGTTAAAAATTGCTGGTGGTGTGCTGCTGATCGCCGCCGCCATTGCTGCCGCCGCTTCCGGAAGCCCCTATGACAATAACATTGGCACTGACGTCGCTGCTGTAGCCGCCGGTGTGGGTGGCGCCGTTCTTATAAGCAGCGGTCTGACCTCAAAAGAAGAGGCAGCGATGCATCAAGACGCCATCAATGAGTTGGGGCAATCTGTTGATTTAGAGATGTCACCACAAGTAGTTAAATTCGAAGAAGAAACAAAAGAACTAACCGGTGATGCAGATGAGCAATTTCAACAATGGCGTCAATTTATGTCACAAATGTATGAGCTAGAAGCAACACCGCAAACACAGCTTTAGGCGCCAGCATGATTGCCGAAAAAATTGCCGAGGCCAGAAAAGCCAAACAGAAAAAGCTAGTGATGCTGAGCGCATTCATTGCTGGGATCGTCATCTTAGCAACTTTACTGATTTATATATCCATGAACTTCAAGCTTGTCCGACACGTTATGCCGGAACAGGAAAACGTTACGCCAACAGTGGAAGCGCCTACACAGTCAACATCTCATCAAAAAAACGAAACCGACCCGGCGTTATCAGATGTGCCACCACAACCATCACCACAGCCCCCTGCTGCTATCAGACAAACATATCTCGATGCCTATCAGCAGTATGAAAATCATCTGAAACCACAACTTAATCAAATTGATCTGGGACGCTGGAATAAAACCTTGTCTGACCAGATTTCCGTTTCAGAAAAAACCGCGATTGAGACTTTCGCTTCAGCCGACTATGCCTCGGCACTTGCTGAAATAAACAAACTCGCACAACTGGCTGAGAAGACAATAGAGCAGAGTCAAAGTGAATATAATGACGCTATATCTGCTGTTGAAAAGGCATACACGATGCTCGACTATGATGGAGCCAAGCGAGAGCTTGATAAGGCATCGATGCATCAATCAAATGCACAGGAGATTGACAG
>NZ_CBFHHW010000030.1:6607-31987 GCF_965655755.1 Methylophaga sp. | reverse complement strand
TAAATAGGAGAGGTAGTTAGCTTGTGTGGATATCCTCTTATATAACAAACGCCAGTTTGATAAGTGTGGTTAATAGCATTGTGTTTTTAATCGATGAATTTCTTGCCTTGATGTTATGCCAATATCAGTAAGAATGAACATTTGAACCAGGCGGTAGAGGCCAAAAGTCAGGCATTTTTTGGAGGCGTGGTGGTAGCTTTACGCCACTAAACAAACCGCCCGCATTCTAAATGTCAGCTTCTCAACTTGTTTTTGTACGTTAACCTCGTTTTGGGTGGAGGGCTGAATGCTCGAATTTGCCTTGTAGACAAGCCAGTGGTGACCGATAACCCAACATCATTTACCGGTTAGCCGGAATTCTTGCAATCACCTTAATCTCGAAATCAAACCCAGCGAGCCACGTCACGCCAATCGCTGTCCAATTGGGATAGGGTTGCGTATTGAAGATCTTTTCTTTCACGCCCATTAGTGTTTCAAATTGATTTTCTGGGTCAGTATGGAAGGATGTCATGTCGACAATATCGTCAAAAGTGCAACCTGCGGCCGCAAGTACCGCCTCCAGGTTGTCAAATGCCAGTTCTACTTGTCTCTCAAAGTCGGGCTCTGGTGTACCATCCTCGTGGCTACCTACTTGGCCTGATACAAACAATAGATCGTCGGATTTAATTGCTGCCGAGTAGCCATGGGCCTCGTACAAGCTGTGCCTCTTTACAGGAAATACTGCTTCGCGCTGTGTCATTATTTACCTCGTCGTGTTTAGAGTTAGATAGAGTTGGTGTGCCTGTTCATTGACTAGGCCTTCACAAGTCCGCAGCGTATCGTTATGATTTTACATACGCGGCGTATGTAAAGTAATTCACATACGGAGTGTATGTCAAATTTTTTCGAGGAATGAGTTACTAACATGAGTAAGCGATCTGAAACCGCTAAGAAAAACAGGATTAAATTGATTGCGGCTGGCAGGAAAGCCTTTGCGGAACATGGATATGCCGGTGCCTCAATGGATGAGTTGACCGCCGCCGCTAACCTGACACGTGGAGCTCTGTACCACAGCTTCGGTGATAAGCGCGGGTTGTTAGCAGCGGTTGTCGAACAAATGGACTTTGAAATGGCGCTCTACGCGCAGGATATTGGCGCCAGAGCGGAAGATGATTGGGAGGGTTTGTTAGCGGAGGGAGCAGCATATATTGAAAAAGCGCTGGACCCTGAAGTTCAACGCATTGTGTTATTAGATGGACCAGCCGTTTTAGGCGATCCATCCCAATGGCCAAGCCAAAGTAGTTGCCTACAGGCAACTATGAAAATCGTTGAAAAACTGATTTCGAAAGAGGTCCTCAAACCTGTGGATGTCGAGGCGGCTGCACGATTGCTGAATAGCGCAGCACTGAATGCTGCGTTATGGGTCGCTGCAAGTGCGGCGCCAAAAAAGGTTTTACCCAAAGCGATAGAGGCATTTCGTGCATTGGCTACGGGCCTACTAAAATAGTCACAATATGCCAGCGAACATGAAAGTAGCTTATGAATGTAGCAAAGGACATTTATTCTAGATTAGTGGTACAAGCTGGTTAGATTGCGGTTCTGTCCAGTTTGCAAGCCTGAGCAATTTGATGATTACACTCTGAGAAGAGTTGAATTTGTAGATAATCAAAAATAATTACCCGGTCTCACGGGGGAAGTGAAGAGCAAAGAGTTCCCGATGAGCAATTAACTGATCCACAATCTAATTAAAGGACTTAACTATGAATATCAATATGGATGATGATATCCGTTCTAACAGAAGCAAGTTTCAATCAGAACAACGTACATCAATGTCAAAGTGGGTCTTGATAATCACTATCGGTGTTTTCCTAGGCACAATGGCATCATGGGCTACGCAGAAAGGCATTGAGTTATTAATGGTCAAGATTGCCATAAGCGAAATGAACAAAAAAGTAGCCAGACAAAATGAGATAACTCAAAAAAGGCTGGAAGAACAGAGAAGGCAAAGCGCTGCCCAAGCACAACAAAGAAAGCTTGAAAATGAGCAAAAACAGGCTGGTTATAGACAAGCTATGGAAACCTGCAATTACTGGCGTGATCAATATAGAAAAGAATCCAGCAGTAATAACAAATATCAGCGTGACCAATCGTGTAATTTTGTCAGTCAATTTAGGTGAGGTAACAGATCTATGGGACAAGACATAAAAAAAGCAGTTACCGAATGAACGATAACTGCTTAATTTATATTTTTTATGGCGCGCCCGGCACGATTCGAACGTGCGACCGCCTGGTTCGTAGCCAGGTACTCTATCCAGCTGAGCTACGGGCGCTAAACCGTTAATTATACTGACGTTGAAGCATGTCTGCAATAACTATTTATGGCGGAGAGCGAGGGATTCGAACCCTCGATAGGGATTAACCTATACACCCTTAGCAGGGGCGCGCCTTCAGCCACTCGGCCAGCTCTCCATCAAAGCCGCCTAGTATATCAGATGATATTTATTTGGCTAGTGATATGGTCAAATTAACCGGCATTCGGGTGATCTTTTTCTGACTGAATGCGATCGTAGATCTCTTCACGATGAACTGAAACATCTTTCGGTGCATCAACACCGATTCTGACTTGGTTGCCTTTAACGCCAAGAACGTTTACAACTACGTCATCACCGATGATCAGTGATTCGCCGACACGGCGTGTAAGTATTAACATTGTTTTTCCCCTTTACTCTCAAAATCAGGCCGAGGTATGCCAGGAGAAATGCAGACTCCCTTCCCGAAAATCAGGCCTCGTGCCCTGTCCTATTTCTAAGTTCCATGTAGAGATCTTGTTGTCTCTTCTATCATTGACAATAGGAATAGACGATCATATCCCTTGTTTTGCATATTTTAGCAGTAACTTATGTTGTTCGCGACATAAAATATTACAAAAGTTTGACAGGAGACAAATTTTTCAAGCTTGTTCGAGATTGAAGGCCTTATGAAGTGTACGGACACCCAGCTCGAGATACTTCTCATCAACCACAACAGAAATCTTAATTTCGGAAGTAGAAATCATGCTGATATTGATGTTTTCGTCAGCGAGTGCAGTGAACATGGTACTGGCGATGCCTGCATGCGAACGCATGCCCACGCCGACAACGGATATTTTAGCGATGTGTTCATCGCCATTCACTTCACGTGCACCCAGTTTATTCGCAGTCTGTTGCAAAATGGTCAGCGCTGACTGGTAATCATTTCGATGAATGGTAAAGGTGAAGTCTGTAGTTGCATCACGACCTGTGTTTTGGATGATCATATCGACTTCGATATTTTCAGCAGCGATAGGTCCGAGGATCTGCGATGCGACGCCTGGATGATCCGGCACACCCAGAATAGTGAGTTTGGCTTCGTCACGATTAAATGCAATACCAGAAATAAGAGCTTGTTCCATTAATGGGTCCTCAGCCGCGATGAGTGTTCCGCCTCCCTCGGTAAACGAGGAGAGTACACGTAACGGCACGTTATATTTACTCGCAAATTCGACTGAACGGATTTGCAAAACTTTTGCACCTAAGCTGGCCATTTCCAGCATTTCTTCAAAGGTAATGTGATTGAGACGACGTGCTTCTGGAACGACACGAGGATCGGTTGTGTAGACTCCATCCACATCTGTGTAGATTTGGCATTCGTCAGCTTTTAATGCGGCTGCAAGAGCAACTGCTGTGGTATCACTACCACCACGGCCCAATGTTGTAATATTACCGCTCTCATCACAGCCTTGAAATCCAGCCACAACAACGACATTACCTTGCTTCAGATCGGAGCGGATGTTTTTATCATCAATCTCGACAATGCGTGCTTTGTTATGCGCATTGTCTGTGAGAATGCGAACCTGACTACCCGTATAGGAGGTCGCTGGCATTCCCATTTCGTGAAGTGTCATGCTCAATAAAGCAATGGTGACTTGTTCGCCTGTTGATAACAGTACATCCAGTTCACGACCACGGGGCCGGTCGTTGATTTGCTTAGCTAAATCAACCAAACGATTAGTCTCACCGCTCATCGCGGAGACGACGACGACGACGTCATGGCCCTGATTACGGAAATCAACGACTTTCTTGGCTACTTCCTTAATACGCTCGACTGAGCCGACAGAAGTACCGCCGTATTTTTGTACGATAAGTGCCATGCTTAGTTTTCCAGCTTTGATTCGACCCAGTCTGTGACAGACGCTAGTGCTGCTGCCAGATTCTGAGGTTCATTACCGCCGCCTTGAGCCATGTCAGGACGACCGCCACCTTTACCACCGACCTGACTGGCTACATGGCCTACCAGATCTCCGGCGCGGACTTTATCGGTAATATCCTTGGTGACACCTGCAATAATTGTAATTTTTTCATCTTTGACTGAAGTGAGAACAATCGCTGCGCTACCCAGCTTATTTTTTAATTGATCAACAGCATCGCGCAACGCTTTACCGTCAGCGCCCTCAAGTGTTGATGCAAGAACCTTGATGCCATTGATATCTTTTGCTGAGCTAGCAAGATCATCGCCCGCGCTACTCGCGAGTTTACCTTTAAGACTTTCCAATTCTTTTTCCAGCTCGCGGCTACGTTGAACAAGTGCAGTGGCTTTATCTTCAACATTGTCAGGCTTTGCTTTAAGGAGTTCTGAAACCTGGTTCAAAGTAGACTGGGTTGCATCGATGTAATCTAAAGCTTTTTCACCAGTCACGGCTTCAATACGACGGACACCTGAAGCAATACCCGCTTCAGCCGTAATTTTGAATATGCCTATGTCACCGGTCTGCTTAACATGGGTTCCACCGCATAATTCGATAGAGAAATCACTCATTCTTAGAACACGTACTTCATCGTCGTACTTCTCACCAAACAAGGCCATAGCACCGCTTTTTTTAGCTTCTTCAATGGCCATTAATTGGGTTTCAACCGGATGATTGAACCTGATTTGCTGGTTAACCATGCGTTCAATTTCATGCAGCTGTGCTGGGGTAAGAGGCTCGAAATGGGAAAAGTCAAAACGTAAACGCTGTGGATCAACCAGCGAACCTTTCTGCGTGACATGGTCACCTAGAATCTTGCGAAGAGCAGCATGCAGTAGATGCGTTGCTGAATGGTTTAAAGCGGTTTGTTGTCGATTGTTTTCATCTATCTGGGCAGTGACTTTCTGACCAATCTGGAATTGGCCATGTTCACATCGGCCGATATGCGTGAAAGCTTTACCTTGTTTGCGGGTATCGGTAACGGTAAAACTCGCAGTATCACTTGAAATTTCACCATGGTCACCGACCTGACCACCCGACTCAGCGTAGAAAGGGGTGTGGTCCAAAACCAGAACACCGTCTTGGCCGTCATCGAGTTGCTCGACGTGTTTTCCATCAACGACGATAGCGGTGATCGTTCCGATTTCCTGAGTATTTGAGTAACCAGAAAATTTGGTTTCACCTTCAATTGTGACTTGGTCTGACAAGTTACCGGCAAACTGACTGGCGTTGCGGGCACGTGAACGCTGTGCTTCCATAGCGCGTTCGAAACCCGCTATATCAATGGTTAGACCCCGTTCGCGGGCAATGTCAGCAGTTAGATCGATAGGGAAGCCGTAGGTGTCATAGAGTAGAAACACGGTTTCACCAGGGATTTCTTTATCCCCCATATCTTCGATGGCTTGATCCAGAATACGTAGCCCGTTATCGAGCGTATCAGCAAAACGGTTTTCTTCCTGAAGCAGGGCCTTTTCTACCAGCGCTTGTGCCTGAGTTAATTCCGGAAAAGCCTCACCCATTTCTTGAACCAGCGGTTGGACCAGCTTATGAAAGAAGGTTTCTTTAAGCCCCAACTTGTGTCCGTGACGGATAGCTCGGCGGATGATGCGACGTAGAACGTAACCACGACCTTCGTTTGACGGATGAACCCCATCAGCAATCATAAAAGAGCAGGAACGAATATGATCGGCAATAACACGTAAAGAGAAATTACTGGAATCTTTTGTTCCAGACAGCGCTTGAATCGCTTCAATCAGATGCTGAAATAGGTCGATTTCATAATTGTTATGTTTATTCTGCAATACGGCGGCAAGACGTTCCAGCCCCATACCTGTATCGACTGAAGGCTTTGGCAGTGGCGTCAGGGTTCCGTCAGCACTGCGGTTATATTGCATAAAGACAAGGTTCCAGATCTCGATGTAGCGATCACCATCTTCTTCTGGTGTGCCTGGCGGACCACCGGCGATTTCTTCACCGTGATCGTAGAAAATTTCAGAGCAGGGGCCGCATGGTCCGGTATCACCCATCGACCAGAAGTTATCTTTTGCACCAATGCGAGAGAAACGCTCAGCAGATACGCCGATTTCTTTGAGCCAGATATCAGCCGCCTCGTCGTCTTCCTCGAAAACAGTAATCCACAGCTTGTCAGCTGGTAGGTTTAAAGTTTCGGTCAGAAACTCCCACGCATACTGAATAGCTTCACGTTTGAAATAATCACCGAAACTGAAGTTACCCAGCATTTCAAAAAAGGTGTGGTGACGAGCGGTATAACCAACATTTTCTAAGTCGTTATGTTTACCGCCGGCACGAACACAGCGCTGAGTGGTGACGGCGCGGGTATATTTACGCGTCTCCTGTCCCAGGAATGTTTCCTTGAATTGCACCATACCAGCATTGGTAAATAGCAGGGTTGGGTCATTTGCGGGAACCAGCGGACTGCTGGAAACCACTTCGTGGCCCTTGCTTGCGAAAAAGTCGAGAAACAACTTGCGTAAATCAGCGCTACTTTTCATTGTCAGTTAAATTAAAACTTTCCGTTATTTGTTCATGAGTAAAGCCTCGGTATTGTAAAAATCGTTGTTGTTTTGCTCGACTTTTAAAATCTTCCGGGTCTTGCTCGCCAAAACGTTTGCACCGAACCTCTATTGCCAATGCAAACCAGTCAACTTCCGCGTGTTGCAGACTCTCTGCAATAATGCCCGAGTCTACACCACGTTCTTTCAATTCCATCCCAATTCTTACGCTACCGTAGCCTCGGTTTATACGTGAACTCACAAAGCTTTCAGCAAAACGTTCATCGCTTTGCAATCCGGCTTGTTGTAACTGTGCGATGGTGCTTTCAATTTCTGACTCTTCAAAGCCAGCTTTATGCAGCTTGCGAGTCAGTTCCAGTGCACTGTGTTCACGGTTAGCCAGATAGCCTACCGCTCGCGCGCTGGCAGATTGTTTCACGCTTCCAGATCGTCCTCTACTGAGTCTTCAGCAGCTGCTGGCTTCACTTTTTTAGGCAACATGGCTTCGCGGATCTTGGCTTCAATCTCTGATGCCATTTCAGTATTTTCTTTCAAGAATGCGCGAACGTTATCTTTACCCTGACCAATGCGTGTACCGCTGTAGCTGTACCAAGCACCGGATTTTTCAACCAGGTTTTGTTGAACACCTAAATCAATCAACTCGCCTTCGCGCGAAATACCTTCACCATAAAGGATGTCGAATTCGACCTGTTTGAATGGTGGGGCGACCTTGTTCTTAACCACCTTGACACGGGTCTCGTTACCGAGAATTTCATCACCTTTCTTGATGGCGCCAATGCGACGAATATCAAGACGAACAGAGGCGTAGAATTTCAGTGCGTTACCACCGGTCGTCGTTTCCGGATTACCGAACATCACGCCGATCTTCATTCGAATTTGGTTGATGAAGATAACCAGCGTGTTGGAGCGTTTAATATTGGCGGTCAACTTACGCAGAGCCTGTGACATCAAACGGGCTTGCAGACCCATATGACTGTCGCCCATGTCACCTTCAATTTCTGCCTTAGGCGTTAAGGCTGCAACGGAGTCAACCACGACGATATCAACAGCACCGGAACGCACCAGCATATCTGTAATTTCAAGGGCCTGCTCACCAGTATCAGGTTGTGAAACCAGCAAATCATCAATATCAACACCCAACTTTTCTGCATAATCGGGATCGAGCGCATGTTCCGCGTCAACAAACGCAGCTGTGCCCCCCATTTTCTGCATTTCAGCAATAGCATGAAGGGTTAATGTGGTTTTACCTGAGGATTCAGGGCCATAAATCTCGACAACGCGGCCGCGCGGTAAACCACCGATTCCGAGGGCAACATCCAAGCCAATCGAACCGGTCGACACAGCAGCAATATCACGCGCTGCGCCAGCGTCACCCATACGCATGACAGCACCCTTACCGAATTGCTTTTCGATTTGTCCCAGTGCGGCACCGAGCGCTTTCTTCTTGTTGTCGTCCATTGAGCTACCCCTGAACTAGATTGTGTAAATTCAAGGATTATCCCATAGATAGCACTCAGTCTCTAGCGTTTTTGATTATCCCTGTCAGTGCCTCAAAAACGGCTTGCCTGCGGATTGATTCACGGTCTCCTTCGAATTGAAAACAGACACTGTGAACACCAGCCTGTTTTAATGCCCAGGCTATCCAGACTGTACCGACTGGCTTATCTTCTGAACCACCATCAGGACCGGCGATACCGGTGATAGCAACACTGAGATCGGCAGCAGAATGGGATAAGGCGCCGAGTGCCATTTCTTCAACAACAGAGAGGCTGACAGCACCATTTTTATTTAATGTCGCTTGTGACACGCCCAGTTGCTCGAACTTGGCTTCGTTACTGTAGGTAACAAAACCGCGTTCAAACCACGCTGAACTTCCCGCAAGGTCGGTGCAGCATTTGGCTACCCAGCCGCCTGTACAGGATTCTGCGGTAACAAGGCGGCTTTGTTGTTCAGATAAAAGTGTCGCAACTTGTCCGACAAGTTGCTGGAGTGATGCGTCAGAAATGGTTTGCATGATATAAACTATGGCGATGACTCAAAATCAAAATCATACCCCAATGATGCAGCAGTATCTTCGTATCAAAGCAGAACATCCTGATTTTTTACTGTTTTATCGGATGGGTGACTTTTACGAATTGTTCTTTGACGATGCGCACAAAGCGGCAGAATTATTAGATATAACGCTGACAGCAAGGGGCAATAGCAATGGTGCCCCTATTCCCATGGCGGGAGTGCCGTATCATGCCGCTGATGGTTATTTATCGCGCTTGATTAAATTAGGCGAATCGGTCGCTATTTGTGAGCAAATTGGCGATCCTGCGAAGAGTAAAGGTCCGGTTGAAAGAGAAGTTGTCAGAGTGTTAACTCCTGGCACCCTAACCGAAGAAGCCTTATTAGAGAGTCGTAATGAGAGTCTTTTGGTCGCCGTCAGCCATCATAACGGACGCTTTGGTTTAGCGTCTGCAGAGATCAGCAGTGGTCGTTTTATTGTTTCGGAAATTGACTCTTTAGCCGATTTACAAGCTGAGCTGGCAAGGCTACAAGCAGCTGAAATCCTGATCAGTGATACTGAAACCGAAGGGCTTGAATCTTTTCAAAAACAGCTACGGCCCTTACCGGAGTGGCACTTTGAACAAAAAGCGACCAGAACACGTTTATGCGAGCATTTCAATACAACTGATTTGAAAGGCTTTGGTTGTGATGATCTTGAGCTGGCCATCCGGGCTGCAGGCTGTTTAGTTAATTATGCGCAACAAACTCACCGTGCTGCCTTACCCCATTTAAGAAAAATTCGTGTTGAGTACACCAAAGACAGTATTAAGCTCGATCCTCAGTCGCGTAAGAATCTCGAATTGGAACAGAACCTTTCTGGTGGGCGTGATAACACACTGATTTCAGTTTTAGATAAAACGGCAACACCAATGGGCGCCCGGATGTTACGTCGCTGGTTAATGCGTCCCGTGCGTGACCACAAAATATTACGAGCGCGTCAGGAAGTGATTCAGCAGTTTACAGAGCACCATTGCTTTCATGATTGCCATGAGCTGATGCGCTCGCTGGGCGATATCGAGCGCATTCTGACCCGCATGGCACTCAGAAGCGCTAGGCCACGAGATTTCATGCACCTCCGGCAAATGCTGGAAATGTTGCCGGAGTTGCATCAGCTTTTAAAACCGCTGACGAGTCTGACAATCAAACATCTTGATAGAACACTGGGTACCTTTTCAGAATTACTTAACTTATTACAAAAAGCGATTATCGATGAACCGCCGGTGTTGATTCGTGATGGTGGTGTGATTAAGCCGGGGTTTAACGACGAGCTTGATCATTTACGCGATCTGCACCAAAACGCCAGTGGATTTCTGGACAAACTGGAACAGGAAGAACGTGAACGAACCGGCGTCAGCTCGCTTAAAGTTGGCTATAACAAAGTGCATGGATTCTTTATTGAATTAAGCCGTGCCCATGAGATTGATGTGCCTACAGAATATGTACGCAGGCAGACCTTAAAAAATGCAGAGCGTTATATCACGCCTGAATTGAAGGCATTTGAAGAACAGGTTCTGAGTGCAAATGAAAAAGCACTGACACTTGAAAAAGTACTCTATGAAAGCTTGTTTGATTCATTAGCACCTGAACTGGCGGCGTTGGAACAGTCTGCTTCGGCTTTAGCCGAGTTAGATGTTTTAGCCAACCTTGCCGAGCGAGCTGAGACGCTGAATTATGTGGCACCATCGTTTTCTGACGAGGCGGGGATCACCATCGAAAATGGTCGTCACCCGGTCGTTGAAGTCTGCCAATCAACGCCTTTTTGTGCCAATGATCTTAAGCTCAAGTCATCGCAACCAATGCTTATTATCACCGGTCCGAATATGGGCGGAAAATCAACTTATATGCGTCAGACCGCTTTGATTGTTCTGATGGCCTATATGGGAAGCTATGTGCCGGCCACTAGGGCGGTAATGGGGCCTGTCGATCAGGTTTTTACTCGCATTGGTGCGTCGGATGATCTTGCTTCAGGCCGCTCAACCTTCATGGTTGAGATGAATGAAGCAGCGAATATTCTTAATAATGCGACGCAGCACAGCCTGGTTTTAATGGACGAGATTGGACGGGGTACCAGTACCTTTGATGGTCTTGCATTGGCATGGTCCTGTGCTGAAAAACTGATCCGCGATATAGGTTCATATACCTTATTCGCCACGCATTATTTTGAAATGACGCAATTACCCACGTTATTCGATAAAGCCCGTAACGTCCATCTTGATGCGATTGAGCATGGTGACAAGATAGTGTTCCTGCATCAATTGAAAGAAGGTGCGGCTAATCAGAGTTATGGTTTACAGGTCGCGCAACTGGCTGGTGTACCTAATGATGTTATTGCTGCAGCAAGAGTGAAATTACAGCAGCTTGAACAAAATCGTTATCAGGGTGATGGCACCAACAATCAGCCTCAGCCTGATCTGTTTGTGACACCTGACAAAACGGAGTTGGAAAAGCGCTTACAAGCAGTGAATCCCGATGAACTCAGTCCCAGACAAGCATTGGATATTCTCTATGAGTTGCGTCGGCAACTTGATGTTTAATGCAGGTGCTGTTTTTTGGGGTTGTTAAAATGCCCCAGCTTTTCAGGTTTTGGTGGCATTTGCACATGGAAGCCCTGTTTTTCGAGGTTTTCAATGACATGAACCACATTTTCACGTGCCAATGGACGTTCAGAACTTAATTCCAGTTCCATCACATAAACCGGCTCTTTACCCATTGAATCATAAAGTTCTTGCGGTACCTCAGAGAAATCATCTTTATGAGTAATGTAGAGGTACAGTTCTTCTTTTTTTGTGCTTTTGTAGATGTAAGTTTTCATTATGCTCAGGAAATAGGGGGGTGATAAATCATCTGCACAACAGTGCCACTGGGATCATAGCAATAAAAGCTTCTGGCCCCATCTCGATGGGTGCGCGGTGCATTGCGAATTTTAACATCATGTTCCTGAAGAAAGGTAAACCAATCGTCCACTTCCTCCATTGTCGAAATGATGAATCCGATATGATCCAGACGTTGTTGTTCGCTACTGGCAGGGGAACCATCCGCTTGATGAAGAGCCAGATTATCGTTGCCGGAAGTTAGATACACATTGTTGTCATCAGGACGCCATTCGACAGTCATACCCAGCAGCTCGACATAGAATTTTTCACACGCGGGTAAATCTTCTACAAATAAAGCGACATGACGCATTCCACTGGTTTTTCCGGGGCGTTGCATTAGTGTTCTCCAAATACGTGCTGACAACATTGCTGCCATACGGCGTTGCCAAATTGTTGTTCAATGACCAAAGGTAAAGCAATCGAACCACTTCCTAAGAGCTTATCGTGAAACGCTTTGAGTTCTTCGCCTTGTGCCGGATTTAGAATGTCTTTCAGCGCGGTAATCAACGCCCAACCCACGGCGTAACTCATCGGCACAGTGGGTGACAGGCTATACCAGTTACACTCTGCCTCGGCTTGTTGTTGACTAAAGCCCAGCTTTTCAATCATTTCGGTAATTGCTCGATCCTGTGACCATTCACCAGTATGAATGTTGACATCAATAATAATTCGCAGGGCGCGCCAAAGCCGATCACGAAGCATCACAATAGTTTGCCCCTTATACCGGTCATAGCCTTGTTCCAGCATCATGTTCTCGCAATATAAAGCCCAACCTTCGTACAAAGTAGCGCAGGGATATAAGCGACGTAGTAAGGCACTGCCTTCTTCAGATTGATTCGCTGTGACAAACTGTAAATGATGGCCAGGCCAGGCTTCATGAACACTTGTTTGAGCAATCGCGGCATAGTTGTGTTCAACTAATTCGGCCTCACTGCTGACCGGCGTGACATAATAAAAAGCACTTTGACTGAGATCCGCGATACTTGGATCGAGATAGGCTGCAAATGGAATCTGATGTCTTAAAAAGTGGGGTGTATCCACCACGTTCAGATGCTGACGTCCGGGCATGCTGACCAGATCGTGTTCTTTCAGAAAATCTTTAGCCGCCTGCATTTCGGTTTGGTAACTATTGAGAAGTTGCTCAGCGGCAGGATGATGGTTTCGAACCTGTTCCAGTGTGAGGCCTGACTCATTAATGACTTCATCAAGTTTCGTTTTCGTCTCAGCAAACAAGTTTTCACCAAACTGTCGTAACCGTTGCGCATTCACAGGCAGGAAGTGACGATATTTGAGTAGCCGCTCAAAATGTTCGCGGCCACAGGCAAAGTCACCTCGGGCTTTGCTTTGAAGACGCTGTAAGACATGATGCAATTCTTCCAGTGACTTGCCAGCCTGCTGAATCGCCGGTTCGATGTCCCCTTGTGTTGATATTGCCCGTCTTACGCGTGGATGCTGAGACAACTGATGACAGAAATGGATTCCCGACTCACACTCCTGTGTTGCCATTTTCAACCATGATGGCGGAATTAATTCAGGCGCTTTATTCAGGTAGGTTTTCGCCTCTCTGAGCTGATGCGGGATCTTCTGCAATCGGCCGAGCAAGGCCTCGTTGAATATTTCAAGTGGCCGGATGGTCAATTGATGCAATGCGTTAATTGGCAGGAAGCGTGCAGGGTCACGGTAGCGCCAGTCATGATCCATTAATTCATGATGCTCAAGCAATGCCCACCCGTGTAGCACGCGATAATTGGCTTGCTGTTCAGGCGACAGTTGCGTTAAGTCAATTTCATCCAGTGCCGTTAGACACTTTTCATTCAACGCGAGTTGGATGCCGAGACTGGTGTCGTCACATGGCATTAAGTCCTGGGCATATTCTTCGATGCCAGCATCCAATGCTGCTTCAGGGTTGAATCGACACCAACTGCGTAAATAACTTTTTTCTATTCGGTCATATGCCTGACTTACATCCTCAGTCGACATTAATAATCTCGTAATCGTGAGTAATGGTAGCGGTTTTAGCCATCATTAAAGTTGCAGAGCAGTATTTTTCCGTCGACATTTTTATAGCACGTTCTACGAAGCTGGGTTTCACATCACGTCCGGTGATTTTGTAGTGAACATGGATGTTATTGTAAACCTTAGGAATTTCTTCGCTGCGGTCGCCATTTAATTCAACTACACAATCATGTACATCCTGCCGTGACTTTTTAAGAATTTCAATCACATCAAAAGCAGTGCAGCCGCCCATACCGAGTAAGAGTAGTTCCATCGGACGCATGCCGGTTCCATGACCGCCGGCTTCTTCCGGGCCATCCATGACAACGGTGTGTCCGGTGCCCGATTCGCCCAGAAACATCACATCTTCCACCCATTTAACCCGTGCTTTCATTCAAGTAGTTCCCAACATTGATAAGTAACCGTAATTTTGCCATATTGTGAGGTTGAAAACGAATTATAACTATTCAGAGCTGTATAATCCTGGATCGGCTTAGACTAAGGACATCGGATGGAATACCATAAACATAAAGCGCTCGAAGAAGGTCTCGCTGATTTTTTTCATGTATGCCACAGCAAATTTTATCCCGCTAAAAATATTATCATTCGTCCCGGCGATCAGGCCGATACGCTTTATTACATTCGAGAAGGTTCTGTGACCGTTTGCATGGAAAATGAAGAAGGTGAAGAACTCATTGTGGCCTACCTGAATCAAGGCGACTTCATTGGTGAAATAGGTTTCTTTTCAACGGTCGGTGACAGAATGGTCACTATCCGAGCAAAAACCGATGTCAGAACAGAAGAAATTTCCTATCAGCAAGTACGTAATCTCGCTGATAACCAGTTAAAAGAATGTTATGCCACGTTGCTGTTCACTATAGGTGAACAGATGGCGAAACGCTTACTGTCCACAACCAGAAAAGCAACAGATCTTGCGTTTCTTGATGTATCAGGCCGGGTTGAAGCCGCTTTAAAAGAACTTACTATGCAACCTGATGCCATGCGTCACCCTCAAGGTACCCAAATCAAAATTACACGTCAGGAAATCAGCCGTATGGTCGGATGTTCACGTGAAATGGTGGGCCGTGTTTTAAAAGAACTTCAAGAGGCTGGTAGCATTTGGGCTCACGGTAAAACCGTTATCATCTATGACGATGATAACCGCTATAAAAATCCGGTCATAAAAAAGCTCTAGAAAAACAATTTACCCAGTTGAAGACCTGGGTCCTCGGCGCGCATAAAGGCTTCGCCAACCAGGAAGCCATTGACCTTGTTATCACGCATCAGCTTTACATCAGCGGGTGTGTGAATGCCGCTCTCGGTAATCACAATATGACCATCGGGGATGCGTGGTAATAAGCTCAAGGTTGTATCCAGTGTTGTTTCAAATGTCCGGAGGTTGCGATTGTTTATGCCAATCAGTGGCATATTGAGGACCAATGCTCTTTCCAGTTCTTCCAGATCATGCACTTCAACCAACACATCCATCCCTAATTGAATAGCGAGTTGACTGAGTTGTTCTAACTGGTTGTCGTTTAATGCCGAAACAATCAATAAAATACAATCGGCACTGATCGCCCGTGCCTCAAATACCTGATATGGGTCAATAATGAAATCTTTACGGATAACGGGCAGTGAAGTGGCTTTTCGCGCCTGTTGGAGAAATTCTTCGTGACCTTGAAAGAAATCACGATCCGTTAATACCGATAAACAGGCAGCACCATGTTGTTCATAGCTTGCTGCAATCTCAGCAGGTCGAAAGTCTTCCCTCAGCATCCCTTTACTGGGAGAGGCTTTTTTGATTTCTGCAATTACGGCAGCTTCACCATCGGTTATTTTACGAGCAATTGAGTCGACAAAACCGCGAACCGGATCAGCCGCTTCCGCTAGTTGTTGCATAATCGCCAAGGGGATCTTTGTAGAACGTTCGGCAATTTCTTCCTGCTTACGTTTAAGAATTTTGACCAGAATATCAGGTGTGTTTTCAGACATTATTTTTGAGCTCTAGCTTCGGCTGGTAACAATCAGGGCATTGAGTTTTTGCATGGCAGTGCCACTGTCTATAGCGTTGATAGCTTTTTCAATTCCCGCTTTCAATGTGTCAGCAAGATTAGCTGCGTATATGGCAGCACCGGCATTCAAGACTACAATATCGCGGGCAGGACCTTTTTCACCATCGAATATGCGTTTGATTAATTCAAGGCTATCGTGTGCATTCTTAACAGTTAACGCACTGATATCACTGCGTGCCATACCGAAATCTTCAGGCTGAATTGAATAACAGTTAATAGTACCGTCCTTTAGTTCAGCAACGTGGGTCTCAGCGCCAATACTGATTTCATCAAGACCATCCTGTGCATGAACGACCAATACATGTTCACTGCCAAGGGTTTGCAATACTTCGGCCATTGGGCGCACCCATTTTTTATCAAATACACCCAGTACCTGATGTGCTGCACGCGCCGGGTTGGTCAATGGGCCGAGTAGATTAAAGATTGTACGAACACCCATCTCGCGGCGTGGTCCGATGGCATGTTTCATAGCACCATGGTGTTTCTGAGCAAACATAAAACCAACGCCAGTAGCATCAACACAGTGCTTTACCTGCTCTGGAGTTAAATCAAGGTTAACACCCGCTGACTCAAGCACGTCGGCGCTGCCGGAGCTACTGCTGATAGAACGATTACCATGTTTAGCTACTTTGGCACCTGCTGCAGCCACTACAAATGCACTGGCTGTGGAGACGTTAAAGGTGCTGGCACCGTCGCCACCTGTGCCGCAGGTATCGACAACATGATCGCCTGTAATTTCAACAGGTGTTGCCAGTGACCGCATAACACCGGCGGCTGCCGCTATCTCTGTTACGGTTTCACCTTTCATATTCAGGCCAATTAGAAAGCCACCAATCTGAGCAGGGGTCGCATTGCCGGTCATGATTTGATTCATCACATCCGTCATTTCTTCAGCAGTCAGATCGTCATGTTGTAAAATGCGTTTTAATGCAGATTGAATATCCATGATCAGACCTGTCTGTTCAAAAAGTTTTTAAGCAGTTCATGACCTTGTTCAGTCAATATCGACTCAGGGTGGAATTGAACACCTTCAATAGGCAATGTTTTGTGTTCGATACCCATGATTTCATCTAAGTCACCGCCTTCGGTCTCTGTCCAGGCTGTTATGTTGAAGCAATCCGGCAGGTTGTTTTTATTAATGACCAGAGAGTGATATCGGGTCGCTTCAAGCGGATTATTTAAACCTTTAAATACGCTGGTATTGTTGTGAAACACCTTGGACGTTTTGCCATGCATGATTTCACGGGCATGCACGATTTCGCCACCAAAGACCTGACCAATAGACTGATGCCCGAGACAAACACCCAATAATGGTTTTTTGCCAGCGAAGTGTTCAATAACCTGCATAGAAATACCCGCTTCATTCGGGGTGCAGGGACCCGGTGAAATCACGATTTTTTCAGGATTCATTGCTTCAATATCGGCGATCGTGATCTTGTCGTTGCGGTAAACCTGTACGTCTTCGCCCAGCTCACCCAGATATTGCACCAGGTTGTAGGTAAAAGAGTCGTAGTTATCAATCATTAATAACATGTTATTTTTCAGCCTTCTGCATGCGGATCAGCTTCCAGACCCGCTTCTGCCATAGCCACTGCACGGAATATTGCTCTGGCTTTGTTCATGGTTTCTTTCCATTCCAGTTCCGGCATCGAGTCATAAACGATACCTGCACCAGCCTGAATGTGTAAGGTTTCATCTTTGATGACGGCAGTACGTATTGCAATTGCCGTATCCATATTTCCGGTCCATGACAGGTACCCGACGGCACCGGCATAAACGCCGCGCTTGACCGGTTCCAGTTCGTCAATGATTTCCATCGCCCGGACTTTAGGTGCGCCACTGACAGTGCCAGCAGGGAAAGTGGCTTTGAGTGCATCAATGGCTGACATGTTCTTCAGCACTTTACCGGTGACGTTCGAAACAATATGCATTACATGCGAATAACGTTCGATGACCATTTTATCGGTTAACTCGACAGTACCCGTCTGGCTGACACGGCCCACGTCATTCCGACCTAAATCGATCAGCATTAAATGTTCTGCTAATTCTTTAGGATCGGCCAGCAAATCCTGCTCAAAAGCAATATCTTCTTCTTCGGTTTTACCACGGCGGCGCGTGCCGGCAATTGGTCGAACGGTGACTTCTTCATCTTCCATTCTGACCAGAATTTCAGGGGATGAACCAACTATATGAAAGTCCTTTAGGTTCAGGTAGTACATGTACGGCGACGGATTTAATGTTCGCAAGGCACGGTATAAATCCATTGGTTGCGCTGCATAAGGAATCGATAGTCGCTGTGACAAGACGACCTGCATAATGTCGCCATCAGTAATGTATTGTTTGGCTTTCTCGACGGCATCGATAAATCCGTCTTGAGTAAAGCCTGAAACGAAGTCTGTTTCACTGACTTTCCTGCGCACAGCAGTACGTTGAAACTTAGGTGTGGTATTGCGTAAGGTTTCAACTAACTGATCGAGTCGATCCTGCCCGCGCTGATACGCATTTTCTGAGGCTGGATCGGCATGTACGATGAGATACAAACGACCACTGAGATTGTCAAAAACAACCAGTTCGTCTGACACCATTAACATTATGTCCGGGCAACCCAGAGGGTCGGAGTCGGGAGCATTACCTAAGCGTGTTTCAACATAACGTACCGTGTCATAAGCAAAGTAACCGACCAGACCACCATTGAACTTAGGTAAGCCTGCAATCTCAGGCACCTTGTAACGTTGCTGGAACGTTTCAACCCAACCCAAAGGGTCATCATCTGTGGTCGTTTCAATCACATTGCCCTGATGTTCAACGCTGATGTCATGGCCATGAATTTTAACGATCGTCTCGCAGGGCAAACCGATAATCGAATAACGACCCCATTTTTCGCCGCCATGGACGGACTCAAATAAATAGGAGTAGGGGGCATCTGCCAGTTTGAGGTAGGTGCTGAGTGGTGTATCCAGATCAGCCAGGACCTCCCGGGCAAGTGGGATGCGATTGTAGCCTTCAGTGGCAAGTTGTTCGAATTCGGACTGTTTCATCGCTTCTTTCTAAAATAAGCTTTCCAGCTCTGCAAATGTATCAATGACGGCATCCGGTTCCGATGTGTGTATATCGACACCGTGGTTATAGCCGTAGCTCACACAGACAATACTCATACCAGCAGCTCGTGATGCTTTTACATCACTGACTGAGTCACCGATCATCATTGCCTTATCCGGCGAAACGCCGAAGAAATCTGCTCCATGTAATAGGGGAGCGGGATCCGGTTTTTTCAGTGGCAGGGAGTCGCCACTGATAACAAGATCAAAATCGTCATGTATCCCTAATGCTTTCAAGACGGGTAGCGTGAATTGTTCATTCTTATTGGTCACACAACCCAGTTTTATTTTCTCTTGCTTCAGCCATTTTAATCCCTGCTTAACACCGGGATAGAGGTAGCTGTCGACGCACACATGCTGCTTGTAGAGATCCATAAAGATCGGTAAGGCTTCGTCGAACAAAGCCGCTTCCGGTTCTCCGTCCATCTCATTCGTTAATGCACGTTTAATCAGTGTCCCGACGCCATTACCGACCCAGGTTCTTACTTTGGCTTCACCACGGGCAGGTATATCAAAACTTGCCAGCATTTTATCGGTGCACCACGCTAAATCCGGCACGCTGTCGACCAGCGTGCCGTCAAGATCGATAAGCACGACCGAAGGTTTATTTAGCGTCATTCAGTGCCAGTTATACGTTGGCTTTTGCCAGTTCATCACGCAATGCGGCAATGACTGTTTCGTATTGATTAGGATCACTGTCATTTGCTGCGCCAAACACAGCAGAGCCAGCAACAAATGTGCGTGCACCGGCTTCAGCGATTTCACGAATATTGTTGATGTTAACACCACCATCAATTTCCAGATCGATATCATAGCCACTGGCGTCGATCATCTTACGAGCTTCCTGCAGTTTATCGAGCGTATGAGGAATAAACTTCTGACCACCAAAGCCAGGGTTAACAGACATCAGCAGGATACGGTCAACTTTATCCATCACGTGTTCTGCCAGTGATAAGGGTGTGGCTGGATTAAAGACCAGACCGGTTTTACATCCTTCACCTTTAACCAACTGCAAACTACGATCGATATGCTCAGAAGCTTCTGGGTGAAAAGTAATATACGATGCACCTGCTTTAGCAAAATCAGGAATGATGCGATCCACTGGTTTAACCATCAAATGGACGTCGATTTCATGGGTCACGCCATGTTTACGCAAAGCATCACAAACCAAAGGTCCGATTGTCAGGTTAGGGACATAGTGGTTGTCCATCACATCAAAGTGAACGATATCAGCGCCGGAGGCCAGTACGTTATCTACTTCTTCACCCAGACGAGCGAAATCTGCGGAAAGGATTGACGGAGCAATTTTAAATTCAGCCATTTTAATCTCTCTTAAATCGGTTTTGAAATTCGGTATAAACCCGATACTTTACCGTATCAGTGGTCAATTTTCAGCTTTTGAAATCAAACTGTTGTCATTATACTGAGCGAACACACTGAAAGGTACGGGGTAAAGTTTGCGAATCATCATCCATTCATGGCTGGCATTACTGCTTTTGCTGAGCGTTACTCAGGGTTTTGCTGCGGATGAAAAGCCGGAATCACTTAATGAGGAGCCGGTCGAAGATAGCTTAGTGCTCTCAGAAACGGGACATGTAGAGGGGTTTGTCGAGCTTCCGTTGGGCGATGAGCTCATTAATGCGACTTTTATTGCCGATAAAACCGGACGTGATTACGGCAAAGTACTTATCCTGCCTGATTCTGAGGGTAATATTGACAGTAATGATCTTGTGCATACACTTCGCATGCAACTCACAAACGTGGGGTGGTCAACAATGACCGTTGAATTAGTCTATCCCGATGAGCCACAAGTCATGCCTTCAGCCGAATCCTCATCTGAATCCAGTACAGCCGAGAATGAAACGGATGCAGAAATTACATCTGAACCTGAATCATCAGACGAAACAAATGATGAAGATCAAAATCGGTCAAGAGTTGCAGCCGCCGTCGCACATCTTAACGCGCAACAACCCGGTTTGGTTGCTATCGTGGCGATGGGGAAAAGTGCCGAATTAACCGATACGGCCATTGCGCAAGTAGGGAAAGATAACGCACTGATTTGGATTAGTCCGCAATGGCAAAGCGAAGAAGCTCCCGATACGGATTATGTTCTGGACATCACGCTCTCCGATTTGTTAAATAATAATGACGCAAATGCCAAGCGCCGAGCAGTGATGTTACGTAAAGATGTTGAATTTTATTCACAACGTCAAATTCCTGGTGCCACGACAGACTTTTACGGATTTGAACAACCTGTTTTTAATACAATTAGAAACTGGCTTCACAAACATTTTGTTCAGGAAAATACAAACTTATGAGGCTATATGGCGATGGCATTGTCGTGCATCAATCACAATCTGATGAGGGAGTGATTGAAGTCGTTGATACCGGTGATAGTCGCTCGATGCATTTCGGCACCTTTGCCCGCCAGAGCTCGATGCGAATCAGCATGCCGCATGCGCTGGACTTGAGCTATACCCAATCAATGATGGGCTGTCTACTGTTAAATCCCAACCCAAAACGCGTTTTGGTGGTGGGCTTAGGTGGGGGCTCAGTGGTGAAGTTTCTGTTGCATCACTTTCCTGACTGTCATGTTGATGTTGTCGAGTACCGACGAGATGTGATGGAAGTGGCACAAACCTATTTCGGTGTGCCTTTTAACCATCCGAACCTTACTATTCATAAAGGTGATGGTTATCTTCATGTTAGCCGCTGCTTTTATGACAGTGATCAGAGTTATGATCTGTTGTTGGTAGACGCCTATGATCACAACGGCATGGCCGCGAGTGTGGGTGTACAGGCGTTCTTCGATGCCTGTGCCGGAATCATGACGCCCGATGGTGTCATGAGCATAAACTTATGGGGCAGCGAACGTGCAAATTTCAACACGACTATGCAGCGAATCAATCAGAGCTTTGATAATCGTTCTATGATATTGCCGGTTGAAAACAAAGGTAATGTGATCGCTCTGGCGACTAATTTTGACATTAGCCACGCTGAATTGAAGCAACTACGTTCTAACGTTGAGGATTGGGAAATGCGCTATCAGATAAATCTGCCTAAAGCCTTGCAAAATATGATTCGACAAAATCGAAACTTCATCAGCCGACTATTCGCGTGAATACTGAATCATGCGAGTGTCATAACGCTATTGCCCATTGTGATTGATTTGATACCATTAGCCACAGTTCAAACGCCGAAAGAGGGCATCTCACTTTGAAAACCGTCATGTTGAAAACAGCCATAGCTCACTTTTTGACGGTCACGTTAACATGCCTCTGCTTGTTGGTCTGGCAACAGCCCGTTCAGGCTAAAGAAGACTATGAACTGATCATAAAGCGCTCTGAAAAACGGTTGATTATTCAGAAAGACGGTGAAACGTTGCGTTCTTTCCATGTGGCGCTAGGCAGTGGCGGCAGCAAAGCGAAATTAAAATCAGGCGATCGTCTGACACCGTTGGGCACCTATCATATTACCCAGGTGCGAGACAGCGACCGTTTTCATCTGTTTATACAATTAGATTATCCCAGCGTGCGAGATGCGATTAATGCGCTTAAAGAGGAGCGCATCAGCAAAACCCAATACCGACGAATTCTGGACGCCCATATTTTTGGTCGTCTTCCGCCACAAAATACCCCCTTGGGTGGTGCTATCGGTATTCATGGCATAGGTGTTGAAACTAAAGATAAACTTGAAATCCATGAGATCGCTGATTGGACGCAAGGCTGTATTGCTTTGCGTAATGAAGAAGTTGATCAATTGGCGCAGTTTGTTAGTAAAGGCACACAAGTTACTATTACAGAGTGATATAGAATTAAAATTCTCGGTTAGTTGATTGAATTTGGTAGAATATTAGCACTTTTAACTGCCTAATCTTTTCCCGAGGACCTATGCAAGCCGCCCCTGATCTATTTTCCTACCGTAAGTTCTGGGCTCATCGTTTTGGTATAGCACCTGAATTGCCAATGTCTCGTGACGAGATGGACGCACTTGGATGGGATTCCTGTGACATCATTATCGTCACCGGTGATGCCTACGTCGATCATCCCAGTTTTGGGATGGCCTTAATTGGTCGCCTGCTTGAGTCTCATGGTTTTCGGGTAGGCATTATTTCCCAACCGGACTGGACCAGTGCCGAAGATTTCCAAAAACTGGGCAAACCCAATCTGTTTTTTGGTGTCACCGGCGGCAATATGGACTCAATGGTCAACCGGTATACCTCTGATCGTAAAATTCGCCGAAATGATGCCTATACAGCAGGTGGGGAAGGTGGCAAACGACCAGATCGAAGTGTCGTGGTCTACAGCCAGCGTTGCCGTGAAGCATTTAAAGGTGTGCCGGTTGTTATCGGTGGTATTGAGGCCAGTTTACGTCGCATTGCACATTATGATTACTGGTCAGAAAAAGTCCGTCGTAGCGTTATCATGGACTCTAAAGCTGACTTGCTGGTTTACGGCAATGGTGAGCGACAAGTGGTGGAAATCGCTCATCGACTGGCTGCAGGTGAGTCGGTAAATGAACTCACTGACATCCGTGGTACGGCGTACACCATCAAACATGGTCAGAAAGAAGGCTGGTGGGAGAAAGATTCTACTTCGGTAGACACGCCAGGAAAACTGAACCCACCGATTGATCCTTATCAGATGCAAACGGAAGAGAGTTGTGCTGAGGAAAAAGCTAAAACGGAAAATGAAAAAGCCGACAAACCAGCAGGCAATGTCATAAAAATTCACCGGGTTTCCCCGAGAAATGCGCATCGTACTGTGATTCGCCTGCCTGAGTTTAATCAGGTTAAATCCGATCCCGTCACCTATGCACACACATCCCGTATTCTGCATTTAGAAACAAATCCGGGTAATGCGCTGGCACTGGTTCAACAACATGGTGATCAGGATGTCTGGCTCAACCCGCCTCCAATTCCGCTTACGACACCTGAAATGGATGCCGTATTTGATCTGCCATACAGTCGGGTACCACATAGTTTGTACGGCAAGATGAATGTGCCTGCATATGAAATGATCCGCTTTTCAGTCAACATTATGCGGGGCTGTTTTGGTGGTTGTACTTTCTGTTCGATTACAGAACATGAGGGACGCATTATCCAGAGTCGCAGTGAAGACTCCATTATCAAAGAAGTGGAAGCCATCCGTGACACGACCCCTGGTTTTACTGGCATCATTTCTGATTTGGGTGGCCCAACTGCCAATATGTATCGTTTGGCGTGTAACGATGAAGAGATTGAAGCGAGCTGCCGCCGTTTATCTTGCGTTTATCCGGGTGTGTGTAAAAACCTCAATACGGATCACACGCCACTGGTCAACCTCTACAAACGTGCCCGTTCGCTGCCCGGTATCAAAAAAATATTGATTGCTTCCGGCTTACGTTATGACCTGGCCGTGTTATCGCCCGAGTATGTTAAAGAACTCGTCACACATCATGTTGGTGGCTATCTTAAAATTGCGCCTGAACACACCGAAGAAGGCCCTCTATCACAGATGATGAAGCCCGGCATTGGTACCTATGACAAGTTCAAACAGATGTTTGAGAAGTATTCAAAAGAGGCTGGCAAAGAACAGTATTTGATTCCGTATTTTATCGCGGCCCACCCGGGTACCACTGATAACGATATGATGAATCTGGCTTTATGGCTGAAACGTAATGGCTTCCGTGCCGATCAGGTTCAGGCTTATTTGCCGTCTCCGATGTCAGCAGCGGCTGCGATGTATCACTCCGGTAAGGATACCCTGCACAAGGTCAGACGAAAGGGTGGTGATATCACTGTACCAAAAGGCCTGAAAGTACGTCGTTTACACAAAGCATTTCTGCGTTATCACGATGCTGAAAACTGGCCGATGTTGCGTGAAGCACTGAAAAAAATGGGGCGTGCTGACTTGATCGGTAATGGTAAAAAACATCTTATACCTAACTGGCAGCCTGCTGGTACAGGGGAGAGTGGTGAAGGCAGACGCGTTACCCGCAAAGCGAAAACAGTGGCCAAGGGCGGTCAATTCAAAACGCAGCACAGTCGTCCTGGCAAAGTAAAAGCGAGCAGACGTCGACGTTAATAAAAAAAATTCTTATATGCGAAACATTTTTGTTTAAACTTGGTCTGTTGATGAAATGCGGTTTTTTTAAACAAGGAATGCAATGCGCTTGAAGAATCCCCCCAGACGTTATGATTTTTTTTCTATAACGTTGCACTGGTCGATTGCCGTTTTTACGATAGCTTTATTTGCGTCCGGTCTATGGATGGTCGAATTAGGCTATTACGATGACTGGTACTATCAAGCACCCTGGTGGCATAAAAGTATTGGTATTGTCACCGCACTACTTGTTGTAACACGCTGGTTCTGGACATTGTTGCGACTCCCCCCCGCAGATATTACCTCTACACC
Organism: Methylophaga sp.; assembly: GCF_965655755.1. Lineage (GTDB taxonomy): Bacteria > Pseudomonadota > Gammaproteobacteria > Nitrosococcales > Methylophagaceae > Methylophaga. Next base: position 6,728 of record NZ_CBFHHW010000030.1, on the reverse strand, counting down.
CCTCTGGCAGCGACTGAGCGCCAAATTGGTTCACTTTATGATGAACCTTGCCATCATCGTCCTTTTTATCAGTGGCTACCTGATGGTTACAGCTAAAGGCGACAGCTTAAGTGTGTTTGAC
>NZ_CBFHHW010000030.1:0-6508 GCF_965655755.1 Methylophaga sp. | reverse complement strand
AGGATTGCTATTCCTGCCCTCTTTTCAGACAAAGCAACTTGGGTTGATCCAGCAGGGTTAATTCATTTGTGGACGGGGTATTTCATCATCGCGCTGGCATCTTTACATGCCTTGGCAGCGATAAAACATCATTTCTTCGATAAAGACGCAACCCTTAAGCGAATGCTTGGAATTAAAACAGGAGACTTTTTATGAAAAAAACATTACTCGCAATGACATTATTAGGCTTATCCAGTGTATTGCCGGCTCAGGCTGCTGACTACGTTATTGATACTGAAAAGGCGCATGCCTTTATTGATTTCAAAATTCAACACTTGGGTTATAGTTGGATGAGTGGGCGTTTTAATGATTTTTCGGGAACGTTCAGTTATGACGCTGACAATCCAGAAGTGTCAGAAATTGACGTGATAATTGATGTCGCCAGTGTCGATACTAATTTCGCGGAACGTGACAAGCATTTACGTGAGAGATTCCTGGAAACAGAGCAATATCCTCAAGCCTCGTTTAAATCCACGTCTTTTAATCAAAAAGAAGATGGCAGCCTGGAAATGGTCGGCGATTTTACTTTGCACGGGGTAACCAGAGAATTAACCATTCCGGTAGAAAAAGTGGGTGAGGGCGACGACCCATGGGGCGGTTATCGTGCCGGCTTTGTGGGCGAAACAAAATTCACGATCTCTGATTACGGTATTGATGTCAGTATGTTGGGCCCGGCATCACAGGAAATCTTTTTGACGCTTTCCATCGAAGGCATCAGACAATAATCAAACCTGTTTAGCTAATTCATACAAACGGTCAAACTCATCAGGCAAGCTGTTTGCTGGTAAAGCGTGACCAGCACGTTGATACCAGTAGGCAGCATTGCCATTGTCACCTTCTACGCGATGAAGATAACCATGCACCATACAGGCTAGCTTATCTTCATATACCTGAATCATAGTGTGTGCGCCCTCCCAGTCACCCTGAGCCGCCAGTTCAAGTGATTGTAGGTGCTGTGTAGCCATCACGACCTCCTGAAGCTGATATGACTACTCTATGCTATAACAGATTGATATGAATGAAAAATAGTAGCTGTTTAATAACTACTCCCGAGCAGAATAAAACTCCCTACCAGAGCAAAGGGAGATACCATCACAACAAACAACAATTTAATGACTTCTCTGGTCACGTAAATCAAATCAATAATCAACGCCATGATCGACTCCTTTGAATCAGACGCTTGCACTATAATGACGGGTTGTTACAGCAAAATGACCTGATTAATCGATTTTTATGAATATTCTTGCATTAGATACCTGCACTGAAATGTGCTCAGCCGCCATTGTTTTCAATGGTCAGCTTTTTGCGTGTTCTGAACTAACGCATCGCGGTCACTCCGAGAAGATTCTCGGTATGCTCGATTCAGTGATGGCTGACGCGGGCTGTACCTTATTGGATATTGATGTCGTGGCGTTTGGTCGGGGGCCCGGTTCGTTTACCGGTGTCCGGGTTGGTGTGGGTGTGGCGCAGGGTATTGCCTTTGCCAGAAACCTTCCTGTCGTGCCTGTATCTACAATGGCCGCTGTGGCGCAGATTGCGATAGATGATTATTCAGCCAAGCGTGTCGCTGTGGCAATGGACGCCAGAATGGGTGAAGTCTATACAGGCCATTTTATTGAGAATAATGGATTAGCGAACGCTCTGGATGAAGAACAAGTTTGCCCACCCGATAGGTATCAACCTGCCGATAAAGACAAATGGTTTGCAGCGGGAACAGGGTGGACCGAATATGAGACTGTTCTAAGTCAAAACTTTGCCGGACAAGTCACAGAAAAACAGGCCTTGCTACCCACTGCTGCTGCGATTGCCAAACTAGCGATGGTAATGGCTGAAAACGGTCAGACCATACCTGCAGAGCAAGCTGTGCCAGTGTACCTGCGTGATAACGTGGCCAAGAAAAAAGGGGAGCAATAATGGTCACCAAACAGGACGACATCTACGCTTCACGATTAGAAGAAATGATTGATTTTCGGTTCGATGAAAAAGTCGTAAACGTGTTCCCCGATATGATCCAACGCTCTGTACCGGGCTATGCCACGCTAATCTCTAACATTGGCATTCTGGCGGCTAAATACGCTATCAAAGAGAGTTCTTATTATGATCTGGGGTGCTCGCTGGGCGCTGTCAGTCTGTCCATGCAGCAACGGATAAAAACTCCTGATAGCAAGATAATTGCTGTCGACAATTCAGCGGCAATGATTAGAAAAGCTAAGCAGATTCTGGCCTCCAACAAGGAGAGTTCGGTTCCTGTCGAATTGATTTGTGCTGATATTGCTGATGTAGAAATTCACAATGCTGCCGTGGTGGTGATGAACTTTACATTACAGTTTATCGATCCTGAGAAAAGACAGACATTGATTGAGCGGATTTACACCGGTCTTAAACCGGGCGGTATTTTTATCCTCTCAGAAAAACTCGCGTTTGATAATGCGTCGGTAAACCAGTTTCATATTGACTCTCATCATGACTTTAAACGCGATAATGGCTACAGCGATATGGAGATAAGTCAGAAGCGTTCAGCTTTAGAAAAAGTCTTAATCCCTGAAACGTTGGAAACACATCAAACCAGACTCAAGTCAGCTGGGTTTTCAATGACCGAAAAATGGTTCCAGTGTTTTAATTTTGCCTCATTGGTAGCGGTTAAATGAGTTTATATCAACCACTTTTCAAATATCTGGATGACATGGGTTTGAACGCCTGGTGCGCTCAACTGCAACAGCAAATTGACGATCAATTGTCGTCAACGCGACATGGCAAAATGCCGATGTGGCAGGAGGCGATGGATGCTTTACCCACCGCGACTCTTTCTAATCTTGAATTACGCACTGAGGTAGCCATCGGCACACAAGCCGATTTGAACGGTTTCAGTCCGGAAAAGCTGACAGAACTGGTCAAGACTTTCCATCCCTGGCGAAAGGGGCCTTACCGGCTGTTTGATATTGAACTTGACACTGAATGGCGCTCCGACTGGAAATGGGATCGAGTTCTGCCCCATATTCAGTCATTACATGGACGACGTGTGCTTGATGTCGGTGGAGGAAACGGATACCACGGCTGGCGTATGGTGGGTGAAGGTGCGGAATTGGTCATCGGTATTGATCCAACAGTGGTTTTTACCATGCAGTATCAGCTCATCCAACATTTCATTCAGAGTAATAAACATTTTGTCGTGCCGATTGGTATCGAACATATGCCGGATAATCTGGCCTTGTTCGACACGGTGTTTTCTATGGGGGTGTTGTATCATCGCCGCTCACCACTGAAGCATCTGATGGAGTTACGAAATTGTTTGCGTCCAAAAGGTGAACTCGTTCTGGAAACATTGATCATCGATGGAGAGCTAGGCATGACACTGATGCCGGAAGGTCGATATGCGAAGATGAGGAATGTCTGGTTTATCCCTTCAGCAGAGACGATGATGTTGTGGCTACGAAAATGTGGTTTTAAGAATGTACGCTGTGTCGATGAAAACGTTACGTCAGTGGAAGAGCAGCGTCGTACAGATTGGATGACGTTTGAATCACTGTCTGACTTTCTTGACCCGGATGATCAAACCAAAACGATAGAAGGGTATCCTGCACCCATTCGCGGTGTGTTTATTGCCAATGCACCCTAAAGCGCAGTCGCACCTGATGTAATTGAGATCCACTGTCCACTGCTATTTTTGCAGGCATCAAGCGATTTAACTTCTGTGAGTGATGCTTTTTTTATGGTGAGTTCGTAGGCGAGGCAAGGGTAATGACCATACGAATAAGGGTGATCAATCACGATCTCATAAGCTGTGCCGGTATCTTCATTTAGCCAAAAATGACGGACATCCAGCTCTTCTGTCGACAACACCTTTTGTGTTTGCTCTAAATCGCTGGTGGTCATTGATGTTTCTGTATCAATACCAGCCTCGACTCCTGCGAGGAGGTCGAGCGAAGCTTCGGTGCTTGCGATAAATGTGAAAGCGGCTATCGAGGACATTCCAAGACAACGTAACTTTTTAAACAGCATATATATCCATACTGGGACACTTAACCCTTATTTAAATACGGTTACTGTTTTCATGGATGAGCAAATCATCCCGTAAAGTCGGGAGTTTTTTCCCATTTCCACTAAACAAACTGAATACTTTAAAAAAAAGCTCAAAAAATGATCTTACTTTATCTTTAGATATGTATTCTTGAGTATAGGTCAGCAGTGCATCATAGCCTTTCTAAGGTAATACATTAAGATCAAAACCAAGAGCGAAAAATGTTTTCATTGTCGCGAGCTTACAGATCTTTTTCTTCATCTAACAGACATTCCTGGTGGATTTTTTCAGTGAAAGATTCAATTTTTCCATATTTATCCGCAAGTGATTCCTCAATCGGTTCACCATAAGCCCTCAGCAAGAGCCCTCTGGAAACATTACCAGAAGTATCTTTTACGGCGTCGCTAATGGGAATTTCCTGCTGTCTCCAATTCATAAATAAGTTGGCTTTTTGTTTCCAGAAGTCACAATCCTGAACAGGTATCGCCATCGCCGAGGTTGAAGCTAATAAGAAAGACAACAAAATAAAACTTTTCATAAATCCACTCGCGTAAATTATTAATTCAGGTAAAAGACTGTAAAGTTCGCATTAGGTTCGATTAATTGTGCACGATAAGATTCAATAATGTGTCATAGAGTGTGTTTTATCAAAGGCCTCAAGAACCCAGTATAAAAACGCCAGGAAGTTTCATGTAGCAGTGAGGGCGTTTTAGATGAACAATGTCTAGCAGTTTTCATTCACGCATAAAAAAGCCCCGCCACATTGCTGTGACGGGGCTTTTATTCATAAACCAAAGTTTCGTACGACTTGGTTTATGACAGTGTTTGGCGGAGGGACAGGGATTCGAACCCTGGATGGTCGTTAAACCATGCTGGTTTTCAAGACCAGTGCATTCAACCGCTCTGCCATCCCTCCAAAGAAGGCGAAATAATACATAACCTAGCCTTTCAACACAACCGTCAAACCAAAATTAATTTCTCAGTATGATTCTTATTGCCATTTAGAACTTATAAGGTAGGATGTTGTCACTACATCTGAACTTTCATCAACTTTAAGTAACGGAGTCATACTGATGGATTACAATGCACAATCGACGGTTGCTCGTTCGCAGCAGTCTGTTCTTCAGACCAACAAGCTTTTGCGAAATACCTATAGCTTGTTAGCCTTAACACTCATTTTCAGTGCCATGACAGCAGGCGTGTCGATGGCATTTAATCTGCCGCATCCAGGACTAATTCTGACCCTGGTGGGCTATTTTGGATTGTTATTTTTGACGATGAAACTGCGTAACAGCGCATGGGGTCTGGTTTCAGTGTTTGCTTTGACTGGTTTCATGGGCTTTACCTTGGGACCTATTGTAAACGCTTACCTGAGTATGGCGAATGGTAGTCAAATCGTAATGCAGGCACTGGGAGGTACTGGTATTATTTTCTTCGGTTTGTCAGCCTATGCTGTTAAAAGCCAGAAAGACTTCAGTTTCATGGGCGGATTCCTGTTCGTCGGTATTTTGGTCGCATTCATTGCAGGTCTGGCGGCAATCTTTCTAAATATGCCCGGTTTGTCTTTGGCTGTTTCAGCGATGTTTGTCTTACTGATGTCCGGCCTGATCCTGTATCAGACAAGTGAGATTGTGAATGGTGGTGAAACCAACTACATCATGGCAACCATCACACTGTATGTCAGTATCTACAACTTGTTTACCAGCTTGTTGCATCTTCTGGGTGCTTTTTCCGGTAACGATTAAATGAACTGATTGCATCAATTTGTTTTCTAATAAACCTCGCATTGCGGGGTTTATTTTTATGGGGAAGCATAAATGAAAAAGAACTTGGGTAAATGGGATCGTCTTTTACGGATTATCTCTGGCACAGTTATAATAGCTGTATCCTTGTATTATAAGAATTGGTGGTTCTTATTGGGCGCGGCGTTATTGCTAAACGGTCTGAGTGGTCGATGCGGTGGTTATGCCTTATTTGGATTTTCCACCGCAGATAAGACCTGTGACTTGCCGAATAATCAGAACCCTGGCAAACAGACGGATAAATAGATGACTGAGTTACCGACACAATTAGTGGATCGCTTCGGAAGGCAAGTGACATACGTGCGTATGTCGATTACCGACCGTTGTGATTTTCGTTGTGTCTATTGTATGGATGAAGAGATGACGTTTATGCCGCGTGAGCAATTGCTGACGTTGGAAGAAATCGTTTATCTCATGCGTGCTTTTTGTGAGTTAGGCGTTGAAAAAGTACGCATCACAGGCGGAGAACCGCTGATTCGCCGCAATGTCGATTGGTTGTTTGAGCAAATAGGTCTCCTGAAGGAGAATACAGCGCTTAAAGAACTCACTCTGACGACTAACGGCTCTCAGTTGCCAAAACACGCTGAGGCGCTCGTTAAAGCGGGTGTAGACCGTATCAACATCAGCCTGGACTCGCTCAAAGCCGATA
>NZ_CBFHHW010000029.1:20367-33174 GCF_965655755.1 Methylophaga sp. | reverse complement strand
CTTAGCTTTTCTAAAATTATTGACTCTAATATTTACGCTGCGCTCATTAATGCTTTAAGTCTCTTCACAACCTTACCTTGTCTTACCCATTCACTATAAAACTCTGATTAAATTGCTAGTTGTAAAAAATTGATTCAACTTGAATGTCATATATTTCATGAGCAAGTACCAAGAGAACGTTTGTGTAACACCTCATAATTACTTATCTACATTATCGAAAATCAAAAAACTTTAACAGTAGGGAAATAAATCTGTAATAACAACCAACTACGATGTCCAAAACTGAAGAAAAACCGAAGACGATTTAACGGATTTGCGAAGATTTCATATCTCATCAAAACAAGATGCGGATAAAAATCACAATCTTTGTTTTCTGCTCTTGAGTCGGTCTTTGGTAATTCTTCTAACACTTCTAATGAAGGACAGAAGATAAAGGACTCCATGAAAATAGCGATAGCAGGCACTGGGTATGTTGGGCTCTCGAATGCGGTTTTGTTAGCACAGCACAACGAAGTTGTGGCTCTGGATGTCCTTAATGATAAAGTTGCACTGATTAATGATAAATCGTCACCCATATCAGATCCCGAGATAGCGGATTTTTTGGTCAATAAGAATCTTGACTTAATCGCAACGTTAGACAAAAAACAGGCTTATGTGGGGGCAAACTATGTGGTGATTGCCACGCCCACTGATTATGATCCGGAAACCAATTATTTCAATACCAGTTCGGTAGAAGCTGTTATTAGAGATGTCATGGAGATCAATCCCTCAGCGGTCATGATCATCAAGTCGACAGTTCCAGTTGGCTATACTAAAAAAATAAAACAAGAGTTGAAATGTGAGAATATTATTTTCTCACCAGAATTTTTGCGTGAGGGCAAGGCATTATATGACAACCTCTATCCTTCGCGTATTATTCTAGGGGAAGACTCAGAACGGGCTAAAACGTTTGCCAAACTGCTTGTCCAGGGTGCGATAAAAACCGATATTGATGTGCTTTTTACTGAGTCTACTGAAGCAGAAGCCGTCAAGCTGTTTTCTAATACGTATCTTGCGATGCGAGTGGCTTACTTTAACGAACTAGATAGTTATGCTGAAATCAATGGCATCGATACGAGGCAGATCATCAAAGGTGTGTGTTTAGATCCGCGTATCGGAGACCATTACAATAATCCCTCTTTCGGATATGGCGGTTATTGTTTGCCTAAAGACACTAAACAGCTGTTGGCCAACTACAGTGATGTTCCAAATAATATTATTAATGCTATCGTTGATGCTAACACTACCCGTAAAGATCATGTGGCCTCATGCATACTGAAGCTGAAACCTCAGGTGGTGGGTATTTATCGCTTAATTATGAAGTCAGGCTCTGATAATTTCCGGGCTTCTTCTATCCAGGGCATTATGAAGCGTATCAAGGCAAAAGGGGTCGAGGTAATAATTTACGAACCTGTACTTGAAGATGATACGTTTTTCAATTCAAAAGTCATTCGTGACTTTGATGAGTTTAAAGCACAAAGCAGTGTCATTATTGCCAATCGCATGGTTGAGCAGATTCGAGATGTGGCCGACAAAGTCTATACCCGTGATCTTTTCGGAAGCGATTGATAGCTTGCAAATGATAAAATGAAGATGATGATTTATTTGACTATACTTTTTATTTGACCTTAGTTTGACTCTCATTGAGAATCGAAATTAAACAAACGGATAAAAAGTGTAATGAATTTTGTATTGTTCAAATGCAATTATGGCGTAGCAAATTATTATAGGTAATTGCACTAATATGATCGGTTGAGAGAGGTTGATTTCACTTTAGCATGGATTGTTTTACCCTTTTATCTCCCCATTGAATTAGATGTTTTACGAGAAGTGGAATGTTCTAGTCATGAAAATGTTTTTTTCATCTGACCATTTGAGGCCGACACAAAAATATAACCATCATTGATCTTGCCGTTTTGAATGGTTATCTGTTATTATTCATCGCTTTCTGGAAGCATTAAAAGATGGCAGGAAAAATTGCCGTTGGCTTGATGCTTGTGACTAAGCGGTGAGATTGACCGCCAACAACTTTTGAAATTCCGGGCCCCTTTTATGGGGTTTTTGTTTTTCTGGAGATTCGATTTAAGCCGTAAGGCTTGATGACAAAGCTATGGCGATAACAGATCAAGTTGAACATTTAATTGAGGCGCCGATAGAGTCTCTCGGCTACGAGCTCGTAGGTGTAGAGTACATTCAGGGCGGGCCCGATGCGATCCTACGGATCTATATCGATGCAGAACAGGGCATTACTATTGAAGACTGTGAAAAAGTCAGTCATCAGGTAAGTGGCGTACTGGACGTTGAAGAACCTATTCGCAGTGCTTACTTGCTGGAAGTGTCATCGCCGGGCTTTGATCGGCCACTGTTCAAAGCAAGAGATTTTGAGCGCTTTACTGGTGCTCAAGCAAAGATCTCAATGAAGCTACCGGTGCAGGGAAGAAGAAATTTTACAGGTGAACTACAAGGGTTCAGCGAAGGCGAAATATTAATAGAAGTGGATGGTGAGGTCTATGCCTTACCTCTGGCAAAGTTAGCCAAGGCGAGACTTGTTGCCTAAAAAAAGCGTATTATTAACGGTTAATAATAGATTGAGTTTGGGTTGGATTAGTCAGCTACGAAATCCACTGGGGGCGTGATGAATAACAAAGAAATTTTATTGGTTGTCGATGCCATGTCTAATGAAAAGGGCGTGAGCAAAGAAGTCATTTTTCAGGCAATTGAAGCGGCGTTGGCAATGGCCACCCGCAAACGCTATGACATGGCCATAGATGCACATGTTCAAATCGACCGTGTAACCGGTGAGTATGAAACTTTCCGTCAATGGTTAATCGTCGAAGATGATGACGAAGAGATCTTTGAGTCAGATGAAACACATATCAGACTCAGTGACGCCCTGAAAAAACAATCAGATGCTGAAGTCGGTGGATATATCCAGGAACCAATGGAATCCGTCGAGTTTGGTCGTATCGCTGCACAAACCGCAAAACAAGTGATTGTTCAAAAGGTTCGTGAAGCAGAACGCGCACAAGTTGTGGAGATGTATCGCGAAAAAGTCGGCCAAATGATTCACGGCACAGTGAAGCGTGTTGATCGTGGTAACGTTACGCTAGATTTGGGTGGTAATGCTGAAGCCTTTTTACCGCGTGAAGAAATGATTCCTCGTGAAAGCTTCCGCGCGGGTGACCGTATTCGTGGTTACCTGAAAGAGATCAGGCCTGAAGGTCGCGGGCCACAACTGATAGTAAGTCGTATTACACCGGAACTGTTAATTGAACTGTTCACATTGGAAGTACCTGAGATTAGTGACGGCATGATAGAGATTAAAGGTGCAGCCCGTGACCCGGGACTGCGCGCCAAGATTGCCGTTTTAGCCATGGAGTCACGCATTGATCCGGTAGGTGCTTGTGTCGGTATGCGTGGTTCACGCGTTCAGGCTGTAACCAATGAATTAGGCGGTGAACGCGTTGATATTATTCTCTGGGATGAGGACGTCGCACGCTTTGCAATTAATGCAATGGCACCAGCCGAAGTATTATCTATTGTTGTTGATGAAGATGCTCACAGCATGGATATTGCGGTTGAAGACAGTCAGCTATCACAGGCGATTGGTCGTAGTGGCCAAAACGTTCGCCTCGCCAGTCAGTTGACCGGGTGGGAATTGAATGTGATGTCATCATCCGATGCAGATAAGAAAGCTGAATCTGAAATCGGTGAGTTGATTCAAGATTTTATGAAAGATCTGGATGTTGACGAAGATGTCGCCTTGATTCTGGCACAGGAGGGGTTTTCCTCCCTGGAAGAAGTGGCTTACGTGCCTGAACAGGAAATGTTGGATATAGAAGAATTTGATGCGGACATTGTTGCGGAGCTCCGTTCAAGAGCACGTGATGTGCTGCTGACGCGTGCTATTGCAAGTGAAGAGCAACTGGAATCAGCCGAACCCACTCAAGAGTTGCTTGATATGGAAGGTATGAATAAAGACCTAGCGCTGACATTGTCTAGCAAGAGCGTGACCACACTGGATGACCTCGCAGACCTAGCTGTTGATGAGCTGGTCGAAATTGGGGGCATGAATGATGAGGAAGCAGCAGCGTTAATCATGAAAGCCAGAGAATCGTGGTTTGAAAACGAACAAACAGATGCAGGGGAGTAACCAATGAGTGACATAAGGGTTAAGGACCTGGCTGGCACAGTCGGAATAACAGCTGAGCGTCTAGTCGACCAGTTGAACGAAGCGGGGATAAGCGTCTCCAAGCCAGAAGATTTGATCACAGAAGATCAAAAGCAAACCTTGCTGAAGTTTTTACAACAACGTCACGGTAAGGGGGCGGACAGCACGGCTTCGTCGCCTAAGAAAATCACCTTGAAACGTAAATCGGTCAGTGAAATCAAGCTGGGTGGTGCTACGCGAGGTGGAAAAAGCGTTAGTGTTGAAGTACGCAAAAAGCGCACTTATGTGAAACGTAGTGAAACTGAAGATGCTGCGGCTGCAGCTGAATTGCTCAAGCAAAAAGCAGCGGAAGAGCAAGCAGCTGAAGTAGCACGCCAGGAAGAGCTTCGTTTGCAGGAAGAGAATAAACGCAAACAGCAGCTAGATGATGAAACCCGCCGTAAACAAGAGGCTGAAGAAGAAGCTGCTGCCGTAGCAGCAGCTGTAGAAGCTGAAAGATTGGCGGCGGAAGAAGCAGACAAAGCAGCTGAAGAAGAGAAAAAAGCCATCGAAGCGGAGTCTAAAAATAAAAAACCAGCTTCTAAAGCCAAGAAAAAAGAAGAAAGTGAACTCACACAATCGCAGTTGGCTCACAAAAAGTTGGAAGAGGCCGATGCCAGACGTCGCGCTGCTAATCTTGCACGTATAGATGCTGAAAAAGCACTCGAAGCTAAGAAAAAAGCGCGTGAAGAGGAAGAAGCATTAGAAAAAGCGCGTGAAAAAGCCAAAGCCGATGCGGCTGAGGTTCAGGCGAAAGAGCAAAAAGCCGGTGTGCGTAAAACGAAAGATGCTGAAGCAAAACATAACAAAGACAAAACGTCTCGTCGCGGACGCAAAGGCGGCGATGATTTTGAACGTAAAGAGTTGCACGTCAGTGAAGGCAAGTCTGGACGTCGTAAGAAGAAAAAAGGTGGTGGCCCCGTTTCCAAGGTTGCACTTAAAGATCAGGAGCATGGTTTCTCAAAACCAACGGCGCCGGTTGTGCATGAAGTTAGTGTGCCGGAGACGATCAGCGTCTCTGATCTTGCACAGCGTATGTCTGTTAAGGCCGGTGAAGTCATCAAGGCACTGATGGGCCTAGGAAGCATGGCAACCATCAATCAGGTTCTGGATCAAGATACTGCCGTGATTGTCGTTGAAGAAATGGGGCACATTGCTAAAACGATTCATGAAAACGAAGTCGAACAGGCACTGAAAGTATCAGACGATGTACTGGGTGAAGCAGTTGTTCGTGCACCTGTTGTCACTGTTATGGGGCACGTTGACCATGGTAAAACATCGTTGCTGGACTATATCCGAACAACCAAAGTAACGACTGGTGAAGCCGGTGGGATTACGCAGCACATTGGTGCATATAAAGTACAAACCAGCCGTGGTGAAATTGCATTCCTGGATACTCCAGGCCATGCTGCCTTTACTGAAATGCGTTCACGCGGCGCTAAAGTGACTGATATCGTTATTCTGGTTGTCGCTGCCGATGATGGTGTCATGCCACAAACAATTGAAGCGATTCAGCATGCCAAAGCAGCCGAGTCGATTGTGATTGTTGCTGTAAACAAGATGGATAAACCTGAGGCCAACCCTGATCGTGTAAAACAGGAGCTGGCAAATCACGAAGTTATCCCAGAAGATTGGGGCGGCGATGTACAGTTCATTCCTGTGTCGGCATTAACTGGTGAAGGTGTTGAAGACTTGCTTGAGGCGATTTCATTACAAGCCGAGGTTATGGAGTTAACAGCACCTGAACAAGGTCCTGCCCATGGAACGGTTATTGAAGCGCGTCTTGATAAAGGTCGAGGTACCGTTGTAACGGTTCTGGTTCAACAAGGCACGCTTAATAAAGGCGATATCGTGGTGGTGGGTCAGGAATATGGTCGTGTCCGTGCCATGTTTAATGAAAAAGGCGAGCAACTTAATAGCGCCGGTCCGTCAACCCCTGTCGAGCTATTAGGTCTGTCAGGTACACCAGCTTCAGGCGATGAGTTACAAGCAGCACCGGATGATAAAACTGCGCGTGAAATCGCGAATTTCCGTCAAACGAAAGCACGTGAGCAGAAAATGGCTCAGCAACAGGCTGCCAAACTTGATGAAATGTTCAATAAGATGGAAGAGGGGGATGTTAAGACCCTGAATGTTGTCATCAAAGGTGATGTACATGGTTCTGTTGAAGCGGTCAGCCAAGGGCTGCAGAAATTATCTACAGACATGGTTAAAGTACGTGTTGTTGGCTCAGGCGTTGGTGGTATTAACGAAACCGATGCCCAACTAGCAGCTGCTTCACAAGCCATTCTGATTGGCTTTAATGTTCGTGCTGATAACGCAGCGCGTAAAGTAATTGCCGAGAAAGGTCTGGATGTCCAATACTTCAGCATCATTTATGATTTGCTGGATGTAGTGACGAAAGCAATGACTGGCATGCTTGAACCTGTTTTCAAAGATGAAATCATAGGTCTGGCGCGTGTTGATGACGTGTTTAGTTCACCCAAGTTTGGTGATATCGCCGGTTGTTTGGTCACTGAAGGTGTGGTGCGACGTAGTAGTCCGATTCGTGTTCTGCGTGACAACGTTGTTGTTTACGAAGGGGAGCTGGAATCATTGCGTCGTTTTAAAGATGATGTCAACGAAGTTAACTCCGGTACAGAATGTGGTATTGGTGTTAAGAACTACAAAGACGTTAAAGCAGGCGATCAAATTGAAGTCTTTGAACGCGTTCAGGTTAATCCAACACTGTAATGGCCAGAGAATATAGTCGTTCTAATCGCTTCGGCGAAGTCGTCATGCGAGAACTCGCGCTGATGCTTCAGCGTGAGATCGCTGACCCACGTGTTGGCATGGTGACTGTGTCACATGTAGATGTGACTTCCGATCTTAAATACGCCAAAGTGTATGTGACACGTTTCAATGGCTTTGAGTCTGAACAAGACGTCAAAGAATGTCTTGAGGGATTGAATAGTGCCTCAGGTTATTTACGTCGTGGTCTTGCAGGACGGGTTAAACTGCGTAATATTCCTGAACTTAAGTTTGTTTATGACAAAACCCTGGAAAACGGTTTCCGTATGGATGAGCTTATTGCAAAGGCTAACCAGTCACGTCAGGACGACGATTAATATCGAGTCAATCTGATGGCAAGACGTAAAAAAGGGCGTGATATTACCGGGATACTGGTGATAGACAAACCGACCGGACACAGTTCCAATCATATCCTTCAGCAAGTAAAACGCCTGTTCGATGCTAATAAAGCGGGCCATACAGGTAGTCTGGATCCTTTAGCCAGTGGTCTCTTACCGGTATGTCTTGGAGAGGCTACCAAATTGTCGGGTTACTTACTTGATGCGGATAAACAATACGTTGTTACCTGTAAATTGGGTGTGACCACAGATAGTGGTGACGCCGATGGTAATATCGTCACAGAACATGAAATCCCAGAGTTCGATGAAAACCAACTAAGCACTCTCCTTACTGATTTTATTGGTGAGCAGGATCAGGTTCCACCGATGTTTTCAGCGTTGAAACATCAGGGTCAGCCTTTATACAAACTGGCGAGACAAGGGATTGAGATCGAGCGTAAATCACGACGAATTACGATTTACGACATTACTTTAATTGATTTTGATGCGGCGAGTTTTACTTTATCGGTGCACTGTAGCAAAGGGACATACATTCGTACGTTAGTCGAAGATATCAGTCACGCACTCAATACGGGTGGACACGTCACCATGTTAAGACGTACCGCGGTTGCCGGCTTTTCGCTAAGCGATGCTGTTTCTTTAGATGCATTAAAACAATGTCACGAACAAGGTGGTCTAGATGACCTCGATCAACAACTGTCGGCGGCTGAAAATGCCTTGCCTGAATGGCCATCAGTGATGCTGGATGAGGCAGGCTGTAAGCAATTAAGTTTTGGGCAGGCGGTTCAGGTGGAGCAAACATACCAATGCGCAAATGTGCGGTTGTTTGATCCGACAATGCAGTTCCTCGGTTTGGGGGAAATGACACCAGATGGTGTTGTCAAGCCAAAGCGTTTATTTGTCGCTGCGACAAGCTAAGATTTTCTTGTCTATAAGCAGGAAAGTCGGTAAAATTCGCAGCTCATAAAAGGTTGGCTGTTCCGGTTTTTACATGCTGGGTCAGTTCAGAATTTAACTAGCGGCCAAAGGCTGCAAGAAAGTTGGAGTATTTAGATGTCTATTTCTGCAGAACAAAAGAAAGAAATTATCAGCAAACATGCGCGTTCAGAAGGTGATACTGGTTCCGCTGAAGTCCAAGTTGCTTTATTGACGGCCCGTATTACGAATCTGTCAGACCATTTTAAAACCAATATTCATGATCATCACTCACGTCAAGGTTTGTTAAAAATGGTCAGCAGCCGCCGGAAAATGCTCGACTACCTGAAAAAAACAGATATCGAACGTTACCGTGCCCTGATTGCTGAATTAGGTCTGCGTCGCTAAGTTGAGTCTAATGACCGACTATATTTTACGAACCTCTCCCGATGTCCCGGGGACAGGATCTGTAATTTGAATATGCCCCTGAAGCTTAAAGTTTCAGGGGCATTTTCGTTTCTAAATTTGTGAAGTTAAAATCAATTGTGGAATAGGTCCGTAATTGATAATCAGTAAAAGAGAAGGATAAAAAGAGTGAACTCAGTAAAAAAGACAGTTCAGTACGGTGAGCACACGTTAAGTCTTGAAACCGGCAAAATCGCGCGTCAAGCAGGTGGTGCTGTAATTGCCAGTCTTGGTGAAACATCAGTCTTAGTAACAGTTGTGGGTAAAAAAGAGGCGAACCCAGGCCAAGATTTTTTCCCTCTGACAGTCAACTACCAAGAGCGCACATACTCTGCCGGTAAAATACCGGGTGGCTTTTTCAAACGTGAAGGCCGTCCGAGTGAAAAAGAGACGCTGACATCACGTCTGATTGATCGTCCTCTGCGTCCTTTATTTCCGAAAGGCTTTGTTAATGAAGTTCAGGTAATTGCAACGGTCGTTGCTTTGGATCCTGAAATTGATCCTGATATCCCGGCTATGATCGGTGCTTCTGCTGCACTAGCCATTTCAGGAATGCCTTTTAACGGCCCACTGGCTGGCGCACGCGTAGGTTATGTGGATGGCAACTATGTATTGAATCCGAGTAAATCAGTGCTTGAAAACAGCGCATTGGATTTGGTTGTTGCCGGTACTGAAAGTGCTGTTCTGATGGTTGAGTCAGAAGCGTCTGAACTGCCAGAGGAAGTTATGTTGGGTTCTGTTATGTTTGGTCATCAACAAATCCAGACTGCCATTAAACTGGTTCAAGAGTTGCAAGACGAAGCCGGTAAACCCGCTTGGGATTGGTCTGCGCCAGAAAAAGATGAAACTTTGTATGATGCGGTTAAAGAAAAAGCCTATGCAGGTATTCAGTCAGCTTATGGCATCAGTGATAAACTCGCGCGTCAGGATCAACTGAGCGTTGTTCGTAACGAAACTGTAGAAGCATTAGTAACAGAAGAGTCGGAACTGACTGAAGAGCAAGTAAAAGGTGTTTTTGCCAAGCTTGAGAAAGAACTGGTTCGTGGCAAAATCATTGCCGGTGAGCCACGTATCGATGGTCGTGATACCAGTAGTGTCCGTCCTATCTTTGTTGAAACAACAGTTCTACCGCGTGTTCATGGCTCTGCATTATTCACGCGTGGTGAAACGCAGGCTATCGTTGTTGCTACCCTCGGTGCCGAACGTGATTCACAAATGATTGATGCGGTTGAAGGCGAATACCGTGATCGTTTCATGCTGCATTATAACTTTCCTCCATTCTGCGTAGGCGAAACCGGTTTTGTTGGTTCACCCAAGCGTCGTGAAATTGGCCACGGTAAACTGGCAAAACGCGGTATTGCTGCTGTCATGCCTACTGCTGAAGAATTCCCGTATGTGGTTCGTGTCGTTTCTGAAATCACAGAATCAAACGGTTCGAGTTCAATGGCTTCTGTATGTGGTACCAGTCTGGCGTTGATGGATGCAGGTGTACCAATTAAAGCTCCTGTTGCCGGTATCGCGATGGGTCTTATTAAAGAAGATAACGGTTACGCTGTATTGACCGATATTCTGGGTGACGAAGATCACCTTGGTGATATGGACTTTAAAGTGGCGGGTACTGAAAAAGGTGTTACTGCGCTACAAATGGATATCAAGATTGAAGGTATCAATGAAGAAATCATGCGTACTGCTCTGGCGCAAGCTCGTGATGGCCGCATCCACATTCTTGAAAAAATGAATGCAGTGATTTCAACTCACCGTACCGAGATGTCTGAATTTGCACCGCGTATCATTACAATCAAGATCCATGCAGATAAAATTCGTGACGTTATTGGTAAGGGGGGTGCAACTATCCGTGCCATTACCGAAGAAACTGGTGCCACTATCGATATTCAAGACGATGGTACAGTAATGATTTTCTCTTCTGACTATAACGCTGGTCAGGCGGCATTACGTCGGGTTGAAGACATCACAGCAGAAGTTGAAGTTGGCAAAATCTACGAAGGCCGTGTGGCTAAACTGATGGACTTCGGTGCATTTGTTACCATTCTGCCGGGTAAAGACGGCTTGGTTCATATCTCACAAATTTCTGATGAGCGTGTCGAAAACGTGAGCGATAAACTGTCAGAAGGTGATGTAATTCAGGTTAAAGTACTGGAAGTGGATCGCCAAGGCCGTATCCGTCTCAGTATGAAAGCTGTTAATGAGGAAGTAAGCGAAAGCTAATTCCTTATTAAATGAAGTATAAAAAAAGCCCTGGACTTTTGTTCGGGGCTTTTTTTTGTCTGTCATTGTTTGAGCTACTTTAGCTGGTCTTTATACACGTCTTTGCATACTGCTGGTACAGGAAAACGCGTTTACCACACCTATTTGTGATACAGAAAGTTCTTGATAAGCTAAACAAGAAGCATTATCATTAACGTTAAACTAATGGAGTGATTGTGTGGATCCAGAAATAGAAAATGAAATTATTAATAGCCAGGGTATTCCTGAATCGTTAACTGCACCGACCGATATAACGACAAATAATGCTGATGTCACCTCTGATTTATTGATATCGAAGTTACAGGAGTTTATGCAGGTAGGTGGACCGGTTGTCTGGATCCTGACGGTACTATCCATTATTGCACTGGCGATTGTTTTAATCAAAATAGGGCAGTTTCTACAGACTCGACCGGAGTCATCGGGACACCTTGAAAAAGTGATTAATTTCTGGAAACAGGGTGATACCAATCAAGCGCTAGCGTTGTTGAAGCGAAAAAGGCCAGTGGATGAATTGATTCAACTGGCCATGCAAGGCCTGAATAATGCCCATATTGAACTGGATACACTTAAAGAAGAGCTCGACAGAATAGCTACATTACGCCTAAACCAACTGCGTGCCTATTTAAGACCGCTTGAAGTAATAGCTACATTGAGTCCATTACTGGGTTTGCTTGGCACTGTGTTGGGGATGATTATTGCTTTCCAACAAATGGAAGCCGCAGGTAATCAGGTCGATCCTTCTGTCTTATCCGGGGGAATCTGGCAGGCATTATTAACTACGGCTGTCGGTCTTGCTGTGGCGATTCCAGTGGTCATGGCACACAACTGGATGGAACGGAAAGTTGAACGCGTAGCGGCATTAATGAACGATACCGTAACCCGGGTATTTACTTCAGCCCGGGCTGTCGAATCTGCACATGAGAATGCGCCAATTCGTCATGCTGCTTAACACTGAACAACCAGTACATCGCCGCGCTATTAGTCTGACACCGCTAATCGATGTGGTGTTTATTTTGCTGTTGTTTTTTATGTTGTCATCGACATTTATTCAATGGCGGCAGATTGATATTTCGGCACCGAGTGAAGGTGAGACAGAAATAAAATCACAGCGATTTATCAAACTAATCAGTGATGATGGCGATTTTATTTTTCAAGGTCGAAAGTTTTCGTCTGCGAACTTTGAAGCAGTCTCACGGCTTGTTGCTAATGACAATGAGGCAATTTATGTGATTGAGGTCGAGGCGGGCATACGAACGCAGAGTATGGTTTCTTTACTAGACACATTAAAACGGGCTGGAGCGAACTCAGTGACATTGTCTGGTGTGAACTAATGAAGCTCGGCCAGTCCATTCAGCATAAAAAGCCTAATCAGGATGATAATCTCATTCCATTGATTAACATCGTCTTTTTGATGTTGATTTTCTTTATGGTCGCAGGACATATCAGTCAGTCTGATCCGATCAACGTGCAACCCCCGAATTCTTCCAGTGATAAGCAGGATGCTCAAGAGCCTCTGCTGATCCTAGTAGCAACCGACGGAACCATTGCGTTTGAGCAAGAAATTATCAGTCGTGATGAGCTGGCATCCAGGATCACTGAAAAATATAACGCTGCAATGGATAAACAGGCACTGCGTTTACTTGTCAAAGCTGATGCAAATCTAGCTGTAGAAGAGCTTCAATCTGTATTAATGCTCATTAAGCAAACGGGATTAAAACGCGTTGCTTTAGCGACTCAGAGAACAGCGGAACCATCATGATTCAAAGACAGTATTGGCTATTTGCA
>NZ_CBFHHW010000029.1:0-20268 GCF_965655755.1 Methylophaga sp. | reverse complement strand
TTATTGATGGCGATAACGATTCATGTACTGGGGTTCACTTTGTTTTTTGATAAACAAGAAGATGATGGTGCAGTATTAGCGGGTGAGCAAGGTATAGATATTGACCTGGGGATGATGGGTGATCTGGGGGAAACTGAACAGGTAAAGGAAGAAACTGCCCCGAAACCTGAGACAATCCCCGAACCTGAGCCTGTCAATAAACCTGTTCCAGCCCCTGAGCCCGAACCAGAACCGGTGAAAAAGCCCACTCCTGTTGAGGCTAAGCAACAAACAGAAACCAAGGTAAAAAAAGCGCCGGCGCCTGAACCAGAACCAGAACCGTATATCGAGTCCGAACCTATTCGCAATGTTGAACCGGTTAAACAACTCCAGCAAGCGTCTGTTGTCGCTTCAACAGCCCCAAAACAGGCTAGTAAAACTCAACAGCAAAAGCAGACAACAGGGAAGGCCAGTGCAGTAACCAGTGGCGGTCAAGCTGCTGCAAGACAATCGTATTTTGGCTTATTGGCGGCGACACTCGCGAAACATAAACGCTACCCGTCCTCCTCACGCCGAAGAGGAGAAGAGGGCGTTGTGAAGTTATTTTTTGTTGTCGACCGACACGGTAAGGTACTGGATTATCGTATTACTGAAAGCTCCGGTTCTAAACGTCTCGATGAGGCGGTTCTTCGCATGCTCAACAAGGCCTCCCCCTTACCGGCATTCCCTGCCGACATGACGCAACAGCAATTGGAAGTCAACGTGCCGATCGCATTCCAACTCAACGTAGGCTAGCCTCTTCTAGCTAAAGATATTCCTTGTTACACACTATTTTCTTGCAGGTGTGTCTCGGACGGCCACAATTTTATGCTTTGTCAGTGTCTGGTGCTTTGGGGGCACATTTATTGAGAGTCTTGCGCGAAGAGCTTGAAGTGACTATCAGTCTAGCCGGTACTCCTAAGATAAATGACATCACATCCGATAGTTTGACTTTAAGTTCAGGGAAGTAAGTCTTACCGTTTGAGCGAAGAAATAATGGCTGGTGATTTTTTAAGACAAAGCTCACTGATTGTTCGTGTTTATTATTTCGATGACTCACGGCTAATCGTCAATGCTATGCTGTGACATACGTTAAATTTGATGAGGTCAGCATGCGAATAGATTGGCATCAGAATTACGCTGCCATTTGGCGTAGCCATAGCCGTAAATTAAAACCTGTAGCGATGCAGCGACTGGATCCGGTTCGATTGTCGGACCTGAAAGGGATAGATAAACAAAAACAGGCAGTTGTTGAAAACACCCAATATTTTATTGAAGGCAAAACCAGCAATCATGCTTTGCTTTGGGGAGCACGTGGTACTGGTAAATCGTCATTAATTAAAGCACTGCTGAACGAAATGGCGCCCCAAGGGTTGCGTATCGTTCAGGTTGATAAAGATGATTTAAGTTATCTCCCCGAAATCCTGGACTCTCTGGAAGAAGAAGACCAACAATTCCGCTTTATTATCCTGTGTGATGACCTCTCGTTTGAAGAGGGCGAGTTAAGTTATAAACCATTAAAAACCCTGCTTGAAGGCGGTGTTGAGCTGCCTCCCAAGCACGTGCGTTTATACGCTACTTCTAATCGACGTCATCTGTTGCCGGAAAAACAGTCTGAAAATCAATTGAGTGGTCTGGTTGATGGTGAAATCCATCACGCAGATAGTCTGGAAGACAAGCTTGCCTTATCGGACCGGTTTGGATTGACACTGTCTTTTTACCCGGCAAACTGGGAAAACTACTTTGCCATTGTCGAGTCATTGTTCACCGACGTGGCACTGGACAAGGAAAAGCTACATGAAGCGGCCAGACTTTATGCAATGGGCCGCGGCAGTCACAGTGGTCGCACGGCAAGGCAATTCTATCAATATTACCGCGCCAGTTTGCCGGACTAATTTCTGTTTTACGCTGGTTTAGGCTGGCCATTTTGCATTAAAAACCGCAGGCTCGGCGCTGCTACTGCACAGCCAAACATGACCACTATCATAGGCCAGGCCGTTCCATCTCCCAAAATACCTACAACGGCGCCAGTTACCGCGCCAGTAGCAAAACCAGATGCACCCAACAACGCTGTTGCGGTTGCACTGTTACTTGGGAAATATTCCACAGTGCTGGATGTGGCATTAGCCACAATCAATCCCATAACCCCGATGAAAAGAATAATCAGCGGTATGACGATATAAAGACTGGGGTTTGAATTGAAGCTAATATAGGCCAGAAGTAGGCTGGCAGTAAGTATTTGACCTGCCTGACCAATACTCAGAATAAATTGTGGCCGATGTCGTTTCAGCAGTCTTACATTCAGGCGGTTGAAGAAGATCATGGCCACCACATTGGTACCAAACAGAAAGGGATAAACGGTTTCACTGATGCCGAAGTAACCCATATAGACAGAAGGTGAGCCGGTGATAAACGCAAACATACCGCCCAATGCGAAACACTGTGAAAACAAAAAACCGACTGCACAGCGATTGGATAACACCATACCATAGCGTTTAAAGGCACCAGGGCGATCATCGGTTATCAGGCGTGTTTCTGGTAGTTTGAAAAATAAGGTGCTGCCAATGATGAGCCCGTACACCAACAAAAAGTCGAACACCAGTCGCCAGCCACTTAGGTGCAATAGCACCATACCAATCAGCGGTGCGAGCAGAGGTGCCAGCATCATGATAACCGCCATGTTTGAAAGATGACGCGCACTTTCCTGACCTTTACTGAAATCTCGGATAATCGCTGCAGAATTCACTACAGCCAGACCACCACCAAAAGCCTCAATAACCCGGAATGCCCACAACCATTCTATGGTTGGGCTGAGAATAATGCCCAATGTACCCAGACAGAAGAGACTAATACCACTGCCTGTTGCTGCTCGGCGACCGAAGTGATCAGAAAACGGACCACCGACGATTTGACCCAATGCGAAGCCCGCTAAAAATAAACTGAGCGAGAGTTCGACATCATGAATACTGACGCCAAAAAATGCGGACATATCGAGCATGGCAGGAAGATAAGCATCAATCGCCAGTGGTGCCATCGCCGTTAATGCTGCTAATAGCAGAATAAGAGAGCGAATGGATAACGTCAGTGATGTCATGTGTTATCGACCATAGTGGTGTCGAGATTCATCATTAAATTTTTGAGCAGGGTTTGCAGCTGCATTTTTTCTGCGTTGCTAAGCGGATTAAGTAGCTTTTCAATCAGGTGGAAATGTTCAGGATAAACCTCATCAATAAGCTGCTGACCGGTGTTTGTTAAAGACACTTTGATACTGCGACGATCCTCAGTGCAGTGTTGACGCTCAATAAGCTGCTTTTTTTCCAGTCTGTCCAGCCGACTGGTCATAGCGCCAGAACTTAGTAACATCGACTGATACAGCTGAGAAGGTGTTAAAGCCGCTTCACCCGAGCGTTTGAGTGCTGCCAGCACATCAAATTCACCATGTTTAAGATTCACTTTTGCATGCAGGCTGCTTAACGCTTCATCCAGCGTTTTATTTAATCGTAAAATTCGGGCAACAACCTGCAATGCGGCGTAGTCTGTATCGAGGTCAAGCTGTTGCCATTGGTCTTCGATAAGGTCGATATCGTCGAGATGAGTTTTTTTCATTTGATTTGTCTTTCTATCAAGATAAATAAAGGGTAACAATTCATCTTGATAGAAACAATCTTTATGCAAAGGTATATAGAAAAATAAGTCAACTCAATCGCTTTAATTGTGTCGGAGACAATAATCAGCCAAAATATGCGGCTTGATAGTAACCCCTCAGAGTAGTAATTACATGTCAGCCAGTCCCGTTCAACAAGCTGCTAACAAGCGCAGAACTTTCGCCATCATCAGTCACCCCGACGCAGGTAAAACAACCCTGACTGAGAAGCTGCTGTATTTTGGCGGCGCGATTCAGATGGCGGGCAGTGTTAAATCGCGTAAAACCGATCGTCATGCCACATCTGACTGGATGGAAATGGAGAAGGAACGGGGTATTTCGGTTACCTCATCGGTGATGCAGTTCCCCTATAATGATCGTATTGTGAACCTGCTAGATACCCCGGGGCATGCGGATTTTTCTGAAGATACCTATCGCACCTTAACCGCAGTTGACTCTGCTTTAATGGTGATCGACAGTGCCAAAGGTGTTGAGCAGCGCACCATTAAATTGATGGAAGTCTGCCGTTTGCGTGACACCCCTATCCTGACTTTCATCAATAAACTGGACCGGGAAGGGCGCGAACCGATTGACCTGATGGATGAAGTGGAAACGATCCTGAATATTCAATGTGCACCGATCACCTGGCCTATTGGAATGGGCAAAGGATTCAAAGGTATTTTCCATCTGCTGAATGACAGTGTGCATTTGTTCGAACCCCATAGCAAAGATGCCGGTGAAATCATTCAGGGCATCGATAACCCACGACTGGATGAGCTATTCGGTAGCATGGCCGAAGACCTGCGTGAAGAAATTGAACTGGTCCGTGGTGCCAGTCATCAGTTTGATCTGGAGGAATTTCTGGCAGGTCGTTTAACGCCGGTATTTTTTGGTTCAGCGATGAATAATTTTGGTGTGACCGAACTCATGGATTCGTTCGTGGAATATGCTCCGGCACCTCAGCCACGGGAAACTAAAAGTCGTGAAGTTGCGGCTGAGGAAGAAACGTTCAGCGGGTTTGTGTTCAAAATTCAGGCGAATATGGATCCCAAACATCGTGACCGAATTGCTTTCATGCGAGTGTGCTCGGGTAAGTACAGTAAAGGTATGAAAATGCATCAGACCCGCATCGGTAAAGATGTAACCATAGCGAATGCCGTAACCTTTATGGCGGCTGAGCGTGAGCAGGCAGAAGAGGCATGGCCGGGCGATATTCTGGGTTTGCATAACCATGGCACGATTCAGATCGGTGATACGTTTACACAGGGTGAAGAGCTGCAATTTACCGGTATTCCCTATTTTGCGCCTGAACTATTCCGTCGCGTGCGGTTGAAAGATCCTTTGAAAAACAAAGCTTTGTTGAAAGGGCTGCAGCAATTGAGTGAGGAAGGGGCTACGCAGCTTTTCCGTCCACTCGATAATAATGACCTTATTCTGGGGGCAGTCGGCGTACTGCAGTTTGATGTGGTAGTACATCGTCTAAAAGGCGAATACAACGTGGAGTGTGCTTATGAGCCGGTTCAGGTTTATACGGCTCGCTGGGTCTATTGCGATGATGAACGCAAACTGGAAGAGTTCAAGAAAAAGGCCTCTACCAACTTAGCTTATGATGGTTCGGGTAACCTCACGTATATTGCGCCAACACGGGTCAATCTTGATTTGACAGTAGAGCGCTGGCCAGATATTGATTTCCGTGCAACCAGAGAGCATCTCTGAGACCACTTGCTATTATTTGCAAAACTCAAGCAGAATAGCGGTAAGCACATTTGCTAAAGGGGCGAACGGATGAAGGTCAGGTCGATCACCAAAAATAAAGGTAAGCCGGTTATCGGTTTATCACCCTCTGACTCGTTGGATAAAGCCGTCAATCTGATGATGGAACATCGTATTGGTTCCCTAGTAGTGACTGACAATAACAGTACCTTAGTCGGCATCCTCTCAGAGCGCGATTTACTTAGTATCCTGCATCAAAAACATGCGATGTGGAGTCCGCTTACTGTGGCCGATGCGATGACACCGGAACCCTATGTGTGTGAGCCTGACAATAGTCTGGAAGATGTCATGAATATGATGGTCGATCATAATATCAGGCATTTGCCCGTGGTCTATAAAGGTAGACTTGAAGGGATGTTATCAATTACTGATATCGTGGAAGAGTTACTGAAGAAAGCCAAGTTTGAAAATAAGTTGTTGAAAAACTACATCCAGAACTGGCCAGATGCCGAACACGAATAATCAGTTGGCATCATCAAACGGGAATTGACTGGTCCGTTCAACCTGTAAGTTGTTATCGTCTGCAAATTCGATTAAGAAATCGAATAACATTTCATCGTCTTGTTCCAGCTCCGCGTCAATTACGACGCATTTCACGCCATCAATCGATGCCAGTCTGACATTGGGATGAAAAATAATCCGGCGTCCGGGGCCATAGGATGCAACGGCACCGCAAAGTCTCTCTGCCCAGTCACTGGGTCGGAATTTGCCTCCATCTTGAGTCAATCCGCGAATAATCACCTTTTCCGATGTGGCCATAAATTAAAGTCTGCTTGTGTGTTGAGACGATACAAAAGCCACATTCTACTGTAAATCAGGGGTGATGCATAAGCTGGGCGGATAAATAAAACTGCAATCAATGATTTAGGTAAACAACAAAAATCCGTATAATTACCGCTTTTGGTGATTTGAGAACAATGAGAAGCTTGTGGCCGACTACAAACAAACATTAAATTTACCCGCAACTAAGTTTCCGATGAAGGCCGGGTTGCCTATTCGTGAGCCTCAAACGCTCAAGCACTGGCAAGAAATTGACCTCTACAACAAACTGCGTGAAAACGCCAAGGGTCGCCCTCAGTTCATTCTTCATGATGGTCCTCCTTACGCGAATGGTGATATCCACATCGGTCATGCGGTTAACAAAATTCTCAAAGACATCATCATCAAGTCCAAGACTCTAAGTGGTTTTGATGCGCCGTACGTTCCCGGCTGGGATTGTCATGGTTTGCCCATCGAGCTTAATGTTGAGAAAAAAGTAGGCAAACCCGGCGTTAAAGTCAGTGCCAAAGAATTTCGTGATGCCTGTCGTCAATATGCGGCAAAGCAGGTTGATGGTCAGCGCGAGGATTTTAAACGTTTAGGTGTGCTGGGCGAGTGGGATAATCCTTATCTGACAATGGATTATACCTTCGAAGCCGATATCATTCGTACCCTTGGTCAAATCATTAAACAAGGGCATCTGCACAAAGGTGTTAAACCGGTTCACTGGTGTGTGGATTGTGGTTCTGCGTTGGCTGAAGCTGAAGTTGAATATGAGGATAAAACTTCTCCAGCGATTGATGTGCGCTTTAAAGCGGTTGATACAGCAGCATTTGAGGCAGCCTGTGGTGCAGCCAGTAGCCATGGTGAAATCAGTGTCCCTATCTGGACAACCACACCGTGGACATTGCCGGCGAATCAGGCGGTTTCATTAAATCCAGAACTGACCTATGTGTTGGTGCAATGTAAAGATGAACGCTTGTTACTGGCTGAGGCTCTGTATGAAAGCGCCCTTGAACGTTATGAACTAGAAGGTGATGTGCTTGTTCGTGTCAAAGGTGAGCAGTTTGAAGGCTTACTGTTGCAGCACCCATTCTACGATCGTCAGGTACCGGTCATTCTGGGGGACCATGTCACCAGTGACGGCGGTACCGGTGCTGTACATACTGCACCGGGTCATGGTCAGGACGACTATACGGTCGGATTGAAATACAAGCTGGAAGTTGATAACCCGGTGGCGAGTAATGGCTGCTTTTTACCAGATACACCGGTATTTGCCGGCGAGTCCGTGTTTAAAGCTAACCCACAGGTTATTGAATTACTGAAGGAAAAAGGCGCTTTGTTAGCCTATGTGGATATTCAGCATAGTTACCCACACTGCTGGCGCCACAAGAGTCCGATTATTTTTCGTGCCACACCGCAATGGTTTGTCAGCATGGATCAGAATGGCCTGCGTCAGGCTGCAATGAAAGCCATTGCAGATACCGACTGGATGCCGGACTGGGGTCAGAAACGTATTGAAAATATGGTTGAAGGTCGTCCTGACTGGTGTATTTCACGTCAGCGTACCTGGGGCGTGCCGATTCCATTGTTTGTGAATAAGCAAACCGGTGAGTTACACCCGGACACCGACACATTGATTGCACAGGTTGCCGAAAACGTTGAAGCCGATGGCATAGATGCCTGGTTTGAGATGGAAGCAGATACATTGCTGGGTAAAGATGCGGCTGATTACGACAAAGTTACTGACACCTTGGATGTTTGGTTTGATTCCGGTGTCTCTCATGCCTGTGTTCTGGCGCGACGTGATTATCTGAATCGTCCGGCGGATTTGTACCTGGAAGGCAGTGACCAACATCGTGGCTGGTTCCAGTCATCATTGTTGACTTCAGTTGCTACGACACATGCTGCACCTTATAAAGCTGTGTTGACCCATGGTTTTACCGTGGATGCGCAAGGCAAGAAAATGTCGAAGTCAAAAGGTAATGTGGTCGCACCGCAGAAAGTGATGAAAAATCTGGGTGCCGATATCATTCGTCTTTGGGTTGCAGCGACGGATTACAGTGGTGAAATGCATGTTTCAGACGAAATCCTGAAACGTACTGCCGATTCTTATCGTCGTATTCGCAATACATCGCGTTACTTATTATCCAATCTCAGTGATTTCGACCCAAGCTTAAACCTGCTTGCTTTAGACAAAATGCTGCCGTTGGATCGCTGGGCTTTGGATCGTGCTTATCATATTCAGGCCGATATCCTCAAAGCTTATGAGACATATCAGTTCCATACCATTTATCAGAAAATACATAATTTCTGTGCCAATGAAATGGGTAGCTTGTATCTGGATATTACTAAAGACCGCCAGTACACCATGCAAGAGGACAGTCTCGCACGTCGCTCATCGCAAACAGCGATGTATCACATTCTGGAAGCATTGGTTCGCTGGATTGCCCCCATTTTAAGCTTTACCGCTGATGAGCTGTGGAGCTATCTGCCCGGTGACCGAAATGAATCTGTGCAGTTAAATACCTGGTACGAGCAACTGGCTGCCATGCCGTTAGATAGCAAGTTTGATTTGGCGTTTTGGAATCAGGTCTTTGTTGTACGTGATGGTGTAGCGAAGGAACTCGAAAATCAGCGTAATAACGGTTATATCAAGAGTGGACTGACGGCTGAAGTTGGCTTATATGCAGATGAAACAGTGTTCAACACATTGAAGCTGCTGGGTGATGAACTGAAGTTTGTTCTCATTACCTCACAGGCCCGATTGAACCCGCTGAGCGAAAAGCCCGATAATGCGGTTGCCACTGCCGTAGATGGCTTATATCTGACGATTACTGCATCAGCACATCAACGCTGTGATCGATGCTGGCACCAAACAGAAACGGTGGGACAGAATCAGGAACATCCAGAGCTGTGTGGTCGCTGCATTGACAATATTGAAGGAGCCGGTGAACTACGCGAGTTCGCCTGATATCCTCTATGTTGAAATGGTTAAACTTGTCAGCCCTGATTATTATTCTGGATCAACTCACTAAATGGGTGAGTATCAGTCTACTTGAGTTACACGAAACCGTAGCGGTATTACCTTTTTTTAATTTCACCCTGGCACACAATTATGGGGCCGCTTTTAGTTTTCTCGCTTCAGCGGGCGGTTGGCAACGCTGGTTTTTTGTTGTTTTAGCGGCGACAGTGAGTATTGCGTTAACGATCTGGATGAAGAAACTTAAACCCACAGCTAAACTGGAAGCGTCAGCTTTA
Organism: Methylophaga sp.; assembly: GCF_965655755.1. Classification (GTDB taxonomy): domain Bacteria; phylum Pseudomonadota; class Gammaproteobacteria; order Nitrosococcales; family Methylophagaceae; genus Methylophaga. The sequence goes on along the minus strand of NZ_CBFHHW010000029.1, from coordinate 10,814 downwards.
GCATTAATCATTGGTGGCGCAATAGGGAATGTAATTGATCGTTTCGTTCACGGTTATGTTATTGATTTCATTGATGTCTATTATGGAAGCTATCACTGGCCAGCGTTTAATATTGCTGATTCAGCGATATGTATTGGTGCAGTGCTATTAATTCTTGATAGCTTCAGAAACAAAACGGAGTCTCGATGAGTTTTTGTGATCTGGCGGTGAGTGGTGTTGCTGACCTACAACCATATGTTCCCGGCAAGCCTATTGAAGAGTTACAGCGTCAATATGGTGTGCGTGATGTTATCAAACTGGCTTCAAACGAAAATCCATTAGGCCCATCCAAAGCAGCGCTGGCAGCGGTAGCGCAGTCTGCAAAAGATCTTTCTCGTTACCCAGATGGTAATGGCTATGCTCTGAAGCTGGCGTTGGCAGAAAAATTACAACTGGTACCGGAACAGATTACCCTGGGTAATGGCTCAAATGATGTGCTGGAGTTGGTTGCTCGAGCATTTGCCGGCGCGGGTGATGAAATTGTGTTTTCTGAACATGCCTTTGCTGTCTATCCAATCGTTACCAAAGCTATAGGCGCTGAGGGTGTTATAGCACCGGCCAAAGAATACGGTCATGATTTGGCAGCGATTCTGAAAGCGATTACCAGTCGTACCAAAATTGTTTTTATTGCTAATCCAAATAACCCTACGGGCACATGGATCGAACCTGCTGAGATCAAAACGTTTCTTGAAAAAGTACCGGATAAAGTGCTGGTGGTCCTGGATGAAGCTTATGTGGAATACCTGGAACAGCAGGAAAACACGGTCAGCTGGCTGCAAGATTTTCATAATCTGATTATCACCCGTACTTTTTCCAAAGCTTACGGTCTGGCTGGCTTGCGTATTGGTTATAGCTTATCGCATCCTGAAGTGGCGGATTTGCTCAACCGCGTGCGACAGCCTTTCAATGCGAATAGTCTGGCTCAAGCCGCAGCAGTGGCAGCCCTGGGGGATGATAATTACCTTGAGCAGGCGCGAGAAATGAATACGGCCGGGATGAAACAATTCGTAGCAGGGTTTGAGAAATTAAACCTGAATTTTATCCCATCAAAAGGTAATTTCATTACCGTCAATGTGCATAGAAATGCCGCTGAGGTATTTGATGATTTGCTCTATGAAGGCGTGATTGTTCGTCCCATTGCTAATTATGGTTTACCACAACATTTGCGTGTCACTATCGGCTTGCCCAAGGAGAATGAGCGTTTCCTTGAAGCACTTTCAACCGTGTTGGGACAAAAAGAATGATTAACCGTCTCGCGATTATCGGTGTAGGCCTGATAGGCGGTTCCTTGTCTCTGGCGTTGAAAGCAAAAAGTGCAGTCAACGAGGTTGTTGGTTATTCGCGTAGTGAAGATGCGCGCCAGCAAGCGTTAGATCTGGGGATTATTGATAAAGCAGCCAGCTCATTAGCCGAAGCGGTACGTGATGCAGACATGGTTTTTGTAGCTGTGCCGATGGGGGCGATGGCGACCGTATTCAATGACATAGCGGCGCACCTGAATCCGGAAGCCATCGTGACTGACGGGGGCAGTGCCAAAGGACAAGTTGTTGCGGCGGCAAAGCAGGCTTTTGGTGATAAATTCAAACAATTTGTGCCGGGCCATCCTATTGCCGGTACAGAAAAGAGTGGACCTGCAGCGGCATTTGCCACTTTGTATCAGGACCACCGTATTGTTTTAACTCCGGTACCAGAAACCGATTCTGCTGCGACATCCAAAGTTAAAGCAATGTGGCAGTTGACGGGTGCAGAAGTGTTTGAAATGGACGTTGAACATCACGATATTGTGTTGGCTGCGACCAGTCACCTGCCGCATGTACTGGCGTTTAATTTAGTCGGCATGTTAGCTGAACGTGATGATTGTGATGATGTTTTGCGTTATGCCGCGGGCGGTTTCCGTGATTTTTCCCGTATTGCATCCAGTGATGCAGTGATGTGGCGTGATATCTGTCTGGGTAATCAGGAGGCGATTCTCAGTCTACTTGAACAATACCATCAAGGTATAAACCTGATTGAAGAAGCTATTCGCAATGGCGACGGTGATTATCTGATTAACGTATTTTCCCGGGCCAAGAAAGCCCGTGACAGCCGGTTTGCTGACCCAGACCTAATTGATAATAGTGAAGTGTGAGTAACAAGTTACGTGTCTAGCGAGATAAATAAGAAATACATTGTCCATCCGGGTGGAACCATTCAGGGCGAACTCCGGGTGCCGGGTGATAAATCGATTTCACACCGTTCTATCATGCTGGGCTCTCTGGCTGAAGGCACGACAAAAGTCACTGGCTTTTTAGAGGGTGAGGATGCACTTGCGACACTCGCCACTTTTCGTGCGATGGGCGTTGAAATTGTCGGGCCCGATAAGGGCAATGTGACTATCCGCGGTGTGGGGATGCATGGCCTGAAAGCACCAGATAAAGACTTCTATGTGGGTAATAGCGGTACATCGATTCGGCTGCTCAGCGGGCTTTTGTCAGGGCAGAATTTTGATAGCACTTTGAGCGGTGATTCTTCTTTATCCGGACGTCCGATGAAACGGGTGACGGATCCACTTTCCCTGATGGGTGCCAACATTGAGACAGCAGATGGTAAACCACCATTACATATTCATGGTGGCAGCGCGCTGAAAGGTATTGATTATGTGCTACCGATGGCAAGTGCTCAGGTAAAGTCATGTCTTTTATTGGCCGGAATGTACGCTGAGGGTAAAACCAGTGTTACAGAGCCAGCCCCAACCCGAGATCACACCGAACGTATGCTGACAGGGATGGGATATCCAGTTGAAGTTGAAGCGAACAGGATTTCAATTAATGGTGGCGGCAAGCTGACCGCAACAAATATTGATGTACCCGCTGATATCTCTTCTGCGACCTTTTTTATGGTCGCTGCTGCAATCGCACCGGATTCTGACATCACACTGAAGCATGTCGGTATTAATCCAACCCGAATTGGCGTGATTAATATTCTCAGGCTTATGGGCGCAGAGATTACCTTATCAAATGAAGCCGAAACCGGCGGTGAGCCTGTAGCCGATATCCGTGTGCGTTATGCACCATTGAAAGGTATTCACATACCAGAAGATCAAGTGCCCCTGGCAATTGATGAGTTTCCGGCTTTATTTATTGCGGCAGCCTGTGCCGAAGGCCAAACCGTATTGTCTGGTGCTGAAGAGTTACGGGTGAAAGAAAGTGATCGTATTCAGGTAATGGCTGATGGGCTGCAGACACTGGGTATTGATACTGAGGCAACAGAGGACGGTATTGTTATCAATGGCGGCATTATTGGGAGTGGTGAAGTCGACAGTCACAGTGATCACCGTATTGCGATGTCTTTTGCTATTGCTGCTTTACAAGCCGGAGGCAGTATCCAGATTAATGATTGTGCCAATGTGGCAACGTCGTTTCCGGGATTTGTAGAAATGGCCACTGAGGTGGGACTGAATATTGAGGAAATCGATGACTGATATTCCAGTTTTAACCATCGATGGGCCCAGTGGCTCAGGCAAAGGCACGATTGCACAAATGATGGCTCACAAACTGGGATGGCATTATTTGGATAGTGGTGCGATCTACCGTGTCCTCGCACAGGCAGCTCTGACACATCAGCTTGATTTGACTGATGAGCTGGCTGTGACAAAACTTGCAGAGACTTTGGACGTGCGCTTTTCTATCGCAGATGATGGATTAAAAGTGATGCTGGAAGGTGAAGATGTAAGTTTGCTTATTCGAAGTGAACAAGCTGGCAATGCGGCGTCAAAAGTAGCGGCGTTGCCTGCAGTTCGTGCCGCGCTACTTCAGCGGCAGCGTGATTTCAGACAGTCTCCCGGCTTAGTCACCGATGGCCGTGATATGGGCACGGTGGTGTTTCCGGACGCACCATTTAAAGTGTTTTTAACGGCAAGTGCTGAAGAACGCGCACAGAGACGTTATAAGCAGTTGAAAGAGAAAGGAATTGAGAGTAACCTTTCGGGTCTGATTGCAGAAATCTCCGAACGTGATCAACGTGATAAAGAGCGAAAAGTAGCCCCGCTAAGGCCTGCTGAGGAAGCTCTTATTCTAGATTCTACAGAACTCGGGATCGATGCGGTATTCGAACAAGTCAGGGCTTTAGTGGACTGACATGTGATTTTGGTGCCTGTTCGGCCGTGCCGAATGGGAATTTTAACGATCCTGCGTGAGCAGGTGATAATTTTTGGTGATTCTGTTCCCCAAACAGGATCAAGGATATTTAACAATGAGCGAAAGCTTTGCAGATCTCTTTGAAGAGAGTCTAAATTCAACTCCAATGCAACCAGGCAAGATTGTTACCGGTACGGTAGTCAATGTGGGCCCTGATGTTGTTATGGTCAATGCCGGTCTGAAATCAGAAGGCGCCATTGCCGTTTCCGAGTTTCTTAACGAAAACGGTGAAGTCAGCGTTTCAGTTGGCGATCTGGTCGATGTATCTCTGGAATCATTAGAAGATGGTTTTGGTGCAACTCAACTGTCTCGTGATAAAGCGAAGGCTGCCGAAGCATGGACTAAATTGGAACACGCATTCGAAGCTGGTGAAACGGTTACAGGTATGATTTCAGGTAAAGTCAAAGGTGGTTTCACCGTTGATCTGGAAAACATCCGTGCCTTCTTGCCAGGTTCTTTGGTCGATGTACGTCCTATCCGTGATACGTCTCATCTGGAAGGTAAAGACCTCGAGTTCAAACTGATCAAACTGGATCGCCCACGTAACAACATCGTTGTTTCTCGTCGTGCGATCATGGAAGAAGAAAACAGTGCAGAACGCGAAGCGCTTCTGGAAACACTGGAAGAAGGTAAAGTCGTTAAAGGTATCGTTAAGAACCTGACAGACTATGGTGCTTTCGTTGACTTGGGTGGTATTGATGGTCTCTTGCACATCACTGACATGGCTTGGAAACGCGTTAAGCATCCATCAGAAGTTGTGGCCATCGGTGATGAAATCGAAGTCCAGGTGCTTAAATTTGATAAAGAACGTGAACGTGTTTCTCTGGGTCTGAAACAAATGGGTGATGATCCTTGGAAAGATATCGCACGTCGCTATCCAAACAGCACACGCATCCAGGGTAAAGTAACTAACATTGCTGACTACGGTTGCTTCGTTGAAATCGAAGACGGTGTTGAAGGTTTGGTTCACATGTCTGAAATGGACTGGACTAACAAAAACGTTCACCCATCAAAACTGGTTTCATTAGGTGACGAAGTTGAAGTAATGGTTCTGGACATCGATGCTGACCGTCGTCGTATTTCTTTGGGTATTAAACAATGCCAATCGAATCCTTGGGAAGAGTTTGCAATGACTCACAATAAGGGCGACAAAGTAAGCGGCGCTATCAAATCAATCACTGACTTCGGTATCTTTATCGGTCTGGACGGTGGTATTGATGGTCTGATTCACTTGTCTGATATCTCTTGGGAAGAAGACAACGAAGAACTCATCCGTGACTTCAAGAAAGGTGATGATGTTGAAGCAGTTGTTCTGGCAATTGACCCTGAGCGTGAGCGTATCTCACTGGGTATCAAACAATTGCAGGATGACCCATTCTCATCGTACCTTTCTGAACATCCTCGCGGCACGATCGTGAACGGTACAGTAAGTGCTGTTGATGCACGTGGTGCAACGATTGAATTGGCTGAAGGCGTAGAAGGTTACGTCCGAGCTGCTGATATCGCTCGTGAACGTGTTGAAGATGCAAGCAAAGTATTGGCTGTCGGTGAAGCTGTGGAAGCGAAATTTACCGGTATGTCTCGTAAAGACCGTACTTTGACGCTGTCAATCAAAGCAAAAGATGATCTAGAAGAATCCCAAGCGGTGAAGGAATACAGCAATGTTGGTTCCGGCAACACCACAATTGGTGATTTGTTGAAAGAACAGATGGATCAGAAAGACAGCTAATCTAGCTATGTTGAGTGAAGAACACCCGGTTTATGCCGGGTGTTCTTTCTTTATCTGAATCAACGGATTGATAAACATTCTTAACATCGGTGTTTAGCGTTTAAATCCAGGAATTTTAAAGACATGACCAAATCAGATTTGATTGAAGTTTTATCTGAAAAACAATCTCTATTGAATTACCGTGATGTTGAGCTTGCCGTGAAACTAATTCTCGAGCAGATGAGTGACAGTCTGTCACTTGGTGATCGTATCGAAATTCGCGGATTCGGTAGTTTTACTCTTCACCATCGTCCACCGCGTGTGGGTCGTAATCCCAAAAGTGGTGAATCTGTCAAACTTGACGAAAAATATGTTCCTCATTTCAAACCTGGCAAAGAGTTACGTGATCGCGTGAATGACTCTGCAGGGCTCAAATAAACAGAAATGAAATTGAGTCTGGAAGCGGTTTCTGAATATAACCAAATCCACTCTTATGACAATAACAGCGTTGTTATTCGTCCCCAACATCAGAATCGTCTTGACGAAATCGAGACCAATTTTATCCTGACGCCTGAAACGTTAATTCGTGATTGGCCTGTTAGCGATATAAAACAGTTGTCAGCTGAACAGTTAGCTGACATTCAAAAACTGGATCCGGAAGTGGTTTTATTTGCGACCGGATCTGGTTTGACTGTTGACCTTCAGAAGTTATCCCAAATACTGACGCACCAACATATCGGTGTCGAGTTTATGGATTTGGGTGCAGCCTGTCGTACTTTTAATCTTTTAGTCACAGAGCAAAGAAAAGTAGTACTGGCAGTCTGTTTTCAGTCCGTTTAAATCTACTCCAGATTGCCGCATTCCCCAAAATTGTGACCGATATAGATAATTCTTTTTTACCACCCACCCAACCTAAGTACTTGTTTTCATTAGCTACGCAAGCATTCGGCTAACGTAGCTAAGTGGTTAGAACTTGACCATGTTTCACGATCTTAGGAAAATTCCTAAACTGAGCAAAACCAAAGCATTTATGACTGGTTTGTGACTTTGTCACTTAATCCTGATTTAGATCAAGATTTTGCTGCATAGTGACAGGACAGTTTCATGTAAAATTCACTTTGCTTTAGTTTAGAGCGTGAAGAAAAGGGTTCTGGCTTCGAAATAATAATAAAGAAGCTGTGAGAGAGTTTTCCTAAAGAGAGAAGGTGTGGTCGCTATGCAAGCGGAACAACAGCAGTATAACTATCAGGTGGTCAAGTGGTTCGCCTATATGGCGTGCGTATACTTGGTTATCGGCACCGGTGTCGGTGTGTATATCGCCTCGGAACTGGCCTGGCCAATTCTGAATTTCGATAATCCCTACATCAGTTTCGGACGTTTACGTCCTGTTCATACCAATGCGGTCATTTTTGCATTTGGTGGTTCTACACTGATGGCAACAGCTTACTACATTGTCCAACGAACCTGTGCTACCAGGCTTTGGAGTGATAAATTGGCATGGTTTACCTTCTGGGGTTGGAATTTAGTCATCCTGGGTGCCGTAATCACACTGCCGCTAGGCTTCACACAGGCCAAAGAATACGCTGAGCTGGAATGGCCATTAGATATTCTGATTGCTGCCGTCTGGTTGGCTTATACCTTTAATTTCATCATGACGATTTCAATCCGTAAGGTCTCGCACATTTATGTAGCGAACTGGTTCTTCATCGCCATGATGGTCATGATTACCTATCTTCACGTTGTAAACAGCCTGGCAATTCCGGTTGAATTGTTTAAGTCATACTCCATTTTTGCCGGTGTACAGGATGCGATGATTCAATGGTGGTGGGGCCATAATGCAGTAGGTTTCTTCCTGACAGCTGGTTTCCTGGGCATCATGTATTACTTCGTACCGAAACAAGCTAACCGACCAATTTACTCATACCGCTTGTCTGTGATTCACTTTTGGGCACTGGTATTCGGTTATGTGTGGTTAGGTGCTCACCATCTCCAGTACACAGCTTTACCTGACTGGACTGGTTCATTGGGTGCAGCTATTTCATTGGCGATGATCATTCCTTCCTGGGGTGGTGCTATCAACGGTATGTTTACCCTGAGTGGTGCTTGGGACAAATTGCGTACCGACTATATTCTGCGCTTCCTGATCGTGTCACTTGCTTTCTATGCGATGTCGACCTTTGAAGGTCCAGTCATGTCCGCTAAAACCGTAAATGCTTTATCACACTACACGGACTGGACAATCGGTCACGTACATTCCGGTGCTTTAGGCTGGGTAGCAATGGTGTCAATCGGTGCGCTATATCACATGGTTGAGCGTATGTGGGGGACCACAATGTACTCAATTCGTCTGGTCAACCTGCATTTCTGGATGGCAACGATCGGTACTGCTATTTACATCACCTCAATGTGGGTGTCAGGGATCATGCAAGGCTTGATGTGGCGTGCTTATGACGATTATGGCAACTTGGCATATACTTTTGTCGAATCAGTAGCACAGATGCACCCTTACTACGCAATGCGTTCTGTTGGTGGTCTTATATTCTTCTTGGGCGCTTGTATCATGCTATTCAATGTGACCGTTACTATTCGTCGCGCTATTGCTAAACCATCTGCAGAGATGGCAACTGCGGCTAACATTTAAGGAGACTGGAATGTCTGATCATAATTCAAATAAACCAGTTACCTTTCAGGAAAAACTGGAAAAAAATGTCTGGGCTCTGGTGTTGGCTACAGCATTAGTTGTATCCGTTGGTGGTATAGTTGAAATCGTGCCTTTGTTCTACTTAGATACTACTTTTGAGGATGATGTACATCCAGAGTTTGAAGAGCTCAAAGGTGTGCGTCCATACACGGCCTTGGAGTTAGCAGGTCGTGATATTTATCAACGTGAAGGTTGCTATTTGTGTCACTCACAAATGGTACGTCCTTTCCGTGATGAGAAAGATCGTTATGGCCATTACTCTCTGGCCGTTGAGTCAAAGTATGACCACCCTTTCCAGTGGGGCTCAAAACGAACTGGTCCTGATTTGGCTCGTGTTGGTGGTAAATATTCTGATGCATGGCAAATTCAGCATCTTCGTGACCCGCGTTCAGTTGTTCCGGAATCCGTTATGCCAAGCTATCCATGGCTGGAGGATGCAACTATTGATGGTGCAGGTATGGAAAAACGTCTGCGAGCAATGAAAGTTCTCGGTGTGCCTTACAGTGATGATGAAATCAACGGCGCAGCTGCTGTGGTCGAAGGTAAAACTGAGATGGATGCTCTCGTAGCCTATTTGCAAGTATTGGGCACCATGGTGAAATTCGAACCAGGCAGGGACTATCGTGACTAAACTTCAAGAATATTTTCATACTGATTGGAGTTCAATGACGGCAACTGACTGGTTTGGACTGGTGTTTACAGTAGTAATTTTTCTGCTGATGGTGGGATTGTATTTCTGGGTATTGAACCCAAAAAACAAAGACAAAATGGAATCCCATCGCACCTTGCCCCTGGATGATGACGAGACAAATTCGGAGAGAAAAGATGGCTGATAACAAAAAGAATCCTAATGAAGTGTCTGATACCGGCCATGAATGGGATGGCATCAGAGAGTTAGAAAACGAACCGCCACGTTGGTGGACTAATGCGCTTTATTTGAGTGGCTTGTTGGTTGTAGTGTATTTCATCCTATACCCATCACTCCCTCTGATTAACGGCAGCACTAAGGGCTTGCTGGGATGGACTCAAATCAAGGAGTACAAAGAAGACCTGGCTGAGGTTGAAGCAAAGCGTGCACCATTTGAAGAAAAGCTGGCAGCGATGACAGCGGAAGAAATTCTTGCTGATACTGAAATGCGTAATTACGCCGTCGGCTCCAGTAAGGTTTTGTACGGTGATAACTGTGCAGCTTGTCATGGCACCGGGGGGCTCCCTGCCAGTGGTTCCGGTTACCCGGTTCTGGCTGATGATGACTGGCTTTACGGTGGTGATGTCAGCACGATAGTCGCAACGCTGGCCAAAGGGCGTCAGGGCATGATGATGGCGCATGAGAAAACCTTAAAAGCAGAAGAAGTCGATGGCCTAGTTCAGTTTGTTTTGAATGCATCGGAAGGAACAACAACCGAAGCTGGCTGGAAGTTGTTCAATGACAAAGGTTGTGTCGCCTGTCATGGTGCTGATGCTAAAGGTATTCATCAATTAGGATCTGCTAATCTGACCGATAAGATATGGCGATTTTCCGGTGAAGAGGAAGAGATTCGTCACACCATTCTGCATGGCGTGAATGACCCATCTGATCCCCAAACTCGTGTTGCAGTGATGCCTGGTTGGAATGAAAAGCTGGCAGTGAAACTGGAAGCGCTGAAATGGGAAGAAGAGCCTGAATATGACGGCACAGAGACACAACGCCTTTCAGAGACTGAAATCAAGAAACTGGCGGTCTATGTTCATCAGTTTGGTGGTGGTCAGTAGTTGATGTTATTTCCCTCGGCATTCATGTCGGGGGAAGATAAAAATATGCGTATTGGAGAATACTATGGGAATTGATGCTGTTGTTGTTGGAGCTATTGCCGGTGTTGTTATTACCATTGTTGTATTAGCAGTTATCAGCTACCGGATTATAAAAAATATGGATGATAATAAATCACAAGATTGATTTAGAAAACTACATTCAAACGAAAGCCGGCTTAGGTCGGCTTTTTTTGATCACTGCGTTATCTCAATTTCTGACATAACACAGGTTTCATGCTAACTTCTTTAGCCGAATCAGCGAGACTGGAATGAGTGAAGAACAATCAGGCACTGTTATTGATACCGCTGCCATTTACGGTGACGTCTCCGACTGGCATGTAAATACCGGTGGCGAGAAGGTAGTTGCCAAACGCCTGAAAGGCCGTTTCCGTAACTTGAA
>NZ_CBFHHW010000028.1:24371-35375 GCF_965655755.1 Methylophaga sp. | reverse complement strand
AATGCCATCTCGATTGATGAGGTCATCGAGATAAAAGGCAAAGACAGACAGTAATAGACTAACGATTGCTGTACTGAACCTGATTTGTTGGAAACTTAGAGTGAAGGCGTTTTTATTTGCTGTGTTCATGGGGGATAACTTCTATCAAATCCTTGACACGGTTAACCTGTAAATCCTGCATACAACGATGATGCCCTTCCGGGCATATGCGTTGAAAACAAGGGCCACAGTCAACCTCTATTTGTAAAATTCGGGCATTATCAGCTAATGGTGGTGTAAAGGAGGGCGATGTGGGGCCATAGAGTGCGACTAAAGGGCGCTGCATGGCTGCTGCAATGTGCATCAAGCCTGAATCATTCGAGACAACTGAATCGGCAGTGCCAAGCAAGTCAATAGCATCTTCAAGCGTAGTCTTGCCTGTCAGATTGAATAAATTATCCTGCTTGTCGGTTGCAATGTGCTCTGTGATTTCCTCGGCTGTTTTTTGATCCGCTTTCGAACCCAAAATAATGATCTGCCAACCTTCTGTCAGGAAATGCTCTGCTAACGTCGCATAATGTTCAGGTGGCCACTGCTTAGCTGGACCAAACTCAGCACCGGGACACAAGATAAGCCGCGGCTGTCCAGCTTCGGGAGTCGGGTTAATCGCTGCTCTGGGTGATTCACTTTGCATCAAAGGTGGCATATAGCTTGGCGCTGCAGTTGCCTGTGACGCGGGATAGGCCAATGACACAAAGCGTTGCACCATCATAGGTAAAGCTTCTTTATCCAATGTGCGGATATCATTGAGCAGCCCATAACGCATTTCACCACGCCAACCGGTTCTCACTGGTATGCCCGCAAACCAGGGTATCAAGGCTGACTTCCACGAATTAGGCAACACGATTGCTTGATCATACTGCTTTTGAGCTATCTGAGTTGCCAGATTTTTTCGCTGTTTCCAGCCAAACGAGCCATGGTTGATAGGCATACTGATGGCCTCATTCACTTCTGGCATCCGTTGTAATAAAGGCCGTGTCCAGTCCATTGCAAGAACATCAATGATGACATTCGGTTTATCCGCTTTTAAAGCACGGAACAGGGATTGGGCCATTACCATATCCCCCACCCAGGATGGGCCGACAACCAGGATTTTATGGATGGCGGAATGATCGACGTTCATGACTTAGTGCAAGGTACTGTGAGCAATATAGATAAAAATAACGCCTGCCGCGATCAGAGAAATTTGTTGCAGGGTCTCTGAAGGGCGGACACGCGTATGCAGGCCAGGAATAAGATCGGCTACAGCCACATAGATAAAGCTGGATGCTGCCACTACCAGAATATAAGGCAGATAATGTTGCATATCAGCTAGAAGGAAGTAGGCCAGTAGTGCGCCTGCAACGGTGCCAAGGCTGGATAAGATATTAAAGTACAGGGCTTTTTTACGGCTAAAACCACTGTGTAATAAGATAACAAAATCGCCCAGCTCCTGAGGGATCTCATGGGCTGCGATGGCTAAAGCGGTGACAATACCTAAATGAATATCGGTCATGAATGCCGCTGTGATCAAGATACCATCAACAAAGTTATGGATTGTATCGCCGATAATAATTAAAGATCCGGCAGCTTCGTGTTTGTGATTGTGATCGCCATGATGATCCGGTCGGTTGAGTTCCGGGATTTGTTCATCCCCATGATGACTGTGGCAATGACGCCATAGCACCATTTTTTCTAACAGGAAAAATAGCAGCAAGCCAAGTAACAGGGTGAGCCCGATTTCATGAGAGTCAACGCTGTGTTGATGTTCGATTGCATGTGGCAGCAGACCAAGAAAAGAAGCACCCAATAAGGCACCGATCGCGAAGCTGACCAGATGCGGTACTGTAATAGCGCGGTGTTTGTCAGAGAGCAATAAAAAAGAGGAGGCGATCATCACGCTGAGTAGGCCGCCTAGGAGGCTGAAGCTGATGATCCAGGCTAATAAATCCATATTTATCCACGAACAAAAGTTAAGCTGATAATGATACCTTATTTACCTGAAAACCAAATAAGTGATGCCATTCTTCCTGTCACGCCGTCGCGTCGATATGAGAAAAAACGGTCTTCTTCTGTGACTGTGCAATGTTGGCCCCCACTGATGTTAACAATGCCTAGCGCGCTAAGACGCTGTTTTGCAAGTTGGTAAATATCCGCTAAATAATGGGTCGTATCACGCTTTTTAAACGCGCTTTCTGCGTCAGGTGATTGAGTGATAAAAGCATGGAAAACCTCTTCACCCACCTCAAACTGCTTAGGACCAATAGCGGGGCCCAGCCACACTAAGATATCGGACCGTGCACCTTTAAACTGCCTAACCGTGTTTTCCAACACGCCATTTAGCAAGCCTCGCCATCCCGCGTGTGCGGCGGCTATTTGCTTTCCCTGTTTGTCTGTGAATAAGACCGGTAAGCAATCTGCTGTCATGATGCTGCAGACCTGGTTTGGTTTCGAGCTGAAAATAGCATCTGCTTCAATATTTTCATGCCATTCATTAACATTAATCACATTGGTGCCATGAACCTGATTGAGCCAAACTGGCTCAGTGGGAAGCTCGGCATTATTTATTAAAAATGCACGGTTTTTCTCTATACGAGCAGGATCATCTCCTACGTGCGTGCCTAAGTTGAATGAGTCATACGGTGGCAGACTGAAGCCTCCCAGCCGTGTGGTTGATAAGGCTGTGACGCTATTGGGTGCCGGCCATTCTGGCATTATCAGTGAATCGGAAGTCATCAAGGTTATTCAGGTATGTTCAGGTAGTTTCGCCATTCATCAAATAATGTTCTGTCTATGGCCGCACAGCTTGAGCGTTGTTCCAAGCTGTTGCTGAATACAGCATTACCTTCAAGTGTACAGGCATAGGCTCCCGCTTCAGAGACAATCAAGTCTGCAGCAGCATAATCCCAGATATGTTGACCACCATGCAGATAAAGATGACCGCGTCCAGCAGCCAGCCAGCATAACTCCAAAGCAATTGAGCCCTGGTTGCGTTGTGAGCCATAGGGGCGATCACTTATTAGCTGTTTACCCAGTGCATTGGGCAAGCGCTTAAAGTCAATAAAGGCAATGCTTCTTTTGAGCTCCAGGCCCATGTTTTCGGCAATCATAGGCTTATCATTAAGCCAGGCGCCATGTCCTAAAACCGCAGTAAAACTCTCGTCACGAACGGGATCCAGAACCATCGCTGTGGTGACTTTACCTTTTTCGATTAAGGCAACGGAGACTGAAAAAAAGGGTAAGCCTGCAGCAAAGTTACTGGTGCCATCGATCGGGTCAACACACCAGAGTGGTTGCCCTGAATCCATTAAGGCCTGCTGCTCTTCGGGGGGCATTTCTTCTCCCAGTAAAGCGACGTCTGGGCATATTTCAGCGAGGCGTTGTTTTAAGTTATGCTGCATCGCTTTATCAGCTGTGGTGACAATACTGCCATCCTTTTTATATTGACGACTGACATTGTTGAATAACGGCATGATAGTGGCGTTTGCCACATCTCTCACAATCTGCTGAAGTTGCTGCCGGTCGATATCCATGTGTTTGAGTATAGCAGTGCTGGCCATAATTTAATTCATTCTGAGTGTCACAAGCTGTAAACTGCTGGAGTTATTTTGTTGCTATCGGCTATCAATGCGTATTCCCAGATTTTTCTGTTCATCATTAGATGCGTCACAAAAAACCATGATCTTGCCTGAGACGGTGCACCGTCATGCTGTTCAGGTGCTCAGGCTTAGAGTGGGAGCAGAAATTCGGCTGTTTGATGGTGATGGCCTTGAATTTGAAGCAATATTAACCGTCGCTGACCGAAAACGTTCTGAAGTCGAATTGGGTCAACAGCTTCATAATAACGCCGAGTCTCCGTTAAATATCACTTTGTTACAGGGTATCTCTCGCGGCGAAAGAATGGACTTTGCCATTCAAAAAGCCGTTGAGTTGGGTGTGACGAAGATTGTTCCTGTCATTACCGAACGCTGTAATGTGCAACTCAAATCAGATCGTGCAGAAAAAAGACATTTGCATTGGCAGGGCATTATGACCAGTGCCTGTGAGCAAAGCGGGCGGGCATTTTTACCCGTTCTGGGTGACATTGTTGATTTGCATGCCGCCATGAACAAGACAAACGATTCCTTGAGGTTAGTATTGGATCCGCAAGCTCAAAACAGCTTCAAAGATTTGCAACAAACCAGTCAACTAACTTTGCTGATAGGGCCGGAAGGGGGGTTAAGCGATGAGGAAATTGATGCCGCCATTAACAATGGTTTCACCGCTGTGCAATTTGGCCCGCGTATTTTAAGAACAGAAACAGCATCTACCGCAGCGCTTGCCGTTGTGCAAAGTCTGTGGGGTGATTTAGCATGAATGAAAGCACGATAATATTTCTGATTCTGGCAATATTGGGCTGGCTTTGGTGGGATAGTCGTGGCGTAGCAGAAAGAGCAACCGTTGCCGCTCGGGCTTATTGCAGTAACGCTGGTGTTACGTTTCTTAATGATACTGTGGCCTGGCAAAAAATCCGGCTTAAACGAAATCGACAGGGAAGAATGCAGTTTCATCGAACCTACTTTTTTGAGTTTGCCAGCGATATGCAACAGCGCTATCGTGGAGAAATTATTATGTTAGGGAAGAAAGTGGAGTCTGTCAGCCTTGATGTGTTTCGAGCCAGTTGACCGATAAACGCTGAGGAGATGCTATGCAAAATAAAACGGCTTTGCTTGTAGATGACTCACGCGTCGCCAGAATGACGCTAAGTAAACTGCTAAAAGCACAAGATTACGATGTGGTTGAATTAGATAGTGGTGAAGCAGCTCTGGGCTGGCTTCATACCACCTCCATCAACCCTAATATCATCTTCATGGACGTCACCATGGGGGGCATGGATGGTTTGACCACCTGTAAGGAAATCAAATCAAAGCCGGAATTTGCGACGGTTCCCGTCGTGATTTGTACCGGCAATGACTCTGAAGCTGGACTGGATACTGCCTTGGCTAGTGGTGCCGTTGCCATGTTATCCAAGCCACCCGCTGCGGATGCCCTGCAGGTCTTACTTGATGACGTTGCTGCCACCGCAGCCGAAGCAGAAGCTATCGGACTAACGGAAGGGGCTTCACAAGCTGCAGCTCAATCGAACGTTGATATCAACGCAATCCTAGAAGCAGTCCATGCTCAGTTGATGCCGGAACTGCAGCAGCAACTCCAAACTATGACGGCAGACATAAGTCGTGAGATCGCTGAGCAAACAGCTCAGGAAGCCAGCAATAAGCAAGGACTCAGTCTCATTCCCGAAATAACACGCCAGGTTTCTGATACGGCACAACAGCAGATGACTGAAATTAGAGACAGTCTTTCCAGTCAGGCGGATGAGGTTGTTTCAAGAGCCGCCGGCCTGGCCGTTGATAAAGCGATGGAAAGCTACGGTCTGACCGAAAAGCTCATGGTTACCCTGCGTAGTGAGGGACTGGACTGGTTGAATAAGCAACAAGACACGATAAAAGACACTTTACTCAAGCAGATCCAGCACGACTTGACGCCAATGGTCAGCCGCGCTCTTGATGAGCAGTTGGATGAACGCGTGTTACCGTTGGTAAAAGAACAAGTGGAGCAAACCCAGCAAGAGGCCGAAAGCAGGCAAAAAGAAAAGCTGACTCAGTTGGAAACGGAGTTGAAGCAGCAAAGGTTTATTGCGATTGGAGCGATAGCTCTGGCAGCGGCGGCGATAGTGCTTGCATTTCTTTGATGGATCTCAGTATGCGGCCTACCGTGCTTGAGGCACTCGCTTTTGGTCGAGCAGAGTTGAGTCCATCAATCAGTCCGGATGTGGATGCTCAGGTCATGCTTTGTCACGTTATGCAATGCAATCCTACCCGTCTGCATGTGTCACCTGAACTGGAACTTGATGATGAGCAATGGCAGCAATTCAGTCACTTGATTGATCGCCGCAAGCAGGGTGAACCAGTAGCACACCTGACCGGAAGTCGAGGCTTCTGGACATTAGATTTGCTGGTGGATAAATCAACCCTTATTCCACGACCTGATACTGAACTCTTGGTTTCACTGGCATTATCAAAAATTCAGCCTCAGATGAACGTGATTGATCTGGGTACCGGCACCGGAGCGATAGCTTTATCTTTAGCGGCAGAAAAAACCAGCATACAGGTGACGGCCAGTGATTATTCATTTGCCGCGTTACAACTTGCGAAAAAAAATGCCAGAAAGCATGCGCTAGACAATGTCAGCTTCATCAATATGTCCTGGCTGGCGGGTTTTCAGCCTGGAAGTTTTGATCTGGTGGTGTCGAATCCACCTTATATCGAAAAGCTGGATCCGCATCTCACTCAGGGAGATGTCAGATTTGAGCCTGTTTCAGCATTGGTTTCCGGAGAAGATGGTTTGGATGATATTCGCCAGATAGTGACACAGGCCGCCAAATGTCTTAAGCAGCATGGCTGGTTGTTGATCGAGCATGGTTTCGATCAATCAGCCCGGGTTCAGCAGTTATTTGCCGATGCCGGTTTTGACAAAATTTCGGCACATCAGGATTTTGGTGGACAGGATCGCGCAGTCATGGGCCAACTGACGTTATAATGTGGGTTTTGATCAAGTTAGCGTTTTGCCAATGAATGACGATCAACTTCTTCGCTATAGTCGGCATATCTTATTGCCGCAGCTGGATATTTCAGGTCAGCAAAAACTGATGGACAGCCACGTCATGATTATCGGTCTGGGCGGTTTAGGAGCGCCAGTATCGATGTATCTTGCAGCCTCAGGTGTCGGTAAGCTGACACTGGTGGATGATGATGAAGTTGAATTGTCCAACCTGCAACGTCAAGTTGTGCATGGGCAAAGCGATATTGGCCGCGAAAAGGTAGCTTCGGCTGCCGATAAATTACGCGAAATAAATCCGCAAGTCAGTTTACACTTAATAAATAGGCGTCTAGATAATGCGGCGCTAACGCAGGCTACTGCTGATGTGGATGTACTAGTTGATTGCAGCGATAATTTTAGCACTCGGTTTTTGCTTAACGAAGTGAGTCAAATGCAGAAGTTACCGTTGGTTTCCGGCGCAGCGATTCGGTTTGAAGCCCAGCTGACAGTCTACGATCCCCGCCAGGCTGGCAGTCCTTGCTATCGCTGTTTGTATGAAGACAAAGGTGAACTGGAAGAGAGTTGTTCAGAAAGTGGTGTTTTAGCGCCTATGCTTGCAATGGTGGGTGGCACACAAGCCGTTGAAACAATAAAACTTCTGACAGGCATTGGTGAAACGTTAGCGGGACGATTATTGCTGCTCGATGCTTTATCCATGCAATGGCGTGAAATCAAAATGAAGCAGGACCCTGATTGTCCTGTCTGTTCTCAGAATCAGGTAAAACAATGACACAAAAAACGGTCCAAATTCCCCGTCCGCTGGTAAACCAGCTTTTACATCAAGCACAGCTATCTCCGGCACAGGAAGTCTGCGGTCTGATTGGTCAGCTAGGCCAGCAGTGTGAATGCTATCCGATTGAGAATGTCGCCATGGATGCCAGCGTGCTGTTTGCCTTGAATGCCAGTGAGCAATTAGCTGCATTCAAATCCATGCGGCAGAAAGGGCAGTCTTTATTTGCGATTTATCATTCTCATCCAAGCAGTCCTCCGATTCCCTCGGTCATTGATATTGAAGACGCCAACTACACCGATGCTTTGTATCTGATCATTTCATTGAACACCAAAGGCGTGCTGGAAATGCGGGGATTTTATCTGAAAGACAAAGAAACTGAGGAAGTTGAGCTGATTATATGAGTCAAGAACTAAGCCATTCAGGACTGGAACAAGCGGCTGAAATCGCCTTAGAACAAGCAAAAAAACTGGGCGCGACTTCAGCTGAAGTGGGATTAAGTCACAGTGAAGGCCTGTCAGTCACTGTTCGCCAGCGCGAAGTGGAAACGCTGGAACATAATAATGACACTGGCCTCGGCATTACCGTTTTTTTTGGTCAGAGTAAGGCGTCATCCAGTACCTCAGATTTAAGCCCTGCAGCCATTAATGAGGCTGTTCAGGCGGCCTGTAATATCGCCAAGCACACCCAGGCTGATGAGGCCGCCGGTCTGGCAGATGCCCAACTGATGGCAAGCAATTTACCGGATTTATCGCTGGATCATCCATGGAATCTTGACGTTGATAAAGCCATTAAACTGGCTACCTTGTGTGAACAGGCCGGACTAGACTCAGATTCACGCATCAGTAACTCTGAAGGGGCGACAGTCTCCAGTCATCGTGGCCAACGTCTTTATGCCAATAGTCATGGCTTTGTTGGGGCGACACAAAGTAGCCGGCACGGTGTTTCTGCCAGTTTGATAGCGCAGGACGAGCGTGGCATGCAACGTGATTACTGGTATGACATGGCGCGTGATGCCAACGACCTGGCCTCAGTAGAATCGGTCGGTTTAAGAGCGGCTCAACGCACGCTGTCACGATTGGGGGCGGGCGAAGTGAAAACCGGATCTTACCCGGTTTTATTTGCTGCAGATGTAGCCCCGAGCTTTTTCGGCCAACTGATTGCTGCTATTCGGGGTGGTGCCTTATACCGTAAAGCCTCTTTTTTATTGGATAAACGTGGTGAACAGATTTTCCCTGATTTTGTTCATATCCATGAACAACCACTTTTACTAAAAGCGCTCGGCAGTGCCGCATTCGATGCAGAAGGTGTGGCCACCGCTGATCGCGATATTATTCGTGATGGCGTGCTGCAGGGGTATGTGTTGGATAGTTATGCAGCCAGAAGGCTGGGCATGACGACGACTGCCAATGCGGGAGGAGTTCATAACCTGACCATTGATAGCACGACGCAAGCGGGCTTTGACGAGCTGGTTCGTCAAATGGATAAAGGCATTATCGTGACCGAGACTATGGGAATGGGCGTCAACATCGTTAATGGTGACTATTCTCAGGGGGCGGCTGGTTTTTGGGTGGAAAAGGGTGAGATTCAATATCCCGTTGATGAATTCACTATCGCCAGCAATCTGCAGGATATGTTTTGGGGCTTGCTTGCCGTGGGTAATGATATTGATCTGCGTGGAAACACCCGGTGTGGCTCTGTTTTGTTGGATAAAATGATGATCGCGGCCGCTTAGTCAGCTGAGTAGAATAACGAAATAACCGATGTGATATCAGTCAGCTCCATCAAGCCAAACAGGCTGGAAAATTGTTGTCGTAATTCCTGCACTTTATGCGGTCGTTGCTGACGCAGCTGGAGGAGCTGAGCAGATAAATCGGATTCAATATGGGCCTCATTGCCACTTAAACACTGTAATACACAGTGATGAACAGTGAATGCCTCAGCAGCTAAACCGCGTTGAATAAACAAGGTCTTATCCCGGCTGTGATTGAAATCTTGTTCAAACGCCAAGCTCCACTGACCTTGTGAGTTCCGGTAGGTATAGATCGTTGTTTCGAGCGTTATTTGATCATGATTTAATGCTTTGAGCATATCGCTTATCCGGCGTAATTCAGGGCGAATTGCAAACCATAAGCCACTATCAGTGTCTTCAACCGCGTTGCTGGTGGTTTTGCCCACCAGGCTTATATCCCTATATCCTTGAGGATTCATGCCCAGAAACACGGGCGCTGAGGTTAAATCTGGACTCAGCTTGGAGCTGAACAAACGGCTTTCTGCGGCTTGAATAACATCATTGTGATCGGTCTTCAGTTTGTCTTGGTTCTGAGCGATGACCCATTGAAAAAAGTCATTAAGACTCTCTGGACAGTTATTTTTGACCCGCTGCAAACCTAGCTTTAACTGCTTGTTCCATAGTTGTTTGTTTTTAACCTGATAGGGAATATTTTGCAGCTTGACCTTTTTAGTCAGGGTTTGCCAACGGGTGAAATCAATGCTGATACGTTGATTCGGTAAAATAGGGATATCAGCAGGCACGTTCAATGACATTCCCTCTGCCGAGACGTCGAGAGTTTCAAGCTGCAACTGTTCATCGCCAATATGCAAAATGATTGGTGTCCGGATGTAAAACCGTGAAAGATCACGCTGGATATGTTCTTTTAGGCTGCCGGGTGGAGGCAAGGTCTCGTTCAGAGGGTTTTTTAAGATCTGTAAGCCACTCAATGTCGAGTGATTGACGGCCTCACGGGCTTTTGTGTTGCTAAAACTGTTTGTCAGATCAAGCACTGTGACGTGAGAGCGTATAGCTTTGAGTTTTGTTTCCAGGTGTTGGGCATAGTCGCCATCTCGCTCTCGAATGACCGCTATTTCAGCCGCAATATCGTCCTTATCCAGACGGGTTTTTTTAGTCTGCAACCAGAGAAGATGACTGCTATCTTGCTCTAAATGCCAGTTAATCAATTTTTTTACCGATGTGTGTTGGCTTAAGAGGCAACTGTAACTATTGTCAGCACCAATAACGGCAATCACATCTTGTGATGAACCCACCAATTGCATAAAGGGCAGTCGTTCCAATATATGCGGATAAATGGACGGACCGAATATTTCTGCTGCTGCTGGCATCATATGCATAGCCAGTAAAGGTTGAGTTACATTGTCAGACCCCAGCCAGAGTATGGGAAGACTCAAGCGCGACAACCAGACACGCTGATAAAACTGGCTTTGCAGGTTGATGAGTTGATCATCAATATCGAGTTGACGTTGTGCTCCACGTTCAGATAACCAGGACTGTAATGTGCTATCAAATGTCTCGTCCTGTTGTGCGAGGCTTAACACAGCGGTGGTGTAGCGTTGATCATGATCCAGCTTAATGATTTGATACACTGCCGTAGTAGGTATGATGACATTCTCTTCAAGCGGAAAATCACTGAATTCAATTCTGACAATATCATCCAGATGGAGTGAGTAAGTGCGTTTAAAAGCAACCCGTAACGCCCGGCTGGCCATGTCTACGGTGTGGCCGTTGTATAACACATCATCAAGGCGCAGCTTTATCGGTGTGCTGAACGTAATACGTTGTTCACTTCGTTCAAGCGCCTTATCCAGACTGAGATAAAGCG
>NZ_CBFHHW010000028.1:0-24272 GCF_965655755.1 Methylophaga sp. | reverse complement strand
ATGGATCTTGTTCCTGTTTAGGCGTTGATTCCTGATGAGCGAGCAGTTTAAGGGCTTTCAACACTGATTCGTAAACACCAATGGTGTAACGCCCGTCAAATCGTGCCATTAACTGCTTAACCAAAAGAAAGGCACGATCATCGAGGTAATGCTTGCGACCACCAAACTCATAGGCCTGACATTCACCTGCAACCTTGCCACGCAAGTCGATAATCCGATTGCAATCTTTTGCAAGACGCTGCTTTTCCAACTCCTGCAAAAATGCTTGGTTTTGCTGTTTACGGTTGGAGGAGTCAGCCATCAGAAATCCATCAGGACTGAGAAACTTCGCCAGGTGTTTTAGCCCGGATACTCAGGGCGTGTATCTTACTCTGCATTAAATCATCGACTTCAGAAAATACCAGACGGTGACGCTGAAGTAACGATAAGCCCTCGAATGCGTTACTCACAATCCAGAGGTTGTAATGACCGCCGCCGGTGTTACCAGCATGGCCAGCGTGTTTGGCACTGTCATCTTCAATTTCAATCTGAGTTGGGTTAAGCGTTTGCAGCGCTTGTTTAATATCATCAACCGTACTCATGGGAAGACCTTCTTAAATGGTTTGACCTGAACATGGGCATATACTTCCGCAGTCACATAAGGATCTGCATCAGCCCATTGCTGTGCGGATTCAAGATCAGCAAATTCAGCCACAACCAGACTGCCGGTGAAGCCAGCTTGACCTGGATCGTCACTATCAATGGCCGGATGTGGTCCGGCAATAATAAGCCGGCCTTCATCCTGTAATGCTTGCAGCCGGGCTAGATGTTCCGGTCGGGCCTTAAGCCGACGCGGCAAGCTATCTGTTTTATCTTCACTAATAATGGCGTAGAGCATAATGACCTTTTATTTTGGGGCTTCTATGGCATGCCGTGCAAGGTAAATCGATTGTGCAACAACGAACACGATGGTTAACCCCAGCATACCGAACAGTTTGAAGTTTACCCATGTGGCTTCATCAAAGTTGAACGCGACATAGATATTGGCGACGCCGGACAGAATGAAAAACATAATCCAGGCTACATTCAGTCGGGTCCAGACCTGTATAGGTAATTGGATATGCTCAGCCATCATTCGTTCAAGTAATGTTTTATCGGTAAATAGCTGTGCGCCAATGAAAACCAGTGCAAACAGCCAATTGACGGCGGTCGGTTTCCACATTATAAACTCAGGGTTTTGCAGCCATATTGTGGCGCCACCCAGTAATACCACCAGAACTAAGGTGATGAGATGAGCTCGCTCGACTTTACGATGACGCAGCCAGCTGTAGCTGACCTGCAGCAGGCTCACCACAATCATCACAGCGGTAGCCGCATAAATCCCTTCAACCTGGTAAACCTCACCACTAAAAGTGTATTCGCCGCCAGCAAATTTATAGGCGATAAAAAACAGGATGATAGGTAAAAAATCAAAAAATAGTTTCATGCTAACTTCAGTTAAATTTAGATCTTGTGCATTCTAACGTAAAATAGATTTCATGACTCAGTATGACCTACATACCCACTCCACCGCTTCGGATGGTTCGCTGACACCGACACAATTGGTGGAGCGAGCTTCTGAAAAAGGCGTGACGCATCTGGCTTTAACCGATCATGACGGCACTGAAGGCATTGAAGAAGCGCGACAGATAGCAAAGATTAAAGACATTACGCTGATCCCCGGTGTTGAAGTCTCTGTTAGCTGGCATGGTGCCACCGTTCATATTGTTGGCTTAAACTTGGATATTGACAACGCTGAGCTACAGCAAGGACTCTCGGCCATCCGTGACTATCGGAAAACGCGTGCCGAAGTGATAGCCGACAAATTAGAAAAGGCGGGTTATCACGGTGCGCTTGAAGGTGCCGGACAATACGCATCCAAAACCATGCTTGGACGCGTCCATTTTGCGCGGTTCCTCGTTGAACAGGGCCATGCGAAAGATATGAAGGATGTATTCAAACGCTTTTTGGTCCGCAACAAACCCGGTTATGTCAGCGGTGAATGGGCTACTCTAGACCAGGCTGTGAATTGGATAACGGCTGCTGGAGGACAGGCTGTTGTGGCTCATCCTGCCCGCTATAAAATGACCGCCACTAAACGCAGGAAACTACTCACCGCATTCAAAGAGTTGGGTGGTGCTGCGATTGAGGTTTCATCAGGCAACCAGCATCCTGAAGAAGTCAGGACCATGGCCAGATTGGCAAAAGATTTCGATTTATTGGCTTCTTGTGGGTCTGATTTTCATAGCCCAGATAATGCCTGGACGGAGCTGGGAAAAATGACCGCTATGCCCCCGTTTGTAACCCCCGTGTGGGAACAATGGACATGAAACCGCTACACTTTGTGTATGATAAGCCGCTTAAACTAATTCAGTGTGATCCCGTATGAGCCAGTTCTTTCAAATTCATCCCGATAATCCGCAACTACGTTTAATCAAACAGGCCTGTGACATCATACGCCGCGGTGGTCTGGTGGTATATCCAACTGATTCGGGATATGCCCTCGGGTGTCAAATTGGTGATAAAAACGCGATGGATCGAATAAGACGTTTACGTCAGCTTGATGCCGATCACAACTTCACACTGGTATGCCGGGATCTATCTGAACTGTCGACATATGCTAAGTTTAACAATGCCGTGTTCCGTTTACTCAAAGCGCACACGCCTGGTCCGTATACTTTCGTATTACCCGCTACTAAAGAAGTGCCAAGACGTTTACAGCATCCGAAGCGAAAAACGATTGGCCTGAGAATTCCTGAACATACCATTGCCTTGGCTTTGCTTGAAGAAATGAATGAACCTTTAATGAGTTCAACACTGATCTTGCCTGAAGATGACATGCCGATGACCGATGCCGACGACATTGTCGATGCCATTAGTAAGCAGGTGGATCTGATTATTGATGGCGGTGCCTGTGGTGCTGAGCCAACAACGGTCGTCGAATTTGTTGACGATGTTCCTGAAGTAACCCGTTATGGTATGGGGGATACAGCCCCGTTCGAAAGTTGAAATGACGCTGAGTATTATCGGGTTATGTCTGATTGCTGTCGTCTTAATCGGCCTTCTTTTTTCCAGAACTAACTGGGGTGGCCCACATGTTAATTGGCTGGATGGCTGGACGCGTATATTTTGTCGTTATCTGCACGGTTTAAAAGAGGGGCAGATGCCCTTACCAGCATCGGGGCCAGCCATTATCGCTGCTAACCATGTGTCTGGCTTAGATCCCTTATTGCTGATCGCCTCTTGTCGGCGGCCTTTACGCTTTTTGATCGCTACAGAAGAATATAATCGCCCCCTCGTTCACTGGCTGTTTCGTGCTGCTGGTTGTATACCTGTTGATCGTAAAGGACGCTCAGAGCTTGCTCTGAGAGCTGCCCGTCGAGCCTTAGAAAACGGTGAAGTGATTGCCCTGTTTCCACACGGGAAAATTCATCTTGATAGTGACCCACCCAGACCGATAAAAGGAGGCGTCGTCAGGCTCGCTGCATGGTCAGGTTGTCCGGTTTATCCTGTCCGTATTGAAGGCGTCAAAGCAGAGGGGAAAGTGTTTACTGCACCTTTTATTCCCAGTAATGTTGAATTACGGTTTTTACCTGTCATCAATATTTTAGAATCCAGCCAAGATAATCTTGCCTTGATAGCAAAAGCGATCGAAACGCCAATTTCAGTCAGTATTAAATAACACTTGATTTATCAGGGTCTTTCCCCCATTTCCTAACTAACACTATGTTTAGAGGGAAATAGCTCATGCAAATTGACAAGTTAACCGGGAAGTTTCAGGAAGCACTGGCTGAAGCGCAAAGTACGTCAGTCGGTCACGATCATCAATTCATCGAACCTGTTCATCTGATGCTGGCTTTGATTAAGCAGCAAAATGGCAGTGTTAAGCCTATTCTTGCGCAATCGGGCGTCAATCTACCGGCCTATCAGGCTGACCTGGAACTCCAGCTAACCAGAATCGCTACGGTTGAAGGTGGTAATGGTGACATTCGTGTATCCAATGATCTGAGTCGTCTTTTGAACCAGACTGATAAGCTGGCACAAAAAAGGAAGGATCAATACATTTCCAGTGAATTGTTTTTACTGGCGGTGGTTAACGATAAGACGCA
Organism: Methylophaga sp.; assembly: GCF_965655755.1. Lineage (GTDB taxonomy): Bacteria > Pseudomonadota > Gammaproteobacteria > Nitrosococcales > Methylophagaceae > Methylophaga. The sequence continues at coordinate 20,145 of NZ_CBFHHW010000028.1, read as the reverse complement.
AACGGGTGAGTTGCTGCGCAAACATGGCGGTAACAAGAGCACACTGGAAGCTGCAATAGACAAAATGCGTGGAGGAGAACGTGTGACCGATCCAAATGCTGAAGAACAGCGTCAGGCGCTGGAAAAATATACGATTGACCTTACGGCTCGGGCTGAGAGCGGTAAGCTTGATCCAGTCATCGGGCGTGATGATGAAATTCGGCGCACAATCCAAGTGTTACAGCGCCGTACTAAAAATAATCCTGTCCTCATTGGTGAGCCCGGCGTGGGGAAAACAGCCATTGTAGAAGGCCTGGCGCAGCGAATCATTGATGGTGAGGTGCCGGAAGGCATGAAACACAAACGTGTTTTGTCGCTTGATATGGGCTCCTTAATTGCGGGGGCTAAATTTCGCGGTGAATTTGAAGAACGTCTGAAAGCAGTGCTGAATGACCTGTCGAAACAGGAAGGATCGATCATCCTGTTTATTGACGAAATTCATACCATGGTTGGAGCAGGTAAAGCGGAAGGCTCAATGGATGCCGGCAACATGCTTAAGCCAGCGCTTGCCCGTGGTGAATTGCATTGTATTGGTGCTACGACTCTGGATGAATATCGTCAATATGTGGAAAAAGACGCGGCACTGGAACGTCGCTTCCAGAAAGTCATTGTTGGTGAGCCTAGCGTTGAATCAACGATTGCGATTCTGCGCGGCTTAAGTGAACGTTACGAAGTTCATCATGGTGTGGATATAACGGATCCGGCCATTGTGGCTGCGGCTACCCTATCGCACCGATATATTACGGACCGGAAATTGCCAGACAAGGCGATTGACTTGATAGATGAGGCGGCCAGTCGTATTCGTATGGAGATTGATTCCAAACCCGAATCACTCGACAAACTGGAGCGTCGTTTGATTCAGCTCAAGATTGAGCGGGTGGCACTTAAGAAAGAATCGGATGATGCATCCAAAAAACGGTTGGAAACCCTCGAAGCGGAAATGAAAAAACTGGCGCGTGAATATACAGACCTTGAAGAGGTCTGGAAGTCTGAAAAAGCGTCGCTTCATGGTAGTCAGCATGTCAAAGAAGAGTTAGAAAAGGCACGGCAGGAACTGGATTTTGCGAATCGTAATGCTGATTACGAAAAAATGGCGAAATTGCAGTATGGTCGTATTCCTGAACTTGAGAAACAACTGGATATAGCCACACAGGCTGAGATGCAGGAGTTTACTTTATTGCGAAATAAGGTAGGTGAGGAAGAAATCGCCGAAGTCGTGTCAAAGTGGACCGGTATTCCGGTGTCTAAAATGTTGGAAGGTGAGCGCGACAAGTTATTGAAAATGGATGATGCATTGCACGACCGTGTGGTGGGACAGGATGAAGCGGTGACCTCTGTTGCCAATGCGATACGGCGCAGTCGTGCAGGATTGTCTGATCCGAATCGTCCTAATGGCTCATTTTTATTTCTTGGCCCCACAGGTGTGGGTAAAACCGAACTATGTAAAGCGCTGGCAACCTTCCTCTTCGATACTGAGGAAGCGATGATTCGTATCGATATGTCGGAGTTTATGGAAAAACATTCAGTAGCGCGATTAGTCGGTGCTCCTCCCGGTTATGTTGGGTATGAAGAAGGGGGCTACCTGACTGAAGCCGTGAGACGCAAACCTTATTCAGTCATTCTGCTGGATGAAGTTGAAAAAGCGCATCCGGATGTCTTCAATGTACTGTTACAGGTATTGGATGATGGTCGTCTGACAGATGGTCAAGGACGCACCGTCGATTTTAGAAATACCGTTATTGTGATGACTTCAAATCTCGGGTCAAATGTGATCCAGGAGATGGCCGGTGAAGAAAATTATCTGCAAATGAAAGATGCGGTGATGGATATTGTTGCGCAACACTTCAGACCTGAGTTTATAAATAGGGTTGATGATGTGGTGGTATTCCATCCATTGCAGCAAGCTCAGATCCGAGCGATTGCCGATATCCAGCTGGAACATTTGCGTCAGCGACTGGGTGAACGTGATATCAAACTCCAGGTTTCTGATGAAGCGCTGGATAGGATTGCGGCAGAAGGCTTTGATCCGGTATACGGGGCAAGGCCACTCAAACGTGTGATACAGCATGCACTTGAAAATCCTCTGGCTCAGGATCTACTCTCTGGAAAATTTAGTGCAGGGGATACAGTGAACGTTATTGTTGAGAATGACGAACTCATATTTAAACAGTTGTTACTGCACTAATTCATCAAGCCCCGCCACGCGGGGCTTTTTTCACTGAATAAAAAAGCAGATTGCTCACTATTGAGAGTAAGTGCTTGTTATAATTGCGGCCTTTTATTTCTGGCTGGAAAGTTTCATGTCTGATTTTGGTAAGTTCGTAGACGCCTTCACACCCGCCGAGGTTGCAGAAAAAGTCAAAACGATTGGTGTCGATAAAGCCAATATGCATTTTCTGTCGTTAATCATTTTGTCATTGATGGCTGGTGCATTTATTGCTTTTGGCGCGATGTATTACACAGTCGCGATTACAGATAGCAATATGGCTTATGGCCTGACCAAGCTCTTTGGTGGTGTAGCCTTTTCTCTGGGCTTTATCATGGTTGTGATTGCGGGTGCAGAATTATTTACGGGCAACACGCTGGTCGTTATGGCTTGGGCCAAAGGCAAAGTGAGCCTGCCTGATTTGTTAAGAAACTGGGCAATTGTTTATGCCGCCAATGCAATTGGTGCCTTTGTCATGGTGTATCTGGTGTATTTATCCGGCTATCTCGATGCACATCATCATGAGGTTGGTGCAACGGCGATGAAGGTGGGATTGGCGAAAGTGGACAACACGCTAACAGAGTCTTTTGTTTTGGGCCTTTTCTGTAATGTATTGGTTTGCCTGGCGAGTTGGATGGTGTATGCATCCAGATCAGTAACCGACAAGGTACTGGCCATTATTTTTCCGATTTCAGCTTTTGTGGCGATGGGGTTTGAACACTGTGTCGCTAATATGTACATGATTCCCGTTGCTATCTTGGCATCACTGGATCCGGCGATAGTTGCGGCGAGTGGCTTGGAAGTAAGTCAATTAAACGAACTGTCTTTGAATGGTTTCCTGATGAATATTATTCCGGTGACGTTGGGTAATATCATTGGTGGCGGCGTATTTGTAGCAATGACCTATTATCTGGTGTTTGTGTATTCACCTCACGCAGCGAAATAATAAAAAGGGAGCAGACCGAAGAGGTAGCTCCCTTGCTGTGCTGAACCAGATTTACCAGGCTTTATAAGGCAGAAATTTGCCATCCATGGTGACAACAACACGATCACCTTTAGGATCTTCCTTGCGATCGATTGTCATATTGAAATCAATCGCACTCATAATGCCGTCACCGAATTTCTCCTGAATAATTTCTTTCATTGTTGGGCCATACACACCGACCACTTCGTACAATCTATAAATAAGGGGATCTGTTGGCACTGCTTGCTCCCAGACTTTGGTGGGATAGCTTTCCAAGGCGACCCGGACTTCGGCCGATAAATCCAGATACTGACAAAGTGCAGTCGCTTTGTCTGAAGGCATACTATTCATGCCTAAACAGGCTGATGTGGTCCACACTGGTGACATTTCAATGGCTTGTGCAATCTGTTCCCAGGTCAACTCCTTGGTTTCTTTAGCAACCATAATGGCTTGGGTCATATCTAACTTATTCATTGTGATTCCTCTCAGGTAAAAAACACCGGTACTGTCAGACAGTACCGGTTCTAAAGATTATTAAGCGCTGGTCGCTTCTGACGAAGGTATTTTTGCTGCCGCTGAACGCAGCGCACCTGGCTTGTAATGTGTGGCATACAACACTGTGCCTGTCAGCAGCAGACCACCGACGATATTCCCTAAAATAACGGGAATTTCATTCCAGAATAACCAGTCACCGATAGTGATTGGTGCACCCATCATCATACCCAGAGGGAACAGATACATATTGACCACAGCATGTTCGAAGACGAGGCCAAAGAAGATCAGGATAGGCATCCACATAGCAATTACTTTACCGCCAACTGTTTTCGAGTACATCGCACCGACAACACCGATAGATACCATCCAGTTACACAGAATGCCTTTGACAAAAACGGTGAACCAACCTGCTAGTCCATATTCAGCAAAACCCAGGGTTCGGGCTTCAGCGGCTTTGGCAAAAGCCTTACCTACCGCTGTAGGTTCGGCAGTAAAAGCGTAAGTCAGTGTGATACCAATCATAACGGCTGAAAATAAAGCACCCGCCAAGTTACCCAAGGCAACAAGTCCCCAGTTTTTCAGCAGGCCATTCACATTGGCACCCGGCCGCTTATCAAATAAGGCGAGAGGCACTAGGGCAAAAACACCGGTTAACAGGTCAAAGCCCAACAGGTTGAGGATACAAAAACCAACCGGGAAGATGAGTGCACCAACGATGGGATAGCCAGTCTGAACGGCAGCGGTTACGGCAAGGGCCACGGCAATAGCCAGGATAGCACCGGCCATAAAGGCTCTTATTAATACGTCACGAGTTGCCATGAATAACTTGGATTCACCAGCATCCACCATAGTTTTCACGAACTCATTGGGTTTTACATACGACATGAAATTTCTCCAATCATCAACAAAACAACAAACTAAAAAGTTTAGCGATTGATAATTGGCATATTCCATGCCAAATAAAAATATCATTTATTTTCAGTAGGATAAGAGTTTTTTATGTGACGATGAACCCAACGACGCACCACAATGATCGGTCTCATTAGCGTGGTATGCACGAATATGAAGCAAATTTATTTTTCGATTTTGATGTAGGGCTCTAAATCAACGGAAGGAGTCCAGTCTGTATCTCGGAGCACTTGAGCTTCGGGCCGACCAATGTGGTAACCCTGAGCGTAATCAACCTTATAAGATTTCAGAATATCAAGAACGTTCTGATTTTCAACAAACTCTGCAATGACTTTTTTACCCAGCCCTTTGGCAACATCGACGAGGGCTTTTACAAAAAGTTGATCATGCGCGTTTTTGTCGAGATCTTTAATAAATATGCCATCAATTTTTATGATGTCGACGGGTAACTCCCGCATATAATTAAACGAAGCAAAGCCCACACCAAAATCGTCCAATGAAAATTGGCAACCCAGTGCCTTCACTGCTGTCATCATCAGTTTAGCTTGCTGAAAGTTAGAAACAGCGGCTGTTTCAGTCACTTCAAAGATTAATCCGGTAGGATCAACATGAGAAGCCTTAATTAGTTTCTTTAAAAGGGGTAACAAAACCGGCGCATCGACGACGGCACCGGATAAATTGATAGCGAGCTTTATGTTTTTTCCTTGTTGCTGCAAGCGAGCAAGATGGTAAATACTTTCCTCTATGACATAGTGATCGATGTTTTGAATTAAACCTACCTCTTCAGCAACTTGAATAAATCTCGCTGGGGCACGCATTTCACCGTTTTGAGGGTTTTTCATTCGAATCAGTACTTCATAATGACTGATTGTCGAATCGGAAATATTTAAAATAGGCTGAAAGTGAGGGATAAACAGCTTCTCTTCAAGCGCTTGCTCAATTTGTTGTTTCCAAAAGACACGTGACTCGAGTTGTTCACGGGTTTGATCGTCTGCTGAGAATATATGATACGTACCTTTGCCTCTGGACTTGGCTTTATACATAGCCAAGTCAGCATACCCCATCAATTCATGAATGTCGGCATCTAAAAGTGGATAATCGACAATACCAATGCTTGTCGACACTTTATGTCTAAAAGCACCAAATTCAAGCTGGATTTTAGAGAGTTCATTTATGATTTTGCTGGCAAGCGTTTTTGCCCCATGTAAGTCTGTCTCTGGTAATAATATAGCGAACTCGTCCCCGCCCAAGCGAGCTACTAAGTCAGTAAAACGGATGACTTGTTTTAATGTTTTTGAAACGTGTATTAATAACTCATCACCAGCGGCATGACCACTGGTATCGTTGATATCTTTAAATTGGTCAAGATCTAAGAAAAGTAAAGCATTGTTATGTTTATAACGTATGGCTGTTCTCAACGATTTTTCGAATTCTTCTGTGAATTTTCGTCGGTTACATAGATTAGTAAGAGGGTCATGCTCTGCCAGCCATACAATGCGTTTTTCAGCTTCTTTTTTCTCCGTCATGTCCAAACCTACTGAGAGTAGAGATGGATCACCATTGTCGCTATGCAGTTTTGAATGTAACCAGGAAATATTTCTTATATGACCATCTTTATCGATTAGTTCCGCGTCTTGTTGGGCGATATTAATGTTGCCATCGAAAAGTTCATGAAAAAAAGTTTGGGCATCATCCCAACTTCCCGCCGGGAAAAAGCGTGAAACGTCTGTGCCAAGAACCTCTTTTTCTGGGTAGCCAGTCAGTTTTTCTGCATGCTCGTTGAACATGGTGACTACAAACTTTGAGTCGATGGTCAGAATGATGAGTTGTGCCGTATCCAGGAGGTTTTTTATAAAGTCACGTTCTTTTCGTAAATCCTCATTCGTTTTATGAATGAGTTGTCTTCTTTTGACGCTTGTTGCGTCGACCTGCTCTAACACACGTGCAAGCTCAAGTGATGCGGATTGTAATTCAGCCACTTCCTGAAGTCTGGTTTCCTTATCAATGCGCTGAAAGATAAGTTTGGCATCATCATATTTCTGAGCAGAAATGAATGGTAAAGCATGCGAGATTTGTTGAATATCTTCCAAAGGCTTCGACAGAGCTCTATAGGTGAGATAGGCAAACAAGCCCGCTAAAAAGGGAATAACAGGTAATGCCAGCCCATAAAAAAGAAGAAGCTCCCTGATAAAACTCGTGTCTGAGTTGAGTTCGCTTTGTAGGTAAATTGGAATGATCAAACCGACAGCACCTGTTAGCAAGGCACTGACAAAAGTGTTTATTGCGGCTCTGTTCTTAATGCTCTTACTTGAAAATTTTGACATCAGCAAACCACATTAAGCCAAGTATCTAATTATCAGACACTTTTCTTAAGACCCAGTCAAGCGCACGATGTGGAAGCAGTCGTTTGAGTACCGCAAATAGATAGGTTGGAAAGGTGACGTAATATCGAATTTTAGGTGTCTTAGCTTCAAACGCATGCAGACATTTTTTTACTACAGCATCAGCTGGAAGCGTAAAAGGCGCAGCGGGTCCCTCTTTATTGAGTCTGACTTCCATAGCCTCATATACATGCTTATGTGCACTTTGGGCTTTATCAATGTGTTGTTGATATTTGGCAAATGCATTCGCTCGAAAGCGACTGGTAATAGGGCCCGGTTCGATCAAGCTGATATGGATGCCACTGCCATGCAGTTCTAGGCGTAACGTATCGGCTAAGCCTTCTATCGCATATTTACTGGCGTTATATGCGCCTCGATACGCCAGCGCCACAATGCCTAACACTGAGCTGTTATAGACAATGCGTCCTGAGCCTTGTTTTCGCATTTCGGCGATGGCCAGATTGGTGAGTTGCTGTGTCCCGAATACATTCGTCTCAAATTGCTGTTGTAATGCTTCTCGACTCAAATCCTCGACTGCGCCAGGTTGACCAAAAGCGGCATTATTGAATAAGCCATCTATTTGTCCGTTGAATCGCTGCATGCATTCATTAAATGCCTGCTGTATGCTTTGTTTGTTTGCGAGATCCATCAGGAGCACTTTTAAACCTTGTTGCTGCAGATCCACCTTATCGGCCTCGGTTCGAACCGTTGCGATAACATTAAAGCCGTTTTGTTGGAGTGTTTTAGCGGCGCAGAGACCGATACCGCTCGAGCAGCCTGTGATGAGAATATTTTTCATGATTCAGTCAGTATTTGAAGCAATGTGGGCCACTCTAGCTTATCTTTGGGTAAATGTTTATCTATTCTGGCCGATAAGTGCTGTATATTTCCTTTTTCTAAATGCCTGACACCTATGCTGCAAATGCAAAACATCAGTTCTTTCGATTACCAACGCTTCAAGACGTTTTTGGAGCATGCCTGCGGTATTATCCTGGGTGAAGGTAAGCAGTATCTGATAGCGAGTCGTTTGACGCGATTGATGCGTGAAGAAGACATTGCCAGTTTGGCTGAGCTAATGGCCTTGATTGAACGTGGTCATCCACGTCATCTACGTGATGCAGTTATTGATGCCATGACCACTAATGAAACGTCCTGGTTCAGAGATGGCATGCCTTTCGATACATTGGGGCAGTTCGTTTTGCCAGAGTTTGATTCGCAGCGTTCCGGTCCCATCAGAATATGGTCGTCTGCTTGTTCTTCAGGTCAGGAACCCTACACTATTAGTATGATTCTTTCCGAATACTGCCGAAAACAATCAGCCAGTCAGTTGGGTAATAGTCAGATTATAGCGACCGATATTTCCAGTTCGATATTAGCTGAAGCCAAGCGTGCGGAGTATGAGGATGTCGCACTAGGAAGAGGCTTATCTGCTAGTCGCCGCCAACAATTTTTCATACAACAGCAAGAGCGCTGGCGAGTCATCGATGAGATCCGTAAACGCGTTAGTTTCAGAGAGCAGAACCTGCTTCAGGGGTTTGCTACTTTGGGTAAATTCGACATTATCTTCTGCCGTAACGTGCTGATTTATTTTTCTGCTGATCGCAAGAAAGATATTTTGCAACGCATGGCGCAATCGTTGAACCGGGGCGGCTATCTTTTCTTAGGTGCATCAGAGACCATTAGCGGTTACAGTGACGCCTTCGAATCAGTACGAACGCCTCACAGCACGATTTACCGTAAAAAAGATTAACTTGAATCGTTATCCAACTGTTTGGACTTTTGCGCCGGAGGATCAGTCATGGCTGGTTTTTCAGGCGGTGGATCAGACAAGCCCAACCAACTTCCAATGCGACGAAACAACGCTTTAATCAGTCGCCACAATCGCGGTAACAACCAGATCATCAAAGCAATAAACAATACCAAAGCGATCAGAAATAAAACCGGATGATTCAAAGCAGCCCATAGTCCGCCAATCACCAGTAAGTCCTCACTGATTGATGCTCCCCAGTTACTCACGGGCTCAGGGGATGTATTAATGAGTAATCGACTGCCTGCCTTGGTGGCATGACTCCCTGCCGCAAGTGTGCCGCCAACTAATAGCGCGCTGAGTTCAACGGCCGGTGTAACGTCACCAACCGCGCTCGCAGCCAGCATCGCGCCAGCAGGAATACGGATAAACGTATGCATGGTGTCCCAACCGGAATCGACGCCGGGTATTTTGTCAGCGAAAAACTCAACGCAGTACATAAAGCCTGCAGCGGTCATCACCATCGGGTTAGTCAGAACCTGCAATTCTTCAGGCAGAGCAATATTGCCGGTTATACCCATATAACCCAGCATAAAAATCGTGGCGTAGAGGTTAATACCACTGGCCCATGCTGCGCCCATACTCAAAGCAATAATATTGACTGCTTCCATTTCAAATCCCTTGTTTTGATATAGTGGCCGAATATCGGTCACAGGAATCAAAATTGATGATAACCCGAACTGAACTTCTCGCCTACATCGACGAGACGCTGGAACCGGCGCGTTTCAAAGATTACTGTCCAAATGGACTGCAAGTCGCCGGCACCAATCAGATAGACACTATCATCAGCGGTGTTACCGCCAGTGAAGCCTTTATTGAGGCAGCTATTGCTGCCAACGCAGATGCGATTCTTGTCCATCATGGTTATTTCTGGCGCGGTGAAGACCCCTGTATTACCGGTATCAAGCAACGCCGTCTGAAATTACTTCTGGAAAATAATATCAATCTGTTGGCTTATCATCTGCCTTTGGATGCGCATTCAACGCTCGGTAACAACGTGCAGTTAGCGGATGTCCTGGGGCTGGAAATCGATGGACGTATTTCCGGAACCGGCGATCCGGCAATTGGTTTATGCGGCTGTTTGCCAGCCCCTATTCCACTGCAGGATTTTACCGATCATGTTCAACAAAAACTCCATCGTGAGCCGCTGGTTATCCAGGCGCATGAGCGTCCAATCGCTACTGTCGGCTGGTGTACCGGTGCAGCGCAGGGGTTTCTGCAGCAGGCTGCAGAGTTAGGTTTAGATTTATTTCTGAGTGGGGAGATATCGGAGCCCACAGTACACATGGCCCGTGAGTTGGGGATCAATTACATGGCAGCGGGTCACCATGCTACTGAGCGCTATGGTGTACAGGCTTTGGGCCAAGCACTGGCACAACGCTTTAATATCCGTCATCATTTCATTGATATTGATAACCCGGTCTGATTTTTATGATGCATCCTGTGCAAAAGAAGCTACAAGCGAAACTTGAGCAACTGCGCTATTTTTTCAAGGTAGCCCTCTGGCAAGATATCCCGGAAAAAGCCTCGGGTATCTGGAGTATGTGGGTCAACACCATACGGGTGTTCTACATCATGGTACGGGAACTCGCTACCGGTGAGTTGAACCTGCGGGCAATGAGTCTGGTGTTTACTACCCTATTGTCTCTGGTGCCGTTAATAGCTGTGGCATTTTCTGTGTTGAAAGCCTTTGGCGTTCATAACCAGATGGAGCCTCTTCTGCTCGGTTTATTAGAACCGCTGGGCGAACGCGGCCCCGAAATCACCAGCAATATCATTGGTTTTGTGCAAAACGTCAAAGTCGGGGTGCTGGGGTCGGTGGGGCTAGGTATGCTGTTCTACACAATCATTGCTCTTGTGCAAAAAATCGAAAATGCGTTTAATTTTGTGTGGCGCGTAAAACGCTCCCGTTCTATGGCCAGGCGTTTTGCAGATTATCTCAGCGTAGTAATGATTGGGCCGGTTCTGGTATTTTCAGCACTGGGTGTTGCTGCTACGGTGCTAAACAATGATGTTGTTCGACAGTTAAGTTCTATTGAGCCGTTTGGCACTTTGTTACTGGTAGGTACCAAGTTATTGCCTTATCTGATGATTATCGGGGCATTTGTATTCCTATATAAATTTATTCCGAATACCAAGGTGAAGCTGCTTCCTGCACTAATTGGTGCCACTGTCGCCGGCATTTTATGGATAAGTATCGGGACGATTTTTGCTTCTTTCGTCGCTTCTTCTTCCAACTACACAGCTATATATTCCAGTTTCGCGATTTTATTTTTCTTTATGATCTGGCTCTATTTAGCCTGGTTTATCTTACTGACGGGGGCGCAGGTGGCTTTCTATCTGCAGCATCCAAAATTAGTGCAACTCGCGGGTAGGCCTTTGATTTTAAGCCCCCGCTTACGTGAAAAAGAGGGCTTGTGGTTGATGACGGTCATTGCCAAACGTTTCTGTAACAATAAGCCACCGCTCACTATTCAGCAGTTGGAAGCACAGACGGGCCTAACCAATAACGCAGTGCAGGACTTACTATCGAGTTTGGAAAAAGGTGGTTTGTTGGTCGAACTCGCGGGTGAAGAAACCAGCTATGTTCCTGCTCAAGATATAGCCAAAATTACAGTGGCTTCGATAATGCACTGCCTGAGAACAGCAGAGGAGAATAGTGACTACACCGTCAATAGTCTCGCTGATCAGGACGTCGATAAACTGTTACAGAAAATGAGTGATGCTCAGGCTCAAGTACTGGGTGATATGACCCTGCGTGATTTAGCAGCGGAAACAGAATCCACATGACTGAAATGCGACCACTGTCAGGAAAACAGCTTGTTCTAGGTGTGAGCGGTAGTATCGCTGCCTACAAAGCAGCTGATTTAATCCGGCGCCTACGTGATGAAGGGGCAGAAATTCGTGTGGTCATGACGCATGGCGCAACTGAATTTATCACCCCTCTAACGCTGCAAACATTGAGTGGGCACCCTGTCGCGATAGAATTGCTTGACGCCGATCAAGAATCAGCCATGGGGCATATTGCTCTCGCGCGCTGGGCGGATTGGATTATTGTTGCCCCCGCCAGTGCCGATACCATTGCTCGATTGACTCACGGACGGGCAGATGATTTATTATCAGCACTGATTTTGGCGACAGAATCGCCGGTTGTTCTGGCTCCGGCTATGAATAATAAAATGTGGAGTCATGCTGCGACGCAGGAAAACTTGTCTATGTTACGTGGTCGGGGATTTCACTGTATTGGCCCTGCCAGTGGCGATCAGGCCTGTGGCGAGCAGGGTGAAGGTCGCTTACTTGAGCCCACTGAGATTGTCAGTGAACTGTCTAAGCTGGTTGTACCTAAACAGTTACAGAATAAACGCGTTTTAATCACGGCTGGCCCTACCTTTGAGCCAATCGATCCGGTTCGTTTTATTGGCAATCGTAGTTCCGGGAAAATGGGGTTCGCTCTCGCCCAGGCAGCTCGGGAGGCGGGGGCAGAAGTAACGCTTATTGCTGGTCCCGTGAGTCTTTCGACCCCCAGTGGCGTAAAACGACTAGACGTTGAAACCGCACAAGAGATGTTGGATGCGGTCAATACAGAAACCGGGCACAGTGATATTTTTATCAGCTGTGCCGCAGTCGCCGATTATAGGCCACTGCAGGTTGAAGCCAATAAAATGAAAAAAACGACCCATGACAGACTGGTTTTAGAACTCGAACCAACCACAGACATTGTTGCCACGGTTGTCAGTCAAACTGAAAATAAGCTGTTTACAGTTGGTTTTGCCGCAGAAACACGGCATATTGCTGACTATGCACGCGATAAACTGCAACGGAAAAAACTCGATATGATTGCAGCAAATCAGGTGGGTGACGGACAGGGGTTCGCTGTCGATGATAATGCCTTGCAGGTTTTTTGGGAGGGCGGTGAAATAGTTTTGCCTCAAACCCCGAAGACGCAGCTGGCACGTGATTTAATGACTTTGATAATAAAAAGATTCTATGCAAAAAATTCAACTGAAAATTCTTGATTCCCGACTGGGTGACACCATTGAGCTCCCAAACTATGCAACAAGCGGTTCTGCTGGATTAGATTTGAGAGCATGTCTGGATGAGGCCGTAACATTAGCACCGGGCGAAACGCTGTTAATTCCAACCGGGCTTGCCATTCACATTGATGATCCCAGTCTCGCTGCCGTTTTATTGCCACGCTCAGGACTTGGGCATAAACACGGCATTGTACTGGGCAACCTGGTGGGGTTGATCGATAGTGATTATCAGGGACAGGTGTTTGTGTCCTGTTGGAATCGTGGACAGGATGCTTTCGAAATCAACATCGGTGAGCGAATCGCACAGATGGTATTTATTCCCGTTGTCCAGGTTGGCTTTGAACAGGTTGATGAGTTCAGCAGCTCGGAGCGTGGAGCAGGTGGCTTTGGCCATACGGGTCGTCATTAGAGGCATAGATGCTGAGGGAGATGACATTTGAAAGCGAACGATAAACTGGCCATCAAGTTAGGTGCCACCCCGGTGAGTCTGATTTTGCTGGTGGTAACGGTGATTTTACTGCTTGGTATTGTCTCCACTTTCAGCTCGTCACCTGAACAAAATGACAACACACCTCAGCAACACGCCCAGACCGTCCAGGCCACAGTCGAGAAAGCCATCAGGGAAAAGCAAAATCAGTTAGCTGCGATTGCATCATCGCCGGCGCTTGCTCAGGTTATCAGCAGTGGCTCATCGCAAGAGATCGACAGATGGCAGACTCAAATAAGGCGCCTACTACCTGAAGTGAAACAGCTCTGTGTGTTGCTACAGAAAGTTTCTTCTCCTACAGACTCAGGCTGTCTTCCCATCAGCTTTGCTTCGTTAAGTAGCTTGCGTCAGCTTGAGCAAAAGCCACAGTCTGATCTGGCAATCCTGCAACTGGGTAGTGAGCAGGCGCATGTTTTATTGGCCCAAAAATTAGAGCAAGCTACGTATCCTGATGCCACCCTGTTAATGGCCGTCAACGCCAGCTGGATTGATGATCTGATTCTAGATAGGTTGGTAAGTCAGAGTTACGTTGAGATAACCCAGGGTAAAAAAGCGTCGACAGTTTTGACGCAATTTGGTGATCCGCAATATAAAACCGGTGCCCCCGTTTATTCCAATCCGATAGCAAACAGTCACTGGCAGTTACAATACTGGACGTCAGCAAGTGCTACTGCCTCTGCAACACCTCTCGTTTTACTTGTTTTGCTATCTGTGGTGGTGAGCATATTCTGGTTATTGCGTGATCGCTGGTTTAACAAATTATTAAGGTTGGATGCGAATACCCTCGATGAGCAATTGATGGATTTGGAGCAGGGACAATTGAAAACCAGCTATTTGATCGCGTTTTCAGCTCTAAGCAATGTGCGAGATGAAGTCCATCGTCTGGTTGTACCTAAACGACCTGCACCCTCCAAACCCCAATCGTTACACATTGAAGATGTTACACCGATTGAAGAGCCGATTCCTGAACCTTCAGAAGATGCCGAGCGCATTGTGGAGCAGGCATTAGATTCTGCTTCGCATGACATCAGGTTCGAGGAGCCACCCACGCCTGCGTCGAAACCAGAACCAGAACCAGAATTGGAACCGGAACCGGAACCGGAACCGGAACCTAAAAAAGACGAACCGCCGCTTGAGTTTAATCTTGAGCAGGTGCCCAGTGAAGAACCGCTTGATCTCTCCCCCAAGAACGAATCTCCGGCGCCCACGCAAGATGGTTTGCCTGATAAGGCAATCTTCCGTCAATACGATATAAGAGGTGTTGTTGATAAACAGCTGACCAAAGATGTGATGCATCAGTTGGGGATGGCTGTGGGTAGTGAAGCGCTTGATCAAGAGCAGACCAAACTGGTTGTGGGCAGAGATGGTCGTATTTCCAGTGAGAGCCTGTCGGATGCCTTTATAGCAGGCGTATTGAGTACTGGATGCGATGTCATTGTTCTGGGAGAAGTCCCTACCCCGATGGTTTATTTTGCGTGTGAACATCTGCAGACGTATACCGGCGCAATGATTACCGGTAGTCATAACCCGGTCAATTTTAATGGTCTAAAAGTCGTCATAGCAGGTAAAACATTACTGGGTGAGAGCGTTTATGCGCTCTACGAACGTCTTAAAAACAAGCGACTGAAAAAAGGTCAGGGTCGACGCTCAGTTCAGAATATCAAAGAAGCGTATATTGAACGCATTAAAAGTGATGTGCAGCTTGCCCGTAACATGCGCGTGGTGGTCGACTGCGGCAATGGCGTCGCGGGGCATGTTGCCGGAGATGTGCTTAGAGCGATTGGCTGTGATGTGACAGAGCTTTATTGCGAAGTGGATGGCACGTTTCCCAACCACCATCCTGATCCTGGTCAACCCAAGAATATGCAGGACCTGATCAATGTTGTGAAAGCCCAGCAAGCTGAAATAGGGTTGGCATTTGATGGTGATGGCGATCGCCTGGGTGTTGTAGACACTAACGGCAATATTATCTGGCCCGATCGTTTACTGCTGTTAATGGCGCAACATTTACTGGCAGAAAACCCGGGTGCTTCCATTATTTACGATGTAAAAAGTACCAATTTGCTAGAAGAGGGCATTAAACGCGCCGGTGGCCGACCGATTATGTCGCCTTCGGGTCACTCAGTAATAAAAAAAATGATGGCCGAAGAAAACGCCTTGCTGGCGGGAGAAATGACTGGACACCTGTTTTTCAAAGATCGCTGGTATGGGTTTGACGATGCTTTATACTCGGCAGCACGCTTGTTAGAATTGCTCGCTGCTAATAAGCAGGACATGACACCTACCGAGATTTTTGCTGCATTGCCGCAAAGAGTCAGTACACCGGAGATCATCATTAAGATGAAAGAGGGCGAAAGCGTCAAATTCATCCAGCAACTGCAAGAAAATGTTGAGTCCCTTGGTGGCAAGATAAGCATAGTAGATGGTGTAAGGGCAGATTACCCCGGTGGTTGGGGCCTGGTCAGAGCATCTAATACAGTGCCGGGACTGACGTTGCGATTTGAAGCCAACACGGATGAAGAGTTGGAACATATTAAACAAATCTTTATTCAGCAGATGCTGCAGATCAAGCCGACGCTGTCGCTATTATTTTAAAAAGAATAATTAAATGAGCTTAAACACACAACGCGCTACCCACATCGCTCAGGTTTTAACTGAGGCATTGCCGTATATCCAGCGTTTTTCCGGAAAAACGCTGGTCATTAAATACGGTGGTAATGCCATGGTGGATGAGGATCTGAAAAACAGCTTTGCGCGAGATGTGGTGTTACTGAAAGCGGTTGGAATCAATCCGGTTATCGTTCATGGCGGTGGACCTCAGATTGGTGACTTGCTTAAGCGGGTTGGTAAACAAAGTGAGTTTATCAACGGCATGCGGGTCACTGACCGTGAAACCATGGATATCGTGGAAATGGTATTGGGCGGTCAGGTTAACAAAAGTATCGTTAATCTCATTAACAGTCATGGTGGGCGTGCTGTGGGTTTAACCGGCAAAGACGGCAGTTTGATCTATGCCGAGAAACTGCATGTAGCGCGTGATAGTTCAGATCCATCCATTAACGCATCAGAACTCATCGATCTGGGTCATGTGGGTAATGTGTCCAGTATTGATACCAGTGTTATCGATATGCTGATCCACAGTGATTTTATTCCGGTTATTGCTCCCATCGGTGTCGGTAACAATGGCGAATCGTACAATATCAATGCTGATCTGGTAGCAGGCAAAATTGCTGAAGTCCTGCAAGCTGAGAAACTGATTTTGTTGACAAATACAGCGGGTCTGCTGGATGCTGATGGTGAGTTATTGACCGGCCTGAATGCAAAACAAGTGAGTGATTTAATTGAAGAAGGTGTGATTTACGGTGGTATGTTGCCGAAAATTGGGTGCGCGCTTGATGCCGTTCAGGCGGGCGTGACCACGGCGCATATTATCGATGGTAGGGTTCAACATGCCGTGTTACTGGAAATGTTTACAGATGAGGGTGTGGGTACCTTGATTCGTGGGGGCGGACGATGAACGACAATGTACAACCAACCAGAGCAGAAGCTAAAAGCTCCCGTCGTCAGCAAATTCTGGAAGCTCTGGCTTCACAGCTGGAACAATATCCTGGCGAACGAATTACCACAGCGAAATTAGCGGCCAGTCTTAATGTGTCAGAAGCTGCTCTATATCGGCATTTCCCCAGTAAGGCGAGAATGTTTGAAGGGCTGATCGGTTTTGCCGAAGATACGGTGTTTGGTCTGATTCGCCGTATCACTGAAGAAGAACAGAATGCTTTGCCTCGTATCGAAAAGATCATGACCGTGTTGCTTGGATTCAGCGCCAAAAATCCCGGCATCAGTAGTGTTTTGGTCGGCGCAGCGTTAACCGGCGAAACCGAACGCCTACGCGTCCGAGTCAGTCAGTTCTTTGATCGACTTGAAACGCAATTCAGACAAATATTGCGTGAACGTGAACTGAGCCTGACAGAAGCGGGCGGACGTCCTGTCAATGAAACGGCTAATCTTCTGTTAACGATAATTGAAGGGCATATGCAACAGTATGTCCGTAGTAGTTATCGTCAGTCACCACTAGCGGGTTGGGAACAACAATGGCAACTGGTTGCTAACGTATTAAGAGCATATAAATAATGAGAGTTTGTCTAATAGGTAATGATATTGTTAAAGAAAAAGCTTTGCTGCAAAGTCAGGCAGATATCCATTTATCTATTATTACAGCAACTGAGCATGAAGCCATTCTTGCTGAAGTGACGCAAATCAATCCCGACATCCTTGTTATTTCAGATGCATCCAGCCAGTTCTCAGCTGATGAAGTCTGTCTGATGACTCATGTTCGAAGCCCTGACACCAAAACTTTGATCATTACCGAACTTGAAGCAGATTATGCTCGGCTAGAGCAGTCAGACTTTACCTGTAGAGGTTTTGTGCAATACGAACAACGTCATGCCATTGTTAGAGCTGTCAGAGTCGTAAATGATGGCGAGTCCTGGCTGCCACGCAAACTCATCACAGAGTTGTTGGACAATCTTGCTAATACCGCCATGCAGAGCAAACGAAAACCAAAATTGGTGAAAAATAATTAATTATTTTTAAATTAATTTTGTTGTTTTAAAGATGAGATTTCTCGCAATCCCAATAGCACCAACACTTTTAAGCTAAATTCCTGTTCAGGAAAATAATCCTCACTTAGTACCTTTGTACAATAGATCTGCTCCCTGTTCTAGTTAAGAATAGACTTCGACATTTTGTGTTCACTGTTGTTTAGTTTAAACAGCACTGTGTGAATACAACTTTAGACAAGGAAGTGAACCGAATTCCGAATGGTTCATTTCATGGATAGATAAAGCTCTAAACTCAGGAGAAGTGTATGGCTACTCAGATCGGTATTATTAAAGCAGTTAATGGCAACGTAACAGCAACAGCAGCAGATGGTTCTATCAGAACCCTGCAAGCGGGAGACAGAGTTTATGCTAATGAACTAATCTCCACTGGCTCAGCCGGTGCGGTTGAAGTTGAGTTTGCTGATGGCAGTGTGATGGATCTGGGTAGAAATTCCCAAGCATTACTCGACAATGCAGTCTTTAATCCTAACAGCACAGATGTTGCTGAAACAGAAGATCAAGCAGTTCCTGATGATGTTGCTGCTATCCAACAGGCTATCCTTGAAGGCGAAGACCCGACAGAAGCGGGTGAAGCCACTGCGGCCGGTGCCGGTGTACAAGGTGGTAATGAAGGGCACGATGCTGTCTTCGTGAATTATCTGAACCCTGAAGTCACCCCTGAGGCTGGTTTTGACACCATCGGGGTTAGCAATGAAATAGAAGAAGTCGAAGATGAGCAACTGCTTGAAGGTACGCCGACAGCGGGTCTTGTCACTGTATTGCTTGATGAAGATGATTTGGGCAGAAATGACGAAGAAACATCGCAGGCTATTAATGACTTTCTTGATGGTATTCAGCCAGAATTTCTGGCGGCCACGGGCCTTAATTTAGGCGATTATCCCGACGCAGGCGTTGGTGATGAAGATCAGCCCGGTGATGACCTACCCTCACCAACCCCAACTTTCTTTTCCGGTGCATTGAATGCTGACTTCGGTTTCGATGGTCCTGGAAGTATTAGCTTTAACCCAGTTGTTAGCCAACCTACAGGTCTGACCTCGGGCGGTGAGCCGGTTCAGATTTGGGTATCTGCCGATGGTTTAACCTTGATTGGTTATATCGCTGGAGAAGGTGAATACTCTCCAGTTTCTTCTCGCCAACAGATCGACGAAGGTCCTCAGGAGGGTGCGGAAATTATCTTCAGCGCCCAAATCGATCCGGTAACACTCAACTTCACTGCTGGTATCTATGGTCCATTGGATCATGCCGATACCGCTGAAGAAGGCGCATTTGAAGAAAATCTGCTGATCAACATGGCGTTTACTATCACGGATTCCGATGGTGATTCTGCACAAGGCATTGTTCAACTCAACGTTGACGATGATAGTCCGGTCATTGGAGAGCAGGACTATCCTCAAGAGCAGGGTGAATACAGCGATTACCCTTATGAATACGAAATGGCTGCCGTTGATGAAGATGACACAGATGACGGTGTAGGTAACACCGATTCACCGGGTGATGACTTCAGTTCTTCATCCATGACACTGCCAATCAATTTTGGTGCTGATGGTCCGGCAGCAGAAAACCCAGTTGAAATTAGTGCGGAAGGCATTGTCGATCAATTCGGTAACGTGCTGACCTCAAATGGTGTCGAAGTGCAGTTCAGTTGGAACTCAACAACCAATACACTGGAAGGTACTGCGGATGGGCAGCCGGTTATCAACATCCATGTCGATGTTGATGATTATGGTTATGGTACCGACAGTGAAGTGAATATTGAGCTGCTTGATAACCTCGATCACCCGGAAGGTGCTGAGGGTGAATCTCTCGGTACAGAAGATAACCTGGATATTACACTCAACTACACAGCCACAGATGCGGATGGTGACCAGGCGTATGGCAGCTTCGATTTAAGCATCGATGATGATATGCCAGTTATCGGTACGCCAGAAGCGGTATCCGTCGATGAAGAAGGTATCGATGGTAACGCTGGCGACAGCTACGATGCAGGCGCTACGGTCAATGGTGTTCTGTTGATGCCGGAACTTGAGAGCGGTGATTTGAACAGTGCATTGGATACCGACGCCAAGCAAGCTATCAAATCATTTGTAGAAGCCGGTGGTCAGTTGGTTATCAATGGCTCATCCGGCAGCAATGATGAGAACCTGTTAAACGACATCTTTGGTTTCTCTCTTACAAATGGCTCGAATACATCCAGCAATGTA
>NZ_CBFHHW010000027.1:35901-37135 GCF_965655755.1 Methylophaga sp. | reverse complement strand
ATATTGACGCCGGGGCTCGAACCAGTCAATTAATTATCTGCGTGATTGCGGATGAGATAGCAAAAATTACAACCCAAAAATAAGACTTATCTAATATTGTGGTAATTAACACCCCCAACGAAGTGCTGCGGTATGTACCGGAGCATCCCAATACTGCGTCGTTTCATCATCAAGCAAAGTCAGCGTTACCGAACAACCAGCCATATCCAATGATGTGGTGAAATTACCGACTAAAGAACGAGCGATCTCAATGCCGCGTTCTTCAAAAAATGCTGCTGCCAGATTATAAATAAGGTACAACTCCATCAACGGCGTCGCACCAAAGCCATTGATATGTAGCAACACTTTCTGACCTTTCGCTGGTTTCAGATCTTGATCAATCGCGTCACACAGCTGCGTGACAATCTCATTGGCAGACACTAAATCAGTTGTTTCCCTGCCTCGTTCACCGTGGATCCCAACGCCCATTTCAATTTGCTTATCGGTGATATCAAAAGTGGGTTTACCTATTGCAGGCACGGTGCAACTGCTTAACGCGACACCCATTGACGCCGTATTGTTAGCGACTTTATCGCCTAAGGCTTTACATTCAGCTAGGTTCGCCCCTGCTTCAGCAGCAGCTCCAAGGATTTTTTCAACAATTAACGTACCCGCCACACCACGACGGCCGGTGCTGTGATCTTTGGGTAAAGCAACGTCATCACTCACCAACACAGTTTCGTGAGGGCATTCGAGCATTTCCGCGGCGATTTCAAAATTCATTACGTCGCCTGCGTAGTTTTTGACGATAAATAATATGCCGGCACCATTCTCTACTTCCTGCGCTGCCATCATCATTTGATCGGGAGACGGTGAGGTGAATATATGACCGGGACAAGCAGCGTCGAGCATGCCTCGTCCAACAAGACCAGTATGTAAAGGTTCGTGCCCTGCTCCGCCCCCTGAAATCAGGGCGACTTTGACAGAATCTGGTTTGTTTTTTCGGGTCACATAATGTGGCTGATGGTTCAGCTTAACAATGTCAGAGTGCGCCATTGCAAAGCCTTTCAGGCTCTCTTCCAAAACACTTTCAACGGCATTAATCATCTTTTTCATATTGTCTCTCCCACATATAGTAAGCTTACTTTTGTAGCGCTTTCGTGACTTGTTGCAAATCGTCTAGTACCCATGTCGGTGCATAATCTTCATTTTCAATATCCGCTTTTGAAGACACACCGGTCAACACCATTATGCT
>NZ_CBFHHW010000027.1:32070-35803 GCF_965655755.1 Methylophaga sp. | reverse complement strand
CGGTCGGTAAGGTCGTATCCGAGTTAGTGGCATAAAATAGTGCGCCAGCATTGATATTCAATGTCGCCGTTGCCAGCTTATCCCAGTTCAGCGTGCGATCCAGTCCTGAAACAACAATATCTGCCCCCACTCCTTTTATATCTTTTTGGGGCTGATCAACTTCATAAAGGTCCGTCAGAATAAAGCCATTCTGTTCCAATGGGTGCTTTAGTCCTTCTTCGCCAATCACAAACACCCGTCGTTTATTTTCAGGCAAATTCTCTCGCAAATAGGTCGCAGTTGCCATACTTGAGGTCAGGACTTCTTTGTCTGTTACAATTACTCCCATAGCCGACAGCTTTTCAATGTACTGTTGCTGAGTAAGACTCGCGTTGTTAGTGGCGAGCACAAAAGGCAGTTTTTGATCTCTCAATAAAGCAAAGAAAGCCTCTAAACCGGGCAATGCTTTGCTACCGTGCCATAAAACACCATCCATATCGATGATAAGGCCAGCGATGTCATCTACAGTAATCATGTCATTTGTCGTCAAAATAGCCCCTCAAAAGCAAATATAATTGACTCAGAAGAGTGGCACACATCAAATCAGCCTGTCTAGCAGCGAAAATAACGTTAAATGTTGAGTTTTAGGCAAAAATTGACATATTAAGTCAATCTGATTTATAGTCTGCGAGCGTATTTTCAACGTAAAACTTATAATTAAATCAATTTTTAGGAGCATGTCAGCATGGCAAAAGCACTTATTCAAATGGCACTCGATTCACTGGATTTCGATCAAACTATGGCACTTGCTGAGCAAGTTTCTCCATACGTCGATATCCTGGAAGTTGGTACACCTTGCATCAAGTATAACGGTCTTGAAATCGTTACTGCACTGAAAAGCAAATTCCCTAACAACCTAATTCTGGTTGACCTGAAAACAATGGATGCTGGCGAATACGAAGCAACACCATTCTACGAAGCAGGCGCTGATATCTGCACAGTTCTGGGTGTTTCTGATAAAGCAACAATGGGCGGTGTTATCAAAGCAGCTAACGCTAGCAACGCTGAAGCTCAAATCGACCTGATCAACGTTTCAAGCAAAACTGGCGTAGCAACTGAAGCAGCTCGTAACGGTGCTCAAATCATCGGTGTTCACACTGGTCTTGACGCGCAAGCAGCAGGTCAAACACCTTTTGCTGATCTGAAAGAAATCGCTGGTCTGAACCTGGGCGTTCGTATCTCTGTTGCTGGTGGCCTGAACAAAGACACCATCCAAGATACAGTTCGTGCTGGTGCAACTATCGTTGTTGTTGGCGCCGCTATCTACGGTGCTGATTCTCCAGCAGACTCTGCTAAAGAATTGCGTGCTTTGGTTGACGCAGCATAAGCAGAAAACAATTTGCAGTAGCAAATATAAAAACGAGTGGCCTTGTGGCCGCTCGTTTTTTTTCATCAACACATAATTTCAGTGTCTAAACCTATATTGATGCGTTAAAGTGTTGATGCCAGTCAAAAAATCCTGCATAAGAACAGGCTGGCTGATAAAAACAATAATGTGGCTAAACCCTGAGAAGTATCGATGTACATACTTTTCTGATATCTCATCTGGCTTGCCACAGTAAATCTAAAATAGTAATTTACCCGTTTACCAACCTCGTTTTGTTGGGCAGATGGGGTTCAGAAATGTAACAGGGGTATAATCATGAATCAGAATAAAGGCTTACTTGCTTCGATTTGCGGCTTTGTTAAAAGTCTGTTTTCGTCCGAACCAGCTACAACTGCCAAACCGGCTGCTAAAGATGGTCTGACTGGCGTTGAGCGTTATATCAGAAATCAAGCGCAAAGTGGTTCAAGCTTGACCGGTGTAGAGCAATACATCAGAAATCAGGCGACAAGTAACAAAGCTGTCACAGGTGTCGAAGAGTATCTTCGTAACCAGGGGCAAGCAAAACCAATGACGGGTGTTGAGCGCTACATCCAGACTAAGGGTTAAGAAAACTTAAACTCCTTTACCCATTGCGTAATACGAACTGTGTCGATGGATGCAGTTGTCCAACGAAACGTATTACGGCATAAAGATTCAATTTTCAGTCAGCTTTATTAAGCGTGATTGTCATTTTTTAACTTTTGAAAACTAAAGGTACATAACATGGCTAATTTACTTGATCAGCTTAAGGAAATGACCGTTGTTGTAGCTGATACTGGTGATATTGAAGCAATTCAAAAATACACACCACGTGATGCAACAACCAACCCTTCACTGATTACTGCCGCTGCTCAAATGCCACAATATCAAGGTATCGTTGATGATACTCTGAAAGCAGCACGTGAAACACTGGGTGCAGATGCCCCAGCATCAGAAGTCGTTTCTCTGGCATTTGATCGTCTGGCTGTATCTTTCGGTCTGAAAATTCTGGATATCATTCCAGGTCGTGTTTCTACAGAAGTTGACGCACGTCTGTCTTACGATACCGAAGCCACTATCGCTAAAGGTCGTGACTTGATTGCCCAGTACGAAGCTGCAGGTGTTGACCGTAAACGCATCCTGATCAAAATTGCTTCGACTTGGGAAGGTATTCAAGCTGCTGCCGTCTTACAAAAAGAAGGTATCAACTGTAACCTGACATTGTTGTTTGGTCTGCACCAGGCGATTGCTTGTGCAGAAAACGGTATTACATTGATCTCACCATTCGTGGGCCGTATCCTTGACTGGTACAAGAAAGATACTGGTCGTGACTCCTACGAATCACACGAAGATCCAGGTGTATTGTCTGTAACGGCAATCTACGAGTACTACAAAAAGTTTGGTTATGACACTGAAGTAATGGGCGCAAGCTTCCGTAATGTTGGTGAAATTACAGAGTTGGCTGGCGTAGACTTGCTGACGATCTCACCAAAACTGCTCGACGAGCTGCAATCAACGGAAGGCGAATTGCCGCGCAAATTGTCTCCTGACCAAGCAGCAAACGCAGATATCGAAAAAATCAACATGGATAAAGCGACATTTGAAAAAATGCACGCTGAAGATCCAATGGCTACGGAAAAACTATCAGAAGGTATCGACGGTTTTGCCAAAGCACTGGAATCATTGGAAGAATTGCTTGCCGATCGTTTGGCAAGCCTGGAAAGCTAATTCAACACTGAACTGAGCTTTCTAACGTATTCAGCCCGCTCAGCTATGAGCGGGCAAGAATGCAGCAGATAGCGCGTTAATTGACTTAACGCTCTTTTCTGCATATAGTCCCGCTTCTCACTGTAGCAAGCGTGATAATAATTATTTTTACTTTATTTAGGAGTATGTAACATGGCTGAAATCCAAATGGCATTAGACTCACTGGACTTCGACGCAACAATGGCACTTGCAGAGCAAGTAGCACCTTACGTTGATATCCTGGAAATCGGTACACCATGTATTAAATACAATGGTCTGAAACTGGTTAAAGCACTGAAAGCAGCTCACCCAGACAAGAAAATCCTGGTTGACCTGAAAACTATGGATGCTGGTGAATACGAAGCATCTCCTTTCTTTGAAGCAGGCGGTGATATCACTACTGTTCTGGGTGCATCTGATATGGCTACCATCAACGGTGTCATCAAAGCAGCTAACGCTAACAATGCTGAAGCTCAAGTTGACCTGATCGGTGTTGAAGATAAAGTTGCAGTTGCTAAAGAAGCAGCTTCAAACGGTGCTCACATCATCGGTGTTCACACTGGTCTTGACGCACAAGCAGCTGGTCAAACTCCATTCGAAGAC
>NZ_CBFHHW010000027.1:268-31972 GCF_965655755.1 Methylophaga sp. | reverse complement strand
CCTGAAAACCATCACAGGTTTGGGTCTGAATGTTAAAGTTTCTGTTGCTGGTGGTATCAACAAAGACACCATCCAAAGCACAGTTCAAGCTGGCGCTGCAATCGTTGTAGTTGGTGCTGCAATCTATGGCGCACCTTCTCCAGCAGACTCTGCTAAAGAACTGCGTGCTTTGGTTGACGCAGCATAAGGAATAGAAAAATGACAATGCATCGTGATCTAGTTGTTAACAAAATCACTGATATTCTTGGTGCTACTGACAGCTCACTTGAATCAGAATTCGTCTCTATGTGTGATGGTGCCAAGCGCATCTTCATTACTGGTGCGGGTCGTTCAAAATTAGTTGGTAACTTCCTTGGTATGAGGTTGATGCATAGTGGTTATACCGTTTATGTTCAAGGTGAAATCAGCACACCAAGTATCCGTGAAGGCGATTTATTGATCGTTATCTCAGGTTCTGGTGAAACAACGCAGTTGGTTTCATTCGCGAACAAAGCTAAATCAGAGAACGCTAAAGTAGTTTTGATTTGTTCAAAATCAAGTTCAACGATTGGTGATATGGCGGATAAAACAATTCAAATCGGTAACGATAATAGCTTTGCTCCCACAAAGGGCATGCCTATGGGTACCATGTTTGAATTGTCTACATTGATTTTCTTGGAATCAATCGTTTCTCATCTAATTCATGAGAAAGGTATTCCTGAAGAAGAAATGAAATATAGACACGCTAATATGGAATAACCACCTTTTTCCTTAGCAAAATAAAAAACGGGCAATCTTCGGGTTGCCCGTTTTTTTATGTCTAACGATCACGCTAATAGAGCTTCGTTCATTGAAAGGGTATAATGAGCAGTTATCCATAATATTAATTTGAAGACCTATGTCAGCCAAAACGCTTTACGATAAACTCTGGGAACAACATGTTGTACGCACCGATGGAGATGGCACAGCGCTCATCTATATCGATCGTCATCTGGTTCACGAAGTCACCTCACCGCAAGCCTTTGAAGGTTTGCGTCTGGCGCATCGTCTTCCGTATCGGCTGAATTCAATTCTGGCAACGCCTGATCACAATGTCCCCACCTCAGACCGTGACAAAGGCATTGCCGATCCCGTTTCCCGATTACAGGTAGAAACGCTCGACAAAAACTGTCATGAATTCGGTATCACCGAGTTTGGTCTTGATGATATGCGTCAGGGTATTGTGCATGTTGTGGGCCCTGAGCAAGGCGCCACCCTGCCTGGGATGACGGTTGTATGTGGTGACTCCCATACCTCAACCCATGGTGCTTTTGGTGCACTGGCATTTGGAATTGGTACCTCAGAAGTCGAACATGTCATGGCAACACAGTGCCTGATTCAGCGCAAATCAAAAAATATGCAGGTGCGCGTTGAAGGTCATGTTAACCCCGGTATTACAGCCAAAGATATCGTGCTGGCCATTATCGGCAAAATCGGTACAGCCGGTGGCACCGGCTATGCCATTGAATTTGCCGGTGAGTCTATTCAGGCATTAAGTATGGAAGGTCGAATGACCGTCTGTAATATGACTATTGAGGCCGGTGCCCGCGCCGGGATGATTGCAGTTGACGACACAACTATTTCGTATCTGAAAGATCGTCCGTTTGCACCGCAAGCTAAGGATTGGGATAAAGCGGTTGAGGCATGGTCTGATTTGCATTCGGATGACGATGCCTTTTTCGATAAAGTTGTTGTACTCAAAGCTGAGGATATCAAACCACAAGTCACCTGGGGCACGTCACCGGAAATGGTGGTACCAGTGACAGCAAATGTGCCAGATCCTGAAGCTGAAACAGACTTGGTTAAACGTAATGGCATGGAAAAAGCGCTGAAATACATGGGCCTTGAAGCTAATCAAGCCATCACCAATATACAACTTGACCGTGTATTTATCGGCTCCTGTACCAACTCACGTATCGAAGATTTACGTGAGGCTGCCGACGCTATTAAAGGCGGTAAGGTTTCAGCAACACTTAAACAGGCTATGGTCGTGCCAGGTTCTGGTCTGGTAAAACAGCAGGCTGAACAGGAAGGTCTGGATAAAGTGTTTATCGAAGCAGGATTTGAATGGCGTGATCCAGGTTGTTCTATGTGTCTGGCAATGAATGCTGATCGCCTCGAAGCTGGAGAGCATTGCGCATCGACCTCAAACAGAAACTTTGAAGGTCGTCAGGGCCAAGGCGGTAGAACTCACCTGGTGAGCCCTGCTATGGCAGCAGCGGCAGCAATCGCAGGTCATTTTGTTGATATCACGCATAACGCATGATCGACTACCTTGCCGCTCAGAATGAGCTGAAAACATTGCGTGATTTCCTGCGCTGGTCAACATCACGTTTCATTGAAGCGGGATTGTTTTATGGTCATGGTAATGAGGATGCATTCAATGAAGCTTCTCAGTTAATTCTGAGCACATTATCGTTACCCGTGAATGAATTGCCCGAACCGTTTCTTGATGCGCGCCTGACAACAGCGGAAAAAAA
Source organism: Methylophaga sp. (assembly GCF_965655755.1). GTDB lineage: Bacteria > Pseudomonadota > Gammaproteobacteria > Nitrosococcales > Methylophagaceae > Methylophaga. The sequence continues at coordinate 29,474 of NZ_CBFHHW010000027.1, read as the reverse complement.
ATCCTTTTTGTTACTCGTTGAGAAACGTATCGAGCAGCGCATTCCCCTGCCCTATCTCACACATGAAGCCTGGTTTGCCGGTCTGCCTTTTTATGTCGATGAACGTGTATTGATTCCCCGCTCTCCCTTTGCGGAACTGATTGAGGCGGAGTTCCAGCCCTGGCTCAAGGAACCAGAGTCAGTCACAAAAATTCTCGATTTATGCACTGGTAGTGGCTGTATCGCTATCGCTCTGGCAATGGCCTTTGAGCAAGCTGAGGTGGACGCAGTTGATATAAGCCATGATGCTCTCGCTGTCGCCGATATCAATATTGCTAAACACCACTTACAGGATCAGGTTCGGGCAATTCAATCCGATTGTTGGGACAACATTGAACCTGTCCAGCAATATGACCTGCTTATCTGTAATCCCCCCTATGTCGGCGCTGAAGAAATGGCACGTCTACCTTCAGAATACCATCACGAGCCGGTTTCAGCCCTTGAAGCTGGCGACAATGGTCTCGCTCTGGTTGAGCAGATTTTGCTCAGAGCTGCTGACTATATGACAGATAAAGGCTTATTGTTTGTTGAAGTGGGTAACAGTGATCTGGCTGTCGATGAAAAATGGCCTGAGATGCCATTTTTGTGGTTAGATTTTGATCAGGGCGGCCACGGCATCTTTATGCTGGACAAAAGCCAGTGCAAAACGTTTCAGCAACGTTATCGTTAATCAGTTTCGTCTGTCACTGATTCATTTTCACGATACATTACGACACAATCTCTGCCGGCCATTTTTGCTTGATACATGGCTTTATCAGCAAGCTCAAACAGCGAATTAAGTGAATCTTTGGGTGTTTCACGTAATTCGGCAATACCAATACTCACGGTGATGCCTATGCCGGCTGGCTTTAACTTACGCAAGCGTGCCTGTGTTCGCTCCATCAGGCTGTTGGCGGCAATGACATCACAGCCGGGTAAAATAAAGATAAGCTCATCACCTGCCCAACGAGCAATCATATCCACATCTCGCACATGACGCTTTAACCAGGCGCCTAGTTCAGCAAGCAATTCATCGCCTCGCTCAAAGCCATGGTCTTCATTGATTTGTTTCAGGTGATCCACATCCATCACTGCCACCGATAACGTTCGATTAAAACGATAGGCTTCGCTGAAGTATTTACCCGCAAACTCCCTTAACGCATGCCGGTTGAATAAACCGGTCGTTTCATCAAGCATCGACAGACTATGCAGCGAATGTTGCTGTGTTTTCAGTTCTCTCAGAGTCTGATAACTGGTCACATGATTAAATACCCGCTGACGCAACTCCTCCCGAACTATAGGCTTAGAGACATAGTCATTGACGCCAAGATGAAAGAGCTCAATCTTGCGTGACATATTGTCAAATCCTGAAGTCGCAATAATTGGCACATTGCCGTATTCACTCTGCATACGACGAATTTTTCGTACCAGCGTGATGCCACTCATCCCCCCTTCAAGCATAATATCAGTGATAACCAGATCATAATCACCACCCTGAAAGGCATCCCATGCACTCTCGGCATAGTTGTAGGCATCAACATCCAGCCCCATATCCGTTAACAGATCGATAATAATAGTCTGTAAAACCCGGGAATCTTCAATGAATAAGACGCGACCTGATAGTTGCCGTGACTCTCGCTCACTGAGTCGGCTGAGATAGGTTTCCATCTCGATAATGTCGTGCTTGCTGAAAATATCAGTCGCGCCCGCCAATAGCGCCTGTTTAAGCACTTTGGAATTATCGTATTCGGTTAAAACCAGTAAGGTCGCAAAATCATAGCCATTCAGTGCACGTAGCTGACTGCAGAACTCACTGCTGGCAAAATCTCTGAGGTTATCTGAGCAACACACGAGTCGATATCGACTTAATCTGGCTTTCTCCAAGCCTTCCATTCCAGTCTGTGCAGATTCAACCTCGAACCCAGCTGCCACCAATAAATCCGTCAACTGCTCACAAAAATAATTGGAGCTATCTACTACCAGCGCGTTTAACATCGATTCTCTGTGCTTCCCAATTTATAATGTCATCCATGTACAGAAAGCAACATTATCATTATTTGAATTGTGTCGCGAGTAATTCACGGGTGAAGCTGGTTCGCAAATAAAACCCCTTCGGGTTAATCAAAGCGGTTTCCCCTTCATCCCCTCGCGTTTTCGCCATTACTCGACTGTGAGCTGCCTTGGGACGGATCTGAAGATATTGGCCTTCTTTAGCCGTAATATCAGCCTGTTCTCCCAGAACAATGCGATCCATCAACTCTTCCCAGTCTTGTCGTAAAACCGATTCCTGTTCATTCGAAGGCTGCCATAACCAGCCCAACCCCACATAACGTTCCGCAACAGGGGTAGCAGGTTCAGCCTCAACAGGTAACCATAATACGTGGCTCAACTTTTTTTTCACCCAACTATCCTGCCATTGCATATTACCGGATTCGGTCAACGCTACGGTGCAGACATAGGTGGACTCTTTAGGCTGTCCCAAGGCATTCAATGGTATCGTTTTAAGCTCAATACCCAAACCAGTAAAGTCCGGTTCCGCCTGATTACCAGCATCGGCGCCAAGATAGTTTTCCAGTAACTGGCCTACCCAACCTTTATGTCGCCTGAGATCATCCGGCACAGTAACCCCAAGCTCAATGGCGATCTGGCCCAATGTCTTTCCTGCCAGTTGCTGACAACGAAGCTTTAACTCGTGTTGATTTTCAGGTGGGCTCTTCAGTGTCATTTCAATTCCAAATTCTCAATACCGTATCGGACATGATAGTCTAGCGTTCTTTTATTTTGCCCGAAGAGAGGAGCTGTGAAAGCTTTATCTATCAATAATCTAAGCAAAACTTACGGCAATGGCTTTCAGGCTTTGAAACAGATCAGCCTGGATGTTGAGCAGGGTGATTTTTTTGCCTTACTGGGCCCTAATGGCGCCGGCAAGTCAACCACGATTGGTGTCACTACTTCCCTCATTACAAAATCAGCCGGTAGCGTTAAGGTATTCGATGCAGACCTCGATGACGATGCCGAACTCGCCAAAGGCTATATCGGGCTGGTTCCGCAAGAGTTTAACTTTAACGGCTTTGAGCAGGTCAAGCATATTCTTGTTGCTCAGGCTGGCTATTATGGCATGCCCGCCACTGAAGCTGAGCCTCGTGCCGATGAGTTACTCAAACAACTGGGTTTGTGGGAAAAGCGTCACACGGCATCCCGTGCCTTATCCGGTGGTATGAAACGACGCCTGATGATTGCACGCGCGCTGGTGCACAAACCTAAACTACTCATTCTCGATGAGCCAACTGCAGGCGTCGATATTGAATTACGTCGTTCGATGTGGACCTTTTTGCGTAAAATTAACAAAGAAGGCACTACCATTATTTTGACCACGCATTATCTGGAAGAAGCTGAGAACCTGTGCCGAAATATCGCCATCATCGATAAAGGTGAAATTGTTGAAAACACCGATATGAAAACGTTGCTTAACCGACTGGATAAAGAAACTTTTGTACTTGACCTGAAATACCCCCTCGTAGAAAACACGGATCTCAATAATCTTGACTACCATCGGGTGGATGACACCACCATTGAGATTGAAATCAGTCGCGGCGACTCACTAAACCGTATTTTTGAGCTGTTAAGTCAGCATGGTATTGAAGTGGTGAGTATGAAAAACAAAGTCAACCGATTAGAAGAATTGTTCTTGAATCTAGTTGAAACCAGCGAGCAGGCATCATGAATCAAACACGCCGACAACGCCATTGGGTCGCCTTTTCTACCCTGCTGAGACGGGAAATTCGTCGTTTCATCCGAATCTGGCCACAAACCATATTGCCGCCAGCTATCACCATGACCCTGTATTTCATTATTTTCGGCAACCTGATTGGCAGCCGTATTGGTGAAATGGGCGGCTTTAGCTATATGGAATACATTGTTCCCGGCATTATCATGATGGCGGTGATCAACAATGCGTATTCCAATGTAGCTTCGTCCTTTTTCAGCGCCAAATTCCAGAATCACATCGAAGAACTTATCGTGGCACCAATACCGAATTACCTGATCCTGGCGGGGTATGTGGCCGGTGGCACCGCCCGTGGTTTATGTGTGGGCCTGATTGTGACGTTAGTATCGCTATTTTTCACCCACTTGCCGATTGAGCATATCGGCATCACCATCAGTGTGGTGCTGTTAAGTGCTATTTTGTTTGCCTTAGGTGGCTTTATTAATGCCATTTATGCCAATAGCTTTGATGAAATCTCGCTGGTGCCGACTTTCATTTTGACGCCACTGACGTATCTGGGTGGTGTATTTTATTCAATCAGTCTGTTACCAGAGTTCTGGCAGAACGTTTCGTTATTGAATCCGATTTTGTATATGGTTAATGCATTCCGTTTTGGCATGTTAGGTGTGTCGGATATTCCCATTACTGCTGCTTTTAGTATCATTCTGCTCTTTATTGCCGTGCTGACAGCCTATGCTTTATACCTGCTCAAAAAAGGCACTGGCTTACGAAACTAACCGACTAAATCCAACGCTTCGCGAAGAATATGGATTCCTGCGCCTGGCAGGTGAGCATTTTCACTTAAATGTCGCCGCCAGCGACGGGCACCGGGTTGCCCCTGAAACACACCAAGCATATGGCGGGTAATCGATTTTAACGGACGTCCTTCCCGCATACGCTTTTCAATATACGGCAGCATAGCTTCGATGATCTGATGACGCGATAACACATTTCCATCCCCGGAGAAGACCGCAGTATCAGCGTCTGCTAACAGGTACGGGTTGTGATACACCGCTCTTCCCATCATCACACCATCGACATTTTGGAGATGCTGCCGCACGTCGTCCAGACTGTGTATACCGCCATTAATATCGATATGCAGCTGTGGGAAATCTTTTTTTATCTGATAAACCCGTTCGTAATCCAGTGGTGGTACATCGCGGTTTTCTTTCGGACTCAGACCTTTTAACCATGCTTTACGGGCATGCAAAATAAAAATTTCACACCCCGCCGCTGAGACCTTATCAATAAAGTCCGACAAAAATTCGTAACTATCCTGCTCGTCTATTCCCAAACGGGTTTTGACGGTGACAGGAATATCGACTTGTTGCTGCATAGCTGCAACACCCTCAGCCACTAAATCCGGCTCAGCCATCAAACAGGCACCAAATCGACCGGATTGAACCCGGTCACTGGGGCAGCCAACATTCAGATTGATTTCGTCATAGCCTGCGTCTTCTCCCATCCTGGCACATTCCGCCAGATCCTTTGGATCGGAACCACCCAATTGCAAAGCCAATGGATACTCCAACTCTTCATGTGCCAGAAAACGATCCCGGTCACCATGGATCAACGCTCCGGTGGTAACCATCTCGGTGTACAGCAGGCAATGGCTGGAAATTAATCGTAATAAATAACGACAATCGCGATCGGTCCAATCAAGCATTGGCGCAACAGATAGTTTTCTCGCGTTTGTCAGGGAAATTTCAGTGGTCATAGGACTTTAAGTTTTTCATTAAGCTGGCTATTTTCTCAAATCGCTAGCTAAAAATCTGCATCTTGTCCAAAATTAAGTGATGACTATGATTCAGGGCGACGGCTTTACTGTCGACATTATCCGCAGTAAGCGACGAAAAACACTGGCATTAGCCGTCGCAGATGGCAGGGTCAGTGTGCGTATGCCGGCAAAAATGGGATCGCAGCATGCCGAACGGTTTATTCGCGAAAAGACTCACTGGATACAACAAAAGCTCGCATTACATCCTCCTGTTACTAAAAAACAGTTTATAGAGGGTGAGACTTTTTTGTTTCTGGGCCAAGAGTTATTTTTAAAGTTAATCTCTGCGAGCAAACAAAATAAAGTTTCTGTCCGTGACAATGCATTGACAGTTGAACTGAAAAGCACTTCGCCTTCACAGGCCGTGATTCTCAAACATGTAACGGCCTGGTTTAAATCGCAGGCAAAACATCTCCTGGAGAAGCGTTGCCGAGAGCTTGCCAGGTCATCGGGATTACAACCAAAAGCCATATTCATCAAAACCTATAAAGCCCGCTGGGGAAGCTGCTCACGATCCGGTGAAATTCAATTCAACTGGAAGCTAATTATGGCGCCAGACTCCGTGATTGATTACGTTATTATTCACGAGCTTTGTCATCTCAGTCAGCACAATCATTCGCCCGCGTTCTGGCAATTGGTTGAGAACTTTTGCTCAGACTTCAAAGTCCATAGAACGTGGTTAAAAAACCACGGGCAAAATTTAACACTCGACTAAGTGTAAGTAGATGCCAGGCTTGTAATTTTTTCGGTATCAATTACTATATGCGACTTGAATAAGGAACGCTGCAACAGGGGATCACCTGCTAGGCTTATTCAGTTCTAAAATTTTCAACTGCGTTCATTATTAACAGGTAACTGATAGTAATGGGCGTGACATCGTACAACTCCACACCAAATCCCACTATCAACACCTAAGTCACATTGTATTGGGGAAGTTGACTATGAGTAGTAATTATCTTTTCACCTCTGAATCGGTGTCGGAAGGTCATCCGGATAAAGTCGCCGATCAGATTTCAGATGCCATTCTGGACGAAATCTTACGCCAGGATCCTCGTGCCCGCGTAGCGTGCGAAACACTGATCAAAACCGGTGCTGCCGTCATTGCCGGGGAAATCACGACAACGGCGTGGGTTGATTTAGAAGACGTCGTTCGCAAAACTATCACAGATATTGGCTACAACAGTTCAGACGTCGGCTTTGACGGTGAGACATGTGCTGTCATGTCACTTATCGGCAAACAGTCGGGTGACATTGCCATGGGCGTCGATCGTGATACCGAAGAGAATCAGGGTGCAGGCGATCAGGGCCTGATGTTCGGTTACGCCAGTAATGAAACGGATGTGCTAATGCCGGCCCCGATCACCTATGCGCATCGTCTGGTTAAACGTCAAGCTCATGTGCGTAAAAGTGGTGAACTCGGATGGCTGCGGCCTGATGCCAAAAGCCAGGTCACCTTTGCTTATGAAGATGGCAAACCTGTCGGCATTGATGCCGTTGTTTTGTCGACACAGCATAGTCCGGACATCTCACAAAAAGACCTTCAGGAAGCGGTGATGGAACTCATCATCAAGCCTGTTTTGCCTGAAGCGTGGCTGACGCCCAAAACTCAAATCCATATCAATCCAACCGGCCAGTTCATCATTGGCGGTCCAGTCGGTGATGCCGGTTTGACAGGCCGCAAGATTATTGTTGATACCTACGGTGGTATGGCACGCCACGGTGGCGGAGCCTTTTCAGGTAAGGATCCATCAAAAGTGGATCGCAGCGCTGCCTACGCTGGTCGTTATGTGGCTAAAAATATTGTCGCCGCGGGGCTGGCTGATCGCTGTGAAATTCAAATTTCTTATGCGATTGGCGTTGCTGAACCGACGTCTATCAGTGTCGACACCTTTGGCACCGGAAAAATTGCCCAGGACAAATTAGTCGCTTTGGTCAGAGAATATTTTGACCTGCGTCCCGTGGGCCTACTCAAAATGCTTGACCTGATTAAACCCATTTATCAGCCAACAGCAGCTTATGGTCATTTCGGCCGTGAAGATGCTGGTTTTAGCTGGGAAAAAACCGATATGGCTGACGCGCTACGCGACGCCGCTGGTCTTAAATAATTCAAGGAAATACCATGGAATCTGTTATTGAAAACATCACTCCTGACTATAAAGTCGCTGACATAAGTCTCGCTAAATGGGGTCATCAGGAAATTAAAATTGCTGAAAGTGAAATGCCTGGCCTGATGGCTTTGCGTGAAGAATATGCTGGCCAAAACCCGTTAAAAGGTGCCCGCATCGCCGGTTGTCTCCACATGACTATTCAAACGGCCGTATTAATTGAAACGCTGATTGATCTCGGGGCTGAAGTACGCTGGTCATCATGCAACATCTTCTCTACTCAAGATCACGCAGCAGCAGCCATCGCCGAGCAAGGCATTCCGGTTTTTGCCTGGAAAGGTGAAACTGAAGATGAAGCGGTCTGGTGTATTGAGCAAACCATCATTGGGCCAGATAACTGGCGCCCAAACATGATCCTGGATGATGGCGGTGATCTGACTCAGATCATGCATGACAAATACCCGGAATTACTAACAGACGTTAAAGGCTTGTCAGAAGAAACCACAACCGGTGTACACCGTCTTTATGAAATGATGCGTGACGGTTCCCTGAAAGTACCCGCTATCAACGTCAATGACTCGGTCACCAAATCTAAATTTGATAATCTCTACGGTTGTCGAGAGTCTTTATTGGACGGCATCAAACGCGCTACCGATGTAATGATCGCCGGTAAAATCTGCGTGGTTCTGGGTTACGGTGATGTCGGTAAAGGATGTGCTCAGGCATTTCGCGGCATGGGCGCCACGGTACTGGTGACAGAAATCGATCCTATCTGCGCGCTGCAAGCGAGCATGGAAGGGTATCGCATCGTTACGATGGATGATGCTGCCAGCATGGGTGATATTTTTGTCACCACAACCGGCAACATCGATGTGATTAACCATGATCATATGGTGGCAATGAAAAATGAATCGATTGTCTGCAATATCGGTCACTTTGACTCAGAAATTGATGTGGCATCGTTACGTCAATACGAGTGGGAAAACATTAAACCACAAGTGGATCACGTCATTTTCCCAGATGGTAAACGTATTATCCTGTTAGCAGAAGGTCGCTTGGTTAACTTGGGTTGTGCAACAGGTCATCCAAGCTTTGTCATGTCTGCCTCATTCACCAATCAGGTCATGGCACAAATTGAGCTTTGGAAAAACAGTGCTGACTACGAAAATAAAGTCTACGTCCTGCCTAAAAAACTGGATGAAAAAGTCGCACAACTTCACCTGGGCCGAATTGGTGCTAACCTCACCAAACTGACCGATCAACAATCCAAGTATCTGGGTCTTGATCAGAATGGTCCATACAAACCTGAGCATTACAGGTACTAATAATCTTTTAAGGTAGAATGGGCTGATTTTTATCAGCCCATTTTTTTAACTAAGTCTAAAAACATGTCTAAAAACCTGACTATCAGTTGCGAATTCTTTCCGCCAAAAACCGACAAAGGCATTGCCAATATACGTCGTGTGCGTGAGGAATTAAGGCCACTCGCCCCAGAGTTTTATTCGGTCACCTTCGGTGCGGGGGGATCCACCCAGGATAATACGCTGGAAGCCGTTATTGAAATCCAGAAGCAACAGCCTGAGACCGGCATTGATGCGGCACCGCATTTATCCTGTGTGGGGTCTAATGCCGACAGGTTAAGTGCTATTCTTGATACCTATCGCAATAATAATATCCGACGGATTGTTGCCCTGCGTGGTGACTTGCCTTCCGGTATGCGGGATCCGGGTGACTTCCGTTACGCCAATGAACTGGTGGATTTTATTCGTCAGCAAACCGGAGACTATTTCACTATCGAAGTAGCGGCCTACCCCGAAATCCATCCTCAGGCACAGACAGCTGAATTTGATTTGGAAAACTTCAAACGCAAAGTCGATGCTGGTGCCGATAGTGCCATTACGCAATATTTCTATAATATTGATGCCTATCGTTTCTTTCTGGATCGCTGCGAAAAACACGGTATTGATATTCCGATTATTCCGGGCATTATGCCGATTAATAACTTTGCACAATTGGCTCGTTTCTCGGCCGGTTGTGGTGCAGAAATTCCCCGCTGGCTGCGTAAACGACTGGAAGAATTCTACGATGACACTGAATCTATGAAAGCCTTTACGCTGGATTTTCTGACGCAATTCACCCAACAGCTAATCGATTGCGGCGTACCGGGTTTGCATTTCTATTCGATGAATAAAACCGAGCCTACTTTGACTGTTTGTGAACGACTGGGCCTGGTTAAGTCATAACGCGCTATCAGACACGAAGCTGAGCTATGGACTATTTTGCCAACTCACTGCTAGCAGCATTTAAATTAATTGGCAGCCTTGATGCCGACATTTATCACATTGTCTTCACCTCGGTGTTCATTTCTCTGGCTGCATCCGCTATTGCGGCTTTGTTAGCGGTGCCAGCAGGCGTCATGATGGCGTTGCACGCGTTTCGAGGCAAACAATTCACTCAGCACCTGCTGAATACATTAATGGCGATGCCAACCGTTGTTATCGGTTTATTACTGTATGGTCTGTTCAGTCGTTTGGGACCCTTAGGTGAGTGGGGCCTGCTCTACACCCCCACGGCCATTATCATTGCACAAGCCATCCTGATCTTTCCGATCATGATGAACCTCACGATCACAGCGGTGAATGGCGCCGATCCCAGGCTGGTACCCACCTTACTCAGTTTAGGTGCACGGAAAATACAAATGGCTGTTCAGGTCATCCGTACGATGCGTCTGGCTATTCTGGCAGCCATTATTACCGGCTTTGGACGCGCTATTGGTGAAGTCGGTGCCGCCATGATGCTGGGTGGCAATATCGATGGCTATACCCGCACGATGACAACCGCCATCGCATTAGAGACCAGTAAAGGCGAATTTGAGTTAGGTCTGGCTTTGGGCATGATTCTGTTAATCATCGCCTTTGTGCTTAACTTTTTACTCTCTGCTTTGAATAAGGCGAGCAGCTAATGTCGGCGTATCAACTTGAGAATATTGTCGTCCGCTATGCGCAGACAATCGCATTGGATATACCCAGTTTAGATCTCGCAACGAATCGATGTACGGCTCTGCTGGGAGAAAACGGCGCTGGCAAATCAACCTTGATGCATCTGCTGGCATTCATCCAAATGCCTGATGCCGGAAATGTCTCCTTGATGGGTAAAAGCGTCGAACAGAAACTGACACCTGAGCAACGAAAAAAAATCGGTTTCGTCTCCCAGCAACCCTATCTTCTCACGGGTAGCATCCGGGATAACCTCAAACTCGCTTTAAAATTGCAGCATGTCCCCAAACAACAACATTCACCATTGATTGATGAGGCATTAGCCACTGTTAGCCTCAGCACCAAGGCCGATCAGGATGCTGCCACCCTATCTGGCGGTGAGTTAAAGCGGGCTGCAATAGCGCGTGCGATCGTCTATCAACCCGAGATTCTTTTATTGGATGAGCCATTTTCACATCTGGACCAACGCCATATTCGTCAGTTGGAAACCACTATTCAGTCCTTTGCGACGCAAGCTGATAAAACAGTAATTTTTTCCACGCATGATCGTTTACAGGCAATGGCAATTGCTGATAATTCAATTAATCTCGTTGCCGGTCGCGTCACCAGCGCCCCCCTACTCAATCTCTTCCATGGTCACGCTGAAAAGCAGCTGTTTAATACCGGTAAGATGCTGATTCATGTGGCTGAAGATGCGTCTGAAGCACGTCATATTGCAATTGATCCGCGCGAAATCATCATTTCAGATCAACCACTGGAACACTCCAGCATGTTGAACAGCTTTCAGGGCAGATTGATTCAAATCGCTGAAGAAGCCGGCCATATCCGCTTACTGGTCGATTGTGGCGAACGTTTCCATGCCATTATCACCCCCACCTCACTTAAAAATCTGGCATTACATCTTGGGAATACCGTCTGGTTAAACTTCAAAGCCAGTGCCGTCAGCGTGTTCTGACGCTGAGCGTGGTTTGATTCACAGAAGAATTTAACCATTTGCTGTAGGCAATGGCATAAGACTTGCGGTAACATAAACACATGGTCGCAACATCACTTAAACAACACCTGTGAAACCCTCATTACAGCTACGTGTAGGCCAAAGCCTGTCAATGACACCGCAGTTGCAGCAAGCAATACGCTTACTGCAGCTTTCTTCGCTCGAATTACAGGCAGAAATTCAGGAGGCACTTGAGTCTAACCCTCTGCTTGAAGTCGAAGAAGAATACGATTATGACGGTGCACCGGAAAGCAGTGATGAGGATCAAGCCAGTCGCGATGTCAGCCAGTTAGAGAATCAGGACATTCCTGAGGACTTACCGGTCGACTCCAAATGGGAAGACACCTACGACCACCAACCAGCCTCCTCTGTCAGCAGCGGTACAATCGATGGCGACATGGAACGCGAAAACCAGGATGAAAGTGGTGATTCACTGCAGCAGCATCTGTTATGGCAAATGCGCCTCACCCATTTCACTGAAACCGAAGAAACCATTGCCGCTACCATTATTGATTCAGTTGAAGATGATGGCTATCTCAAAACTACGCTGGAAGACATTCAGTTAAGCCTTGGTGAAGAGTTCGCTGAGGTCGAGCTTGATGAAATAGAGACGGTATTACATCGCATCCAGCATTTTGATCCGGTCGGTGTGGCTGCCCGGGATCTGCGGGAATGCTTGCTGATCCAGTTACGCGTTTTCGAAACAACCGGCATGCCGCATATTGAGCTGTTGAAAGAGCTTATCGATAAACATCTCGACACGCTGGCCAAACGTGACTATGCACAAATCAAACGCGCCCTCAAAGTCAACGATGATGAACTGACGGAACTGGTTCGCTCTATCCAGTTACTCAATCCACGTCCTGGTAGTCAGATTCAGACAAACGACACCGAATACATCGTACCGGATGTCTATGCCCGTAAATACAATGGTAAGTGGCTGTTGTCATTGAATCCGGATAATGCTCCACGAATACATATTGCAGAGCACTACGCACAATTAATTAATCGTGCTGATAACAGTGCTGAAAACACTTACCTGAAAAATAACTTACAGGAAGCGCGCTGGTTTCTGAAAAGTCTGCAAAGCCGCAATGAAACCTTGCTCAAAGTGACCGAAGCTATCATCGAGCGTCAGAAAGATTTTCTCGATCATGGTGAAGAGGCGATGAAACCGTTGGTACTGGCTGATATTGCTGAAGTGGTTGAAATGCATGAGTCAACGATTTCACGTGTCACTACCCGCAAATATTTGCATACACCACGCGGAATTTTTGAACTCAAATACTTTTTTTCCAGTCATGTTAGTACGGATGCCGGAGGTGAATGTTCAGCCACCGCAATTCGCGCTATCATCAAGAAACTGGTTGCCGCGGAAAATCCGCGTAAACCATTGAGCGACAGCAAGATCGCTGACATTCTGGGCGATCAGGGAGTAAACGTCGCACGCAGAACAATTGCAAAGTATCGTGAAACGTTGGCGATCCCGCCATCGAATGAGCGAAAACGACTGGTCTGAGAGCCAGTTATCACAACTCAAAAGGAGTCCTTAATTATGCAATTAAACTTAAGCGGACAACATATCGAAATTACTGACAGCCTGCGGGATCACGTCAATAAAAAATTCGAGAAACTGACCCGTCACTTCGATAACATGACTAACGTTCATGTCATCCTTTCTGTTGAAAAACAGCGTCAAAAAGCAGAAGCGACAGTGCATGTCAGCGGTGCAGATTTGTTCGCCTCCGATGAGAACGAAAACATGTACTCAGCGATTGAAAGTCTGGTATCCAAGCTGGATCGTCAGATCATTAAGCACAAAGACAAAATCACCGATCATCATCAAGCGGTCGGCGCCGAAATGAAGCACAACGCTAATTAATAACGGGATTTTCTATGCTTATTGCCGCATTATTGGTTAATGCAGATAACATCAGTTTTCATGACCCGGCATCCAGTAAGAAAAAAGTACTGGAAAACCTGAGTCAGAAACTGGCGGCCAACACAACTGCGACATCAGCAGAGAAGATATTCCAGGTACTACTCGAACGAGAGCGTCTCGGTAGTACGGGACTGGGCAAGGGCGTGGCTATCCCCCACGCCCGGGTCCCGGATCTGACACATACCGTAGCAGCGATGCTGACCCTTGACACTTCAGTGCCATTCGAGTCATCTGATGGCCAGCCCATTGATATCGCTTTCGGTTTACTGGTTCCCGAAGAAGATACGGACAATCACCTGCAACACCTCTCGCGCCTGGTTACATTGTTCCGGGACGCAGAAATCTGCGAAAAAATCCGAACGGCAAAAGACGCTGAAGATATTTTCGAACTACTTATATCCATCGACGATTAAACCATGATCACTGCCCCGCCAGCCGAAACCTGTCATGGTGTGATGGTTTGCATTAATGGCTCTGGAGTGTTGATTACAGGAAAAGCGGGGATAGGTAAAAGCAGTCTTGCACTGGAATTACTTCAGTTAGGCCATCAACTGATCGCCGATGATATCATTGAACTAATCATTGAAAATAACAACTTAATCGCGCGAAGCCCCAAAATACTCAAAGGCCTGCTGCATACTCGGGAATTGGGTACGATTGATATAGAGAAACTGTTTGGAAGCCAGGCTGTTGTTACGTCCAGCCCGGTTCATTATGTTCTGGAACTTTCCGCAGTCGCCAACGGACAAGCCTCACTTGAAGCCCAGCAATCTGATGCAGAAATTATGACGTTCTCTTTCCCCCGTCTATGCCTGTCTATTAACAATCCGGCTCGCATCAGCAGTCGTCTGTTGATCTGGTTAGGCATGCAGCGCAAGGGAAATAATGCCAATCAAACCTTAAAACAGCGCCAACAACATGATATGTGGCAATAATCAGAGCGTACAGATTTGATTACCCCCCGGATATCCATTACATTCAAAGCCGTCATGAGGGCTTATAAAAGCCCAAAACAATGATCAGTCATACTGATTTTTATAGAGAGCAAAGATGACCGTAGGCGTTCTACTCGTATCACACAACAATATCGGTACCGAGCTGATTAACACAGCTCGACAAATGCTGTCTTGTTGCCCATTGCCAACTCAGGTTTTGTCCATCGCCACAAGAGATAACCCTGAAGCGATTCGACTTGAACTGGATAATGATTTGCAGGGTCTGGATCAGGGGCATGGTATTTTGATCCTCACCGATATGTTTGGCTCAACCCCCAGCAATATCGCATGTGCCGTATCTGATCGAGATGATATTCGTGTCGTTTCCGGCCTGAATCTGCCTATGTTAATCCGGGTATTGAATTATCCAACCCTTAATCTTGACGAGTTGGAACATAAAGCTATTAGTGGAGGCCAGGAAGGCGTTGTCCGCTGTCACCACTCAGGATATTCACGAAAATGATGGAGCAAACCTACACGATCATTAATAAACTCGGTCTGCATGCCAGAGCAGCGGCCAAGTTTGTCACCACGGCCTCTAATTTTGAGTCCGACATCAAAGTATCACGCGATGGCCGCACGGTTAATGGAAAAAGCATTATGGGCGTTATGATGCTGGCTGCCGCGAAAGGCACTGAAATCACGGTTAATGCCGAAGGTAATGATGCACCTGACGCATTATCGGCCATTGAAAATCTGATAAATGATTTTTTTGGAGAAGGTGAATGACGCTTGAACTCCAGGGTATTGGCGTATCACGCGGTATTGCCATCGGCCGTGCACATATTCTGTTTCATAACCAACCCGATGTCCGTGAATACCTGATCCCAGCATTTGCTATTGAACAGGAAGTGGAACGCTTTCTCGATGCCATTGATCAAGCTAAACAACAGCTCAAGTCGATTCGCAACCATATTCCGGCGAATGCTGCAGCTGACGTCACGTCGTTTATCGATACCCATTTGTTAATGCTCAATGATTCTTCATTGAACAAAATTCCTGTCGATATGATTCGCCAGCGTCGTTGTAATGCGGAATGGGCACTGCAATTACAGCGTGATGCTTTAATCAATGTGTTCAACGAAATGGACGACCCCTACCTGCGTACACGCCGGGACGATGTTGATCATGTTGTAAACCGCATCCACCGGATTCTCAATGATCAGGAAGTACAGGATCATGAAATCCCGGATGGCCGGCTCAAAGGCCATATCATTATTGCTGAGGATTTAACCCCGGCTGATACCGTTTTGATGCAGCATCAGGGCATTGTTGCCTTTGTGACGGAGCATGGTGGTGCCACTTCCCATACCACTATCCTAGCGCGCAGTCTGGGTATTCCCGCGATAGTTGGTATTGAGTCGGTTCGCCGTTATGTACAGGACAATGAACCGCTTATCGTTGATGGCGAAACCGGTGTCATGCTGCTCGGTCCGGATGAAAAAACACAGGAAGAGTACGAAGATCGTCTAATTGAATTCCGCGAGCATATTTCTTCGCTAAGTCGCTATAAATCGCAACCCACCAAGACCCGTGATGGTAAGTCCATCAGACTATTAGCGAATGCTGAGCTGCCGGAAGACATCACCACCATCAGTGCTGCAGGAGCGCAAGGCATTGGCCTCTACAGAACCGAATTTCTGTATATGAATCGGATGACCCCACCCGAGGAGGAGGAACAGCTATCGGCTTACCGGGATGTGGTTGAAGGGATGAACAATCAGCCTGTCACCATTCGAACGTTTGACCTCGGTGCAGATAAAACCGTTGATGGCGGCCGCCATTTAAATCAGACGGTAGTGACTAATCCGGCCCTGGGCTTACGTGCGATTCGTCTGTGTCTCAGTCAGCCGAATATGTTCCGTACACAGTTAAGAGCAATTCTGCGGGCCTCAGCCTACGGTAAGATCAAGATCATGTTCCCAATGGTTTCTACCATGCATGAGTTAGTTCAGGCGAGACACCTGCTTGAACAATGTAAACATGAGCTTGATAACGAGCATATTGAATACGATCATCACATCGAAATTGGTGCGATGATTGAAATCCCAGCCAGCGCAGTCTGTGCGGAGATGTTTGCACAACACGTCGACTTTCTCTCTATCGGTACCAATGATCTGATTCAGTATACTTTAGCTATCGACCGTATCGATGATCATGTGAACTATCTATACGATCCATTACATCCGGCGGTGCTTCGTCTGATTCATATGACGTTGAGCGCAGGCAAAAAACACAATGTTGATGTCTCAATGTGTGGCGAAATGGCCGGTGATCCCCGTTATACCCGCTTATTACTCGCTATGGGACTGGAAAATTTCAGCATGCATCCCAATGCACTGCTTGAAGTGAAACAGGTCATCAATGAGACTGATCTCAACCAGCTACCGGTCAACACACTGGAAATCATGAATGCGATTGATCCACTTGAAGTGGACATGATGCTGGAACAGATTAACGGTCCCGATCATTAACTGATTTGGTCTCTACGCTATTCATCCGCTTGTAAGCAGGCTAAAATAGCGCCCCGTAAGCACGGATCCGAACAACCGCTGTCGTTGAGACCTGGATATGTCAGAGCTGGACCACAATCACGCCCTAAATCAGTCAATTGATACCCTTTCCAATGCGCTGCAAAGCGGTCGGTTTGTGCGTATGCGTCGCTTACTCGCAGGTCTGCATCCGGCTGAAACCGCACATCTGCTCGAATCCTTACCGCCTACTGAACGTAAGATTTGCTGGCCGTTAATCAATCCCGATCTGCGCGGTGATGTTCTTT
The DNA here is from genome assembly GCF_965655755.1 of Methylophaga sp. GTDB lineage: Bacteria > Pseudomonadota > Gammaproteobacteria > Nitrosococcales > Methylophagaceae > Methylophaga. The sequence continues at coordinate 12,102 of NZ_CBFHHW010000027.1, read as the reverse complement.
CCTATATTGGTGAGGAAGTCCGTACCGATCTGATGACGGAAATGGACACGGCGGATCTGATCAACGCGACCGAGGATCTGGATCCCGACGATATCGCCGATATCCTGCAAGATCTGCCTGACCACATCGTACATGAAGTATTACGTGCGATGGATATTCAACATCGTCGGCGGGTGGAAGCGGTCCTTGCCTTTGATGAAGATAGTGCCGGTGGTTTGATGAACACCGACGTTATCACCGTTCGCACAGATATCACCTTGGAAGTGGTGTTGCGTTATCTGCGAATGCTCGGTGAGCTGCCTGAAAACACAGACAGTCTGTATGTCGTCGATCATGATGATCATTACCTTGGCACTTTACGGCTGTCTCAGGTCGTTAGCCGTAGTCGATCTTTATTAGTCAGTGAAGCCATGTCGCATCAGGTCGATCCGATTCCAGCCAACATGTCGGATCGTGATGTCGCCCATCGCTTTGAAAAGCACGATCTTATCTCTGCACCGGTTATTGATAAAGACAATCACCTGCTCGGTCGTATCACTATTGATGACGTGGTTGACGTTATCCGCGATGAAGCTGAACACTCAATGTTAAGCATGGCGGGTCTGGGCGAAGATGAAGATACCTTCGCCCCGGTAAGACGCAGTGTGAATCGTCGTTCTGTCTGGCTCGGTGTTAACTTGCTTACGGCCTTTCTGGCATCGTGGGTGATTGGTCTGTTTGATACGACGATCCAGAAGCAGGTTGCATTGGCGGTTCTGATGCCGATTGTCGCAAGCATGGGGGGGATCGCCGGCAGTCAGACGCTGACTTTGGTTATTCGCTCAATGGCACTGGGGCAGATTAATGATAAAAACCAGCGCTGGTTATTGCGTAAAGAATTTCTGGTAGGAGCCAGCAACGGCGTCATCTGGGCAATTGCTATCGCGATCGTGACAGTGATCTGGTTTAATAGCCTATCGCTGGGTGTGTTGATTGGGACAGCCATTGTTATCAACCTGATAGCTGCCGCTCTCGCTGGCGTGACCATACCACTGACATTAAAAAAAATTGGCATTGATCCGGCCCTATCAGGCAGCGTATTACTGACCACCGTCACAGATGTGATTGGTTTTACTGCCTTTCTCGGCTTTGCATCAATCTTTATTGTTTAAACTTTTACCCGCTCGGAATAGTAGCTATGTCTGGTAACACTTTTGGAAAATTATTCACTGTCACCTCTTTTGGTGAAAGCCACGGCCCCGCATTGGGCTGTATCGTTGATGGCTGTCCGCCGGGACTGGAATTAAGTGAAGCAGATCTTCAAGGTGATCTGGACAGACGTAAGCCGGGTAAAACACGCTATGAAACCCAGCGTAAAGAGGCTGATCAAGTTAAAATCCTGTCAGGAGTTTTTGAAGGTAAAACGACCGGCACACCGATTGGAATGTTGATTGAGAATACCGATCAACGCTCTAAAGATTATGGCAATATCATGCATCAGTTCCGCCCTGCCCACGCTGACTATACTTATCATCATAAGTACGGCTTTCGTGATTACCGCGGCGGCGGTCGCTCATCGGCACGTGAGACAGCGATGCGCGTTGCAGCAGGCGGTATTGCCAAGAAATATCTGAAACAACAATACGGTATTGACATTATCGGTTATCTAGCACAACTAGGCCCCGTCGTGATTGAAAAACACGACTGGTCGCACATGGATAAAAGCGCCTTTTTCTGTCCCGATCCAGATAAAGAAGTCGAAATCGAAAATCACATGAAATCACTGAAAGGCGACTCCATTGGTGCCCGAGTCAATGTCGTGGCGAAAAATGTACCGCCGGGTTGGGGGGAACCGATTTTTGATCGCCTTGATGCAGAAATTGCCCATGCCATGATGAGCATTAATGCCGTCAAAGGTGTAGAAATTGGCGCTGGGTTCGACTCAATCACCCAAAAAGGCAGTGAGCATCGCGACGAAATCACGCCGGAAGGTTTCCTAAGTAATAATGCCGGTGGTGTGCTGGGCGGTATTTCCAGTGGCCAGGATATCTTAGTCAGCATGGCGCTGAAAGCGACTTCCAGCCTGAGTATTCCGGGTAAAAGCATCAATACAGCCGGAGAGCCGGTAGAGGTCGTAACCAAAGGTCGTCATGACCCGTGCGTAGGAATTCGTGCAACGCCTATAGCTGAAGCGATGCTAGCCTTAGTATTAATGGACCATGCACTGAGACACCGTGCACAGAATATGGATGTCACAACAGAGACACCTATCGTTCCAGCACAAAAACCCTAGTTTTTAACAACGTGCCGTTATCCCAACTCCCCTACTGGCGCCTGTCGGGATTTTATTTCTTTTACTTCGCCTGTTTAGGCGTGCTGGTCCCGTACTGGAGCCTTTACCTTAAATGGGAAGGCTTTTCAGCCAGTGACATCGGTGAATTAACCGCCATTCTGTTAGCTTCCCGCATCATCGCTCCTAATGTATGGGGCTGGATCGCGGATCATCATGGTCAGAGGATGCGGATTGTGCGTTTTGCCAGTTTCGCAGCGACCTTAGTGTTTGCGGCCATCTTTTATAACCAAAGCTATATGTGGGTTGCAGGGACCTTGTTGCTATTCAGTTTCTTCTGGAATGCTTCCTTACCGCAATTTGAAGTGACAACATTGCAACATCTGGGTGATTACAGTCATCACTACAGTAAAGTCAGAGTGTGGGGCTCCATCGGTTTTATCGTAATCGTAATGGCTTTGGGCTGGCTACTGGAATTTTTTGAACCCAGTATCGTACCAATAGCCCTGTTTCTTAGCACGGCTGGTATCTGGCTGGTCAGTCTCAGTGTGCCCGAATCCGCATCGCGGCATATGACTCTGAGCCAAGTCTCACTTAAAACCTTACTCAAACGCCCCGCCGTTATTGCCTTTTTGATTATGTGTTTTTTAATGCAGGCCAGTCATGGGCCGTATTACACCTTTTACACTATCTATCTGGAAGAAAATGGTTACGGTCGAGGGTTGATTGGTCAATTATGGGCTTTGGGTGTATTCGCAGAAGTCATTATCTTTTTGTTTATGCACCGCTGGCTGCCAAAACTCGGGTTGCGTTATGTCTTGTTGGCAAGCTTATTACTCAGTGTCTTACGCTGGCTTTTGATTGCTTTATTTCCGCAAAATCTTCCTATTTTGACCTTTGCTCAGCTTTTGCATGCAGCCAGTTACGGTACCTATCATGCTGCTGCTATTGCCTGGGTCCATCGCCATTTCACAGGAAAAACACAGGGTCGAGGGCAAGCTCTGTACAGTAGCGTCAGCTTTGGTGCTGGCGGTGCCTTAGGTAGCCTTATTAGCGGCTATCTGTGGCTTACACCGGGGCCCATGTGGACGTATTTATTAGCTGCTGTGTCGAGTCTGATTGCCTTTGTTATTTCGTATATCTGGCTAAAAGATGATGACCGCCATATAAAAGCCGCTCCGTAAATACCTCTTTTTATCTAGTTTTTGCGCTTCCCTTAGCCCGTTACAATACTTATACTTATGAGCTGACAAATTAACAAAACTCAGAAATCAGACACGTCCGATGTCTCCTGACCAGGTGAAATATGCATTTCTCGATTAAGAAAGGGCTCGATTTGCCCATCTCGGGGAAACCCGAACAAACTATCAATGACGGTAATAACGTCAACTCGGTAGCGGTGTTGGGTAATGAGTACGTGGGTATGAGACCCACAATGCTGGTCGAAGAAGGCCAAAAGGTAAAACTAGGCGAACCGCTTTTTGAAGACAAAAAAACCCCTGGCGTTATATTTACCTCTCCCGGCGCAGGAACGGTTAGATCCATAAATCGTGGTGCTAAACGGGCACTACAATCTGTCGTTATTGATCTTGAAGGTAACGAAGAAGTGACGTTTCAGGATTATTCAGTCGATGCACTGGACCAACTGGAACCAGAAGCGATCACCAAAAATCTTGTTGACTCTGGCCTGTGGCTCTCGTTTCGCACCCGACCATACAGCCGTACACCAGCAATTGACTCTTCACCTAATGCGATATTCGTTACGGCCATTGATACCAATCCGCTGGCTGCCGATCCCAGTATCGTCATTAATGAATACGCAGAAGACTTCAAGCATGGCCTAACCGTCATCAGCCAGTTAACACAAGGAAAAGTGTTTTTGTGCCAGGCCCCTAATGCTGCCTTGCCCGTCAGTCATCGTGACAATATCGAAGTTAACACCTTTTCTGGCCCCCATCCTGCAGGCCTCGCGGGTACCCATATCCACCTGCTAAACCCTGTCAGTGCAAACAAAACTGTCTGGACGATCAATTACCAGGACGTCATTGCCATCGGTAAGCTGTTTACGACAGGTCGCATCTGGGTTGAGCGTATTATTTCTTTCGCCGGGCCTTTAGTGAATAAGCCTCGTCTGATTCGCACTCGCCTTGGCGCCAGTACTGAAGATCTGGTCTGGGGTGAAGTTGCCTCGGTTCAGTCACGGGTTATTTCCGGTTCGGTTTTGCATGGTCATACCGCAAATAACTGGGCAGCTTATATGGGCCGTTTTCACAATCAACTTTCAGTTATTGCAGAAACGGATGAACGTGAACTACTAGGATGGATTCGTCCGGGCGGAAAAAATAAATTCTCAGCACTGAATGTTTTTTTCTCCAGTCTGCTTCCGAAAAAAGATCTGGCTTTAACGACCTCACAAAACGGTAGTCCAAGGGCTATGGTTCCTGTCGGCGTATTTGAACGTGTCATGCCGTTAGACATCCTACCAACACAGTTACTGCGTTCGCTATTGGTGAAAGATACCGATTCGGCACAGGCGCTGGGTTGCCTTGAACTGGACGAAGAGGACTTATCATTATGCTCTTTTGTCTGTTCAGGTAAGTATGACTACGGTCCTGCACTGAGAACAAACCTTACACAAATTGAGAAAGAAGGATAATCATGGCGCGTTTAAGACGTTTCCTTGATCGTATCGAGCCACAGTTCCAAAAAGGTGGACCATACGAGAAGTATTTCGCCCTCTACGAGATGGTCGACACCTTCATTTATTCACCGGCGGATGTCACTCGTGGCTCACCGCATGTGCGTGATGCGATCGATCTAAAACGAGTCATGAGTTACGTCGTCGTTGCGACGTTCCCGGTCTTGTTGTTGATGCTCTGGAACACGGGGTTTCAGGCTAACTCAGCGATGGCACAAATCGGTATGACAGAAACTGATGGCTGGCGCCATTGGCTGATGAGTTCATTAGGGATAGCTTATGATCCCAACAGTTTATTTGCCAATATGTTCCATGGACTGCTCTACTTCCTGCCGATGTACATAGTCACGCTCGCTGCGGGGGGTACCTTTGAGGTGATCTTTGCCGCGGTGCGTAACCACGAAGTCAACGAAGGCTTTCTGGTCAGCTCCATGCTCTACACCTTGACCCTGCCCCCCTCAACACCTTTATGGATGGTTGCTTTGGGTATTATCTTCGGTGTGGTTCTGGGTAAAGAAGTGTTCGGTGGTACCGGTAAAAACTTCTTAAATCCAGCGTTGACTGGCCGTGCGTTCTTATATTTTGCCTACCCCGCATCAATGTCTGGTGATGCAGTATGGACTGCTATCGATGGCTACACAGGTGCTACACCACTGGCACTTGCTGCTTCAGGTGGTGTTGAAGCTATTACAGAGGCGGGTTATAGCTGGGCACAAACTTTCTTTGGCATGATGCCGGGGTCTTTGGGTGAAACCTCGACTCTCGCTATTCTGCTGGGTGCTGCATTTCTGATCTATACCCGTGTCGCCAACTTCCGGATTATTTTCGGCGTCTTCTTGGGTATGGTATTCACCACTCTGTTATTCAATATGATTGGCAGCGAGACTAACCCCATGTTTTCGGTACCGTGGTACTGGCACCTCTCAATCGGGGGGCTCGCATTCGGTATGGTATTTATGGCAACCGACCCGGTGTCTGCAGCAATGACAGATAAAGGCCGCTGGATTTACGGATTTTTGATTGGTTTTATGGCGGTGTTAATTCGCGTCGTCAACCCGGCCTTCCCGGAAGGCATCATGCTGGCCATCCTTTTCGGTAACATTTTCGCACCATTGATTGATCACTTTGTGGTGCAGGCCAACGTTAAACGTAGATTGAAGCGAGCCTAATCACATGGCAGAAACAACCCCAAAAAAAGGATTGCTGGGCTCGCTAATGAGCCTGCCTAATGACAATCCCAAAAAAACGTTATTTATCGCCGTCCTGCTTTGCCTGATCTGTTCAATTCTGGTATCGACCGCTGCGGTCTCTTTAAAACCGATTCAGACCAGCAACAAGAAAGACGATATCAAACGTAACATTCTGGCTGTCACTGGCTTATCAGATAATGCCGGCACACTTGACGAACTGTTTGGTCAGTTTGACGTGCGTCTGGTGAATTTAAGCGAGGGCCAATACGCAGAAACAGATATTGATCCTGTCAGCTACGATCAACGTAAAGCGTCAGCCGATCCTCAAATGAGCGTCAAATTGACCAGCGAGCAAAATATTGCTGGTATTGGCAGTCGTGCCAAACTCGCCCCGGTCTACCTACTGACAGAAGGTGACACGATTAAACAGGTGGTCTTACCTGTACATGGTTATGGACTCTGGTCGACGTTGTACGGCTTTCTTTCTTTAGAAGGTGACTTCAACACTATCCGTGGCCTGCGTTTTTACGATCACGCTGAAACACCGGGGCTCGGTGGTGAAGTGGATAACCCGAAATGGCGTGCACAATGGCAAGGCAAAGAAGTCTTCGATGAAAACGGCGATGTAGAAATCCGCGTTATCCGTGGTTACGTCGACCCTAAATCACCCAATGCCGAGCACAAAGTGGATGGTCTTTCCGGTGCAACATTGACCAGTAATGGCGTAACCAACTTGTTGCAATACTGGTTGGGCGATCACGGCTTTGGTCCTTATCTGAAAAACATGCGTTCCGAATTGGGGAAATAGCAGATGGCAAGTGAAGCAAAAAATAATGTTCTCGATCCATTGATCGACAACAATCCAATTACACTTCAGGTACTGGGTATCTGTTCGGCACTCGCGGTAACAACCAACATGATGTCCTCGTTGATCATGTGTATCGCTTTGACCACGGTCTGTGCGTTTTCGGGCATGTTCATCAGTGCTATCCGTAAACAAATACCGACCAATATCCGCATTATCGTGCAAATGACGATCATTGCCTCGCTGGTAATCATTGTTGACCAGGTTCTGAAGGCCTATGCCTACGAGGCGAGTAAGTCGCTGTCAGTCTTTGTGGGGCTGATTATCACTAACTGTATCGTGTTGGGCAGGGCTGAAGCCTATGCGATGAAAAACCCGCCTATGCTGAGCTTCCTTGATGGTATCGGTAATGGTCTGGGTTACAGTTTGATTCTGATGACAGTCGCTTTTTTCCGTGAATTACTGGGTGCAGGCAAGTTGTTCGGTCACCAAGTTATTCCGGTTGCTAACGAAGGTGGATGGTATGTACCCAACGGCCTGATGCTGCTGCCTCCCAGCGCCTTCTTTGTGATTGGCCTGATGATTTGGGCTATCCGTAGCTGGAAAAAAGAACAGGTAGAAAAACCCGATTATCAGATTCACCAGGTTCACCGGACGGAGGTACTGTAAATGGAGCATTATCTCAGTCTCTTTGTCCGTGCGATCTTTGTCGAGAATCTGGCTTTAGCCTTTTTCCTTGGCATGTGTACCTTCCTGGCTGTTTCCAAGAAAATTGAAACCGCTTTAGGTCTTGGTATTGCCGTCATCCTGGTTCAGGTGATTACCGTACCTGCCAACAATCTGATTTACCAATACCTTCTAAAAGACGGTGCTTTGGCTTGGGCTGGCCTGCCTGAAGTCGATTTAAGCTTTCTGGGTTTGATCAGCTATATCGGCGTAATTGCTGCTATGGTTCAGATTCTGGAAATGGCGATGGATAAATATGCACCAGCGCTCTACAACGCTTTAGGTATCTTCCTGCCACTTATCACCGTTAACTGCGCCATCCTGGGGGGTACGTTGTTTATGGTTGAACGTGACTACAACCTGGCAGAAAGTGCCGTTTACGGTGTCGGTAGTGGTCTGGGTTGGGCAATGGCTATTACTGCCATCGCCGGTATCAGAGAGAAATTAAAATACTCCGACGTGCCTGATGGCTTACAAGGTCTTGGCATTACGTTTATTACTGCTGGACTGATGGCGCTCGGATTCATGGCCTTTTCGGGGATACAGCTGTAATGGAAATCATACTCGGTATCGTATTATTCACCCTCATCATCATGGCATTAGTGTTCCTGATTCTGGGAGCACGCTCTAAACTGGTCTCGACCGGTGATGTTGAAATTGTTATTAATGATGAGAAAACCATTCACACCCCTGCGGGTAGCAAGCTTCTCGGCGCGTTGGCGGATGCAGATATGTTTGTCTCCTCTGCCTGCGGTGGCGGTGGTACCTGTGGCCAGTGCAAAGTCAAAATCTTTGAAGGTGGCGGCTCTATTCTGCCGACAGAAGAATCACATATCACCAAACGTGAAGCACATGATGGTGATCGCCTGTCTTGTCAGGTAGCCGTTAAACAGAATATGAAAATCGAAGTACCTGAAGAGGTCTTTGGTGTTAAAAAATGGGAATGCACCGTTCGTTCCAACGAAAACGTCGCAACCTTTATCAAAGAATTGGTACTGGAACTGCCTCAAGACGAAGATGTTAAATTCCGCGCCGGCGGCTTTATTCAGATCGAATGCCCGCCTCACACGGTTGAATATAAAAACTTCACTATTGAAGATGAATACCGAGGTGACTGGGATCGCTACGATCTGTGGCGTTATAAATCCGTTGTCAAAGAGGACGTGGTTCGCGCCTATTCCATGGCGAATTACCCAGAAGAAAAAGGCCTGGTTATGCTAAACGTGCGTATCGCATCGCCACCGCCTGATAATGATGATATTCCACCAGGTCAGATGTCTTCCTACATCTTTGATCTGAAACCCGGTGATAAAGTGACTATTTCAGGTCCTTTCGGTGAGTTTTTTGCCAAAGATACCGACAAAGAAATGGTCTTCATTGGCGGTGGTGCGGGTATGGCGCCGATGCGTTCACACATCTTTGATCAGCTACGTCGACTGAACAGTAAACGTAAGATGACCTTCTGGTATGGTGCGCGAAGTCTGCGCGAAATGTTCTATACCGAAGATTTCGATGAGCTTGCTGCTGAAAACGATAACTTCACCTGGCATGTCGCCCTGTCAGATGCACTTCCCGAAGATAACTGGGAAGGGTACACTGGTTTCATTCATAATGTGTTGTATGACAATTACTTAAAAGATCACCCGGCACCGGAAGATTGCGAATTTTATATCTGTGGTCCACCGATGATGAACGCGGCCGTGATCAACTTGCTGGAAGACTTGGGTGTCGAGCGTGAGAATATTCTGCTTGATGACTTTGGGGGTTAAATGACAACGTTTCTCGCTGCATTTGTTGCTTTACTTATCATCGTTGCCGCTATGGCAATCGGTGTGCTGTTTGGTCGTCCGGCGATCAAGGGAAGCTGTGGCGGTCTGAATCAAGTTGGCTTAAGTGGAAGCTGTGGCGGTGCCTGTTCTCTTGAGGAAAAAGAAGAATGTGCCCGACGCAAAGCAGAACAACAATAAAGTCTCAGGAGTAAAGGCATGCTCGCACCATTAAAAGTTAAAGAGTATATGAACGGCACTAAAATCACGTTCACACCCGATATGGATGTGTTGCGTGCCATTCACCAACTGATTGAGTTTAAAATTTCAGGTGCACCGGTGATTGACCATCATGGCAATCTGATTGGGTTTCTATCTGAGAAAGACTGTATGCAGGTTGCCTTGAATGCTGCTTATCAGGGTGAGGCAGCAGGTAGAGTTGCAGAGTTCATGCATGAAGGCTGTATCACTATCGATGTCGATAGCTCGATTATTGAAGTTGCTCAAACTTTCCTCACATCCGCTTACAAATGCTTGCCTGTGATTAAGGATAATCGTCTGGTCGGTTCAATCACTCGTCAGAATATCCTTAAAGCGTTGGAAAAAACGGCCAATATTGAAAGCCACAAAAAACCCGCCAAACAATCAACCAAACAACAAATACATGTCAGTAGTGCCTCCTAAGAAAAGTAACGCCTGATTCGTTTAAACAGCTACCTCGGGTAGCTGTTTTTGTATGTACACAAACGATACACTGATGGTCTTAACACTATTATCAGGGGCAAGCTATGTATCTGGTGTTTCAGGCTAATAATATTCTAGAAGCGCATATCGTTGCAGGCATGCTGAAAAATAATGGCATCGACTGCCATGTCGGGGGTCATTACCTCCAGGGTGCTGTGGGGGATCTTCCCGCAACCGATTTTGCCCATGTGTTTGTAGATGATGCCGATATTAAAATGGCTGAACAACTGATCAAAGACTACGAAAACGACACGCTGTAATCATTTCACCAAGCTACCGCTTTTTTCCATCACCTAAATTGGTGTAAGCTTTCGGTTTAGCAAATACAATAAAAGACACACCATGATTTATAACAGCATTCTCGATACTATCGGCAATACACCCGTCGTCCGACTCAATAATATCGCACCGGATCATGTCGATATGTACGTCAAAGTCGAATCATTCAATCCGATGGCATCCGTTAAAGATCGTCTGGCATTCGCCATCATTGATGATGCAGAAAAGCGTGGCGTGCTCAAACCGGGCCAGACCGTTGTAGAAGCCACTTCCGGTAACACCGGTATCGCACTGGCTATGGTCTGTGCCGCCAAGGGATATCCGTTTGTTGCCACTATGGTTGAGACCTTCTCCGTAGAACGCCGCAAGATCATGCGTGCCCTGGGCGCCAAGGTCATCCTGACACCAGCAGCTGAAAAAGGCACGGGTATGGTTAAAAAAGCTGAAGAACTCGCCGAACAACACGGCTGGTTCCTCGCGCGCCAGTTTGAAAACCCTGCTAATCCCGCCTATCACCGCAATACTACTGGGCCTGAAATCCTGCGTGATTTTGCAGGAAAACGTCTGGATTATTGGGTTTCTGGCTGGGGCACAGGTGGCACCCTGACCGGTGCAGGGGAAATGATTAAACTGGCACGGCCTGATACTAAAGTTGTGGCGACAGAACCAGCGGCTGCATCTATGCTCGCGGGTAATGACTGGAGTCCACATAAAATACAGGGCTGGACACCCGACTTTGTACCCGATGTATTAAATCGTGATGTGCATGATGAACTGTATCCAGTAACGGATGAAGAAGCCAAAGACTGGGCATTGCGTCTTGCCAGTGAAGAAGGCATTTTTGTTGGATTATCATGCGGCGGTACTCTGGCTGCTGCAATGAAGGTGGCAGAGAAAGCCGAACCGGGCTCCACCATACTCGCGATGCTCCCCGATACTGGTGAACGGTATTTATCTACGTATCTGTTTGAAGGGATGAACGAAGGCTCTGACGACGACTGGTTGAATAGCTTATAAAGCAGCACGCTCTCTGTCACATTCCATCGGATAAATAACCATGGGAACAATAAAACGTTCAGACATAAAAAGCCCCTAAATAGGGGCTTTTTTTATTGCAAAACGTCTGCTACTGCCAATGACCAGCAACAGGTGTGATCGGCACCGACAATGATGTGGCTCTGCACATTATCTAACGATTCCAATCGTGACAAATACGACATCAATACGGAACCGGGTACAATGTGATCGCGATCGCCGATTAAATGAATCTGTGGTACAGCTTCTAAGGCCTTACTAAAATCAACCGGATTCAGAGAGCCAACTAAAGGGGAAATCTGATTAAATTCGGTCCATTGTT
>NZ_CBFHHW010000027.1:0-258 GCF_965655755.1 Methylophaga sp. | reverse complement strand
GCGATGGTGACAAGTAATTCCACATCCTGACGTTCTGCGGCAATTATTGAAGAAACCGTCCCTCCTCCGGAGAAACCAATCAAACGGACTTTATCAGCACCAAACCGTAGCTTCATGGCGGTAATCGCACGATTCATTGACACAATGACCGAATTTGAATAGCGGTGAGACGTCCATATCGCCTTATTGCATGAATTAAAGCGGTTCCCGAGTGAATATTGACATGGTCTCCCCAGATACACACTATTACCACCAATA
>NZ_CBFHHW010000026.1:27016-39701 GCF_965655755.1 Methylophaga sp. | reverse complement strand
CGATGACTGCACATGCATAACAGCACGCTGCAGAATGCGCTGGAATGCTAGGGTAGGCTGTGTCTCGCGCTCACTATCTTCGGGTAATGTTGGTAGGTTATCGGCTAGAAAATCGCCCAGTTCCTGCCGCAAGATAGATACATCTACATCACAGGCTTTTAAAACCGCCAACGCCTGACCATTTTCCAGTAGGGCAAGTAGTAAATGCTCAACGGTAAGAAACTCATGTGAGCGCTGCCGAGCATAATTAAATGCCTGACTGAGGGTTTGTTCGAGTTCTTTACTTAACATCTTGCGTTCCACCTATATTGGTTGGATATCGAACTGGGTCATTCCTCTTCCATCGTACATTGCAATGGATGGCCGTGGCGTTGAGAGTAGCTGTTGACCTGTTCGACTTTCGCTTCAGCTATCTCATAAGTAAAAATACCACACAAAGCACTACCTTCGGTGTGAACTTCCAGCATGGTTTGCGTCGCTTTATCGCTTCCCATGCTGAAAAGATTCTCCAGCACCTCAACCACGAAATCCATGGGCGTATAGTCGTCATTGAGCATGATCACCCGATATTTGGGTGGCTGCTTCAAATCTGGCTTGGATGGCGCGACAGCATATTCGTGTTCGCCGTCGTGCCAATCGTGATCGTTTTCCTGACTCATGCCTTGGTTAGCTCGCTTGATCAATCATTTTTTTCAATTCACCATTTTCGTAAAGTTCCATGATGATATCGCAACCACCAACCAGTTCACCCTTGATATAGAGTTGTGGGAAGGTTGGCCAATCTGCATAACGGTGAAGGTTTTCACGCACTTCCGGTTCTGCTAATACATTAATATAAGCAAACTCTGCACCACAAGCAGCAACTGCCTGCGACGAACGGCTAGAAAAGCCACATTGTGGGAATTCCGGTGTGCCTTTCATGAACAGGATAACCGGATTAGTTTCTATTGCCTGCCCAATGCGTTCCATAATTTCCATTATTTGATCCTCGTAATTTGAAAAATTCTCTTTGGTGAGATGGGGACGAAGGTTTTAATTTCAAGATCAGGCTAGTTATAGCTAAGCTGCAACAAACCCAAAATAGCGTCCAATCCATTATGATTGATGGCGGTATCAGCGTGTTGCTGAACTTTTGGTTTGGCGTGGTATGCAACGCTCAAACCGGCCGGTTGCATCATCAACAAATCATTCGCACCATCTCCCACTGCCAGCGTCTGTGCTGGCGTTATATTAAGTTGCTTACAGCACTGCAGTAAAAAATCTGCTTTGGTCTGCGCGCCACAAATATCGCCATCCAGTTCACCGGTCAGCTTGCCTTCTCTTTCCGCCAGTTTATTCGCTTGACTGAAGTCCAGCCCCAGACGTTGTTTGAGCCTGTCGGTAAAGAAGGTAAAGCCGCCTGAGACTAATGCCAGCTTGATACCATTATGCTTCAATGTTTCGACCATAATCTCAGCACCAGGATTCAACTGCAAGCGTTCTTCATAAACACGCTCCAATACCGAAACATCCAGCCCTTTTAACAGAGACACACGTTGTCTGAGTGAAGTTTCAAAATCAATCTCACCACGCATGGCTGATTCTGTAATTTCTGCGACCTGTGGTTTAAGATTCATAAAATCAGCAATTTCATCAATACATTCGATACTGATCAGAGTTGAATCCATGTCTGTTACCAGAAGACCGGTTTTTCTCACATCGAAATTAGACGGTATTGCATTGATATCGAAGTCAAATTGCTGACGAAATGATTCGATGGCCTGACTGTCAACAGAAGCATCCCTAACGGTCGCATAGTTCTGCTGCCAATTAAGTTCACCGCTGACTTCATGAGCAAGTTGTTCGCCATCTTTTCTGGTTAATAATGCGCCCTGCAAGACCAAAGTTGTCATGATTGTTCCGAGTCTAGATAAAAAATCGGCGAGACTGAAAGCTTCAGCTCGCCGAACAGTTTTGCTGATAGCAAAAAATTAGAATTGTGGTTTAACTGGTGCCGCTTTAAAACGCTCAACACTGGCAACAATTTCCGCTTTCGCTTCAGCCTTATTCACCCATCCTTCAATTTTTACCCATTTGTTCTTTTCCAGATCTTTGTAATGTTCAAAGAAGTGAGCTAACTGGTCTAACAAACGTGATGACAAATCATCAACGTCATTGACGTCGTCATACATCTTATCGTGCGGTACCGCGATGATCTTGGCATCTTCACCAGATTCATCCGTCATTTTCAGCATACCAACTGGACGGCAAGCAACCACCGAACCACTGATTAAGGCATAGGGGCTCACGACCAAAACATCTACCGGATCACCATCATCAGAAAGGGTATGCGGGATGTATCCGTAGTTACAGGGGTAGAACATCGCCGTATTCATGAAACGATCGACGAACAATGCGCCAGTTTCCTTATCCACTTCATATTTCACCGGGTCAGAGTGTGAAGGGATTTCGATGATGACATTAATGTCTTCAGGCAGGTTTTTGCCTGAACCAACACGGTCGAGGTTCATAATGCGCGAGCTCCAGTAATTTAGGTGAACAAAATCCCTGATTATAGAAGAATTTTCATCTGGATTAAACTCTAAAACACGGCAGCTCGTTGTTATTGCTCTAAAGGAATCATTTCAAAATCTTCTTTTAGCGCACCGCAATCAGGACAAACCCAGTCATCTGGAATGTCATCCCAAGCGGTTCCTGGTTCAATACCTTCTTCTGGCATGCCTTCTGATTCATCGTAAACAAACCCACACACGGAACAAATCCACTTATTCATGATGGTCTCTCCTGTTTTAACAGTTAACGGAATAATAACAGTAACCCTACAGTCAACAGCACAAGCGAAAATAACTTGCTGAGTTTTTCATGTGACAAATTTTTCGCTAATCGAGCACCAATCGGCGCCATAAATATACTGGTTGAAATGATACCAATGAATGCCTGCCAGTGAACAAAACCGGTCTGCCATCCTGTATTGATGTTGTATTTGACTATACCCATCCAGATAAAGCCTATTACACCACTGACGGCAATCGGAAAGCCACACGCTGCAGCCGTACCCACAGCCCGTTGCATTTTCTGCCCCGCTACTACCAGGTATGGTACTACCAGCGTGCCACCACCGATTCCAACCATAGCGGAAATAATTCCGGTAAAAACCCCATATCCAGACATAAAACTCAAGGTGAGTAACTTGGGTGATAGCGCTTTTGGTAAGGGTAGCCATAATCTGACTGCCATGAGTAAGGCAAAGAAAGCAAAAAATGTCTGCAGCCACTGACTGGAGAGATTCGCCGCAATCATCGCGCCAAGCAAACTTCCCACAATTAAGCCCGGAGTAAGTTTTTTAACTAAAATCCAATCCGTTGTTCCGTAACCATGGTGAGCACGCATTGATGATAATGACGTTACGACAATCGTCATCAGTGACGTTCCGATAGCAACATGGATAGCCACATCTGCTGCCATGGTCTGCCAGCTAAACACTAATAGTAGGATAGGCACAATAATCAAGCCTCCCCCTATCCCGAACAGTCCAGCCAATACTCCGGCAATAACGCCTGCTCCTGCATAGCTCAGCCATTCAATCATCGTTATTAGCTATCTCTATGAAAAACAAGGCTTCTCCCCGCGACTTTACTTGCCGTTACGATACAGGTATAAGAGTTTGAGCACCACAAAACGTAGATCTAAGGAGCAACAATTAGCTAACACTTTCTAATCATAATAACGAGGTAAGACTTATGACGTCACTCAGCTACGTCCCAATGATTTTGGGGATTTTCGGACTGTTCTGTGCATTTCTGGTTTACAACAAGGTCAAGGCGCAATCACCGGGTTCCGGTAGTGTTGTAGAAATTGGTGACCAGATACATCTGGGTGCAATGGTTTTCATGCGAGCTGAGTACAGCCGCCTCGCTATTTTTTGTCTTGTTTGTATTGTCGCTTTGGGTCTTTCTGATCTCGGTTGGCACAGTGCTTTTGCTTTCTTTGTTGGTGCCATCTGTTCGGCTAGTGCAGGCTTTATTGGTATGTACAGTGCCACTCAGGCAAACGTCAGAACAGCCGTTGCAGCACGTGACAGCGGTGCATCTGAAGCTTTAACCATCGCATTTTTCGGTGGTTCCATCATGGGGCTGACGGTTGCCGCCATGGGCTTATTGGGTCTGGGTATTCTTTATTTACTCTATGGTGCCGATCCCCACACAGTTCATACAATTCATGGGTTTGGTATGGGTGCGTCTTCTGTTGCATTATTTTCACGTGTCGGTGGCGGTATCTTCACCAAAAGTGCCGATGTGGGGGCAGATCTTGTGGGCAAGGTCGAAGCTGGCATTCCGGAGGATGACCCCCGTAACCCAGGCGTCATTGCCGATAATGTAGGTGACAATGTAGGCGACGTTGCCGGTATGGGGTCGGATATTTTCGAGTCATACTGTGGCGCGATGATCGCCAGTATCGCCATCGCATCAACCATGAGTGCAGTTGCTATCAGTCAACTCGCGGATACCCAGGAAACCTTGATGTTTATGCCTCTGGCTCTAGCTTCGATCGGTTTGCTCTGTTCTATCGCTGGTATCTTTACAGTGAAGGTTTTTTCTCACAAAAGTCCGGAAGCCGCGTTGCGAATTGGCACCATGGGGGCATCCGTACTTTTCATCGCCGTTTCATGGCTTTTGATCATCAGTCTAGGTGGCATGACGAATCTGTGGATTGCGGTTCTTTCGGGTGCCATTGGTGGCATTATCATCGGTCTGGTAACGGAATACTACACAGGCGGTGCACCTGTGCGGAAACTTGCTGCCAGTGGTGAAACAGGTGCAGCCACCGTCATGATTGGCGGGTTAGCTTTAGGTATGCAGTCTGTCGCTATTCCAGTTTTGACTATTGCAGGTATTATCTTCGTTTCCAGTCACTTTGCTGGCTTATACGGCGTGGGTATTGCAGCTGTAGGCATGTTGGCAACAGTTGGAATTACCATGGCAATTGATGCCTACGGTCCGGTTGCCGATAACGCGGGCGGTATTGCTGAGATGGCTGAAATGGGCAAAGAAACTCGTGACATTACGGATTCTCTGGATGAATTAGGTAATACCACAGCGGCGATTGGTAAAGGTTTTGCTATTGGTGCAGCAGCACTGGCAGCGCTGGCTCTTATCAGTGCTTATATCGAGACAATCACGCTGGGCGACCCGAATTTTGCCTTATTGATAAACAACCCAGTCGTTTTGATGGGTATGTTCCTTGGCGGCATATTCCCGTTTCTTGTCAGCGCTATGACTATGACAGCTGTAGGGGATGCGGCCTTCGATATGATTAAAGAAATTCGTCGTCAGTTCAAAGAAATTCCGGGACTGATGGAAGGCACAGCCAAACCAGACACAGCCCGCTGCGTCGATATCGCCACTAAAGCCGCTTTGAATAAAATGATCCTGCCCGGCACGCTCGCTGTGTTAGCGCCTGTTGTTGTCGGTTTCGGATTGGGAGCTGAAGCTCTGGGCGGTATGCTTGGTGGCGCCCTAATCTGCTGTGTAATGATGGCCCTGATGATGGCGAACGCAGGTGGCGCATGGGATAATGCTAAAAAACATGTCGAGAAAGGTAATCTTGGTGGCAAAGGCTCCGATGTTCATAAAGCCGTTGTTGTGGGCGATACCGTAGGTGATCCGCTTAAAGATACTTCCGGTCCATCAATGAACATCTTAATCAACGTCATGGCTATCGTCAGTCTGGTCATCGCACCACTGCTGATCTGATAATTAATTTTTCACTCACCTGCAAGGCCACCTTCGGGTGGTCTTGTTGTTTACAGGAACCGCTTTTTGCTAACCACACGTGCCGTAACGCATCGCCGAGTCTGGACTCTGGCTGGTCCCATGATTCTAGCTAACCTGTCCACACCTTTACTAGGCATGGTCGACACGGCTGTGGTTGGTCACCTCAATTCGCCTATCCACCTCGGTGCTGTAGCTCTAGGTACCATGCTATTCACCTTTTTATTCTGGGGATTTGGTTTTCTTCGCATGGTGACAACCGGACTGACCTCTCAGGCCAGTACGCAAGATAATCGTCACGCAACACGAGCCGTTTTAGTCCAGTCAGGTATGCTGGCTTTGGTGATCGCCGTTTTGCTTCTAGTATTGCAATCGCCGATCGGCTGGTTCGCCTTTCAACTTATGGACGGAAGTGCTGAGGTACTTTCAGCAGCACACAATTATTATCAGATACGTATCTGGAGTGCACCCGCCACGCTAGTCAACTACGCTATTCTGGGATGGTTGATTGGCATGGGCGCTTCGCGGTCTGCCCTTGTCGTTGTACTAGTGATTAATATCACCAATATCGTTTTTGATTTGATTCTGGTCAATCAGTTTGGCATGAAATCCGATGGCGTCGCTTTTGCTTCAGTAATGGCCGAATATATCGGGCTTATTTTTGCTATTGGTTTGCTCAGCAAGCGACAACTTGCTCTCAAAGAAATCAAACTGAAACGCGAACTTAGGCGCTTGGTTGAAAATCGTAAAGAATTAAACCTACATGGCAACTTTATGCTGAGGACATTTTGTCTGATATTCAGTTTTGCCTTCTTTACCAATCAGGGTGCACAACAGGGTGATGTTGCTTTAGCAGCCAATATGGTTCTGCTCAATTTTATTACCTTTATGGCATTTGTTCTGGATGGATTTGCCAATGCCACCGAAGTCATGAGTGGCAATGCTATAGGTTTATCTGACAAAACGATGTTGAAACAAAGCCTGATTCTAAATGGCTTCTGGTCATTTTTTGTCGCCTGTTTATTTAGCATGGTGTATTACGTTTTCGGGAATCAGATCATTGCTTTATTGACGAGTATTGACGTGGTTGCCAATACCGCTTCCGAGTACCGTTTCTGGGTCGTTCTGGCACCACTGATTGGTGTCTGGTCGTATTTGTTTGATGGTTTATTTGTTGGCGCTACCCTGGGGCGGGAAATGCGTAACACAATGTTAATAGCCACTTTCGCTTGTTATCTGCCTGCTTGGTACTTATTGCAGGATTTTGATAACCATGGTTTATGGGCAGCATTGATGGTCTTACTGGCAGCGCGCGGTGTTAGTCAAAGCTTTTATTTGCCGAAAATTCTTAATCAAACAAATACTTAAGCGGCGTAACTTAGGCTGTTTTACTGCTTAGTCAGACTTTATCAAATCGTTGTCCCTGAATCCCAGCCACTATTTTTGTCTTTACGGCGGTCTTTGCCTTGACGTCGATCATCTTTATCTGGCTCAAACCGAATCATGTCTCGACGGTCTTCACCCTTACGTCGATGTTCTTCACGTCTTTCAGATTGTCCGCTACCTTGCCACTCATTGTTGTCTTTATCTGCCATCGTCGATGTCTCCCTGTGCTTTATATCTGAAATTACTCCCGGCTGGCTTATTTTGTCAATGCGTCCGAATCCGATAACAAATTGAATTTTTTAATTTTTTGACTGTATGGACACATAAAAGAGAGGTAATAAGCGGTCAGCTGTAAGTTCACTTGGTCATTTGTATTTCCGTACAACCTGTCACCAACCACCGGGTAACCCAGACTAGACACATGTCTTCTTATCTGGTGCTTTCGTCCAGTTTCTATGTGAACATCGAGCAAGCTTTGCTGCTTATCTGCGTCAAACGTCAAGCGGGTAAAAAAACTTGATGCATGACGCCCATCGAGCTGCAGATCTACATTGACCGGTGAATTTTCTGTTGCTGTAGAGGGGAATTCACCTTTAACCCAGACACGGTAACGTTTATCAATCTGACGACTTTGAAATAAGCCTGATAGTAATGCAGCCGCCTGTTTTTCATGCGCGACAATAATAAGACCATTTGCTGCCCGGTCTAAGCGATGCACCACAAAAGCATTTCGTTCCGGTGTCAGATGTTGCTCTGCCCAGCGCGTCACCGTGCAGTGATCCCCCCATTTGGATCCCTGAGACAAAACACCGTAGGGTTTATTCCAGATACTGTAATGGCCTAAGTCAGCAATCAGTTCAGGTGGCGTGGGTTTGCGTTCCAAAACATCCGCATCATAGTAGAGGTGTAAAGCTTGACCTTTTTGGAGCTCTCGCTTGGCACGCCGAAGTCGTTGTGTCTTTTTACCCGTCGTTAACCATACCGCTCCTTTGAGCATAACCTTCTTCAATAGTTGCTTGGAAAGACAGGTTTCTGCTGCCAGGATATCGACAGCGATCTGACCAGTTTCGGTAACGGTAATATGCTTTTCGAAACGCTCTAAACTAGAAGACATTTTATGATTGGGCGCTTTGGCGTAGAATTAAATTTATTTATTCGGTGCGGATTATGGTTATACCTTATTTCAAGCAAATTTGCCTGACCTTGTTCACAGTGATGATATCGTTTTCCGTCAGTGCTGAGATATTCAAATGGAAAGATGAAGACGGCCAGACCCATTATTCACAAACACCGCCACCATCAGTTCAAGCTGAAACAGTCGATGTGCCGCCGCCGCCCCCAATCAACCCAGATCAAGCTAGAGAAGAGGTTCAGGCCTTGATTGATAAGCAACAAGAAGCCGAACAAGCGGAGCAAGCCAAACAGCAACAACGTGAAGAAGAAGCACAACAAGAGGCTATTCGCGAAGAAAATTGTCGTATCGCCAGAGAAAATTTTACTACCTATAAGAATAATCCGGGAAGACGTCTTGTCGACGCCGAAGGTAACGTCACTCGTATGGTTGAGGAAGAACGCCAGCAGAAAATGCAGGAATTCCAACAACAAATTGACGAATTTTGCCAATAATGTAGGAGAACTTTATGCCTTATCTGAATATTGTCACGAATCAAGATGTGAAAGACGAAACATCGTTATTAAAGGCCGCCAGCCAGACCATAGCTAAAGAATCAGGTAAACCTGAGAGTTACGTCATGGTTGCTATAGAGCAAAAAGCTAATATGCTGTTTGGTGGTAGTGATGCCCCGACAGCGATTCTGGATTATCGGTCTCTCGGCCTGCCTGGTGACAGGCAAGCCTTTTCGAATGCTTTATGTACGCTAATCAATGAACAACTGGGCATTGATGGTGGACGAATCTATATCAGTATGACGGATTCAGAGCGACAGAACTGGGGCTGGAACCACAGTACTTTTTAGCTTAAATTTTTTATCATCAATATAGGGCACTGCTGGTTTCCAGTGGTGCCATTTAGTTATAACAGGAAAAATAAACTTACATGCGTGCCTCCAACCTGCTCATTTCTACCCTTAAAGAGACGCCTGCTGACGCAGAGATTGTCAGCCACCAACTGATGCTTCGCGCGGGGCTTATCCGTCGTCTTGCTTCTGGTCTCTACACATGGTTGCCGATGGGACTGAAAATTCTCAGGAAAACCGAAGCCATCATTCGTGATGAAATGAATAATGCCGGTGCTCAGGAAGTTTTAATGCCATCCATTCAGCCGGCAGAGTTATGGCAGGAAAGTCAGCGTTGGGAGAAATATGGCCCTGAGTTGCTTCGCGTGACGGATCGCCATCAACGTGAATATTGTTATGGGCCGACACATGAAGAAGTAATAACTGACTTAGTTCGTCAGGAAATCCGGAGCTATAAGCAGTTGCCAGTCAATTTTTACCAAATCCAGACCAAATTCCGTGATGAAATTCGTCCTCGCTTTGGTTTAATGCGTGCCAGGGAGTTCCTGATGAAAGATGCGTATTCTTTCCATCTGGATCACGCGTCACTTCAACAGACCTACGATGAAATGTTTGCCGCGTACACGCGCATATTTTCTCGAATCGGACTCGAATTTAGACCGGTACAGGCCGATACCGGCAGTATCGGTGGTAATGCCTCGCATGAATTCCATGTTCTGGCCAACTCAGGCGAAGACGCAATCGCTTTTAGTGATCAGAGTGATTATGCCGCTAATGTCGAACTGGCTGAGGCTATTGCACCGGCTGGCGAACGTCCTGCCGCTAATGAGTCAATGGCCACCATTGATACGCCTCAACAGCACACAATTGATGAAGTCAGCACATTTCTGAATAAACCAGCAAACCAATGTCTGAAAACGTTATTGGTCGAAGGGACAGAAGAAGGTTCAGTCGTCGCTCTGGTTTTGCGTGGGGATCACGACCTGAATGAAATTAAAGCAGAAAAACACCCTCAGGTTGCAAACCCACTGACATTTGCTACACCGGAAAGAGTGCTTGAAGCTTGTGGCGCAAATATTGGCTCTATTGGTCCTGTCGGTCTTAACATTCCGGTACTGGTTGATCATGCTGCTGCATTTGTAAGTGACTTTGTCTGTGGTGCTAATGAAGATGAAAAGCATCTGACTGGTGTCAATTGGGGCCGTGACTTGGCAGAACCCGAAGCAGTTGATTTACGTAATGTCGTCGCCGGTGACCCCAGTCCGGATGGTCAGGGTTTACTGGATATAGCACGTGGTATTGAAGTCGGCCATATTTTCCAACTCGGCGAAAACTACAGCAGTAAACTCAATGCCGTTGTTCTCAATGAAACAGGTAAATCTCAGGTCATCACGATGGGCTGTTATGGCATTGGCGTCTCGCGCGTGGTGGCTGCAGCAATTGAACAGAACCATGATGACCGCGGCATTATTTGGCCGGAAGCCATTGCACCGTATCAGGTTGTGCTGGTGCCGGTAAACGCGCATAAATCAGTGCGTGTCAAAGAAAAAGCAGAAGAAATTTATCAACAGCTTCAAGCGGCAGGTATTGATGTTCTATTGGATGATCGCGGCTTACGTCCGGGTGTCGCTTTTGCCGACATGGAACTGATTGGTATTCCCCATCGTTTGATTCTGGGTGAACGCGGTCTCGATAGTGGCATGATTGAATATAAATCCCGTCGTACGGGTGAAGGTGATGAGTTTCCGATAGATGCAGTTATCGAGACTATCAAACAAAAACTGAGCTGAGATAAAGCCCATGAGTTTAATCAAAGAATCTGATGTTATTGACAGCGTAGCGGATGCGCTGCAATTCATTGCCTGTTATCACCCTAAAGATTTTATTCAGGCGATGAGTAAGGCTTACGAACGTGAGCAGTCTCCTTCTGCCCGTGATGCGATAGCACAGATTCTAATGAACTCCCGAATGTGCGCCGAAAACAATCGACCGATTTGTCAGGACACCGGCATCGTCAACGTGTTTGTGAAAGTAGGTATGGATGTTCAGTGGCAGGCAACAATGAGTCTGGACGATATGGTCAATGAGGGTGTCCGCCGTGCCTACCTGCAACCGGATAATGTTTTACGCGCCTCAGTCGTTTCTGATCCACTTGGCAGCCGCCAGAACACAAAAGATAATACCCCTGCAGTGATCCACACTGAACTGGTTCAGGGTGACACGGTGGAAGTCCTCATTGCGGCTAAAGGGGGTGGCAGTGAGAATAAAGCCAAATTTACGATTCTTAACCCAAGCGATAGTTTGGTTGACTGGGTATTGGAGACCGTTCCAAAAATGGGAGCTGGCTGGTGTCCACCCGGTATGCTAGGAATCGGTGTTGGCGGTACCGCCGAAAAAGCCATGTTGATGGCAAAAGAATCCCTGATGCATCCGATAGATATTCAGGAATTAATTGATCGGGGTCCAGAAACCGCAGCAGAGAAGTTACGTGTCGAACTTTACGAAAAGGTCAACAATCTTGGGATCGGTGCACAAGGTCTTGGGGGATTAACCACCGTGCTGGACGTCAAAGTCAGCGACTATCCGACCCATGCAGCATCACTGCCGGTTGCTATGATTCCAAACTGTGCGGCAACCCGACATATCCACTTCACTTTGGATGGTACAGGTGCTGCTGAATTTGAACCACCGTCACTGGATGACTGGCCGGATATCACTTGGCAGGCTGCTGAAAACACACGTCATGTGAACCTTGATACGGTGTCTCAGGCTGATATCGAACAATGGCGGCCAGGTGAGACATTGCTTTTAAGCGGTCACCTGCTAACTGGCCGTGACGCAGCCCATAAGAAAATTGCAGACTTGCTGGCCAAAGGTGAGGCATTACCAGAAGGACTCGACTTTAAAGGCCGCTTTATCTATTACGTTGGTCCTGTGGATCCGATTCAAGGTGAAGTAGTTGGCCCTGCGGGCCCTACTACCGCCACTCGAATGGATAAATTCACTGACATGATGCTGTCTGAGACCGGCTTGCTCGGCATGATTGGTAAAGCTGAACGTGGTGACACCACAATAGAAAGCATCAAAAAGCATCACTCCGTTTACCTGATTGCCATTGGTGGTGCAGCCTATCTGGTGTCTAAAGCAATTAAATCCTCACGCATGATTGCCTTTGAAGAATTGGGGATGGAAGCTATCCGGGAGTTCTACGTGGAGAACATGCCGGTTACAGTAGCAGTGGACAGTCAGGGGCAGTCTGTTCACAAAACCGGGCCAAAAGAATGGCGTATTAAGCTCGCAGAGCTTACAATCGAATAAAGCACTCGAATAAGTTATACAAGGAAACGGTCATGAGCATAGCAATACCTCTCCACCTTCTGGCCGCTGTCATCTGGGTTGGTGGGATGTTTTTTGCCTATATGGTCTTGCGTCCAACAGCCGCCACCCTACTCCCCCCTGAACAACGTCTTCCTTTGTGGAGTGAGACATTCAAGCTATTCTTCAAATGGATATGGGGAGCAATTATCACCCTGCTTATAACCGGTTTCTGGT
>NZ_CBFHHW010000026.1:0-26917 GCF_965655755.1 Methylophaga sp. | reverse complement strand
TGATTCATCTACTAGGCGGTATGGGTGGGGTCGATGGCGTCGGGGTACATGTGCACATCATGTTATTGCTTGGCATATTCATGATGCTGATTTTTATGCATGTATTCTTCAACCCATTCAAAAAATTAAAGTGGGCGGTGGCCGAGCATGATTGGATTACAGGACGCAACAATCTGACACAGATTCGAAAGTTGATTTTGTTGAACCTCATCATTGGTCTTGTCACCATTATTATTGGTGCTTCCGGACGATATTGGGTTGGCTAATGCATAGGGCTTGTTTCATTTATTCATTGATAATGATGGCGGCCTCGACCAGTGTCAGTGCGGACAACGTCAAACGAATTCAAAAAGCAGATGGCAGTGTCGAATTCAGTAATGTAGCCGGCGCCGGCCAGCAAACCGTCATTTACAAATCACAAACGGGCGAAGGGTATGTCTTCTCCGATCAAAAACCCCACCACGGTTCCTTCGAAGTGCTCAAATTCAGTTGTTATGCCTGTAATCCAGACTCAACTATAAACTGGCACACTATTAGTCTGAATCAGGTTTCTTATGTATCCGAAGTACAACGCATAGCGGACAAATATAACGTTGACCCGGCTTTAGTTCGAGCTGTGATTCATGCCGAATCTGCGTTTAACTCAAAAGCGATGTCGAAGAAAGGGGCACAAGGTCTAATGCAATTAATGCCGGGGACAGCGAAAGATTTAGGCGTTATAAATGCCCTTAATCCCGGTGAAAATATTGAAGGTGGCGTGAAATATCTGGCTAAGTTACTGTCACTTTTTGACGGAGATATTAAACTCGCAACGGCAGCCTATAATGCCGGCCCCAATGCAGTGAAAAAGTACAACGGCATTCCGCCTTATTCAGAAACGAAAGTCTATGTGGAGCGCGTCGGTATTTTGCACCAACGCTATCAACGTGAAAGTTAAAACTACCAAGAAATTGCTCGCAGAGCATCAGGATCTGACCCATTCCACCATGCAGAAAGTTGCATCGCATGTACAACGTCAAGAGGGTGACTGGGTGCTCAACACAGTAATGATTGAAGGTCAGGAAGTCCCGTTTAAATACAAGCGTCGCCGCAAATACAAAACACTCAAAGGGGCTCACGTGGATTTAATCTATTACCCTGAGACCGAGACCATTGCTCGTATGGATTTTGAGTACATGAAAGTCGTTAAGATATCAGTATCCTGATTCTGGCACTTCGAGCGTTAACATGCCATCACGCTGGATAATATCCAGATGTTTCATAAAGCTCATTCCAAGCAACACCACCTCATCTGACATATGTGGATTAATACTGGCTCTGACATTTTGAAGGCTAATGCCACCCAGTTGTACTGAGTCCAGGGTGGTCTGGTAAACATGCACCACACCATTTGCGGTAGACACCATGCTTCTTCTCCCCTGTTTTAATCCGGCCGCTTTTGCTACGCCAGCGGGCACGCTAACGTGTGTGGCTCCGGTATCAAGTAAAAAGTTAACCGGATGGCCGTTAATCAGCCCGGGTGCCAAGTAATGGCCTGCCCTATTCCGCTCCAGTGTGACTTTCCCGGTGTCGAGATCAGTCGTTTGCAGAGCTTTGTTAGGATTATCGCGTTGTTGAATGAAACCATTGAAAAACAACGTCATTGAGCCCATCAACAACAACCAGAAAAGGACTGTAATAACCTTGCTTGAAAAAATATTGGGTAGTTCGGGTGCACTCATCAGTTTAATTTATTAGTAATTCAAATTAGGACAGTATAAAAGTCTCATAATTTCCGTAACTATTAATTGTACAAGTTACGTTAGAATAACGACCTGAAATAAAGGACGGTGATTTATTAATTCTATCAGTATTCTAGGTAGTGGCTGGCTCGGTAAGCCACTGGCAGCGCATTTTGTTCATCAAGGCTATGACATCAAACTGTCAACACGAAGCGCTGAGAAGCGGTCTCAGCTCCGTCAACAAGGTTTTTCCAGCTTTATTGTTGATGTAGATAACCCTGATGGAATTGATCCAACCTTTCTGGATGCGGATATTCTGATTATCAATATCACAAATAAAAATATCGATGGTTTTAAACGCCTGATAGAAGAAGTCAAAAAAGGTCCTGTCAAACAGGTGTTGTTCGTCAGTTCCAGTTCTGTCTACCAAAACCTTAACCGTGAAGTCACCGAAGATGAGGGCGCAGAAAATCCTGATAGTCCTCTTTATCAGATTGAGTCTTTATTCAGACAGGAAAAATATTTTGACACCACTATAGTTCGTTTCAGTGGCCTGGTTGGTCCGAACCGTCACCCCGGACGTTTTTTCAGGAATGGCAAGCAAATCAAACAGGCAGATGCCCCAATCAATCTAATTCATTTTGATGATTGTATTGGCATCATTAACGCTATCGTTCAGCAGTCTGCATGGAATGCCGTATTCAACGGATGCAGCGATACACATCCGCTTAAACGCGACTTTTATCCGCATGTTGCAACATTAGTGAATCAGGACTCACCGACGTTTGCTGATGCCGATATGCTGAGTTACAAAATCGTCAGCAACGCAAAAGTAAAGCATGAACTGGGCTATCACTTTAAGTACCCAGATTTAATGTTAGTTCAGGACTATTGAGATGACTTGGTGACTTAGAAATCATTGATATATTTCCGTAAAATAACTTCCTTCATCTTGTTTACCAATCAGTGCCCTTTATGAGTGAAATTGCTTCGTCATGCCCGTGTTTAAGCGGCAAGTTATATCAAAACTGTTGTGAACCGCTTCATAAGGCTGAATATAGTGCAGAACGAGCCGATCAGCTTATGCGTTCACGTTACAGTGCATTTTGTCTTGGTCTTACAGGATATTTGGTAGAAACATTACACCCGTCCAAGAGAAGGCCGGACGAAATTAACTTACTGCGAGAAACTATTTCGCAAACAACATGGTTAGGCTTAATCATTCTGGATCACAAACAAGCCAATGATCTCGCTGAGGTAGAATTCGTCGCTTTCTATGAGGACCAACCTTTCAGCCAGCTTCATGAACGTTCTCGCTTTACCCGTGAAGCTGGACGCTGGTTTTACCATGATGGTGTATTCATGCCTGATATAAAATTAGGCCGTAATGATCCATGTTTTTGTGGCAGCGGCGAAAAGCTCAAACGCTGCCACGGCTAATTATTTTCCCAGATACCGCTTACGTTTACCGGCTTTTAACTTTTCCAGGTCGACCATCACCAGGCCATCGATACAATGCCCAAAGTCGGCATCAATATTAAAATCCATAAACCGCACACCGCCGGGTTCACACAAATCAGCATATTGTTTATAAAGCGTGGGCACAGTGACATTCATATGGGTCAGTTGATCACGCATTGCTGTAAAGTCAGCCTGTTGATCTGTTCGAATTAAGGTCTCATCAACACGATCCTGATTCGCTGTTTCAGGACTGTAGGGAACACGCGCAGTAGCTAATTGTTCTGCGTCAGAAAAATAATGCTGGTAGAAACTGACGATTAACGCTTTCGCAAAGTCAGGATAACTGTTGCTCAGGCTGACAGGTCCGAACAGATATCGGATCTCAGGATAATGTCTCAGGTAAGCACCAATCCCGTACCAAAGATAATCCAGACTCCGTCTACCCCAATATTTCGGGCTGACAAAACTTCGCCCGAGTTCAATGCCCTGTTCGAAATACGGTTGCATCTTATCTGTCGCGTACTCAAATAATTCTTCACTGTAAATGCCACGACTGTCATTCTGTTGCTTGATTCGCTTAACCTCACCAATACGATAAGCACCTGCTATTTCCAGTTCTTGTTCATCCCACAAAATTAAATGCCGGTAATCACGATCGTATTTATCAATATCTCGTCGTTTACCTGTTCCTTCACCCACCTGGCGGAAAGTAAACTCTCGTAGACGACCTATTTCATACATCACAGCCGAATCAGGCTGGTAGTTAAATAAATAAATTTTTTTATTATCTGCCGTTTCTCCTAACAATTCTGCATGTTTTAACTCACGTCTTATAAGGCGTGGTTCCAAAGGATGAGAAATGGTCTGTTCTGTTTTAAAAAGCGGTTTCTTACCTTTTGCCATCCGATAAAGATGTCGACGCAGCAGTTTCGCTTTTTCTGCTTTTACAATGGGTAATTGAGCAATTTGCTGATATGCGATCGGCTCACCTACTCGCATGCTGATATTTTTAGAGTTTTTATTAAACATCTCATGTGCCAGCATCATGCCCGATAATGGTTTATAAACTATGGATGCGCTGTAAAACAATGAGGAATTTCGTGCTTCGATGAAGATAGGCAGGATTGGTGATTGCGTCTTTTTTGCAAAATTCAAAAAGCCACTATTCCATTTGCCGTCACGAATACCGCTTGGTCGGATTCGTGACACCTCTCCGGCAGGAAAAACAATGACGGCCTCTTCATTATTCAAGCTGTCTATGATCCTGGAAACACTGCTTTTACGGGTCGACTTGGATAGATTATCAACGGGTAAAAATAACGATTCGACCGCTGCAAAGTTCATTAGCATATCGTTGGCGACAATTTTTACGTCACGACGAACTTCTCCAATTAACTTCAACAACGACAGGCCATCCAATGCACCCAGCGGATGGTTAGCTACTATCAGTAGACGTCCTGTCGCAGGAATATTATTTCTGTCTCGATGACTGATGCTGTAACTGAAATCGAAATGGTCCAACACCTGTTCGATAA
Organism: Methylophaga sp.; assembly: GCF_965655755.1. GTDB lineage: Bacteria > Pseudomonadota > Gammaproteobacteria > Nitrosococcales > Methylophagaceae > Methylophaga. The sequence continues at coordinate 22,200 of NZ_CBFHHW010000026.1, read as the reverse complement.
AATCAAACCCTCTCAGGTCCTGATGGGTCGATAAAAATAGGTTTACTTCCTGTTCATGAGTGATTTTTCGGAGAAAGCCCAGTGTCGATTTCCGAATCCAGGGGCGGGTATGTTCAAACTGAGGAAATTTTTGATGAACCGCCTGTTCAATGTTGAGCATCTTGTTTCTCTTGCTGACCTATTTGCGGCAAGCATAGAGTGGGTATGTTACAAGCTGATAACAGTTAGATGACGTTTGTGTGACGTTTAATGGCTGTCTGCGTGCGAGAAGTAAAGCGCCAAAGCAATAATACCAATACCACCGGCGAGAGCCAGAAGATCCATTGGTTGGTGAAAATCCATGCTGATAGCATGCTCAAAGAAATTTACAATCAGGATCATCAAAACGACGCGACCAAGACGTGCTTTGAGATCATCCAGACTATTAATGGCTAATACCTTGGAATGGGCACTGTCTTCAGCTTCATCTATCTTACTAATAAACAACTCGTAAAGACCAAGCGAAAAGATCAGTAAAACAGTGGCAAGCAGATAACCATCAATCACTTCAACAACGTGCGTAACGGTTCCAGCTCGAAAGTCTTCACGGGCCTCGCCAACCAGATCGGGAGACATATACTCGCCCAAGTGTGTCATCAGGAAGAAAACATCAACCGATGCCATGTAAAACATAGCCAGCGCTGTAAGTAAGCTGGCAATAACAGCCACAATCACTATAAAGCGACTATTCCACAGCGCTTTTTCGAATAACCTCTCCATAAACCTACTCAGTGAGTATCAAGCAGCCTGAACAGGGATTGAATGGCGCATATGGGTGATATCATTGTTTTCATCCAGATACACCAAGGTCGGTTTGTGCTTTTGTACTTCTTCGGCATCCATGCTGACATAGGCACAGATGATCAGACGATCACCCGGTGAGGCCTTATGCGCCGCAGCACCATTGACAGAAATGACGTTAGAACCATCTTCAGCACGGATAGCATAGGTGGTAAAACGTTCACCATTAGCGACGTTATAAATCTGGATTTGCTCGTATTCATGAATACCTGCTGCTTCCAGTAATTTACCATCTATCGCGCATGAGCCCTCGTATTCCAGTTCGGAATGGGTCACGCATGCTCGATGTAATTTTGCTTTTAATAGGGTCAGTTGCATAGCCGACGAAATCTTGTGAGTTAGCCCAATATTATCGCTTTTTAACCAAAATCAGGCAAGGTTACAGGCAATGTTGTCTATCAGACGCACTTTGCCCAGTCTCGCCGCCACTAAAACACGCAAGGCAGCATCTTGCTCTGGTTGAAACAGCTCAAGATCTTCTGCTCTGCGAACTTCCAGATACTCAGGCTCAAAGCCCGCCTGTTTAAGTTGAGTCTGCGCACCAGATATCACTGCGTCAAGATCTTCTGAGCCTTTTTCCAAAGCTGTTTTTACATCTAACAATTGCTGATGCAGTAAAGACGCCTTTGAAGCTTGTTTTTCCGTTAATAAATTATTTCGTGAACTTAATGCTAAACCGCTTTCATCCCGGCGTGTGGGCGCACCTATAATATCGACTGGCAGGTTCAAATCCTGCACAAGTTTTTTTATCAACATCAACTGTTGGTAGTCTTTTTCACCGAACACGGCGATATCCGGTTGAACCATGTTAAAAAACTTTGCGACCACGGTGGCAACACCATCGAAATGACCTGGCCGGCCTAAACCGCAGAGTTTATTATCCATACCCGGTACATGTATTAGAGTCTGTTTATTCATACCGGCTGGATACATCAGCGATTCAGTAGGTGTAAAAACCAGATCACAGTTCAGTTCGCTGAGCAGATTAATATCTTCATTTAATGTGCGCGGATAGGCGCTCAGATCGTTCTTATCGTTGAACTGTAGTGGATTAACAAAAATACTGACCACAATACGATCCGCCAGCTCATGGGCTTTTTTTACCAATGATAAGTGGCCATCATGGAGGTTCCCCATCGTCGGAACAAATGCAATAACTTCATCTTGTTGACGCCAGTTTTTAACCCTTGTACGAAGGGCGACAAGGTTATCAACAACCTGCATTAAAACTGTTGCTCCGGCCCGGGAAACGCACCTGACTTAACGTCCTGAACATATTTTGCAATGGCCGCCTGAATGGCGCCTGTATCAGCTAGAAAATCATGTGTGAAGCGTGGTCGTTTGCCCGGTGTTAATCCAATCATGTCGTATAGCACCAGTACCTGCCCATCACAGTCTTTACCGGCACCGATACCAATAACTGGAATCGTTAATTCTTGGGTCACTCTGGCCGCCAGTTCTGCTGGTACACACTCCAGCACCAGCATGTCGGCACCGGCTTGCTGCAGTTGAACTGCATCAGCCAATAGCTCTTCTGCTGCCTCTGACTCTCGTCCCTGAACAATGTAACCGCCCAGTCGATGTACAGATTGTGGAAGCAAACCTAGATGGGCACACACAGGAATACCACGCGCAGAGAGTTGCTCCACGGTGTCTGCGATGATGGCACCGCCTTCAAGCTTAATCATTTGTGCCCCACCCTCAGCCATCAGGCGGGCTGCATTGGCAATTGCCTGATCGGAGTTGGCATAGCTCATAAAAGGCATATCAGCGACGATAAACGCTTTTTCGCTACCTCGAACCACATTAGCGGTGTGGTAGATCATGTTATCAACGGTCACCGGAACGGTACTTTCCTGTCCTTGGACAACCATACCAAGAGAATCACCGACCAGGATCACATCAATTCCCGCTTGCTCCAGTGCATGACTGAAGCTCGCATCATACGCAGTGAGCACAGCGATCTTTTCCTGTGCTACTGTCATTTTGCGCAACGTTGTCAGACTCATACGGCTCATGATTACTTCTTCTCTTTAACCGGTAGGGGGTTGTAATAATGTCTTCCACTTTGAATGTTACAGATCTGCTCTAACAGCTTCAGGTAATCCTGTTCGCTGTTGACCAGATCAATCTGCTCAGCATTCACTATCAATAACGGCGATGTATCATAATAATGGAAAAAATCAGCGTAGGTATCAGCCAAACGTTTGAGATAGCCTTCTTCAACGTGTTGCTCGTAAGCTATACCGCGCTGTGAAATGCGTGACTTAAGTACCGGTAATGAAGCCTGCAGATAAATAACCAAATCAGGTTTACGATGATGCAGGGTGAGATTGTCATACACCATGTTATACAAGGCCAACTCATCATCATCGAGCGAAATCTGTGCAAACAATTTGTCTTTTTCTACCATAAAGTCAGCAATGTGCAGATCACTGAATAAATCATCCTGATTCAGGGTTTTACTTAATTTCACACGCTGCATTAGAAAGCTAAGTTGGGTCGGTAATGCCGATTGTTTTGGGAACAGATAAAACTTTTCAAGAAAAGGATTCTGCTCTGGTTGTTCCAATAAGACTGTACCGGAAAAGCTCTCTGCCAGTCGTTTCACCAAGTGGGTTTTACCCACTCCGATTGGACCTTCAACGACAATATAGCGATGTTCAAGCGTTGGATTCATGACGCGTTAATTTCCACTTTTTCTAATCCATTCCGTGGACAATTTAGTTGTATTTGTTCAAGTGGTCCCAGCCCCGGAACCACCAGCTCAGGTGAAATTTCAGCCAGCGGATAAACGACAAAAGCTCTGTCTGAGATTCCGGGATGCGGTACAGTCAGACGTTCATCATCAATGACCTTATCAGCAAACAACAAAATGTCTAAATCCAGCGTTCGCTCACCCCAATGACGTTTCCGAATGCGGCCATGTTGCTTTTCAATTGATTGCAAAGCATCAAGCAAACGATGCGCCGATAGCTTGGTGTCGACACAGACGACAGCATTCACATAATCGGGTTGATCCTGCGGCCCCATTGGCGGACTGGAATACAGTGATGACGACTGAACAAGCGTCGTTTCGTCAATTAACGCCATATCCGCAATTGCCGTTTTTATCTGTGCTTGGGGATTATCCAGGTTACTTCCCAAACCAATATAAACATGCATTATTCCTGGTCCTGCATTTTTTTTGCAGCGGGTCGCCTACGACGTCTTTTGCGTCGCGGTTTCTGTCCTTGCGGTGTGCCCCCTAACTCCTGCACCATCGTTTGCTGGTCGGTTGCCGAGACTTCCTGAAATTTGGTCCACCAATCAACGAGTTCTGATAAGGGTTCGCCGGCATCGCTTCGTAAGGCTAAAAAGTCATAAGCAGCCCGAAATTTGGGGTGTAATAACGATTTGAATGCGCGTTTGCCCTGTCGTTTGGTCAGGCGTGGTTGCAAAGTCCAGATATCGCGTGTGACAAGACTGTAACGCTTCGGAATCGAAACCCGTTGAATTTGATCGGTGATAACTTCCGAGGCCGCGCGCTGCATAGATGGAATTTCTGGCATACCATTATCCATTAGCAACTGCATCCGCTGTCTGACCGGTTCCCACAATATTGCTGCAAACAAAAACGCCGGTGTCACTGGCTTCTTGGCAGCAATGCGCGCATCGGTATTTTCCAATGCCTTCATCAGCAAAGTTCGTGGATAATTATCTTCTTCTTGATGTAGCAACGCAGCAGTCTGCGGATACATATAGTCAAACAAGCTGTAGTGACAAAGCAATTCATGCGTTACTGCAGCATTACCGCTTAAATACAACTTCAGCGTTTCATCAAATAAGCGAGCCGGCGGAATATCCTTAAGCAGTTCGCCCCAGTCAAAAATGCCTTCTTCAGTGGCTTTATCAATTCGTAACCCCAGTTTGGCAACAAACCTAAGGGCACGTAGCATCCGAACCGGATCCTCACGGAAACGGGTTTCAACATCACCAATCAGACGAATCAGACCCGTATTAAGATCAGCGATACCGCCAGTGTAATCAATGATGGAGAAGTCACGGATATTGTAATAAAGTGCATTGACCGTAAAGTCACGGCGCCAAGCGTCCTGTGCCAACGTCCCATACACATTATCCTGAACAATACGCCCTTGCGCATCAACATCCCCATGGGCCTCAGGCGGTGCTCTGAAGGTGGCCACTTCAATAACCTCACGTCCGAAACGGACGTGAACCAGTTTGAAACGGCGTCCAATCAGGCGACTGCGTCTGAATAGCTTATGAACCTGTTCGGGTAAGGCATTGGTGGCAACATCAAAGTCTTTTGGCTCATGGCCTAACAATAAATCGCGGACACAACCGCCGACAAGATAGGCATCAAAACCCGCATCCTTGAGGGTATACAAAACGTTCAGTGCATTTTGGCTGATTTGCTTACGCGAGATAGCATGCTCAGGCCGCGGCACAATGATGGGTTCAACAGGTATCTGAACAGCATCACTGTTTTTACCTTTGACCAGCTTATTAATCAGTTTATTAAGAGACAGCATAAGCAATGAATAATACCATGAGTGAGACCACTAGCGGCGCGAAAGCATGATATCGAATTTGATAACGTCAATTAAAAATTTCGAAAACAATCTTCTCTGAATCAGCATTCACACTCGTTTTTATTTATATACATCAGAGCAATGTGAGTTGCACCGGACTGAAAGAAAGGCGATGAATCTGGGTCGGTCCCAACGCGACTAATGCCTCTTGATGTTGTTTGGTTGGGTAGCCTTTATGTTTGGCGAAGCCATAGCCCGGATATAAAATATCCATCTCCTGCATTTCGTTATCCCGAGCGACTTTCGCTAGAATCGACGCAGCGGCAATCGCAGGTTCAGATTGATCGCCTTTGATAATGGTCGTCACCTTACAATTCAAATCGGGCGCATGAATACCATCCACCAGCGCATGATCAGGCGAGATCGCTAATGCTTCAACAGCTCTTTTCATCGCTAAAAGACTGGCTTGTAGAATATTAATCTCATCGATTTCATGTGGTTCTGCTCTGCCTATTGCCCAGGCTAATGCATGTTGTTTGATTAAAGGCACCAGAAGCTCGCGGCGTTTTTCTGTGAGTGTTTTTGAATCTGCTAACCCTTCAATAGGATTATTCGGATCCAGAATAACAGCAGCCGTGACCACGGGTCCTGCCAAAGGACCTCTTCCAACTTCATCCACTCCAGCAACTAAAATGCTATCAGTCATTCGTTTTATCAAGCATTCTGATTAAGACATCGGCCGCATTGCTTGCACCGCCTGATGGACCCAAGGCCTGAAGTACTTGCTCTCGGATTATTTCGGCACGTTTTTTTGCCTGTGGGTGAGTTAACAGTGTTGTCAGTTCGGTATCCAGATTCTCAACGGTAACGTCATCCTGTATCAACTCTGTAATCAGGTTTTGTTTGCAGACAATGTTACACAACCCCACATAAGGAATTTTTACCAATCGTTTGAGAATGCGATAACTCATCGGCGCGACACGATAAACAATCAAATGAGGTACACCCATCAAAGCAATTTCAAGTGTCACGGTACCAGAAGCCGCAACAACTGCATCACAAGCCTTGGTAACATCATAAAAATCAGCTTTAGCCACATGGACATGAAGTTTGGTTTGCTTCAAAAAAGGGGCTACATATGCTTCATCTAATCCTGGTGCCAATGGCAATATAACCTGAAGATCAACATGACGATGTTGAATTTTTTCAGCAGCTTCAAGCATCAACGGCAATAAGGCGTCAACCTCACTGCGACGACTCCCCGGAAACAAACCTAAGACTCTATGCGCCGGATTCAAATCCAGTTGTGATTTAGCTTTCTCGACAGATAACTCGGATTTAACCGCGTCGACAAGTGGATGGCCGACACAGGTAACGGGCACGCCTGCATCGTTATAGAGCGTTTCTTCAAAGGGAAACAAAACAGCCATTCGGTCAACATATCGCTTGATGACTTTCACTCTGCCCGGTCGCCATGCCCACACTTTGGGGCTGATGTAATACAGAACAGGTATGCCTAGCTTACGAGCTTGTTTGGCTAATTTGAGATTAAAACCGGGATAATCAACCAGCACCAATAAATCAGGCTTATCTTCTTGTAGTCTTGAAAGCAGTTGATTGAATATTGTCTTGATATGGCGATACCGTTTCAGGACTTCGACAAGCCCCATCACGGCAAGCTCCGAAAAGTCAGTGAAAATATGTGCACCGGCTTTTCGCATGGCATCACCACCGATACCGGAAACTTGGATATCAGGGCGTCTTTGTTTTAATGCGGCGATAACTCGTCCAGCATGCGCATCTCCCGATGCCTCGCCTGCAACGATAACTACGCGCTGTTCAGTCAAAGCTCATCGGCCTCAAGATAACCTGTCAATTCTAAACCGAACCCGGAGACCCCCGTCAACTTAGTCGGTGTACCGATAACCCGCATTTTTTTTACACCTAAATCAGACAAAATCTGGGCACCAACACCAAAGGTTCTCAGATCCCAGCCGCCCTTGTTTGGTAAAGGCGTTTCATCATTGTCTTCCTGCTGATAACGAGCGATTTTAGCAGCGAGCTGTTTATTTTGTTCAGGTTGACGAAGAACAACTAACACACCTTTACCTGCCTGTTGAATTTTCTTCATCACTTCTGGAATTTGCCAGTGACTGGGATCTCGGACAGATCCCAATAAATCTCCAAGCGGATCAGCCATATGAACACGGACCAACGTTTCCTGTTCCGGGTCTATGTCGCCGTAAACCAGAGCCAAATGCACCTGTTGGTTAACCGTGTCCTGGAAGCTGAACAGTTCAAATTCGCCGAAATCAGTTGGAAATTGACATTGCGACAGCTCTTTAACTGTCATTTCATTTTCAAGACGGTAACTGATGAGGTCGGCAATTGTGCCAATCTTGAGATCATGGGTTTGAGCGAACTGCTCTAAATCAGGTCTCCTTGCCATGCTGCCGTCATCATTAAGAATTTCGACAATGACACCAGCAGGAGAACAGCCCGCCAGATGGGCCAAATCACAACCTGCTTCCGTGTGTCCTGCGCGTGTGAGAACCCCCCCCGGCTGAGCCTTTAACGGAAAAACATGTCCAGGCTGGACTAAATCATCCGGTTTTGTCTCTTGATCAACAGCAACCTGAACGGTCAACGCTCTATCGGCAGCTGAAATCCCGGTAGTTACACCTCGAGCCGCTTCAATTGAAACCGTAAAGTTAGTGGCATAAGGTGTCTGATTATCACTGACCATTAACGGAAGGCGTAATTCACGGCAACGATCTTCTGTTAACGTTAAGCAGATTAAACCACGACCGAAGCGTGCCATAAAGTTGATCGCTTCAGGCGTAACCTTTTCCGCGGCCATGATAAGGTCACCTTCATTTTCACGATCTTCATCATCCATGATGATGACCATTTTACCTTGTTTAAGATCGTCAATAATTTCAGCGGTTGAATTTAACTGCATGTCAGAGTGTTCCGTAATCGGCAAAGTTTGCTCCGTCATTGTCTGCAAATTTTCCCGGCAGCAGACGTTCAAGGTAACGAGCAATCAGATCGACTTCAAGATTTACCTGCGTACCTACTTTGTATTCACTGATAATGGTTTCCTGCATAGTATGTGGAATAATGTTCACCTCAAACCAACCTTGCTCCACATTGTTTACCGTCAAGCTGACACCATCAATACAGACAGATCCTTTTTCCGCTATATAACGCTCAAGCGATGTCGGTACTTCAATACGGAAACACCAGGAACGAGCGGATGCGTCTATCTGCAGCACTTTGCCTAAACCATCGACATGACCACTCACCATATGACCACCGAGGCGATCGCCTACTGCCAGTGCTTTTTCCAGGTTCACTTCTGAGCCGGCGATTGCCAAACCCAGACTTGTTCTTTCCAGCGTTTCTTTTGAGACATCAAAACTGAGCGTAGTTTCATTCATTTCAACCACGGTCAGGCAAACTCCATTCACAGCAATGCTATCGCCGAGGGCCACATCCGTAACATCCAGCTTCTGTGTCGCTAACGCCAAGCGTAAATCACCATCACTAGGTTGCACTGATTCAACCTTACCAAGAGCTGCAATAATGCCCGTGAACATAAATTAAAATTCCTCGTTGTATTCGGGGATGGCGGTAATTCGCCAATCGTTACCCATTGCGCGTATATCTGTGATATTCAGAGAAATATTCTGCGCCATAGTTTCCATGCCCGGTAAATGGAATACGCCGCGTGACATATCCCCCATTATTTTGGGCGCCATATAAATCACCAGCTCATCGATCAAACGGGCTTTCAGTAATGCACCGTTCAAGACCGCACCGGCCTCGACCATCAACTCATTGATTTCTCGTTGTGCCAGAACAGCCATTAATGCCGACAAATCAATAATATCACCGTCTTCCGGAAGCACTACGCTCTCGACACCACGTGGTGCCTGTTTATCCCGAGCTGTCGCCAATAGAACGCGTTTTTGCTGAAGAATGCGAGCATCAGCAGGCATCCGCATATTACTATCAACAATAACCCTAAGCGGTTGTCTCACTCTCTGTCCATCCGGATACCAGGGCGATGTGTTCTGTTCAGGACGCACGTTCAATAAAGGATCATCGGCTAATACAGTGCCGATACCCGTCATAATGGCAGAGCTACGAGCACGCATTTTCTGTACATCAGCTCTCGCATGTGGACCTGTAATCCACTTACTCTCGCCAGACGCCATCGCAGTGCGTCCATCAAGACTCATGGCTAATTTACTACGTACATGCGGTTTTCCTATCCGCATGCGCTGACAAAAACCCGGGTTTAGCTTTTCTGATTGTGATGCCAGAATATCAGTAAAAACCTCTATCCCGGCATGCCTTAGCCGTGCAATGCCACTGCCGGAAACAACGGGGTTGGGATCTGTCATCGCAACGAAGACCCGTTTAACATTGGCATTTATCAAGGCATCAACACAGGGGGGAGTTCGGCCAAAATGACTGCAGGGTTCGAGAGTGACATAGCAGTCAGCACCTTCAGCTGCATGACCGGCGGCTTGCAAAGCATTAACCTCAGCATGACCTTCGCCGGCACGCATATGCCAGCCCTCGCCAATTATCTGGTCATTTTTGACAACAACACAGCCTACCCGTGGGTTCGGGTCTGTGGTGTAAAGGCCTCGTTCGGCCAATTGAATGGCTCGCGCCATAAATTGTTCAGGTGTCGGCATAGTGCTCTTTAGCTGAACCGCTTAGGATTGATAGTAGCTCAAACAGCGACCATTTTCCCACTGATATCCATTCATGAATCAATGGTCTTAGTCTTGTTTATCCTCGGGATTAACTTTTTTCATTCGTTCAATTTCTTCACGAAACGCATTCACATCTTGAAAACTGCGGTATACAGAAGCAAATCGGACATAAGCGACCTCATCCAGTTCTCTCAGCGCATCCATCACCCAATCGCCCACCAATCGGCTATCCACTTCACGTTCGCCTGTGGCCCAGAGACGTCGTGTAATAGTCTTAACTGCGGTATCCACATCATCTATGCTGACGGGCCTCTTTTCCAGGGCACGCATAAGGCCAGCTCGTAGTTTGTTCTCATCAAACAATTCACGCGAACGATCACGTTTGATTAAGCGAGGAAGGCTTAATTCAGCGGTTTCGTAGGTGGTAAAACGTTCATTGCATTCCACACACATTCTGCGTCGGCGGATGGCATCACCTTCCGCCGACAAACGTGAATCAACTACTTTAGAATCTTCCGCTCCACAAAAAGGACAGCGCATCAGTTATCCAGCTTTATGAATAAACAGGCAAACGGTCACAAACAGCCACTACTTTGCTCTTCACTTCGTTAATAACTTTCTCACCACCGCCTGCGTCGATGACATCACACATCCAGTTAGCCAGATCTCGACACTCTTGTTCTTTAAAACCACGTGTAGTGACAGCCGGTGTACCGACACGAATACCAGAAGTAACAAAAGGCGATTGCGGATCATTTGGCACGGCATTTTTGTTAACCGTAATATGTGCGGCACCCAACCAGGCATCGACTTCTTTACCAGTCAGACCAGCTTCAATAAAGCTGACCAGAAACAAGTGATCATCTGTCCCCTTAGACACAACATCGTAACCACGGGTCATGAAGACATCTGCCATCACTCTCGCGTTTTTGATAACTTGCTCTTGATAGGTTTTGAATTCAGGTAACATCGCCTCTTTAAATGCTACAGCTTTGGCTGCAATGACATGCATCAGAGGGCCACCCTGAAAACCTGGGAAAACAGCTGAGTTCAGTTTTTTCTCGATTTCAGGATTCGACTTCGCCATAATCAGACCACCACGTGGGCCACGCAATGTTTTATGTGTTGTTGTGGTGGTAACGTCTGCAATGTTGACTGGGTTTGGGTATAAGCCCGCAGCCACTAAACCAGCGATATGCGCCATATCGACCAGTAAGTACGCACCGACTGAATCAGCAATATCACGGAATTTTTGCCAATCGATGACGCGTGAATAAGCTGAAAAACCAGCAACAACTACTTTTGGTTGATGTTCTTGTGCTAATGCTGCCACTTCATCGTAGTCTATTTCACCGGTTTCGGTGTTGATTCCGTATGAAACAGAATTATAAATTTTACCTGAGGCACTGACTTTAGCACCATGAGTCAGATGGCCACCGTGAGCCAAACTCATACCGAGAATAGTCTCGCCTGGTTTTAACAGCGCTAGATAAACCGCTGCATTTGCCTGTGAGCCAGAATGCGGTTGAACATTGGCATAGTCGGCACCAAACAGTTCTTTGGCTCTCGCTATAGCAATGTCTTCTACTGTGTCGACATGCTCACAACCACCATAATAACGTTTGCCCGGATAACCTTCAGCATACTTATTCGTTAAAGATGAGCCCTGTGCTTCCATCACACGTGGGCTGGTGTAGTTTTCAGATGCAATCAGTTCGATATGATCTTCCTGACGCGTATCTTCTGCATTAATCGCATTGAACACTTCATCGTCAAATCCAGCGATGGTCATGTTTTTCTTGTACACAGTATTCCCCTGTCTCTACTGTAAAATGGGACATTATTCTATCTCACAATGCTGCCGTCATCTATGGCATAGTGACAGTTTTATCAGCATGGAGATGCAATCCTAGATCATGAAAATTGGATTAATCGGTACAGGCCTGATGGGGCAAGCGTTATCAACGCATTTACTGGCAGAAAGTCAGCCGCTCATTATCTATAACCGCAGCTCAGAAAAAAGTGACGCATTACGTGAACTGGGGGCTGAAGTCGCTACATCTGCGCAACAAGTTGTCGAAAAAAGCAATATTTGTCTGTTGTTTTTAAGTGATGCAGAAGCCATCCATACAGTGTTTGATTCAATTGCACCTGCATCATTCGACAGCACCCTGCTGATTCAGATGGGGACAATTGCACCGGAAGAATCACGTGAACTTGCTCAGCGTGTCAATGCTATGAAAGGACGTTATCTTGAGTGTCCGGTGTTAGGTAGTCTGCCTGAAGCGCGAAAGGGTAAATTGATCCTGATGGCCGGTGGTAGTGAGGCTGATTATCAGACCGCGCTCCCTTTGCTCGAACTCATTGGTAACGCACCTCAGCACATTGGTGATGTGGGCCAGGGTGCAACCGTAAAATTAGCGATGAATCAATTAATTGCAGGGCTGACAGCAAGCTTTGCCTTGAGTCTGGCATTAGTCGAAAAAGAAGGGATCAAAACCGAACAATTTATGGGAATTGTTCGTGACAGTGCTTTGTACGCACCAACTTTCGATAAGAAGTTAAACCGAATGCTGGATCGTGACTTTGCCAATCCCAATTTCCCGACCAAACACCTGGCGAAGGATACGCGATTGTTTCTTTCGGTGGCCAATGAACTGGGGTTAGATACCAGTGCTCTACAGGGTATCGACTCCCTCCTGGGAAAGACATTAGAGATGGGACTCGACAATACTGACTATTCAGCTTTAATGGCGGCTATCTCGCCAGACAAGAAATAAACAATTCATAAAAAAGCCCTCTTTCGAGGGCTTTTTTTATACTTCAAACAAGTCTCGTCTCACGATAGTTTCACACCGATCCGGTCCCGTTGAGATGATATCAATTGGCACCTCTGCCAGACTCTCTACTTTTTCGATATAGGCTCGAGCATTCGCTGGAAGTTGGTCATAGTCGGTCACACCAAGGGTTGATTCTTTCCAGCCCGGCATATCGATATAAACCGGCACACAGCCTTCAAACTCATCTGCACTTAGCGGCAGAATATCCACCGGCTCACCCTTGCGTTCGTAGGCAATACAAAGACGAATAGTGTCGAGACCGTCCAATACATCGAGTTTGGTCAGACATAACCCTGTAATGCTGTTAATCCAACTGGCGCGCTTTAATGCGACCATATCGAGCCAGCCACAACGACGATCACGGCCGGTAGTAGAGCCTTTTTCCATGCCTACTTCAGCAAGGTGTTTACCCACATCATCAAATAATTCAGACGGAAATGGACCGCCGCCGACACGCGTGGCATAGGCCTTGGTAATTCCCAAAACATAATCAATATGACATGGCCCGACACCAGCACCAGTAGCACTTCCGCCTGCTGTCGTATTGGAGGATGTCACATAAGGATATGTACCATGATCAATATCAAGTAAGGCGCCCTGAGCCCCCTCAAACATGACATTCTCACCCGCTTTGTAGTAAGCCTCTAACATAGCAGGTATATCGGCGATCAAAGGCAGCAAAATATCTCGCATTGCCAAGGTTTCTTCCAATACCTGTTCGTAGCTGACCGCATCGACTTCGTAATAATTAGTCAGTGCAAAGTTATGAAACTCCATCACTTCTTTCAGTTTTACGGCGAAGCTATCTGCGTCAAGCAAATCGCCTACCCGCAGACCACGTCGAGCGACTTTATCTTCATAAGCGGGCCCGATTCCACGCCCGGTTGTGCCGATCGCGTCTTTGCCACGACGCAACTCACGCGCCTGATCTAACGCGATATGGTACGGCAGGATCAAAGGGCAGGCGGCACTGATTTTAAGTCGTTGACGTACTGGAATACCATTGCCTTCCAGTTCCTTCATTTCTCTAAGTAATGCTTCCGGACACAACACCACACCATTACCAATCAGGCACTGTACATTTTCACGTAAAATACCGGATGGAATCAGGTGGAGAACCGTTTTTTTACCTTCGATTACTAGCGTGTGTCCAGCATTATGTCCACCTTGAAAACGGACGACAGCAGAGACATTATCAGTCAGCAGATCAACCAGTTTACCCTTACCTTCGTCGCCCCACTGGGAGCCAATTACAACGATATTTTTAGCCACGAGTTTGTGTTCCTGTTTCAGCCACTTGCCAGTGACCATTTTGTTTTACCAATGTATGTGTTGTTGAGATTTCAGATCCGGGCAGTTGATAGACGACTACCTTGCCTTTTTTTCTCAATGATTCGACCAGTTGCTGCAATTCGGCATCTTGCTGCCAGACAGCACCTATAACATCTTGTTGCACAGCTGAAGTCGGCAATAGTGTCGCTAGTTTTTTCAGATCCATACTGAAACCTGTTGCAGGCTGGGCATGGCCAAATTCTTCACCGATATCATCATATCGACCACCGGCAGCTATCGACTGTGCTGATCCAGGTTTGTAGGCAGCAAACACTACACCAGTGTGGTAGTTATAGCCACGAAGCTCTGCCAGATCAAAGTTTATAACAAGTGAGGGGAGTCGCTGCGACAGGGCTCCTGCTATCTGTTCCAGTGTATCCAGAGCTTTTTGCACGGAAGCCGGTGCTTTAATTAATTGCTGTCTTGCCGTTTGGAGGATACTGTTATCCCCATTAAGCTCAGCTAATGTCTGCAACATTTGCATGGCATCGTCGTCGAGTTCATAGCTTATTAGTAACGACTCAATTTCAGCCGCGGCTTTTCGCTGCATAGCAGAAAATAGTGCCTGTTCCTGCACCTCTGACAAACCGGCATAAGAGGCTAAACCACGATAAATACCTACGTGACCAATATCTAGAGCAATCTTAGACACTGCACCGGTAACATTGAGCAGGTCAACCATCAACTCAATGCTTTCCACATCACTTTCCGGACCTGCATGGCCGTATATCTCAGCGCCGAGCTGAATCGGATTACGTGAACCACCCTGACCTTCCGGCAGAGTGTGTAAAACACTCCCGATATAACACAATCGCAGGATATCGGATTGGTGACGAAGTTTATGAGCGGCGATACGTGCCACTTGTGGTGTCATGTCGGCGCGGATACCCAGCATTCTGCCCGACATCTGGTCAGTCAGTTTGAATGTTTGGATATCAAGAGTTTTAGCTGTCCCCGTTAACAGAGAGTCAAGGTATTCCACCAAAGGTGGAACGACCAGTTGGTAACCCCAACTACGCATTCTGTCGACAAGAGAACGATGTAAAATTTCCAGTTGTGCTGCCTCTTCAGGCATCAATTCATCGATCCCTTCAGGCAACAACCAACTTTCTTTGATAGTCATGTCGCGTTAATTAATCCAGTAAAGAAGTATCAGGCCTGCAAGCATGCTAAAAAAACCAATCAGACGAACATGTCTGTCTGACATAGCAGCCATTTGTAGCAAAGCACGTTTAAACACAGTCGGGTTGATAAAGGGCATGATGCCCTCTATAACCAACATTAAAGCTGTTGCAACCCATAGACCGTGTATTAATTCTGCATTCACTCTGCAGTCAGCGTGGAATCACTAAAGCTTTTGAAGAAGTCACCTGAAGGTTCGATTACCAACATATCATCACCCTGGAAGATATTCTGGTAGGCGCTCAAACGGCGGTAGAGGCCATAAAACTCTTCATTCATACCGTAAGCATCAGCATAGATTTCAGTCGCTTCGGCATCACCTTCACCACGTATGTTTTCAGCATCACGGCGTGCTTCTGCCAGAATCACTGCACGTTGACGATCGGCATCAGAACGAATTTCCTCTGCTTTTTCAGCACCCTGAGAACGCAGCTCCTTCGCTACACGTTCGCGTTCAGCTTCCATACGTGTGTAAACAGATGAACTCACTTCCTGCGGTAGGTCAATACGTTTGATACGTACATTTGAAATCGCAATACCGAAGCCTTCTGCAATTCGGTTGGCATCTTTGAGGATATCCTCAACCATAGTAACGCGGTCACCCGACACAACTTCTTGAATAGTGCGTCGACCAAACTCGGCACGTAAACCATCTTTGATGATCTGAGACAAACGCAATGCAGCACGGTCCTCATCCCCACCCATAGAGGTGAAGTAAGTTGCAACATCCGCAATACGCCACATAATGAATGAGTCAACAATGACGTTTTTCTTTTCACCTGTTAGGTAACGGGCAGGTTGTGCATCTAACGCCATCTCACGCGCTTCAAACTTACGCACTTCATTGACGAAGGGGATTTTGAGATGCAGGCCAGGTTCATAATCAGAACGTTCAATCTGACCCAGTCTCAACAATAAGGCTTTTTGACGTTCATCAACCACAAAGACCGATGATGTCAGAGTAATCAGTACTAAAGCGATAAGTACTAAAATCAGCGTCATACGTGAACTCATCTTAGCGACCTCCTCTGCTACGAACGTCATCACTTGACGCGCTGGATGATGAAGTTGAGCTATTATTGGACGGGTAATTCAGGCTATCCAAATCCAGTCGAGTGGGACTACTTGAGCGGTTTCCACTCAGGCGGTCCAAAGGCAGATACAAGACATTGCTACCACCGTTTTCAACATCAACCATAATCTTCTGACTTTTAGAATAGACAGACTCCATCGCATCCAGGTAGAGACGCTCCATGGTTATAGCAGGTGCTTTATTGTACTCGCGCACAACTTGCGTGAAACGACTTGCGTCACCCTCTGCGCGGGCAATAATCTGGCTTTTGTATGCTTCCGCTTCCTGGAGGATACGGAAAGCCCGACCACGCGCTTTAGGTAGAATATCGTTTGAGTAGGCTTCAGCCTGATTTTTCTGACGTACTTCGTCCTCACGGGCTTTTACTACGTCGGCAAATGCGGCCTGCACTTGCTCAGGCGGCTGAACATCCTGCATGTTAACACTTGTCACTAATAATCCAGCGTCATGGGCGTCTAACATTGATTGCAGTAATTGTTCAGTACTATTGGCAATAGCACTACGACCTTCTGTAAGAACAAAGTCCATATTGGAACGACCTACAGTTTCACGCACCGCACTCTCCATCATTTGACGCAGAATCAAGTCAGGGCTTCGCACATTGAATAAATATTTCCTAGCATCCTGAACACGGTATTGCACAGCTACTTTCAAGTCGATGATGTTTTCATCCTTGGTTAACATCAACGCTTCTGAATGGATAGTGCCACCATTTCGTGAACCGTTAGAACGGTAACCGATTTCGACATTACGAATCTCTTCGACGTTAACGACTTCAACTTCATCAATGGGGTAAGGCAAGTGCCAATGCGGACCAGGCATTGTAGTCGCTTCATATTGGCCAAAACGAAGAACAACACCACGCTCAGCCGGATCGACGATGTAAATACCGGACAGTAACCAGATGATGCCGATAATGGCAGCAACTAGGCCAAGTCCATATGAACCAGCATTGGAATTGTTATTGCCTCCACCTGAGTCACCTTTACCGCCGAACAGGCCGCCAAGTTTGCGCTGCATATTACGGACAACTTCGTCCAGATCAGGTGGGCCGTCATTACCGCGATTACCCCACGGGTCTTTATCACCCTTACCGGGTTCATTCCAAGCCATGTAGCTCTCCAAAATGAGAAAACAGAGAAATTTACTTTAAAAAGGGCTATTTTACGGAGATGGGCGGCATACGCAACCAAAACCGTGATCGTTAGTTCAGATAGTCAGCGTGCTCTTGTTCTGGAAAATATTCATGCAGAGCCTGGCGCAGGAGTTCTAAGCCTTCCCCCGTTTGTGCTGATAACCAAATACGATGTATCTGACCATCCGCATTTCGCTCTAACCGCGGCGACATGCCCTCAACTGTATCGATTTTGTTATAAATAATGAGTTGCGGTAAATCATGCGCTTCAATCTGCTTTAACACATCATTGACATGGTGTATCAAATCATCACGATCCGTTGCGGCACAATCGACCACATGCATAAGCAAAGCAGCATCCCGCGTTTCTTCCAGCGTAGAACTGAATGATTCAACCAAGTCATGGGGCAGATCACGAATAAAACCGACCGTGTCAGCCATGATGACCATTTCAGTATCATGTAGTTTGACACGACGCAGTGTCGGATCCAACGTTGCAAACAAACGATCATCGGCATAGACCTCTGCCGAGGTGACTTTGTTGAACAAAGTCGATTTACCCATATTGGTATAACCGACCAGTGAAACCACAGGAACACCACCACGTTGTCTTGAACGTCTACCCTGCTCGCGTTGAGAACGGACTTTGCCGAGTTTCTTTTTCAACGTTTTAATACGTTGGTTAAGTAAGCGTCGGTCTGTTTCCAACTGTGTCTCACCTGGTCCACGAAGACCTATACCGCCCTTTTGGCGTTCAAGGTGAGTCCAGCCACGAATAAGACGGGTGGATAAATGCTGTAATTGAGCCAACTCAACCTGAAGCTTACCCTCATGTGAGCGAGCACGACGGGCAAAGATATCGAGGATAAGACCAGTTCTTCCCAGAACACGACACTTGAGTTTTTGCTCGAGATTACGCTCCTGACTAGGGGATAGTTCATGATTGAAGATAACTAATGCAGCATGCGAGGCATGAACATATTCGGCCACTTCATCCACTTTACCGCTGCCGGCAAAAAACTTTGGATCAGGCCGATGGCGTTTCCCTTCAATTATTGCAGCAATATTGGCACCGGTAGAACCAACAAGCTCTTTGAACTCCATCTGAGATTCATCGTAGTCTGGATCATTAAAATTAAGGTGAACAAGTACAACTGCTTCTTTGTTCGATAAATCGTCAAAAGCGGCGTTACTATCAGGACGATCAAACAATCAATACGCTCCTATTCTTCTTGCGAGATATTAACATTACGTGAAGGAACGATAGTGGAAATAGCATGTTTATAAACCATTTGATTAACAGAGTTTTTCAACAGGATCACAAACTGATCGAATGAGTCGATCTGTCCTTGTAATTTAATGCCGTTCACCAGGTAAATAGCAACCGGAATATTTTCACGTCTTAATGCATTTAAAAATGGGTCTTGAAGAGTCTGCGCTTTGGCCATTACTCACTCCAATATTGTTATTATTTTTGAAAAAAAGCCTACTCGAATGCATTCTAAGATCCCAGCGAGAATCGTCAAGCATTATTCTTTAATTGTGGGACTTGCTCGACAACAAATTGGTTCACTGCTTCAACAGGTAATCCAAGTGAGCTATCAAACCAAACACCATCTTGCTGTGCACGTAACCAAGTCAGTTGTCGTTTTGCCATCTGTCGTGTCGCCACGATCGCTTTATATATAAACGTTTCTTCATCATAGTCTCCATCCAAATAAGACCAGGCTTGCCGATAGCCTACAGCACGAATGGCAGGTAAATCTGGGTGGCACTCGTCTCGCTGGTGAAGTTTCTTAACCTCATCAACAAAACCATCCTCAATCATCTTCTTATAGCGGTCAGCAATTCGTTGATGCAGTACTTTGCGCTCAAACGGCGCCACAATGATCTTAGTAACCGAGTAAGGTAACGACTCACCAGATTCAACAGTCAGTTCTGTTAAACTTTTGCCTGTAATCTCAAAGACTTCCAATGCCCGTTGCAAACGTTGAGGATCGTTTATATGTATGCGTTCTGCTGAATCCGGATCAATTCTTTCTAGTCTTGCATGCAAATAACTCAGACCGAATTCTCTTGCTTCCTGATCAAGTTTTTTTCTCACAGCAGGATCGGCCGATGGAAGATCGGACATTCCTTGTTGTAAGGCTTTGAAATAAAGCATTGTGCCCCCCACTAACAAAGGGACTTTGCCTCTGGCCGTAATGTCAGCCATCAATGCTAGCGCGTCATCACGAAACCGGCCGGCTGAATAAGCCTCTGACGGTTCTAGGATATCAACCAGATGGTGAGGGTATTTTGCGAGCACATCCAGAGCAGGCTTGGCTGTGCCGATATCCATACCTTTATATACCAGTGCCGAATCAACGCTAATAATTTCAAGAGGATATTTTTCAGCCAGAGCCAACGCCAGATCGGTTTTTCCTGCTGCCGTTGGCCCCATTAAAAAAATAGCTGGGGGCTTTGTCACTGCTTATTGCAATAATTAACTTTGTTTCATTGAGTCAAAGAATTCAAGATTCGTTTTAGTTGACTTCAATCGGTCCATCAGGAATTCCATTGATTCAACGGGTTCCATTGGTCCCAAGATCTTACGCAGGATCCACAATTTCTGAAGATCATCTTCATTGGTGAGTAATTCTTCACGACGAGTTCCCGAACGTGTGACATTAATCGCAGGATACATACGACGATCAGCCAGTTTACGTTCCAATAATACTTCCATGTTACCGGTACCTTTGAACTCTTCAAAGATAACTTCATCCATGCGTGAACCGGTTTCAATCAGTGCTGTAGCAATAATTGTCAGGCTGCCACCTTCTTCAATATTACGTGCCGCACCAAAGAAACGCTTTGGTCGTTGTAGTGCATTGGCATCAACACCACCAGTCAATACCTTACCTGATGATGGAGAGACGGTATTGTAAGCACGAGCCAGTCGGGTAATAGAGTCAAGCAAGATAACCACATCGTGTTTATGCTCAACCAAACGTTTGGCTTTTTCAATAACCATTTCAGCAACTTGAACGTGACGTGATGCCGGCTCGTCGAAGGTACTCGAAACAACTTCGCCAATAACTGAACGTTGCATCTCAGTCACTTCTTCCGGACGTTCATCAATCAATAACACTATCAAATCACTATCTGGATAGTTCGATGCAATAGATTGTGCAACCGATTGCAGAATCATGGTCTTACCCGATTTAGGTGGCGCTACAATCAGACCACGTTGGCCCTTACCGATGGGTGCAGCCAAATCAATAACACGAGCCGTTAAATCCTCTGTACTACCGTTGCCGCGCTCAAGATCAAAACGTTCGTTCGGAAATAACGGTGTAAGGTTCTCAAAAGGGACTTTGTTACGAGATTTATCGGGTTTTTCGTAGTTAATTTCTTCAACTTTCACCAAAGCAAAATAACGTTCGCTATCTTTAGGGGGGCGAATCTTACCTTTGATAGTGTCGCCGGTGCGAAGATGGAAGCGTCTAATTTGACTGGGTGAGACATAAACATCATCAGGACCGGCTACATATGAATCTTCTGGTGAACGAAGGAAACCAAATCCGTCCGGTAGTAACTCCAGTACCCCCGTTGTTACCACATCCTCACCCTGTTTAGAGTGGGCTTTTACAATAGCAAAGATTAATTCTTGTTTTCGATTTCTTGCGAGACCCTCAAGTTTCATGGAGAGGGCTAGATCCATTAATTCAGCAGCAGACTGCTTTTTTAATTCTGTCAGATTCATGTTGTACCTAGGATGGGATTTTTTATATAGAACTACCTTGAAGACACGCCAGTATGGGTATCAGTTTGTATGTCAGGGAGGGGTTTTGAAAAAAGCTGTCAGTAAGCATATCAGGTCGGAATGAGAGCGTCTAGTGTTTTACGTAAAAAGATTTTACGATCTGTTATTTTCCTATATTAAAGCTACCAAGTGCCTTAAAAAAACAGTTAAAAGCGCTATGTCTTTTGAGGCAAGTCCTATGCAAACCACCATACAGAAACAAGAAAGCCTGGCAGTTATATACAAGGATGTCATGATCGCTATCGCTTACCCTGCTATCGCGGCATTTGGTCATCCTGTCCATCCTATACCGATAACGCAGCAGCAGTTATCGGTGACCTACTTTATCAGCCACATCCCTGTGGCTGACCCTGCGGGCTCCCTGCGGTCGTGCAATATCGTTTATCTCCATGGATGGAGTGTATGCAGAAGCAATGCTGGGAGCATTGCCTGTCCAGACGATAATGTCACATGGGTTGTTGCCATGCTCAGGTAATGTCACCGCAAAACTATCAGATATAAAAAAAGCCCATCCGATTGGATGGGCTTCTTTTATATATAAAGCCTGGCAGTGACCTACTTTCACATGGGAACTCCCACACTATCATCGGCGCTAAGCTGTTTCACTTCTGAGTTCGGGATGGGATCAGGTGGGACCAACTCGCTATGGCCGCCAGGCATAACTGGTTGCTAGTTAAACTAGCTAATTCGGAAAATCGTAACAAG
>NZ_CBFHHW010000025.1:39431-40766 GCF_965655755.1 Methylophaga sp. | reverse complement strand
TCTAAAGTGCCTATTGTGGATTCGGTTTATGCGATTGCAAAGTCAATGAATCTAACAGTGGTGGCCGAAGGAGTCGAGACCGAAGAACAAGTGAAGTACGTGCGTAACCTCGGCGTTGAGGAAATTCAGGGCTTTTTCTTCTTTAAACCTATGCCAGCAGAATACTGCAAAAAAGCGCTGGAGTCAGAGCATAAAGGTGAAGCATATTAAAACAGAAAACAGTCTTTTTTATTCGTCATTATCCTGAGCGCCAATCATCCATAGAAAACCTCTTTTCCGTATCAGCAAGCCTGATGCTTCTTTGCTGACGTCATAAAGCTTACGAAACAGAAAATCGACTTATCATATTGCTTAACTCTTCAGATTCATCGGCTAAGGCCTGCGTATTTGAATTGACCTGTTGCGTATTTGTGACAACATTTTCAGCATCAGTACTGATTTTGACCACATTTCTGTTAATGTCTTCGCTGACGGCGCTCTGCTCTTCAACGGCCGTCGCAATCATCGTGCTCAGCTCACTCAACTTATCAATCTTGTCTGCAATGTCGCCTACCGAGTTAATCGATTTCTCCACCTCGACTTTGCTGGAAGAGGCATTTTGTTGGCTCACTTTCACTTCACTCACTGCATTGGAAACGGCCTGATTCAATTTTTTGATGAGATTTGAAATCTCCTGCGTTGACTGCTGCGTTCTACTGGCAAGTAATCTCACCTCATCTGCAACTACGGCAAAGCCACGACCTACATCGCCAGCCCTGGCAGCTTCTATTGCGGCATTAAGTGCCAGTAGATTGGTTTGCTCAGCGATTTCACTGATGACATCAATGATAGGGTTAATTTCATTGGCATCTTTTTCAAGCTCACTGACAACGCCTACGATATTCTCAAATGAGTCTTCCAGGCTCGATAATGAGGCAATCGCATTGCTCGCCATATTGGCACTGACTTTTGTCAGGGCATCTAAGTCTGTGGAATTATTAGCCGCTTCACTTGCGTTCCGAGCAACCTCCTGAATAGACGCTGACATCTCCGTCATCGCTGTGGCAACCTGATCGGTCTGACTGGCTTGTGAATTTACCGATGTTTCAATATTTTTCTGAGATGTAAATGTTTTTTGAGCCTCTTCGTGAATCTTCTCTGAGGTGTCGGCAAGGCGCACTAAGATTGTTCTCAGTTTGGCATTCAATATTTCATTAGACAGCGTGATTTGAGCAACTTCATCATTGCTGCCTTCATAGATAAGTGCCATTAGCGGATTATTCACTCTTTCTTTTGATTTGCTCACCGCATTATTCAGCGATCTGAACACCCAGTTCTTGAGCATGAACCAAACCA